>NZ_ATMR01000138.1 GCF_000427335.1 Winogradskyella psychrotolerans RS-3 | reverse complement strand
AGAGAAAAAGTCAATGATGCCGATGTGATTATTTTTGGGGAGGAACATGATGACAGTCTTGGGCATGTCCTTCAATACCAGTTGTACAAAGGATTATTGGATAGCTATGAATCTGTAACCCTAAGTATGGAGATGTTTGAAAGAGATGTGCAAATGGTCTTGAATGAATACCTTGCAGGACTGATTTCTGAAAGCAAACTAATCCATGAAGGTAAAGCATGGCACAATTATTCGGATTATGCCCCTCTGGTAAATTTGGCAAAGGATCGTAATCAAAAGGTAATAGCAGCCAATGTTCCAGGAAGGTATGCCAATATGGTTAGCCGGCAAGGGCTTGGTGCCTTAAGCCAATTAGATAGAAGGGCCCGCCAACTGTATGCAAAAGTGAAAATCCCTGAAAAAGACGATGCCTATCTGGCTAAATTCAATACTGCCATGGGAGCACATGCTCACAGCATGGGGCCAACTGTTTTTCATGCCCAACTGCTAAGAGATGCCACCATGGCAGAAAGTATACTCAAGGCACACAGGGGATA
>NZ_ATMR01000137.1 GCF_000427335.1 Winogradskyella psychrotolerans RS-3 | reverse complement strand
AGCTAACGAACGGTACTTATTAACCTCTTTTAATTCAGGTTAAAATATTAAAAACCCCTCTCTGCCATTATGCGGAGAGGGGTTTTGTTCTTTAGGTCTTTTTATCTTATCGCAAGTTATCCAAAGACAAACGAGCCAACACTAACTTTTCATAAGCATTCTCTTCTCCTTTTTCATACAAACATAGAAATTCGCCATTGGGCAAAGCTGCCAAAGCAGAATAAGCCGATGGGCCTGTATAGAGCACTTTGGATGCGGCCCAAGTCCTGCCGCTGTCCCTACTTAGCTTGATGGTCATGTTCTCTCTTTTTGTGCTTGCAGGATTGGAAAACAAAGCCAAATCACCAGTCCTATCCTCTGGCCAGGAATAACGTATGAAAGCAGCCTGACAGACCGGCTCAATTAAAGCGCTTGCCTCTACCGGATCAGACCAAGTAACTCCACCATCTCTGCTAACAGACAATGCCCTCCTATTTTTACCAAAATAAGACCGCATGTTCATTAATAGGGTACCATAACCATCTGCCATTTCTATCAGTTGACTTTCATTCATTTTAGGTTTGATCGATCCACCAAGTTCCCAGGTAGCTCCATGGTCATCACTAAAAATGACATGGGCTCCGTATTCAAAAGGCCCTCCTCTTACATTTCCATTAGGGTCATCATAACTGTGATTGGCAGGAATTACCAAACGCCCTTTATTCGGGCCA
>NZ_ATMR01000136.1 GCF_000427335.1 Winogradskyella psychrotolerans RS-3 | reverse complement strand
TAACAAACCTTTCAAACCACATCCCAATATTCACCACTATAGATAATATAAAAGTAGCTACAATTGAGGTTCTGATTTTTTTGAACCAGAACAATTGTGGGGAAATCACATTACAGGTCATCATAGACCAGTATGCCCACCAGTAAGGTCCGAACATCCTGTTAATAAATGCATATTGTTCTGCTTCTACACCGGAATACCAAGCGATAAAGAATTCAGTGATATAAGCAATACCTACAATAGAACCAGTGACGATGATTACAATATTCATCAGTTCAATATGGCCCATTGTAATGTAGTCTTCAAGCTTAAATACCTTTCTGGTGACAATCATCAAGGACAACACCATGGCAAACCCTGAGAAAATGGCACCTGCCACAAAATAAGGAGGGAAGATAGTAGTGTGCCATCCAGGTATTACTGAAGTAGCAAAGTCAAAGGATACAATTGTGTGTACAGAAAGTACTAAGGGAGTTGCAAGTCCTGCAAGGATAAGTGAAACACTCTCATACCTCATCCAGGTCTTAGCACCACCATCCCATCCAAAACTCAATGCACCATATATGGTATTTCTAATTCCTGTAGCTCTATCTCTAATAGTAGCAAAATCAGGAATCAAACCGATATACCAAAATACAAGGGATACAGAGAAGTAAGTTGAGATCGCGAATACATCCCATAGTAGTGGAGAGTTAAAATTCACCCACAGTGATCCATATGTATTTGGCAATGGAAGCGCCCAAATGGCTCCAATCCACGGCCTTCCCATATGTATCAATGGAAAGATTGCAGCACAAATAACGGCAAAGATCGTCATGGCTTCCGCTGCTCTGTTAATGGATGTTC
>NZ_ATMR01000135.1 GCF_000427335.1 Winogradskyella psychrotolerans RS-3 | reverse complement strand
ATAATTGAATTAAATCCTCTAGGGCAGGTGGTTTTTGCTCCAACAGGTTTTTAAGATCGGCTTTGGCAGATGCAACTTTTGGCCAGGGGGTGTTCAGAAAGGCGTTGGAGAGGCCATGGATTCCAGAAGGCACTTGCTGTATGTCTCCACCATGGTTGGAAAACACCATCAATTCATCCTTTTCGGCCACCAATAGATTGAAACCATTGTAGTCCTTTTTAATTTTTTCTATTTGAGTCAGATAAGCCTCAGGAGATAAATTTCCATTTTAAAAAGCCGGTAACCAGTTCACCCCTGGTTCTGCTTAATGGCTTCTCGTTTTTAGGATCTCTAAAATTGGTTAAAGCAGCAAATTTACCATTGGGATGGAAGCCCAGCCATGTACCTCCCCCTTTTAAGTCCTTCCCAGCAAATATGCCATTGTCCCATTGATGGAGGCCTTTGGTAGGTCGGTTAAAATACTCATCCCTGTTTGCGACTAGAATTAATTTGTATTCCGGATGCTGGTTCCAGCTAAATGTTAATAAGCACATGTCGTAAAATTACGCAGCTACTTTCAGAATCAAAAAATCCTTACCATGGATATTTTCGATTATTATTTTAATACGATAATTATCGTAGTATAATTTGTAATTTACGAAAATTTGTCGTATATATTTGATACGAAATAAATCGTACTATAGATGATAGACAAACCAACAGCAGCAGAACTAGAAGTATTGGCCGTTTTATGGGACGTAGAACAGGGCAGTGTGCGGCAGGTGCATGAAAAGTTATCCCAGACCAAGGAAACAGGGTAATACGACAACCCTCAAAATCATGC
>NZ_ATMR01000134.1 GCF_000427335.1 Winogradskyella psychrotolerans RS-3 | reverse complement strand
TTTTTTTATGGTTAAAAATATATTATGATCAGTGGCCTTCTTCTTTATATCTATCTCGAATTTCCTTTAATTCATTGAGATAATTTTCTAAATCTGATGTATCTAAACTTTCAGTTTCACTAGAACCATTAGGCAATGTACTTCTGGTTTCGCTTAAATATTTTTGAAGTTCTGGGTAATTTTCTTCAATATCTCTAGTTACTATAGAGATTTTTGTGAGTATTTTTTGTGATTTATCCATAATTAACAATATTTAGCTCAAGTTAGGTCTTTATAAATTCAGTCTATCTCAAATAATTGTTAAAACCTCAAGCTTTATTAGTTCGTTCGATAATCTATAATTTCTTGTACAGGGCTAAGAACACTATAATCTTTCCAAATGAAAGGATCATATTTTGATATATAACTTATCGGATATTCTTTAGTAATTTTAAAAGCTGAATCACCTTGCAATGATCCTTTATTTATAAAGAATAATTCACTTTTAGCTATATAATCTTGTTCGATCATAAACTTTAATTTTAACTGTTGTTTATCGGTATGTTCAGCGGTATTGTTTCTAATAAATTTAAGCGAACGGTTGATATAAACATAGTTTCCATTTTCTTGACTGATAAAATACAAGTCATAAACAGCATTCTCATTCTTTTTAAAAATCACTGTAGAACGATACGCATTTTCTTCGAACTTAAAGCCTGCTAAAAATTTAAGATTCATTTTAGAACCCGTTCTATTTTCAGCAAATTCATATTCTAGCTTTACCACTGCGAAATCGGACGTGTTTACATACATTTTACCTGTGTATTTAGCTGAACGTTTTGTGGGATTAAAGCTAATGCTGTAAGTTGCTTCATCGTTGAGATAACTGATTCCGTCAATTGAATACTCGTAGCCTTTATCTTCGAATATAAAATCTAAATTTGAGTTTTCTACCAGTGAATTGTTTCTAATAATCCTAGATACCTTATTATTAATTACAGTCGTTTTTCCTTTTTTGGCATCAGAATCTTCCTTTAAAATTTTTCCTACCTTAAGCGAATCTTCAATCGTAAATATGCTCGTTTTTAATTTGTAGGTTGCAGAAGAATCTAACACATTAAGTACACTTTTAATTAATTTACCATTCACCGCATCAGTAGATAAATCTTTTTCAATATTCACTAATTTAGTTGCTTTTATAATCTGACTCTGTGTACTATCTGCAATATGTAACAAGTCTAATAAGGTATCTTCAAAATATTTAGAATCACTATTCACCATCCTTTGACTCATGATCTCAAAGTTTTTATTAATGTCTTTAATTGTTGCTCTGTTGAAATTGGAAGATTTTGAAACTTCAAAGTCAAAATCTTTAATATTAAAATTGCTGCTTTCTCTCATAAAAATCCTTTGATTATCATTTACAGGATAGTTTTTTGAAATATTTGCTCTCACATTTTCCAAAATTTCTTCAATAGACAAAAGTTTGTTTGTAATAAAAACTTCTGAAAGCTCACTTATAGAATCTTCTAAAACATATGTTGGTTTTGTAAATGTTGAAAGTTGATATTCTAATGATTTATACCCCAAACATGAAATTGAAACGTTATCCGAGTCTGAAAAATTATCTGTTTCTAGTGTAAAAACGCCCTCCTCATTAGTTATAACTCCATAATTTGGACCAATCTGAAGTGTAACATAAGGAATAGGATTATTATCAATATCTACAATTTTGCCAGTAATAGTCTGACTAAAAACGGTAGTTCCAATAAGAAGTAACGTTAGAATGAGCGTAATTTTTTTCATGTATTTGAATTTTAAATTTAGACACCCTAAACTACTTTAAATTATTTAATTTTTTTAAAAAAATACCTACAAGGATTTGAAAACCTTGTAGGTACATTAAAATAATAAGAAAATATAAATATTAAATATCCGAAGCCTCAGCAACTAAAATGGCATTCTTATCCTCTTTAGCCTTCTCAATAAACTCGTTAATAGCATCATTTCGTTCTAATCCATTTTTAAGCATCACTTTTAACGCAATTAAAGTTGCGATACGTGTACCTGCTTTTTTTACAGCTGTACCAAATAAAGGCTCTAATTCATCGTAAGCGACATCGTTAGCAAGCACTTCTATTTCAGCTTTTGCTTTTAGTTGTTTTTCTTCAGCTAAGTTGGTGTATTTCTTCCCTAATTGCTGAATCACACTTATAGCAGAACGCTTTTGTAAATTCGGCTTTGGTTTATTTTGATTTTCATTAGCCTGAGGTTTTGGCTTTTGCTTTGCCCAACTATCTCTTAAGCCAACTGTTTTATTAAATACTAATTTTTCAGCTGTAGAATCATCATCCACATTAAAATAGCCTAAACGTTGAAATTGAAACTGCTCACCTACTTTAACATCTGCCAAACTTGGTTCTAAATAAGCTGTTTTTAGCGTTAAAGATTTCGGGTTTACATATTCCATAAAATCTTTGTCCTTATCGCTATCTGGCGATTCGTGCATAAACAAACGATCGTATTCTCTAATTTCTGCAGTTATTGCATGTTTTATAGACACCCAATGCAATGTTCCTTTTACTTTTTTAGAGGTGTCTTCATCATAGGTACAATGGATTTCTGTTATCTCTCCATTATCGTCTTTTACAACACTATTAGCTTTAATGATATAAGCATTTTTCAATCTCACTTCACCTCCAATTTGCAGTCTAAAAAACTTAGCTCCTGCTTCCTCTTTAAAATCCTCTTTTTCAATATAAATTTCTCTAGAAAAAGGCACTTTTCTAAAACCTGCAGAATCATCTTCCTGATTATTTTCAGCTTCTAACCATTCCTCCTTGTCTTCAGGGTAATTAGTAATCACCACTTTTACCGGATCTAAAACGGCCATAACACGATTCGCAGATTTGTTTAAATCTTCACGAATACAGAATTCTAAAAGTGATACATCAATGACGTTTTCACGTTTAGCAACTCCAACTTTATCAATAAACTTTCTTATAGAATTTGGTGTGTAACCACGGCGACGTAAACCAGAAATCGTAGGCATACGTGGATCATCCCAACCAGAAACAATACCTTCTTCAACCAAACGTAATAGCTTACGCTTGCTCATTATGGTGTAACTTAGGTTTAAACGTGCAAATTCGCGTTGTTTAGGTGGCATTGGTAATGCTTCCTTAGCATAATCGTATATATGATCTCTAAACCAATTATAAAGCTCTCTATGTGGTTTAAACTCTAAAGAACATAAACTGTGTGACACTTGTTCTATATAATCACTTTCCCCATGCGTCCAATCGTACATCGGATAAATGCACCAATCGTTACCTGTTCTATGGTGTTCGGTATGCATAATACGATACATCATAGGATCTCGCATGAGCATATTTGGACTTTCCATATCAATTTTAGCACGCAGAATATGTGTACCAGCAGGGAATTCCCCAGCTTTCATACGTTGGAATAAATCCAAATTCTCTTCAACACTACGACTTCTATATGGACTATTTGTTCCTACTTGCGTCGGAGTTCCTTTTTGTTGTGCAATTTCTTCGGAGGTTTGGCTATCAACATAGGCTTTACCATCTGTTATCATTTGAACTGCCCAATCGTATAACTTCTGAAAATAATCAGACGAGTACAATTCATTTGCCCATTGGTAACCTAACCAAGCAATATCTTTTTTTATAGCATCCACATACTCCTGCTCTTCTTTTGCAGGATTTGTATCGTCGAATCTTAAGTTCACAGGTGCATTGTACGTTTCACCCAATCCAAAACTTATACCAATAGCTTTGGTATGACCTATGTGTAAATACCCATTTGGCTCTGGTGGAAAACGAAAACGTAGCTTGTCTTTAGATAAACCGTTCGCTAAATCTTCTTCTATAATATGCTCAATAAAATTGAGTGCTTTTTTTCTTCTGACATGTTTTAGGTATTAGCTGTTAGGTATTAGCTGTTGGGTAGAATCTATACACAACAACAAAACGCAACATCATTATTCCGGGTGGTAAAATTAAACAAATTGTAACATTTATTTACTTTTTTAGACTGATAGTATGAATCAATAACCGAATACTAAAATGAACTATAAATGTCCGAAATGCAATAATAACACCTGTACTGTCGATCAGATGCGAGCCACTGGTGGTACGTTTTCTAAAATATTTGATATTCAGAATAAAAAATTTACATCGGTAACTTGTAAAAAGTGTACGTATACTGAGTTTTATAAAGCTAAAACTAGTGCTATGAGTAACATTTTTGATTTGTTTACGAGTTAGAAAAAGCAAAGATCGCTTCGCTGTAAGAATTGAGAACCAAGAACCAAGAAAAAAGACTTATTAGCGGTAACTGATGCTAATTCGGGTTTTATTTGAGTTTTATATTTTTACATAATTATTGTAAATGTCACTTCGACTGCGCTTAATGACCAAACCTGACTACGCTCAGTGACCAATACTTAACAATCAAATTAATTTAAAGTAAGGAAGGTTTATCGAGAAACTAATGGTTCATAATTTATGAAAAAATATTTATAAATAGGTCAGATTTTAAAGATGCGAAGCAAAAAATTTAAATAATATACATCTGTTTATCAATTAGTTAAAATTTAGTCTTTGTTCTTGATTCTAAAAGTGAAGCGGTCTAATATCTTTTATATTATTTTTGTCCTATGGGAATTATAAAGGTTGAAAACATAAGAGTCTTTGCTAATCACGGATGTTTAAAAGAAGAAACAGCTATTGGTAGTGATTACAAAGTAGATATTGAAGTTAAGGCTAATTTACAAACCTCAGCAGTATCTGATGAATTAAGTGATACTGTAGATTATGTGTTACTGAATAAAATTGTTAGAGAAGAAATGGCAAAACCTTCTAAACTTTTAGAAACGGTTGCCAAGCGTATTTTGAATCGTGTTTTTATTGAAGAAGCGTTAATTACTAAAGCTACAGTTGCGGTTAGTAAAATTAATCCGCCAATTGGTGGTGATGTTGAGATGGTTACGATAAAAATGACTCAAAAGCGAAAAAAGTAAAGCTATTTAGGGTATAACGTATATAATTTTTATATTTGCGCTCTCGTTAAATTAAGTTTAAATTTATGAGATTCCTTTTTTTAGGAATAAAGGGTGTCGTGGCCGAGTGGCTAGGCAGTGGTCTGCAACACCATCTACAGCGGTTCGAATCCGCTCGACACCTCAAAAAGCTTCTAAGTTATCTTAGAGGCTTTTTTTATTTCTTAAATTTTTAGAAAATTTAGATTAATAGATACGCGATTCGAATCCTAACGTTTTAATGACCTCAAAAAACCTTCTATTTATATTGAGGCTTTTACATCTTTTAAATTTTTAGAAAATTTAGATTAATAGATACGCGATTCGAATCCTAACGTTTTAATGACCTCAAAAAACCTTCTATTTATATTGAGACTTTTATATCTTTTAAATTTTTAGAAAATTTAGATTAATAGATACGCGATTCGAATCCTAACGTTTTGATGACCTCAAAAAGCTTTCTATTTTTGTTGAGGCTTTTTCATCTTTCAAATTTTAAGAAAATTTAGATTAATAGTTACGCGATTCGAATCCTAACGTTTTAATGATCTCAAAAAGCTTTCTATTTTTGTTGAGGCTTTTTCATCTTTCAAATTTTAAGAAATTTTAGATTAATGGTTACAAGATTTTGAACCTTATCGCTTTAATAACTTCAAAAAACCTTCAACTTCGATAAGGTGTTTTTCTAATCTAACTTAATATTTGAGAGATTAAAGTCACACTGAATAAGGTTAGAAAGATCCAACCAATAAAGCCTTCTACTATCGCTAAATACCGACCGATTCCTTTAATAGGAATTTCCCCAAAACCTAAGGTTGTAAATGAATTAATACTAAGCGTTAACGCATTAAATAAGATAGATAGTACCTTTATGAGTAAATACCCAAGCATTAGGACTCCTATTAAAAAACTATAAACCACTCTTTTGAATGATGATAACTCATGCCAGCTATTTTTTACAACGTTAAGATAGTTCCAAAACGATAATTTAATTTCTATTAGTTTCGTTTGAGTGTTTATAAATAACAGCGAAAAAAATGAAAACACTTTTGGTACATGATTTCTATTAGTTACTAATGCTGCTTTTGTGTTTGTATTTTGAAGGATTCTATTTTCATCTATCTCATACGCTTTAATAATAGTAGCATCTGTTGTAAAATAATTGATGGATTGTGTGATGCCTTTATTATATCTATTGAGGTTAATTTTATTCCAAGAATTAGTTGAAAACAGAAATAAAAAAGCAAAAATTAAAATAATTTTAAAGGAAGATATGACTATTTTGGAAGGACTTGTTCCGTAATCTGAAAAGCGTTCTAAAAACCGATTCACAATCATTTCAAAGTAGTTTTTAAATGATTTATCATCTTCATAAAGATGTTCTAATCGCTCCGTTTCTAAATGCTTTATTTTAATGTATACATCATTCGCCGACTGCCTATCGTGAAAATCAGTAAAATAAGAATGAAATTTACTAAGTAGAGTCAATTCATTTTTATAATACGATTCATCTGTAACTCTAGTGTTAGTATAAAGTGAATCAAACTTTTTATTGTTCAAACCACTTAAACTTTCACTATTGGCAAAAATATAATGAGCAGGTATGATCTTATGATTGGTAATAGGCCATTGCATTTCATATTCAGCTTGTATTTTGTCAATACCGAAAAGTAAATCTGTATTAATAGTATTATTAATAAATGATAAAAATTCAGAATTAGTAAGAAATAAGTAATTCCAAAAATTAGAATGGATCTGATTCCTTGTAAAATACACGTCTTTTGTATTAAAGCTTTGAATACTAAACGTTGCATTACTATAATTGATGACATTATACTTGAAACCTAATCCGGAGCCCTCTGAAATACTTATTTGAAGTAATGGTCTTTTAAAAGTAGAGCTATAATCATCGGTACCTAAATAATTAAAGGTACAATAGGTTATAATAACGTTAAGTTCTCCTTTTTCCCCTAAATCAAGGATATCAACCTCAGCGTTAAACGTACAATTATGTAACCAAAATAAATTATAAATAGTTGAATTTGTTGCATCAGAACTATTACGAGTAAATGTATCATCAAACTTACAATGGAAAAATATTACATCTGAAGTATTAGTAAATTGAATAGGTTTATGAAAACGAAAATTAATAAATGCATAGTTGCTATAAGGACTTGTATTATCATCAAAATGAACATTATCAAAATTGATAGTTTTATGAATATGAATGGTATCAGTAGGATACTTTTTCCCTTTAAATCTGTATTCATATAAGCTATACCTTTCACTCTTTGCTTTATCAAATTTAACGATGGCATTTTTAAGAGAAAATATAGAATCTTTGCCGTTAGTTAATTCACTAATGAGTTCTGAAAATGATATTTCTTTTAATTCACCAGTACTGTTATTAGTTTGAGCGCTAATGCTAAAAAAGGAAATAAAAAAAATACTAGTAGTAGTCTATATGTCATTCTATAACTTATTTTAAACATAAATACAATGGTGTTGAATTTACTAATAATATTATAAAATAACTTCAGTACGTACTTTATACGTCAATAAAAATTATAGAAATGCTTAATCTATAGGATTAACAAGCTCTATCTGTTCTATCCCTTTTTCATAAAGATTAGGAAATAGACCTTGGCTTAACAGTATAATACCAAAAACCAAAATAACTAAGGCTACAATTTTTTTAGTTTTGAAAATACGTCGTGGTGTGAGTTTATTTTTGAGCCGTTTTGCAGCTGCTATTTTAAACAGATCTGTTAAAAAATAAGCTATTAACATGGTTACAATAAAGATAGTTACGCCGTTTTCAGACGTTGTAATAGAAGTTCCAATCACTATAAACCCTAACCAGCCTAATAGCACACCAATATTAATAAAATTGAGTAGAAATCCTTTTACAAAAAGCTTACCATAATCCTTTTTAGGAAGTTCAATTCTATGATGTTCTCTTACAATAGATCGGAACGATTTAGAAGTTTTTATAAAACTGATTAATCCGTAAATAACCAGTAAAGTACCACCAAAAACCAACAGTTTTGGATCGTCTTTTATTTTTTCTAAAAGTGTATCTGTGCTTTTAAAAATAACTAAGATGAAAACGATATCAGCGAAAATTACACCTAAATCAAATATAATGGCACTAGTAATGCCTTTGGTTACACTAGTTTCTAATAGTACAAAAAAAACTGGTCCAATAGTAAAGGCTAAAATTATTCCAAAGGGAATGGCTGTTAAGATATCGTCTAACATGTAAAACTTGCGGTTTACACAAATGTAAGAAACTCAACGGAACTTACATACGTTTTATTTTACCACCAAGAATTGTACTCTCCTCAACTTGCTTTGGTTTACCATAAATATAGACATTTCCACCTGCTTTAATTCTAGCATTAGCAGATTCAGTTGCATGAATATAAGCTTCTCCAGCAGCGTTAATACTAACGTCTGTCTTTTCGGTAATAAAATCTTTACCATTAAAAACGCCGCCAGTATAAATTGAAATATCTTGATTTTTCGAACTTCCTGTACTATTAATAATACCTCCAGTTACGGCTCTAAAATTAGCATAAGTCGATTCTAAATCGGCTGTAATCTCTGCTCCTTCTTGTACTCTTAAATCTATTTCGTATTGCTTTATAGTCTCCTTTACAGTTACTTTTGCACCTTCGTTAGCATCTATTTCATCTACAGTAGTAAAATATAGTATTACAACGGTATCATCACCATCGTAGCTTTCTCTAAGATTCATGCGTATTTTAAGCTTTCCGTTATTATTTACAACTTCAACATCATTTCTGTTTTTACCTGAAATGACGACTTTATTTTCATCAGAAGCCATCATTTTAAGATGGATTAAATCAAACACCTTTACGGTTGAAAATTCACCAACTTGTTTTTCAATTGAATCTTGAGCATTGATAAATAACGTACAAATTAACGTTAATACTAAACCTATCTTTTTCATAAAACATCCTTATTTTAAGGTAAATACTTTTTTCATAAATAACCATTTTAACTGAATTTCCTCTCCAGAACGTTTTTTAACAATACGTCTTTGAGGAGTTAAAATAATGGTGAATACAGCAGATAACACTGCTAAAACCATTTGATTAATATCTACAAAAATAGCTTGAATACTAAATCTGATAATCACATAAATAACGGCAAATATTATAAAAACGTATATGCCAGCTTTTGTACTTGTTTTCATTACACGGCAACTTTTACTGCAGTTCCTGTTACAGAAACCATTGCATAATTAGAGGTTGTTAATTCGATTTCTATTTTAATGCCCACAACGGCATTAGCATTAAGCTTAGCTGCGTTATTTTGTAAGGTTTGAAACGCTTCTTCTTTTACAGTCTCAATACTAACTTGTAACTTATTGTAATATTTAGACATACTAAATCCCATAGCAATAGCTTCTTTATTTATGGCAACACCTGTTACAATGCCTAAATAATCTATGATGTTATGGTTTTCTATAGAGTTAGTAGTGGTAAGAATCATCTATTAAAAATTTATTTATAAGTCCCTTTTTAGGTTGAAAATTTTACAGAACTATTTACGCTTCTGGTTTACCTACCATGTAAAAATCTAAATGCTTTTTAACTAAATCTGCATTCTTAACTTTTACAATAACCTCATCACCAAGTTGGTACATGGTTCCTGTTTTTTGGCCAATCATGGCGTATTGGTCTTGGTCAAACTGATAGTGATCATCTTTCATATCTCTAACACTTACCATACCTTCACATTTATTAGACACAATTTCGATGTAAATTCCCCAATCCGTAACTCCAGAAATAACTCCCAAGAATTCTTCGTCTTGATGATCTTGCATAAAACGAATCTGCATGTATTTAATAGAATCGCGCTCAGCTCTTGTTGCTAAGTATTCCATATTGCTAGAATGCTTACACTTTTCTTCGTAAATCTCTTGATTAGCCGATTTTTCGCCATCTAAATACTGTTGCAGTAAACGATGCGCCATAACATCTGGATAACGACGAATTGGTGATGTAAAATGACTATAGTAATCAAATGCTAAACCATAGTGACCGATATTGTGTGTAGTATATTCGGCTTTAGACATGGTACGAATCGTTAACGTATCTACTAAATTTTGTTCCTTTTTACCAACAACATCTTTTAGTAAATTATTTAAAGATGATGCTATACTACCTTTATCTTTAAAATTTAATTTATGTCCAAAACGACCCACAACCGTTTGTAGTTGTGCTAATTTAGATTCGTCTGGTTCATCGTGTACACGGTATACAAAAGTTTTCTCAGGTTTCTGTTTTCCAACATATTCTGATACTTTTCTGTTGGCTAATAACATGAATTCTTCAATCATTTTATTAGCATCCTTACTGGTCTTAAAGTGAATACCTATTGGATTTGCTTCTTCATCTAAGTTAAATTTAACTTCAACTTTATCAAAAGAAATAGCTCCATCTCGCATACGTGCTGTACGCATCTTTCGAGCTAATTGGTTCATTTTAATTGTAGCCTGAGCAACCTCTACAGACGTTTGATATACTGCACCGGTCAATGAAACTTCAGCCGGAATTGTAGTATCAATTTTATCTGTATTCTTTAAAACTTCAACTTCGTTAATTGTAGCATTATTTTCAATAATTGCTTGGGCTTCTTCATATGCAAAACGCGCATCAGAATACGTTACCGTTCTACCGAACCATTCATTTTTAATTTCGCATTTATCATTCATATGAAACACCGCAGAAAAGGTATATTTCTCTTCATGTGGACGTAATGAACAGGCTCCGTTAGATAATATCTCTGGTAACATTGGCACTACCCGATCTACTAAATAAATAGACGTAGCACGTTCGTAAGCTTCATCATCTAAAATTGTTCCTGGTTGTAAGTAATGCGAAACATCTGCAATATGAATTCCGATCTCATATAAACCATTATCTAATACTTTAAAGGATAATGCATCATCAAAATCTTTAGCGTCCTTAGGATCTATGGTAAAGGTTAAATCTTTACGCATATCACGTCGTTTAGCAATTTCTTCAGCTGTAATTGACGTATCAATTTTATTAGCGAAGGCTTCAACCTCTTCTGGAAATTCTAATGGTAAGCCATATTCTGCTAAAATAGCATGGATTTCTGTGCTGTGTTCTCCAGGTTTCCCTAAAACTTCTATAACTTTTCCATTAGGTGAATCTGATTTTTCTGGCCAATCTTCTAAAGAGACCAACACTTTATCACCATCTTCTGCCTTATTTATTTTATTAATAGGCACAAAAATGTCGGTGTACATTTTATTGCTATCTGCTACAACAAAGGCAAATCCTTTTTTATCATGAATTTGAATGGTACCAACATATTCCGTTTTTGCACGTTTTATAATAGTGGTGATTTCTCCTTCTTGTTTGCCTCTATGTTTTCGTTTGTAAGCGTAGAACTCTACTTCGTCACCATTTAAGGCTTTGTTAATATTGTTTGAAGCCACAAAGATATCGTCTTCAAAATCATCTGAAATTATATAACCATTGCCTTTAGCTGCTAAATCTAAAATACCAGTATGATATTCATTGTTAACAACTGCTTTAAATTTACCGCGATCTACTTCTTCAATCTCTTCTTTTGCTTTGAGTTGTTGAAGTTTCTTTATAATCTGATTGCGACTACTGGCATCATTAACGCCTAATTTTGCTGCAATTTGTTTATAGTTAAATGTTGAGTTTCTGTCTTTTTTTAAAATACTAAGAATTGTATTTGTAAGGTTGGAAATCTTATTATTTGAAGGTTTCCTGTGTTTCTTTTTTGTCATGTATTAATTGTAATCTATTTATTCTATTTGTTATTCTAGATAAGCTTAGCAAATCCTTTAGATTCTGCAATAAGTCTAAGAACAACAACTTATTTAAAACTTAACGTTAGCGAAGAGAGGTTATTAAGTTTGGTACAAAGTTACGTTTTAATTTTTTAATGGTGTTTCTTTAAGGTTAAATTAATACTAAATGCGCATTAAACACTACAATGCTATAAATAAAAGTATAAAAATAGTACTTAAACAAACTTTACTAAAAAGACCAATTCCTTATTCTATTTAAGAGAAACGTATTCTATCTTATTACTTCTACTTAACTGTACTTTAATAATGAAATTCATAAAACTTAATATTTTTAAAAATTTACAGTTATGAACATATATATACATATAATCAGTTTTCTTTTAAAATTTAAAAAATAAATGGTGGTTATTATAGTATGTTAATAGTGGCTATAACTTTTTGAAGTTTTATTTTGAATACTCGTAGTTTACATTTTACAACATTTTAGTTAACATTAAATTTACATCTAAACGCTTCATTTTTAAGCGAATTTAAAAAGCTATTAACAACTGTTAATAACGAATGTTAATAGAATTGACTAACATGTATTTTTAAAAATACTGTTCATTTCACAACGTTTTAGTTTGATAACTTATTTTAAAAAAATGGTTAACTAATTAGGTTTATAACTTCTAATTTTGGTTTGGAAAAATAACTGAATAATCCTAATTTTTGTTTTCAATAGTTGTAAACAGATATTAACAATTACTGGTCATTTTATATAGAGTTATGAACAGTGATAATAGACACAATCTAAAAACGCATTTTCAAACTTAAAACTAATGAATAAGTAAGCCCTTATAAGTTATGCTTAGTTGTAAGCAATTATTAACTTTGATGTCTAATAAGTAAAGACAATTTATTATGACTATTTCAATAGGAAACGATCACGCAGGACCAGATTATAAATTTGCCATTGTAAAACATTTAGAAGCTAAAGGCTATACTGTTACTAATTATGGAACAGACAGTCTAGATAGTGTAGATTATCCAGATTTTGTACATCCTGTTGCTAAAGATGTGGAGGCTAAAAAAGTAGATTTTGGTATTCTTATTTGTGGAAGCGCAAATGGAGTAGCCATGACCGCTAATAAATATCAACATGTAAGAGCTGGTGTGTGTTGGACGAATGAAATCACAGAATTAACACGTTTACATAATAATGCTAATATTATATGTATACCAGCACGTTTTACATCGATTCCACAAGCCATTAAAATGGTGGATACCTTTTTGGAAACTAAATTTGAAGGTGGTCGTCATCAAAACCGTGTGGATAAGATTCCGGCATCGTGTTAATATCAATTTTAAATTGATATAAAATGAGTCACATTCATAACCATTCTAACAGTCCAAAAGATTTAAAGGGTCAAAAGCTTTTAATTTCAATAGTATTAAATATTGTTATTACGGTAGCTCAAGTTATAGGTGGACTCGTTTCAGGGAGTTTATCATTATTGAGTGACGCTTTACATAATTTTAGCGATGTTATTTCTTTAATTGTTAGTTATGTCGCTGCGCGTTTATCTAAGCAAAAGGCATCGATTAATAGAACTTTTGGTTATAAACGTGCCGAAATTTTAGCTGCTTTTGTTAATGCTAGTACGTTAATAATAGTCGCAATTATCTTAATTTTTGAAGCTGTAAAACGTTTTAATAATCCTCAAGAAATAGAATCTAACTTAGTTATTTGGTTAGCTATTATAGCTATTATAGGAAATGGTTTGAGTGTTCTATTATTAAGAAAGGATTCTAAAAATAACATCAATATGCGTTCCGCGTATTTGCATTTATTTACAGATATGTTGGCTAGTGTGGCTGTATTAATTGGTGGATTATTGATGAAATACTACCAATTATTTTGGGTAGATAGTTTATTAACTTTATTAATTGCCTTGTATTTAATTTGGGTGGGCTACGATTTATTAAAAACATCTACTAAAATGTTAATGCTATTTACACCAGATACTATTAATATTAAAGATGTGGTAAGAACGGTTAATAAGCTACCTAAAGTTAGTAAACTACATCATGTACATATTTGGAATTTAAGTGACGATGAGTTGCATTTAGAAGCGCATTTAGACTTAACAGAAGACATTCCTACGACAGCGTTTAATGATTTACTTTTAGACATTGAAACGGTCTTACATGATGAATTTAATATTAACCATGTTACCATTCAACCAGAGTTTAATAAAGAAGATCCTAAAGAGGTCATTGTACAAGACTAATGCTACATCTAATAACAAAAAAATTCAACGAATTAACAACGCAAGAACTTTATAATATACTTCAATTACGAAGTGAAGTCTTTGTAGTTGAACAAGATTGCGTGTACCAAGATATTGATGGAAAGGATCAAAACGCACTTCATATTTTAGGTTATGAAAATGATATTTTGGTGGCTTACACACGTATTTTTAAACCAGGCTATTATTTTGAAGAATCTAGTATTGGTAGGGTTGTTGTGCAACAAAAAGCACGAAAATTTAAATATGGTTACGCTATTATGAAGGCTTCTATAGAGGCTATTAAAACGCATTATAACGAAACTACTATAAGGATTTCCGCACAGATGTATTTAAAAAACTTCTATAATAATTTAGAATTTAAAGAAGTAGGAGAAGGGTACCTAGAAGATGGTATTCCGCATATAAATATGATTAAATCTT
The DNA here is from genome assembly GCF_000427335.1 of Winogradskyella psychrotolerans RS-3. Classification (GTDB taxonomy): domain Bacteria; phylum Bacteroidota; class Bacteroidia; order Flavobacteriales; family Flavobacteriaceae; genus Winogradskyella; species Winogradskyella psychrotolerans. Next base: position 10,017 of record NZ_ATMR01000134.1, on the reverse strand, counting down.
AATTATTTCTTTTCGTAAATACGCGTCACTAAAATTTCGACACGTCTATCTAATTGAGGTTCGCCTCCAAGAGGTTGTTTTCTTCGCATACCGGCAAATTTCATACGGTAATGCTTAACACCTTTATCTACTAAGTAATCATATATATATTTTGCTCTAGCCACAGATAGATTTCGTTTTTTAGTCTTACGATCAATGGCATCTCTTTCACCTTGTGTACAGCATACATGGCCTTCAATAGTGAAATAAACATTGGTGCGTTCTACTAAAATTTCTGCAATTCTATCGAGTACAACTTTAGATTCTTTTGTTAGATAGCTATACCCTGTTCTAAATAATAAGTTGTCTAGTAAAATTTTGTCTCCTTCTTTTAAATCTCCTTTTAATAAATCTTCAGTTTTGTCTACTATTGGTTTTTCTTCTTTAGGTTTTGGTGGAAAAACAGGAGTTACAACGATTTCAACTTTACGGTTTAAACCACGTATTTTATTAAGGTCATTTTCTTTAATAATATTGACTAATATTTTACCTTTTCCATCAACATTAGTCATTTTTGACTCGTCAAATTCATTATTAGAAAATACTTCTTTTATGGCATCTGCACGATTTTGAGATAAAACGAGATTATAATTATCACTACCTCTATCATCTGTAAAACCATATATAGTTACTTTTTCTATATCGATATCTTCAATTTTAGATAAAAATAATAATAATCTGCTGTGTTCTGTTTCAGGAATATCGTGTTGATCGGTTTCAAAATAGACTTCGTGCTTCAATTCTTTTTGAGAAAAGGAGAGCTGAAAACATAAGCATAAAAAGATAATTAGGGGTTTCATGTTTTTATAATAGTTTTCTCACTTATAGAAAAAATTTATGAGGTTAAATATAAATAATTTATGTGCTATCTCAAAATACTTGCGTACTGAGAAGGATTATTAAGAATACTTAGGCCTTTTTTTATTTCTGAATTGTTAGCGGTGTAATACGCGTATAAACCTTCACTGTAAAAGTAACGTTTAATTATTTCGTCTGTAAGTAGTGCTTTTAATTGTGTTTTATTGGCATCAATAGCATTAGATTTATACGCTTGTAAAGCCTGAGTTAAATCGTTGTATTCTGCATTAATAACCGTTTTTAGTTCTTCTTCCTCAGCGATTCTTATGGCATCATGTAAGGCAACTTCAGTTTTAGTTTCAAAATTAAAACCGCTTGCTTTTATGTAGTTTTTAAATTTTTAAAGTCCGAATCAGACAGTGAAAAGCTTTTTAAATCTTCTATTTTATTATCGTAATAAAACTCAGTGGCGAAGTTGAAAACTAAATTTTCATTAGATATAGCTTTAGTAATTGTTGTATGCTTAGAAAACTCAACCTCCATATCTGGTTCTACGCCGCCGCCATCAAAAACATTACGTCCATTTTTGGTTTTAAATGCATTATAATTTTCTTGTGTGGTTCTTGTGGCTTTTCCGTTTTCATCACGATTCCAATAATCTAAAGCCTGAATACAACGTCCGGAAGGTGTGTAATATCGAGAGATTGTAATCTTCATTTGTGTACCATAAATTAATGGCTTAGGTCGTTGTACCAAGCCTTTTCCAAAGCTTCGTGTACCAACAACTACAGCTCTATCCATATCTTGTAAAGCACCAGAAACTATTTCGCTTGCCGAAGCACTTTTACCATCAATTAATACGACTAATGGAATTTCAGTATCAACAGCGTCGCGTTGCGTATAATACGTTTTATTGTATTTTTTTACTTTAGATTTAGTGGTTACAACCAATTGATCTTTAGGTACAAAAATATTCGTCACGTTTACTGCTTCGTGTAATAAACCACCAGGATTTCCTCTTAAATCTAATATTAATTGCGTGGCTCCTTGATTTTTTAAAGCTTTAATAGCACTAATAGTTTCGGAAGAGGCTTTATCATTAAATTTTCTGAGGACTACATAACCGGTTTTTTCATCGACCATGGAGTAGTGTGGTACAGCTTTAATTTCTAGCGATTCTCTAATAATTTTTACTGTATTGGTTTTGCCTTGTCTTTTGTAAGTTACAGAAACTTCTGTACCTGCTGCTCCTTGTAATAAGTTGGCCGCATCATCTTTAAAATCGGCAACGGTAACTTTATCTACTTTAATAATTTCATCTCCCGCTTTAAGACCTGCTTTATCCGCTGCGTAATTTTGATAAGGCTCAACAATAACCAATTTATCTTTTAGCGTTAATACCTTAGCACCAATACCTGTATAATCACCTGCATTGTTAATTCTAGAGGCTTCTACGTCTTGTTCGTTATAAAATTGGGTGTAAGGATCTAAATCGTCTAACATGCTCTTAATAGCAGTGTTCATCAAATCTCCAGGATTGGTATCATCCACATAATTCATGTTGATTTCTTTAAAAAGCGTTGTGAATATTTCTATTTGTTTCGCTATTTCAAAAAAATCATTTTTAAAAGCTGTAGTGCCAAAAAAGATAAGCACAGCTAATACAGGAAATAATACTTTTTTATGTAGAAGATTTTTCATGTGTCGATTGAAGGATAAAATTGTTAACAAACCCCTTTTCATTTGTCAGAAGTATTAACATCTAAGTGTTCTATGAAGGGCTCATTTTTAAGTAAAAATTTTTTAAACAATAATTTTATACTATGATCTAGTTTCTCAAAAGTCGTTCCATCTTTACTAAGGTACAAAATCATAAACGCATAAGAAGCAGAACTATTGTTAAAGTATAACGGTTTATTAAGTCTATAAGCTTCACGAAGCAAACGTTTAATTTTATTTCTAGAAACGGCGGTTTTATGCAATCGCTTACTTACAGAAACACCTGTCTTTAATTGTGAGTCATCTTCAAACTCAGTTTTAAGATACACCAACCTAAGAGGATAAGCAGTCACAGCTTTTCCTTCAGTAAAAAGTTGCTCTATGAGCTTTTTACTTTTGAGTTTATCTTTTTTTGAATAGTTAAAGTTCACTTTTAATTAATCTAGTTTAACAAAAATAGAAAACCGCATCAACATGATGCGGTTTTGATTCATTTATATTACAAGTGTTTATTCAATTGTAAACACATTGTTAGTTCTATCAACATCTGCCATCATTTGAGAATTATCAATCTCTACTGATTTTACAGCTTTTTTAGCATCGAATGAATAGGTTGGTATTGCCCAAGCCCAATCATTAATAATAGTTGCTGAGGTTGGTTTTTCTCCACGCATCATTTGTAGTGGAATATAAAAATCTTCAGTAGTACCATCCGTGTAAGTTACAGAAAGATCTATAGGCATTGGCATTAAACCAATACGTTCTAGCGTGATTGATTGACCTTCAACTGAAGCAATACCGTAATCAATAGTATTTGTAGTTTGTCCAAAATCTATAAAATACCAATCGAGTTCAAAATCTGTGATGCGTTCTGCGGTTCTAATAATGTCGAATGGCTTTGGGTGTTTAAACTTAAAATCTTCAAAGTATTTTTTAATAGTTTTATCTAAGTTGTCATCTCCAATGACATAACCTAATTGCGCTAAAAACACAGCACCTTTACTGTAAGCTGCAGCTCCATATACTCTATTGGTAGCATAACGATCAGAATGTGTGGTTAAGGGTTGCTCTACACCAGAATTTGCTAAAGCCAAATAGCCTCTGTAAGAACCAGAAAGTGGATTAGATTTTTTATTTTCACTAAGAGAGTTCATCGCTAAGTTAGAAATGTAACTTGTAAAGCCTTCATCCATCCATTCGTGTTTAGATTCGTTAGAAGCCAGTATAAATTGAAACCATTTATGAGCCAACTCGTGTGCCGTAACACCTAATAAACTTCCATAGCTTCGCTCACCAGTAATTAATGTAGACATGGCATATTCCATACCTCCATCTCCACCTTGAATTACTGAATATTGATCGTATGGATAGTCTCCAATATGTTCACTAAAGAAATCCATTAGCATTGCTGTTTCAGCTGGTAACTTCTTCCAATTATCTAAGTACTTTTGATCTAATGTTTTCTTGTAATAGAAGTGAAGCAATGGACCATTTGGCATTTGAAATGTATCGTGAATATAATCTGGATCTGCAGCCCAAGTAAAGTCATGTACTTTAGGAGCTTTAAAATGATGGGTTTTCTTTCCTGATTTAACTGCTGGTTCACCTTGAAGATATCCTGTGCCACCCACAATATAAGCTGCGTCTAAAGTCAATTTTACATCAAAATCTCCCCAAACACCATGAAATTCTCTTCCTATGTATGGATCTGCGTGCCAACCTTCATCATCATATTCGGCTAATTTTGGATACCATTGTGACATAGATAAGGCTACACCTTCAGAATTATCTCTACCAGAACGACGCACTTGAACAGGAACTTGAGCATCAAAATCCATGTTAAAAGTTACTTTTTCACCAGGTTGAATCGGTTGATTTAACTTTACTTCTAAAACAGTACCAACAGTTTCATAAGAAATAGCTTTTCCGTTTTGTTGTAATGAATTTACTTTTATATAGCCAATTTCATTCGGTTGAAGCTTACTAATACGATCACCAACACGACGATCTGGATCGTTAATAGTACGTGAGCGCACATCCATTTCACTACCTGGCTGAAAGGCATTAAAATACAGATGGTAATACACACGATTAAGTACATCTGGTGAGTTGTTGGTATAAACCAATTTTTGAGTTCCTTTATACTGATAGTTATTGACATCCATATCAATTTCCATGGCATAATCTACGTGTTGTTGCCAATACCCAAAAGTCGCAGCGTTTACTGAATTAGAGCTTTGGAGCGTTTTTTCAGCAGAACCACAGGAGACCAAAATTAAAAGAGAAAAAAGACTAAGAAGGGAATGTTTCATATCATTTGTTTTTAATAAATATAAAGATTTTATAACTCATTGGGTTATCTAGATATTTTGACTAAATAACCCAATCAGTGTAATGTAATCCGAAAAGGATTATTATAATTTTGAAGCCATAATTAAAGCGTTGTAAGCATTAACTATTCTACCAGATGTAGATAAATCTGAAAATGACTTAACGTTAGAGGCATCACCACCAACGACAACTTTAGAGGTTATTGGTAATCCTGATTCTAAAATGACTTGCTTAACTTGTGCTGCAGTTAATTTAGGGTAGTAAGAACGCACTAAAGCAACCACACCAGCTACAGAAGGTGATGCCATAGATGTACCACTTATACTTTTATAGTCATTCTCTGGAAACGTTGAATAGATCGCAGATCCCGGAGCAAAAACATCTACATTCTTTTTTCCGTAATTAGAAAAACCAGAGACAAGTTTAGAACCATATTTTGAGGTTAATGAACCTACTCTAATGTATGTGTTTGAGATTTCAACAAAATCAACATTATCATCGGGGAAATTAGCGCCTTCATCTACATTTTTACTGTCGTTACCAGCTGCATGTACAAATACGACATCATTATCTGAAGCATATTTAATAGCATCTCTTACCCATTCTGGATGAGGAGAAAACGATTTACCAAAACTTCCGTTTATTACTTTTGCTCCATTATCCACAGCATAACGAATAGCTAATGCAACATCTTTATCGTACTCATCTCCGTTAGGAACAGTTCTAACTGACATAATTTCTACATTATTAGCAACACCATTTGCTCCTTTTCCATTATTACGTTCTGCAGCGATAATACCTGCAACATGCGTTCCGTGAGATTCTGATTTTTTAACAGGCTTAACGTTTCCATTTCCATAGCCCATATCAGATAAGTCATTGATATCATCTTTAGTCGTACGACCAGAAAAGTCAACATTAAAGTGATAGTTTAAACGTTCGTTAAAACTTTCTAATTGCTCACTAATTTCAGCGGTAGCATCTTTAAAAGTACCACCATTAGCGTTTATATTTTGTGCAATTTGAATCGCTTGTCCTAAGGCTTCATCTTCAGTTTTAATAGCGTTAACTTCTTCTATGGTATATTCTTTTTTACCTAAGTGTGCTGCTAATTTTTCATCAGCATTTTTTAAGACATTCAAAATTTGATCATATCTTGTTTTAGCACCAATATATGTTTCATATTCCTCTTTTTGTAAAGCTACAGCTTCATCATAACGCGGATTAGAAGTGTCTCCACTTGCTATTAAACGAACATATTCTAACTGCTCATCGTAGCCATCACCTAAAAAATTCCAGCCATGTACATCATCAATGTAGCCATTCTTATCATCATCTATTCCGTTGTTTGGTATCTCACCTTCGTTGGTCCATAATACATTTCTTAGATCTTCGTGATCAATGTCAATACCAGAATCAATAACGGCAACAATGACCTTAGTTCCTTTTTATTTTTAATAATTTCAGAGTAGGCTTTGTCAACACTCATACCAGGGATGGTGTCATTTACAAGGTCTAGATGTCCCCAGTTTTTAGCTTCAGCATCCGTTAATTCTGTTACTTTTAAAGGTGAAGAATCTATGTTTTCTATCGGTGTAGAAAGAATTTCACTAGTACTACCACATCCTAAAAATAGGGTTCCTGCAAATCCTAAATAGGCTATTATTCTATAATTAAATTTCATGTTTTTATTTTATTGTTGTTTTATATTTTTAATTAAATAGTTCGTTTGCTGTAAATGTTTCGTTAAGTCGCACTCCTTTTTCAGTGTGTTTAACCGTAATAATTTCGTTATGTGCATCGTGTTCTAAAAAGAGATAGAAATCTTGGTCTGCAGCCATATTTAAAAACAACTCTTTTTCATCAAGAGTTAATAGAGGTCTTGTATCGTAACCCATTACAAAAGGCAATGGTAAATGGCCAACGGTTGGCAATAAATCTGCCATAAAACAAATGGTTTTTCCTTTGTATTTAATCATCGGAATCATTTGCTTATCGGTATGTCCATTGGCAAAGAAAATATCAAATCCTAAGTCAGAATTTTTTAGAATATGATGCTCAGGAACTGAAGTGAATTTTAATTGTCCACTGTCTTCGATTGGCAAAATGTTTTCTTTTAAAAACGAAGCGACTTCGCGTCTGTTAGGTTCTGTTGCCCATTTCCAATGATCTTTGTTACTCCAAAAATGAGCATTTTTAAAAGCAGATTCGTAACCTGTTCGGTCTTTGTTCCATTGAATACTGCCTCCACAATGATCAAAATGTAGATGCGTCATAAATACATCGGTAATATCATCGCGATGAAATCCATGAGCGGCTAATGACTTATCTATAGTATCATCTCCAAATAGAAAATAATAGCCGTAGAATTTATCGCTCTGTTTGTTACCCATTCCGGTATCAATCAAAATAAGGCGATTACCATCTTCAATTAACAAACAACGTGCAGCTATGTCTATCATATTGCTGTTATCAGCAGGATTAGTACGTTGCCATAAGGATTTTGGTACAACACCAAACATAGCACCACCATCGAGCTTAAAGTTTCCGGATTGTATTGGATATAACTGCATTTATGAAATTTTTTAAAGTCATGCAAATTACTAAAAGCTTTAAGACTAATTGTTGTTAGTCTTCATAAATTAGAGGATATTTAACAATTAAGACTTGTATATTCTACGATCTATTCTAAAAAATATTTACTTTTAGAATGACAAAATGAATTAATAATGAAACGCATATCAAAATCACCTCTAAAAATTAAGAAAATTAAACTCTTACGATTTGGTCGCGATTTTAAACCAGACCAACAAGTTATTCTTAGAGATTATTTAGCAATAGAACGTACACGATTGGCAAATGAACGCACGCTTTTATCTTATATTCGTTCTTCTTTATACTTATTATTAGGAGCTATTGCTTTATACCAACTTAAAGACTTTGCCAATTTTCAATATTTAGCGCTTACAGCAATGGTATTCAGTGTAGTTTTTTTTATTATTGGAGTTTATAGGTTTACCTTATTAAAGAAGAGTTTAAAACGGGTGTATTATAAATCTGAAGAAAAAGAAGAGGATAATAAAGATTAACTTTAACTACGAATCATTTTCATAACTTAAAATGAAGCTTTCTATAAAAATAGAATTTAGTATTTTCACGCAAAAAGAACATAAATGATAGAACTAGCCGGAATTATAATTCTTGGAATATTAGCGCAATGGGTCGCGTGGAAATTTAAAATCCCAGCTATTTTACCTTTAATTTTAATTGGACTTTTGGTTGGGCCAATTGCTGCAGAATTCTTAAGTGAAGACGGCTCCAAATGGATAGAGCCAATTTGGAACGGTACAAAAGGCTTATTTCCAGGAGATAGTTTGTATTATTTTGTGTCACTAGCCATTAGTATTATTTTATTTGAAGGTGGTTTAACCTTAAAACGTGCCGAAATAAAAAATGTTGGTCCAGTAATAACCAAGCTAATTACTGTTGGTTCTGCGATTACATTTTTTGGTTCAGGAATCGTTGCTCACTTTATTTTTGAATTAAGTTGGGATTTGGCTTTCTTATTTGCCGGTTTAATAATTGTAACAGGTCCAACTGTAATTACACCAATTTTACGAAATATTCCACTTAAAAAAGATGTCTCTACGGTTTTAAAATGGGAAGGTATTCTTATCGACCCTATTGGTGCCTTAGTTGCCGTATTAGTTTTTGAATTTATTAGTGTTGGTGGAGATAGTGGTTTTACTAAAACAGCTCTAATTGAATTTGGAAAAATTGTTCTCTTTGGTACCACATTCGGTTTTACGTTTGCGCATGCACTAGCATTTGCTATTAACAAAAAATTTATTCCACATTATTTATTGAATGTAGTGTCACTTTCTACTGTATTATTAGTGTTTGTAGAGTCCGAATTATTTGCACACGAGTCTGGTTTACTAGCAGTTGTAGTTATGGGTATGGTATTAGGAAACAGTAAACTAGACAATATAAAAGAACTATTATACTTTAAAGAATCATTGAGCGTATTATTAATTTCAATTTTATTTATTCTTTTAGCGGCAAACATTGATATTGAAGATTTACTTCTACTTTACACTTGGGATACGGCTATACTTTTTGCTGTTGTTGTCTTTGTCATAAGACCATTGGCTGTATTTGTAAGTACTCAGGGCTCTAAACTAAATCTTAACGAAAAGCTATTTATAAGTTGGGTTGGGCCTCGTGGTATAGTTGCAGCTGGTATTGCGTCTCTTTTTGGAAGTAAATTAATGCGACAAGGTGTAGAGGGAGCAGAATACATTACACCTTTGGTGTTTATGATTGTATTAGGAACCGTTTTATTAAATGCAACCACAGCACGTTTATTTGCAAGATTAGTCGGTGTGTTTTTAACAAAATCTAATGGGATTTTAATTGTTGGAGCTTCTAAATTACCACGATTATTAGGTCATTATTTAGTAAATAACGGAAGACATGTCGTATTAATAGACAGCAATCAAAATAATATAGATAAGGCTAACGAATTAGGTTTAGATGCTTTAAATAGCAATATCTATTCAGATACGCTTTCTGATAATATAGAATTAAATGATGTTGGCTATATTATGGCTATGACAGGAAATTCAGATATCAATGCTTATGTTATTGAAAAATTTAGCAAAGAATTTGGAGAAAATGGTTCGTATAGATTAGTGACTTCAGATGAAATGAACTTCCCAGAAAAAAGCCCAATAGAAGGTTTATTTTCACCAACAGATGACTATATTAATTTAATGGAGGTAACGCGCAAATATCCTGCAATACAAGAAATAGAGATAGATGATGCGGCACATTACGAAAGTCTTATAGAAATGGCGAGTAAAGATAAGTATACGATTCCGCTGTTTATAAAAGATGATGAAGGGGAGCTTCATATTATTTCAGTACATCAGACGAAAACAGAAGCTATAGGACAAGGTTTTAAATTGGTATATTTAGGTAAACCTTTTGATGTTGAAAAAGTGGCAAATGAAGATTAGCTAATTTTTTAGATAGAAGTTATTTTTTATTGTAAATAAAATAGTATTTATAAAATAAAAANANANANATATATATATATATATATATATATATATATATATATATATA
>NZ_ATMR01000133.1 GCF_000427335.1 Winogradskyella psychrotolerans RS-3 | reverse complement strand
AACCATGTAATTTTTCTTTGGATCCTATCGTACAGAAAAATGTACGTTTACAAGGTAGTTTCAGTCATAACTGGCCTATATGGGAAAAGGTTATTGGCATGATGGGTGCTGGTATTTTAGACGTGAAACCAATAATAGGAGGCGTTTGGCCTGTAACTTCATGGTTAGAAGCTTTTGAGAAAATGCACCATGGTGAGGTGATTAAAAGTGTATTGAAACCAGTATGACCATGCGCTTAAAGGATAAAGTAATTATCGTTACTGGTAGTACTACCGGTATAGGTAAGGCCATTGCCCTCAGAAGTGCAAAAGAGGGTGCCAAATTGGTGATTCATGGCCTGGAAGAAAAATGGGGCCAGGAAGTAGTTGAAATCATAGGCGCTGAAAACGCTGTCCTTCATATTGAAGATTTACAGGAGAATGGCTGTGCAGAGCGATTAGTAGCACTGGCTGTAAGTAGCTTTGGTAAATTGGATGCAGTGGTTAACAATGCTGCCTGGGTGGTTTCTTCTGATATTGAGGAAGTAGAC
>NZ_ATMR01000132.1 GCF_000427335.1 Winogradskyella psychrotolerans RS-3 | reverse complement strand
AATCAAATCATTCAAATGGTCAATTTTAAAAAACCAGACCATAAGAATAATAAAATTTTATATAAATAATGAGACTAATAAAATCAATATTCAACGAGAACATTTTGTTGATTCCGATAATTGTAATGATTTCTTCGGTAAATTATTCTTGCGACAGTAAGGGAGAGCAGGTAGAAGTAGAAACACTTTCATTACCAGTTACCACTGTTCAGAAAGATTCTGCCGTCACTACTTTCGAATACTTGGGAGCGATAGAAGGCAAGGTAAACGTTGAGATCCGTCCACAAGTTGAGGGCTTATTGGATCAGATCCATGTGGATGAAGGAGATTTTGTAGAAAAAGGGCAGCTATTATTTAGTATTAATGCCTTGCCTTATGTAGAGCGTCTCAAAAATGCACAGGCTGCAGTAGAGGTAGAAAAAGCAAAACTTGAAAATGCCAAGATTGAAATGGAAAGGCTACAACCCCTAATTGACCATGAAGTCATCTCGGAGGTGCAAATGAAAACAGCACAAT
>NZ_ATMR01000131.1 GCF_000427335.1 Winogradskyella psychrotolerans RS-3 | reverse complement strand
AGAGGAAAATATAGATATTATGCGCGTATTAGTAGTAGATGATGAAAGATTGGCCAGAAAAGAGCTTATCAGCTTACTCAGCCAAAATGACAACATAGAAATTCTCGGCGAAGCACCAAATGTAGATGAAGCCAAAGAAAAGATAGAATCCCTACAGCCTGATGTAGTTTTTTAGATATTCAAATGCCAGAGAAAACTGGTTTTGATCTTCTTGAGGAATTGGACTATGTTCCTTTGGTCGTATTTATTACCGCTTATGATGAATTTGCGCTACAGGCTTTTCAGGTAAATGCACTCGACTATTTACTGAAGCCAATTGAACCGGAAAGATTAACCGAGACCTTAAAAAAGCTTGAGAAAAAACTTGAGGAATTAAAGAAAGAGGACGAATTCACAACTGATGCTCCTAAAGACAAGCTTGCTTTAAACGACCAGGTCTTTGTTAAAGATGGAGATAAATGTTGGTTTGTAAAATTGGCGAATGTTCGACTTTTTGAATCTGACGGGAATTATATCAAGGTATATTTTGAAAAAATAAGCCTATGATTCACAAGTCACTTAATGCGCTTGATGAAAGATTGGACGAGAAATCCTTCTTTAGAGCAAGTAGAAAACATATT
>NZ_ATMR01000130.1 GCF_000427335.1 Winogradskyella psychrotolerans RS-3 | reverse complement strand
ATCCCTTTTCCGTCTGAGAAATTTGGAAAGGTATAACCTAAGTTTACACTTCTCACATTTAGGTAGGAAGCATCCTCCAGGTAAAAGTCATTGTTGGTATTGTAGCCAAATAATTGACTCAAAGCTGCTGCCGGATTAGTGCCATCACCAGGTTCTTCTTCAGACCACCATTGGTCTTCTACCAAAGATCTTCTCATGGCTCCAAGTGTATTCCCTTCGTAAAATTGATTTTCTGCATTGAACATTTTAGCTCCCAATGAAGCTTGCATGAAAACACTTAAATCAAATTGTTTCCAATAAAACTCATTTGAAAAACCCAATAGCATTTTAGGCTGGAAACTTCCTAAGACTACCTTGTCTTCAGGATCTATCTTGCCATCATTGTTGGTATCTTCAAATATTGGGTTGCCTGGTTTGGTACCTGCAAGACTAGGGGTTTGGGAAATTTGTTCTTCATTTTGAAAAACACCTATTGACTGGTATCCATAATAAGAAAACATTGGTTCTCCTTCTCTCAATAGGAAGTCCATTGACCAGTAAGTATTGATTCGCTCATCTACTTCTCCAAGGTCCGTTACTTCATTTTTATTTAGTGAAAGGTTAAAGGAAGAATTCCATTTAAATTCTCCTACAAGATTTCTGGTATCGATCTCTACATCCAGACCACTGTTTCTTACTTCACCTACATTGTTTATGATACT
>NZ_ATMR01000129.1 GCF_000427335.1 Winogradskyella psychrotolerans RS-3 | reverse complement strand
TGCCATTAGAGATGAGTCGGATAGACAAGGAATGCGCATAGTGTATGAGCTCAAGAAAGATGCCATGCCAAGCGTTGTCCTTAATAACCTCTACAAGCATACACAGCTTCAAACTTCCTTTAGTGTGAACAATGTCGCCTTGGTAAAAGGCAGACCATTTACACTAAACCTGAAAGAGCTTATTCTGCACTATGTAAACCATAGGCATGAAGTAGTTGTCAGGAGAACAGAGTATGAATTAAAGGAGGCCGAAAAAAGAGCACATATCCTGGAAGGCTATTTGGTTGCCTTGGATAATATTGATGCTGTTATCCAGTTGATCAGAGATTCAAAAGACCCTGAAACAGCCAGAAATGGTTTGATGGAAAAATTTGATCTTACCGAAATTCAAGCGCGCGCAATCCTAGACATGAGGCTACAACGTCTTACTGGCATGGAAAGGGCTAAAATCCAGCTTGAATACGATGAGTTGATGAAACTTATTGAGGAGTTGAAAGATATCCTTGCCAATAAGGAAAGAAGAATGCAGATCATCAAAGATGAATTGCTAGAAATAAAAACCCGTTACAACGACGAGAGAAGAACTGCCATTGAACACAATGCAGAAGACTTCAACTATGAGGACATGATTCCTTAATGAGGAAGTGGTAATTACCGTTTCCAATCAAGGATACATTAAAAGAACCGTCCTCACAGAGTATAAATCTCAAAGTAGAGGAGGAGTAGGATCCAGAGGAGTAAGCACCAAAGAAGAT
>NZ_ATMR01000128.1 GCF_000427335.1 Winogradskyella psychrotolerans RS-3 | reverse complement strand
GTTTTTTTTATATCCAAAATTTTGAGATAATTACTGCTTGGTATAAATCAATTTTAAATCTTTAGTTTCTATGACCTCAGTAAAATCCTCATTATAAATATTTACCGAATTTTCATATACTGTTGTTAAAGTGTTTCCACTTAAAACATATACTCTATCTGAAATTTTAATAGTATCCTCCTCTGTGATTTCAAACTCTGAAGCGAAACTTATAATGCCTTCCGTATTACAGTCCGAATTAATTCTGTACACATTTGTAGCCTCTTCTTTATAATACTTTAGTGGATTAGAAAATTCATTTCCAGAAGATACCGTTCCATTAGTTTCAAATGTTAGTGTTTCTGTTTTATTACAATCTATTTCTGAAACAAGATTCGTATTAAAGACACCATCCTGATTTACATCAAACGGAAGATCACTGGTTCGTGTAGTTAATAACCAAATGCCAATAACATCATGTTCACTTTTATCTGAACACGACATCGTAGAACCCAATAAAACAATAAGAAGAGAAACTAAAGCTGTTTTTTTCAATGTATAATCCTTAATTAAAGCCAAATATAAAACGAAATAACTTATTTATAGGAAAATACCTGTTATTAAAACCATAAAAATTTGACTAGTTTAGTGCTAAATCTTCTTGAAATTCAAATCGAACTAAACCATCGTCATCAATTTTCGTCAATCTCACTTTTTCTAGTGTATTTACCAATTCAGGATTCCAAGGCGCTTTTACTTTTACATAGTTTTCTGTAAACCCATGAATATACCCCTCTTTGTTTTCACTTTCAAATAAAACAATGCGATCTGTATCTAATTGATTTTCATAAAATGCACGACGTTTTTTAGCAGATAAACCTCTCAACATTTTACTGCGTTTTACTCTTTTTGCCTTAGAAACGACATTAGGCATTTTTGCCGCTTCAGTATTGTCGCGCTCAGAATATTGAAACACGTGTAAATATGAAATATCTAATGCATTTAAAAAGTTATATGTTTCTAAAAACAATTCGTCGGTTTCACCCGGAAATCCTACGATAACATCCACACCAATACAAGCATGAGGCATAACTTCGTTTATTTTTGAAACTCTATCTACATACAATTCTTTCATGTAGCGACGTTTCATCTTTTTTAATATCTCATTACTTCCACTTTGTAATGGAATATGAAAATGAGGTACAAATGCTCGCGAATTTGAAACCAAATCTATAGTTTCATTTTTCAACAAATTCGGTTCTATAGATGAAATTCTTAAACGCTCAATACCTTCAACTTTATCTAATTCTTTAACTAAGTCTAAAAAAGTATGTTCATGTTTTTTATTACCAAATTCTCCTTTTCCGTAGTCTCCTATATTAACTCCTGTTAATACAATCTCCTTTATACCTTGTTCTGAAATCTCTTGGGCATTCTTCAAAACATTAGTCATGGTGTCACTACGAGAAATTCCTCTTGCTAAAGGAATGGTGCAATAGGTACATTTATAATCGCAACCATCTTGTACTTTTAGAAATGCTCTAGTTCTATCACCTATAGAATAACTACCAACGTAAAAATCTGCTTCTTCAATTTCGCAAGAATGGACTTCACCAAAATCGTTTTTAGTTAAGTCATTTAAGTAATCTGTAATCTTAAATTTCTCTGTGGCCCCCAAAACCAAATCTACCCCATGTACATCCGCTAATTCTTCTGGTTTCAATTGCGCATAGCAACCAATCGCAGCAACAAAAGCATCTGGATTACTTTTTTGAGCTTGCTTTACAATGGTTTTAAAACGCTTGTCTGCATTTTCGGTCACCGAACAGGTATTGATCACATAAATGTCTGCAGATTGCTTAAAATCTACACGATCAAAACCTTCATCTGTAAAACCTCTTGCGATTGTAGATGTTTCTGAAAAATTCAGTTTACAACCTAATGTATAAAATGCGACTTTTTTTGTTGGATTCATTCTTGTACTTTTACCAAGTTGGCAAATTTACAACATATAAGTTATATGCTAAAACTCACACCATTCTTATTACATAGATTACTTTTTGGCGCCTTCGTTCTCATAGCCTTTTCTTGTACTTCAAAAGAAAAACAACATTAGACCATCTCGTTTTTAGATACAATGAACATAAAAATATAGGTTCATTAGATCCTGCGTTTTCCAAGGATCTAGCAGACATTTGGGCTACACATCAGTTATTTAACGGCTTAGTTCAAATGGATGACCAACTTAATGTAATGCCCTGTATTGCTAAGAATTGGGCGATTACTGATAGTGCAAAAACCTATACGTTTACACTTAGAAATGATGTGTTTTTTCATAATCATGAATTGTTTAACTCTAATCTTTCGAGCAGTAACCAAGATTCTACAAGGCTTGTAACGGCATCTGATTTTGAATATAGCTTTAACCGTTTAAGAAATAAAGCGATTGCGTCACCAGGAAGTTGGGTTTTAAATAAGGTTGAAGGCTTTTCTGCTATAAACGATTCTACATTTCAAATTAAACTGAAACAAGCGTTTCCTGCGTTTTTAGGCTTGTTGACCATGAAATATTGTTCTGTGGTGCCAAAGGAAATCGTGGAATATTATGGGAATGATTTTAGATCTCACCCCATTGGAACTGGTCCTTTTAAATTTAAACGTTGGGAGGAAAATTTAAAATTAGTATTCAGAAGAAACAACAACTATTTTGAAACAGATTCTATAAACCAACAGTTACCTTATCTTGAAGCTGTTGCTATTACTTTTTTACCAGACAAGCAAAGTGAATTTCTACAGTTTGCGCAGGGCAATATTGATTTTGTATCTGGTTTAGACGGATCCTATAAAGATGAAATTTTAACTACCGTTGGGCAATTAAAATCAAATTATACAGCTGATGTGAATATGATTCGCGGTCCCTATCTTAATACAGAATATCTAGCTTTTTTTATGGAAAGTGAGGTTAGCACTATTCAATCTTCAAAACTGCGAAAAGCGATTAATGTAGGTTTTGATCGCAATAAAATGATGATGTATTTGAGAAATGGCATCGGAATTCCTGCAAATGGAGGGTTTATTCCTAAAGGTTTACCTGGTTATGATGCCACAATTGGTTTTAATTACGACCCTGAATTAGCAAAACAATTGGTCTCCGAATTTAAAGCTGAAACAGGAATTAAAAATCCAGAAATTACGCTCACGACTACAAGTAATTATTTAAGCTTTTGTGAATTTATTCAACGAGAACTTCAAAAAATAGGCTTACTGGTTACTATTGATGTTATTCCACCTTCGAGTCTTAAAGATGCAAAAGCTAATGGTCAGGTCGATTTTTTTAGAGCGAGTTGGATTGCCGATTATCCTGATGCTGAAAACTATTTATCCTTATACTATAGCAAAAATTTTGCGCCAAATGGTCCAAACTATACACATTTTAAAAGTGCTGAATTTGACACAATGTATGAAGCAGCCTATTTAGAAACAGATTACAATAAACGTATAGAACTTTATACTAAAATGGATTCTTTAATTATAGCTTCTGCACCAATAGTGCCTATGTTTTATGATGAAGTCGTTAGGTTTACAAGAAAAAACGTTACTGGTTTGGGTATTAATGCGACTAATTTGTTGGAATTGAAATCCGTTAAAAAGAGTGAGCTATAAAATTAAAGATACCATTTAATTTTTACTCTTAAATCCCAAAAAATAATAATTCAAAAAAAATTGTCTAAACTTATGCTTTAACATATTCAGCACGTTCAAGACCTATAAAACATAAACAATGTTGAGAATTAAGCTTTTAACGCGATATTAGTCTTTCCTGTATGGTTTTGATTCTTCGAAAATATGATTTAAAATTGCTTTGTCTATTTCTGTAAATTCCTCTTTACGCCTTCCCATTACAACCTCTGCTACTTCAAACGCCTTGTCTGTTTTATAAGTCACAAAACCTTTGCTTCCTCCCCAAGAAAAACTTGGCACAAAGTTTCTAGGAAAACCACTTCCGAAGATATTAGCACTAACGCCAACAACAGTACCCGTATTAAACATGGTATTAATACCACACTTACTATGATCCCCCATCATTAATCCACAGAATTGTAGTCCTGTTTTAGCAAAACCTCGTGTTTCATAATCCCAAAGTCTAACTTCTGCGTAATTATTTTTTAAATTACTAGTATTCGTATCTGCACCTAGATTACACCATTCTCCTATAACAGAATTTCCTAAAAAGCCATCGTGACCTTTGTTCGAAAATCCAAAAATAACAGAATTACTGACTTCACCACCGACCTTACTATGCGGTCCAACAGTCGTTGGTCCATAAATTTTACTAGCCATTTTTAATGTGGCATTATTACACAATGCAAAAGGACCTCTTACCATAGAGCCTTCCATCACTTCCGAATCTCTACCAATATAGATTGGTCCAGAACTGGCATTAAGTGTCGCGAAATTTAAAGTGGCGCCTTTTTCGATAAAAATATTTTCAGGATTAATGGTATTGATTGTCGCAGGTATTGGTTGCGACTCTCTATCCTTAGTAATTAAGCTAAAATCTTCGATAATTGCTTCACCATTAAGTGCAAAAATATCCCAAGTATGTTCTATTTTTAAAAGATCACCTTCAAACTCTATCGCTTCAAAGGTTGAAAAATCACTAACTTCCTCTCCTTCTTTAATATAAAATGCAATCACATCTTCACCTTTAAATAAAGCCTGATTTTCGGTTAAGTTTTTCACAACCTCTGCAACTTCCATATTAGGTAGAAAAGACGCATTAATCATAATATTATTTTCCATTTCTACCATAGGATACTTATCTGACAAGTAATCTTCGGTAACCGTTGTAGTAGTATATTCTATATACGATTCCCATTTTTGGCGTATGGTTAAAATACCAACTCTTAGGTCTGCAACTGGCCTTGTAAATGTAAATGGTAAAAGATTATTACGATAAGGACCGTCAAATAATATGTAGTTCATGGTAAGATTTAAAGTTAAAAGTTGGCACTAAGAAGATTATCGTTCTAAAATCCAACACAATTATGACATCAAAAATAACTTAATTGCTTAAAATAAAAAAGCCTTTCTGATAACAGAAAGGCTTTTGTGTGTATTGGTAAGCGAAGTTTATTTTTTAAACTTTGCATATTTGTTTTTGAACTTGTCGATACGACCAGCTGTATCTACTAATTTAGATTTACCTGTGTAGAAAGGATGAGATGTTCTAGAAATTTCCAATTTTACTAATGGATATTCAGTACCATCTAAATCGATAGTCTCACTTGTATCTGCTGTAGACTTAGTTAAATATACCTCTTCGTTAGACATATCTTTAAATGCTACTACTCTATAATTTTCTGGATGTATTCCTGCTTTCATCACTAAATGCTTTAAATGTATTCGATTTTTCGAGGTGCAAATTTAACCAATTTTTATAAATCCACAATGTTTTTGTCAAATTTTATTTAGTAAAAGTATGTAACATTTATGTAACTTTGAATACTAACTAGAAAAACCAACCTAATTATGGAAAAATCTTTAAAATCTGTTGCCGTTAATTACGGAGTTTATTTGAGTCTTATTTTAGTTTCATTTACAATAATAGGCTATGCGATAGACTTAGAATTATTAGTCAATTTTTGGCTTGTAATGTTACTATTACCATTAATCTGTATTATTTTCGGAATTATATCTTCTGCTAAAGCTAAATCGATGTTAAATGGATTTATCAGTTTCAAGCAAGCGTTTTCATCATATTTTATAACAATCGCAATAGGAATTCTTATTAGTACTCTTGTTACATTTATCTTATTTAATTATGTAGATCAAGAGGCTGCAATTATTCTTAAAGAGATTGTGCTAGAAAAAACAGTAAGTTTAATGGAAAATTTTGGAGCTCCGGCTAGTGAAATAGAAAAAGCAATGATTGAAATGGAAAAACAAGATACCTTCGCGATAACAACACAATTAAAATCCTTAGCACAAGGTTTTGTTTTTTATTCTATAATTGGACTATTAGTTGCTTTAATCATGAAAAAAAATGATCCTGACGCAGCTTAAATAATTTCTTTATTTTTGAGGCATAGAAATTAGACTAAAATTATATGGATATATCAGTAGTAATTCCACTACTTAACGAACGCGACTCTTTAAAAGAATTACACGATTGGATAGTCTCAGTGATGCTATCCAATCAGTTTTCTTATGAAATTCTTTTTATAGACGACGGTAGCACTGATAAATCGTGGCAAATAATTACTGAACTAGGTGAAATTAATCCCAAAGTAAAAGGTATTAAGTTTCTTAAAAACTTTGGAAAATCACAAGCCTTACATGCTGGTTTTTCTAAAGCAGAAGGAGATGTCGTCATTACAATGGATGCCGACTTACAAGATAATCCTGAAGAAATCCCAGAACTCTTTAAAATGATTAAAGCTGATGGTTTTGATTTGGTTTCTGGCTGGAAAAAGAAACGTTACGATTCTTATTTCTCTAAAAATTTACCTTCAAAATTATTTAATTGGGCAGCAAGACGCACTTCTGGTGTTACCTTGAATGATTTTAACTGCGGCTTAAAAGCCTATAGCAATACCGTTGTAAAACACATTGATGTGTACGGTGAAATGCATCGCTACATTCCTGTTCTTGCTAAAAACGCAGGATTCACTAACATAGGAGAAAAAGTAGTACAGCACCAAGCCCGTAAATATGGCCATACTAAATTTGGGATGAATCGCTTTGTAAATGGCTTTTTAGACCTCATCACCATTTGGTTTTTGTCTCACTTTGGTAAAAGACCAATGCACTTATTTGGTGCACTCGGTGTTATTATGTTTTTATTGGTTTTTGTTTTCCTTTTATTTAGGTATGGACAAGTTATTTTTAAACCCTACAGGGCGACTCATTACAGACCGACCACAATTCTACATTGCGCTATCTACCATGATTATTGGTTCGCAATTATTTATCGCAGGTTTCTTGGGGGAACTTATTTTACGCTCTAACCGTCAACAACAACGCTATTTTATAAAAGAAAATTTGAATCTGTCGTGATAAGCTAATTTTATTGTTTACAAGACTTATTAAAATTTTGAATTGTTTATTTTTGTTAATAAATCCACTTTATCCATGATACATATTAAACCAGAAATTTTAGAACGTGTAAATTCTTGGCTAACACCAACTTTTGATGAAGACTCTCAAAAGGAAATTAAAAACATGATTGCCTCTAATCCTAAAGAATTAGAAGAGAGTTTTTATAAAGATCTCGAATTTGGAACTGGTGGAATGCGAGGTATTATGGGATTGGGAACTAACCGAATCAACAAATACACTTTAGGAAAAAACACACAAGGCTTAAGTAATTATTTAAAACAATCGTTTCCTAATGAAGATATAAAAGTTGCAATTGCTTACGATTGTAGACATAATAGCCAATCCTTCGGAAAACTTGTTGCAGATGTATTTTCAGCCAATGGTATCAAAGTATTTTTATTCGAAGAATTAAGACCTACACCCGAATTATCGTTCGCTTTAAAACACCTAAACTGTCATTGTGGTATTGTATTAACAGCGTCTCATAATCCACCAGAATACAATGGATATAAAGTTTACTGGCAAGATGGAGGTCAATTAGTACCGCCTCAAGATTCAGCTGTAATTGCTGAAATAAATCGTTTAGATTATTCTGAAATTAAGTTTGAATCCAATTCAGATTTAATTCAATATATAGGAAAAGATGTTGATGATGTTTTTATTGATGCCTGTGTTAGTAATGGCAGTTTTGATACGCCTAAAGCGGCAAAGGAAAATTTAAAAATTGTATTTACTTCATTACACGGTACGTCTATAACGGCGATTCCTGAAACTTTTAAGCGTGCTGGTTATTCTAATGTTCATATTGTTGAAGAGCAACGTGTTCCTAATGGAGATTTTCCAACAGTAGTATCTCCAAACCCGGAAGAGCCTGCTGCTTTAAAAATGGCCATGGAATTGGCAGAAAAAGTAGATGGTGATATTGTTATTGGTACAGATCCTGATTGTGACCGTTTAGGTGTTGTCGTTAGAAACTTAGACAATGAATTGGTGATTCTTAATGGGAATCAAGCCATGGTTTTAATGACGAACTTTCTCTTAAAGCAATGGGAAAAAGAAGGTAAAATAAATGGTAATCAATTTATAGCATCTACAATTGTATCGACTCCAATGATGACCGTTTTAGGTAATGCATATAATGTTGAATCTAAAATTGGATTAACAGGATTCAAATGGATTGCTAAAATGATCAAAGACTTCCCAGAGCTTGATTTTATTGGCGGTGGCGAAGAAAGCTTTGGATTTATGGTTGGTGATTTTGTACGCGATAAAGATGCAGTAACCTCTACCCTTTTAGCTTGCGAAATTGCTGCGCAAGCAAAAGCAAATGGAAAAACATTATATCAAGAATTAATTGATTTGTACGTTGAGCATGGTTTCTTTAAAGAACATTTAGTGTCTTTAACTAAAAAAGGTATCGAAGGCGCACAAGAAATTAAGCAAATGATGGTTGATGCTCGAAATAATCCTTTAAAAGAAATCAATGGTGAAAAAGTAGTCTTAATTGAAGATTACCAATTGTCCATTTCTAAAAACCTTCAATCTAACGAAGAAACCGCTATAGATATTCCAAAATCTAACGTATTAATTTATTATACAGAAAACGGAAGTAAAATCGCACTAAGACCAAGTGGTACAGAACCAAAATAAAATTCTACATCAGCGTAAATGCTGACCTTGACAATTCGGCAGACTTTGCATCAACGGAGCAATTGTTGGATGATAGAATTAAAGCTATCCTCAAGGATTTGAAGTTATAATTAATGGATTATATAAAGAAATTATCTCGGTTTATATTACCGTATAAGCGCTATGCTATTCTAAATATTATATGTAATATTTTTTATGCATTATTCAGCACATTAGCCATGCTATCATTAATGCCAATGATTAATGTATTATTCGGTGAAAGTGATAAAATTACTGAGAAACCTGTTTTTACTGGATTTGGTGAGTTTTTAGATTTTACAGAAAATTATCTCAATTACGTCATTACCAAAACAACAGCAAGCGAAGGTCCTCAGCAAGCATTGCTTTATATGATTGTATTAATCATTGGGCTTTTCCTTCTTAAAAATTTATTCAATTATTTAGCGCTGTTCTTTATTACCTTTTTAAGAAATGGTGTACTTAGAGACTTAAGAGACGAAATTTATAGTAAGGTTATTACACTTCCTATTTCCTATTATTCTGAAAAAAAGAAAGGAGATATTATTGCTAGAATTTCTGGAGATGTCAATGAAGTTAAAAACTCTATGCTTTCAGTTTTAGAACTTATCGTAAAAGAACCTTTAACTATCCTATTTGCAATTGTTGCAATGTTTTTAATCTCTGTGAAGTTGACGATTTTCGTATTTATTTTTATTCCTATTGCAGGTTTTATTATATCTAGAATTGGTAAAAGTTTAAAACGAAAATCTGATAAAGTGCAACGTGAACAAGGTTTATTTCTTTCTACTCTCGAAGAAACGTTAGGAGGACTTAAAGTCATCAAGGGGTTTAATGCAGAAAAACTCTTTAATGCTAAGTTTCAAGCATCAACCAATAGATATTATAACTTTTCAAACACCTTAATGAATCGTCAAAATTTAGCGTCACCAACAAGTGAATTTCTTGGCATTGCTACTATCGCTGCTTTGTTGTGGTATGGTGGTAATATGGTAATGGTAGAGCAAACTTTATCTGGAGGTTCATTTATTGCATACATGGCGTTATCTTATCAAATACTAACACCCGCAAAAGCGATAAGTAAAGCTAGTTACCAAGTAAAATCTGGAAACGCGGCTGCGGAACGTGTGTTAGAAATTATAGAGACAGAAAGTAGTTTGGAAGATCTTCCTGACGCTAAAACTAAAGACAGTTTTAATACTGATATTAGTTTAAATAACATTTCATTTAAATACGAAGATGATTTAGTGCTTAAAAACTTTTCAATTACTGTCGCAAAAGGAAAAAGCGTCGCATTAGTGGGGCAGTCGGGAAGCGGAAAAAGTACCATTGCTAATCTTGTAACACGTTTCTATGACGTAAACGAGGGGAGCATTACCATAGACAACGAAAACATAAAAGAGTTAACAAAACACTCTCTTAGAAACTTAATGGGATTAGTAACGCAAGATTCTATTCTTTTTAATGAGACTATAAAAAACAACATTCTCTTAGGCAAAGAAAATGCTACAGATGAAGAAATTATTGAAGCTTTAAAAATTGCCAATGCTTGGGAGTTTGTAAAAGATTTAAAAGGTGGAATAAATTATAATATTGGAGATGCTGGTGGTAAAATTTCTGGTGGCCAAAAGCAACGTTTAAGTATTGCTAGAGCTGTTCTTAAAAATCCTCCAATCATGATTTTAGATGAAGCCACCTCAGCTTTAGATACAGAAAGCGAACGTTTAGTACAAGATGCTTTAGAAAAAATGATGAAGAACAGAACTTCCATTATTATTGCTCATAGACTCTCTACAATTCAAAATGCTGATGAAATTGTGGTTATGAATAAAGGTGAAATAGCAGAGCAAGGAACTCATGCAGAATTGATTGCTAAAAATGGAGTTTATAAAAAACTAGTAGAAATGCAGAGTTTTGAATCGTAAGTAATCATTGACGCTAAACGATAATAAATAATAATAAAAAAAAGGATGTATAGTTATATACATCCTTTTCTTTTTGTTATCAGATTTGGGGGACTGATAACCATAATAGGTTAAGCTAAAACAAACATATACTAAATAAAACTAGCAAACAAGAAAAAAATGTATTTTATCGTTTATTATTGTACTTCATCGAAAACAACTGTTCTAAACCTCTGATTATTAACAGAATTTCAAAATAATAGATTTAATCAAAAAAGTCAATTAAACTTTTAGTAATTTAAGAAGTCTTAATACCAAATGAAATCAATTGATTAACGAATCGGAATTTATAACCCGTTTAAAAAATCCTTTAACAAAAGAAGCGGCTTATAGAGAGTTATTACAACTCTATAAGGAACGTTTGTATTGGCATATTCGTAAAATTGTGCTAAATCATAATGACGCTGACGATACTTTACAAAACACATTTATAAAGGTCTATCGTAGTATCGATAATTTTAAAGGCGAAAGTAAATTGTTTTCATGGTTGTATCGCATTGCGACAAACGAATCTATTACGCTAATAAATAAAAATGCAAAACGTTTGCAAATTACTAACGAAGAGCATCAAACAAGAGCGATTAATAATTTACAAGCAGATGTTTATTTTGAAGGTGATGCTATTCAGCTTAAATTGCAGAAAGCTATAGCGACTTTACCAGAAAAACAGCAATTAGTATTTAATATGCGCTATTTTGATGATTTAAAGTATAAAGATATGGCAGATATATTAGAAACAAGTGAAGGTGCTTTAAAGGCATCGTACCATATTGCAGCAAAAAAAATAGAAGCGATTTTAACTTCAAATTAAACCATTTTAATAATTTGAAGTCTTAGTATTATAAAACAGTATAAAAGATTTCCGCTATGTCGGAAAGTAAACATGAAAAACAATAATTTACATAACGTTAAATCATCAGGTTTTAAAACACCAAATAATTATTTTGAGTCGTTTGAAACTGATCTTTTTGAACGCTTAAATGAGAAAGAATATCTCAAGTCTTCAGAAACGTCAGGCTTTACAGTGCCTAAAGATTATTTTGAATCCGTTGAAAACACCATTTTAGAAAAACTTAATGATAGTTCTAAAAAACCAGTTATCGTTTTAAAACCTAGAAGCACATTTTATTATGTTGCAGGTATTGCTGCTAGTTTTGCAATACTCTTTGGTTTGGTATTTAATAATGATAGTATTTCTTTTGAAAATATAGACACAGCTCTCATTGAAAATTATTTATACCAAGAAGAGTATAGTAATGATGATTTTGCGTCTCTGTTTAAAACTAGTGATATTTCAGAAATCGATTTTATAGATATTAATGTTTCAGATGAAACACTAAATCAATATTTCGAAAACATAGAACCAGAAGACCTAATTTTTGATTAAATAAGTTTATGAAAATAGTACACACATTCATTCTTACATTATTTGTTTCTGCAAGCCTATTTGCGCAAAAACTAGATAGAGAAAAGATTACAGCCCTAAAAATCGCGCATATAACTGAGCAATTAGATTTAACAAAAACCGAAGCTCAGAAATTCTGGCCTATTTATAATGCCAATGAAGATGCTGAAAACAAACTTAGAGAGCGTTCTTCAAGCAGACGTAAATCTAAAAACCCGGAAGAGTTATCTGAAAATGAAGCCAAATTGCTTTTGTTAGATATGGAAAATATCGAAAAGGAGAAAATGGAACTACACTCTAAATTGCTTGACGATTTATTTGAAATTCTTCCAGCAAAAAAAATAATAAAGCTCTATCAGGCGGAGCGTTCCTTTAGACAAAAAATGTTTGATGAGTATAAAAAACGGCATTCAAAAAATTAATACCATAAAAAAAGGAAGCTAGATATAGCTTCCTTTTTTTATTCTCTAAAAGTAAGTTTAGAAATCCTACCCTTTCCTGCTGCATAAGCTACTGAATCGTTTATAAATCGGATGGTATAAAAGCCTTCATCACTTAAATGCGACCATGTATTTCCGGCATCGTTACTATAATTAATGCCTTTAAATCCTACTGCGACCAATTCTTTAGCATTTGAATTGGGAATATACTGCACACAGCTTCTATAACCAGGACCTTTTCCTTTAGCCACTACTTGCCAAGTTTTACCACCATCACCAGTCCTTATTTTGTTATTTAAAGTATCGTTTGGTTTGGTGTAATCTCCTCCAATAGCGAATCCGTTTTTATCATCGTAAAAATCTAGAGAATATATGCCTGTGGTTTCTTTGCCTTGAGTAATCGGTGTGTCGTATACTTCCCACGTTTTTCCTTTATCTGAAGAATATAGTACTCTACTTGCTTTTCCTCCGGTAGCAACCCACGTATGATCACCAATGATTGCAATATTAGTATCACTTGCAGCGAAAGCAGCTTCTCCTTTTTTTGCTTTTGGTAAATCGTCGCAAGATAATTTTGTCCAAGTCTCACCACCATCTCTTGTGATGATGATACTCATACAATCGTCTGTTGGGTCACCAATAGCAATGCCTTCATCATTATTCCAGAAGTCCATGGAATCGTAGAATGCTTTTGGGTGGTTTTCTTGGTAGACTAAATTATGAGACAAATAAACTTCATTATTTTTGTGATAGTCTAATTTATAAATTAAAGCAGGGGATTCAATACTCATAAAGAATAAATTTCTCTCGTTAAATGCTGAAGATCTAAAAGCGTAATCCATAGAGTCACTATAAACTAAACCATGCACTCTAGATCCATCTTCTAAAATTATTCCATTCTTTCCATCTCCAGAAGCATAGTATACATTACCATCTATAACTTCAAAGGCTCTAATGCTTAATGTAGAATCTACAATAATATCCTTCTTCCAAAATTTAGCATATTGTCTTTGTGGTATTTCCTCTTGTTTTTTACAAGAAAATAAAAAGAGATCATTACTATTATAAATAGCATGTTTTTCATAGGTCGTAATTTTCCCTAAAAATAGAAAAGCTTTGCGATATAACCGCAAAGCTTTTCAAAACAATAATCAATCAATCAAATAAAACTAGATCATCACTCTAGCTTTCTTTTTTTAATGCTTTAATATCTACAATTAATTGCGCTATTGAAGCTCTATTTAATCCATTATAGATGCCTCTAATGTGTTTATTTTTATCAATGAGCAAAAAGTTTTCGGTATGCAGAAAATCATCATCAGTTTTAACTTCACCTAAATCACTTTCAACAAAATAATGATCTCTCCCAAGCGCATAAATTTCATTTCTATCACCTGTTACTAAATGCCATTTATAATCAATGACATCATTACTTTTAGCATAAGCCTTTAAAACAGCAACTGAATCTGTACTCGGCATTACCGAATGTGATAACAATAAGACGTCCGTGTCGTTTTTAAATTCTTCCTGAACTTTAGACATATTACCAGTCATTTTAGGACAAATACCAGGACAGGTTGTAAAAAAGAAATCGGTTACATATATTTTATCTTCAAACGTATTTTGAGTAACGGCTTCTCCTAATTGATTTGTTAATGAAAAATCAGGAATTTTATGAAACGTTCTTTCTTCTTCCGTATTTGGCGTTAACCAATGTGGAGTAAATGAGTCATCGTTGTAATAGGGCAAATACTCTACTCTACTGTTTTCAACAACTTTAATAGTTTCTTTCTTTACCTCATCCTTACAGCTTGTAAACACAAACAGTACTATAATACATAAGTATTTCATAAAATTATTTTTTTCTAATAATGACTTCATCCTCTAATCTTACACATGAATTTGCTCTTCGCATACCGAAAATACGACCATTTCTGGCTTCATAATTAACATATAATTTACCGTTGGCTAACCAAGCTTTTTGAAAACCATGTTCTTTTCCTTCAACATAATGTCTTAATTTAAACAATTGCCCATCGGAATACCATTTTCTTTCCTCACCGTGCTTCACTCCGTTCTCATAATACGTTTCACCTGATAACACCCCATTTTCCCACCATGTTTTATAGACACCTACTAACCTATTATTTTTATAATAAGATTCCAATTGAAGGATTTCATTTTTAGTCCAGCGCCTCGCAACACCTTCTCTTTTACCATTAATAAAACCCCATTTTTCTTCTAAAGCACCATTAGGGTAAAACTTTAAAGAATACCCATTATACGGTTCTCCTTTATAATACCATTTGCCTTTATTTCCGTTAAGAACCAATTCACTTTTTAACACTTCAACAGAATCTATAATGATAGGTTGCTCTTCAATAGCAATAGTAGGATCACTTTTACGCGTTGACGTTTCATTACAACTCGTTATTGAAAATACAATAAGAATTAAAAAATAAATTGGTTTCATATTCTTTATAATTTAGTAGCCTTGAAATGGTCCAGCAAAAAGAACATACGCTGGGTCATATGCATAATTACCTGCAGGATACTCTTCATTAATTATATGATAATGATACTCTTCCGCTCCATCTGTATATTGTGTCGTAGACGTGTGACCACCTGAAGCATCTAAATCTGTAGGGTATGTTCCCGTTGAGATACATTGTCTTCCATAAATGAAAACACCATCAAGTAATATACCGACTAAACTTTCATCATCGTTAGTGATTGGTGTAGGCTCTAAATGATAATGATACACACCAGGACCTTTGTGAGCTCCTGCCCAATCTAAGCTTCCAGCAGCTTGATCTAAATCTCCCGCACCTTCTTGGTCATTAAAGATAGATGCTCCACTAACTGCTATACCAATAGTATTTAATTGTGTAGTAACTGTACTGCCTGTTAAGTTTGGAATTGCATCAACAGTAAAACTTGCCGCTTCACCTTGCCCTCCACCAATGTAAGTATCTTGAGTTGTTTTTGTAACACCTGGCTCATCCATATAAAGGGCATTATCTGTTTCCCAATAAATTGAGGTATGGTCTGGGAATCCTGTAGTTTCAATATAAACTTCAGTACCATCATCAGATAAAATAGCGGTAACGGCATCTGAATTAAACGCGGCAAAAGCTGCATGTAATTCTGTTACTGCTACATCGTCATCATCACCGTTATCAACACTATCATCGCTAGACGAATCATCACTGCTGCAAGTAAATAATGCAAAAGCAAAAATGGTAATGTAGGTTAAAGGTTTAAAATAAATTTTCATGTTATTAGTGTTTTTAAGGTTATTTAATATTTAGATGCCCTAACAGAAATAAACTTGTGCAGCTTTTTATATTTAATATTTATTTAACAAAAAAAGCTTCAAACAAAAACACTACAAACTGATTATGATCGATTTACAAAAACGAATAATTCTTGTTTCTTATCATGGAATTATAAAGTATCACCTTAAAAGATTCTCGATGGCTATTCTGAATCATGATTTTTTCCGCTGAATCCAAAGAAAGACTCCCAAAACACAAATAATGATTAGGATTAAGCCTATTTTAATGGTATTCCCTCCACTCCTTCGAGATACGGATTGTACTACAACTACAGATGAATCTGGTGATGTTATGAATTTTAAATGCTCATCTTCAATAAGAACATCATGGTAGTTTTCCTGATCTTTATAGGCATTAAACATCAAGGTGTTTTTTATGGCATCGAAGGCTATTCCTTCAAATAAAAAGACAAAAGCATTGGCATGTGAATGTTCATAATGCATGACCTCTTCAACAGCGATTAATTTTAAAATTGAATCCCCATTTCTCAATTCAAAATTAGTTTTAACGTAATCAAAAAAGGCAGCATCAAAATCGGCTTTATTTTTAGAGTTTTCCAATTCAGGATTAGCCTCTAGAAGGGCATTTCTAATACTCCATGGAAATTCAGATTTGACCTCAACCAGATTATCTTTTTGTTGAATATTAAAAAAAGCTTTATTGGCGTCGTGAGCAAATCCTAAACTCGTAAAGGCAAAAAAAAGTAAGACTATACAACTAGAAAATTTCATCTAATTGTTTCCTATTTTGAAATCATTAGATGGTGTTCCTTTAAAGAATCTTGGAATACTAGGATAGTCGTCAGTTATAACATAGTAGTATGTTCCTGATGGATATTCTGGAGTGACTCCGGTTCTACCATTGGCTTCATCTAAAGTGCCTAGACCTGAAATATATTCGTAATCATTAGAATAAACTCCATCATAATCTCCGCAAGGAGCTATAACTCCATCTCCTCCTCTATTGCCCGATTTTAGTTGGTAACTCGAAGTCATTGCTACAACAGAAGAGTTCGTGTTTGTGACCTCTGAATACGCATATTTATAATAAACAGGAAAACCATCTGCTGCATAGCCAATTAATGTCATCGCATTTGTGGGGATATTTAGTGATTCTAAAAAGAGCACAGGCGAACCATGGTAATGGTATTTACCAGTTGGTTGTACGTGTGCACTATTACAATCTAAACCTAAGTTAACATTTAAAGCCTCTAAATTCCACTCCCAATTTACGTTTGGACTCATCGCTCCTTCATGAGGAAAAGGTTCTGCTGCAACAGGATCTAATTCGACTCCATTTAATAAAATACCAAATGAATATTGTGGTCCTGCATTGGGTCCTACTCCTATTGTTGATAACAAGGGAGTCAAAACATTAGCTTCTGTTGGATTCATGGTTAGCATATAACTTTCATTTTGCTCCGAAATAGCATTTGGATTTAATGACCCAGGGCCTATTCCAAAAGTTCCAACAAGATGATTTGGTATGCTATTAGACGTAATGACTCTAGTGGTTCCCGTAATAGTTTGGTTATATGAAGCGGCAAATGCTAATGTCTGATTACAATCTCCTCTTGAACTATCTAAAATTTGGTCTGACAGACAACCAGAATCATCAGTATCTGAATTATCAGCTACATAACCATCGGGTTGATCACAAGCTTCTATGCTTACATCTGGATTCCCAAAGTTATCCTCATCAAAATCCTGATACCAAGTTAATTCTGTACATGTGCTGTCGCCATTGTCTGAACATGCTGCGCATATGGCTAATACAATTACCAGTACTAATTTTAGTCTATTTTTCATTAATTGATTGGGGTAGTTATTATAATAGATCCTTTTTTTAATGTCTTCCGCCTCTAAGTCTTCTTCCCTGAGGTTCTTTTTTACCTTGAGTTGATCCGTCTTTTAATTCAGTTTTTGAAATAAAACCATCCTTGTTTGTATCTATTTCTGAAAATTGTTCAGCCAAAGGCCCTTTTACTTCATCTTTAGATAGCTTACCATCTTTATTAGCATCCATTTGATTCATTAAATCTGTAACACTAGGCCTCTGTCCTTGCGCTCCATTTGGTGGCCCTTGTTGCTCATCTGATGTTTCTCCCATTAAACAACGCCCTACATACGGAAATTCATTTGTTACCAAATACATATAGTTATCATTTATGGTAATACCGTTACACTCATCTAAATCACCAGAATTAGCAACATATTCATAATCGGATTCGTAAGTACCATCATGATGTCCACCAACAGAAATATCAATAGTTTTATGCGTTGTATATGTACAATCTTCTCCTTCTCTATCACCACCTAAGAGTTTATAACTTGGCTTATATTTTCCACTTTTAGAGTAGTACATTGGAAAACCGTCGTGAGCAAAACCAATATGAACCATATCTTCTCCATTATCAAAATCGTCAATTACAGAGGTTGGTGTGCCATGATAATGATAAGCACCTGTTGGTTGCACATGTGCATGATTAAAATCTAAGCCTAAATCTATAACATCTTGAAGTGCTTCTACACGATAGTTTTCGCCCGTATCACAAACCACAACTTCTGCTGTTCCTGGTTCAAACTTAATACCGTTTAAGGCTACTCCTGGCTCTCGTGACCATGTTGCTTTTCCTGTATATTTTGGGTGTAAAGGAAAACTATACGTTTTATTCTGAGCGGAAATTGTATTTGGATTGCCTTGATTTGGAAATTCACCTGTTTTATGATTTGGTAATGCATTGGTCACCATAATACGTTCGTCTGCCGTAAGTGTAACCTTAGTTTTAGTTCCAAAATTCTCATCTTCTAAATCATAAGCTCCAAAATAATTGCTAGCGATATTTGAAGGCGAATGTGAATGTGTTTCACCACCATTATGGCTATGTTCACTAGTTCCCTTATGGCCATTACAAGCCAACAAAAGACCTAATAAAATGACACCAAAAAATTTATATATCTGTTTCATATTCTAATTGTAAATATTTAAACTTAATCTTTATTCTTTCGCTTTTTCTTATCTGTTTTTGAGTAGAACGCTTTCAATTCCTCAGCATCTAATTGACTATCTTCATTGACATCGATTTCAGAAAAATTATCCATTAAATCGCGTTTGTCTTTTGCCGCGACCTCCAACTCATTTAATTGTCCATCTTCATCTTGATCTACTTCTTTTAAAAGTTTCTTTACAGATACTTTTTTAGGTTTTGAACTATCTAAGGATGCTTCCAATTCTTCCAAATCTATAAATCCATCTTCATTAGCATCTATGGAATCAAAATCCTCAGAAATTTTTCCTCGCTTATCTTTTGAAGCTTCCTCTTTATCTATTTTATCATCATTGTTTGTATCCAATAATTTCAATATTTCTGAAGCATCTGGCTTTTCCCCTTTTGGAGGTCCACCTCCTTGGCTTCCACCTCTGCCACCACCTAGAGGTCCTTGTGCAAAAGTGGCTAAACCTAATAGCATTGAAAAAATTGTGATTGTTAGCTTTATGTGTCTCTTTTTCATCTTAATTATTCTGGTTTTATTTTTAGATGCCATAACAAATAAAAACTTGCGGTTCACTTTAAAAATTAATTTGAGAGTTCTTTATGTAACTGAAACGCCATGATTTGCGTTTTTTCTCTTAAACTTATAGCATTTGTTAATTGGATTTCAGTTTGCAATAACCGATCTACCAAACAGTTCTGATATTCTCTACTTTTAAGTAACTGAGCATAATTAGATTCAACAGAAAATGTTTGTAGCCTGTTTATATTAAATTCACGCTTCGTAAGAATATCAATCAACGATACATACTTTTCTATCGCAGGCTGTAACCGATTAACAATGATGTTCTTAATTTTAGCTTCTTGGTTTTCAAAATTATCTAACTCATTCGGATAAGCTGCAATTAAATTTTTCAACAACACACCTTCTATAAACTCAAATTTATTAGTTGTATTCACTGAATTTATAGCTCCTGTATGCAGTTGTGTTGGTTTATAATCGACATTAATAATCGTGTTTTTTTCATCTGTTCCCAACTCGTCCTGTTGCTCTGTCATAATGAGATCTAAAGTCGCTTCTATGGCTTCCCTGTTTTTAGTATAACTGGCAATGGAAGAATCTAAAAGCACTAAGTTTGAATTTAGCTCCTCATGTAAAGATTCGTATATTTTTACTTCTACAATTCTATTTTTTCTTAATTCGTTTAAATTGTTAATTTTCCAAGCTATCAGAACACCAATAACAATAAGTAAAATTTCTCCAAGCGCATAAACAACATAACTTTTGAATTTACCTGAAATCAATAATTTCTTGCTTATTTTTCTAAATAATCTCATATCACCAATTCTGAATTATAGGTCTTATCCTTTTATTTTTGAAGAAAAAAAAAGCTTCGCAATCTCTCACGAAGCCTTAAATAAACAACCAAATCAATCAAAAAAACCTATCTATTAATTTATATAATTATTTACCGCATCTGCCCGAGAAACCACATGTGTATTTAACTCATTAACGGCCGCTTGAAAATCTGAACTACTATTTAAAAAAGTATAACCTGTGAGTTCTGACGTTGCATAAGGCTCTATTAAAGCTGAATATGTTGCATACTGCGATTGGATAGTATTGACATTAAATGCACCATTAACCACCTCTTGAAGATAAGAATCGTATTGTGCTTTATACACCTCATCTTGATAGATGTAACCTATTAATGGCCACGCTTCGCTACTTAATCCTGAAAAATCCAAAGGCAATGCACCTAAATTATTTCCTTCTTGTAATGCTTCATTATTATCCCAAGGAATCCAAGTTAATTTACTCGTATCAGGATTGTTGTAAAGAAAATAATTATGTGTCATTCTACCGTAGGTATCCCAATTCTGAATCACTGTATTTGTTGCTAAATACTTTAAAAAGGTATCCGTATCAAATACGGTTTCCAAGTTAGTTCTCCATGTTGAAGCATCCGTTGTTCTTACATCATCATGTAACGCTGAAAATAAACTTTGGATATCTGACCAATCATTATCGTCTTCATTTGTTTTCTTAACAAAGACATCTTCTGTAAACGAACCATAGACAAAACTTGCTCCATCACCATCTGGCTTATACAAGTCTCCGTCATCATCAGAAAACTGAGTCTCTAAAACGGTATCATCAACTTCTTCAACCATTGTATAAAGTCCGAAGTATGTTGGTCCATCTCCATGATCTACATATACCGTATAAAAAGCGGTGTGAGAACCTGCCAAACCTGCATTTCTAAATACGTCTCCTGCTACTTTTTCTCGTAACATCGATTTATCGTTATAATTATTTTTAAGACTTAATTTTTTAAAGCCATAAAAACGTTGGTTATTAATCTGAGGGTAATCATCTTCATATTCGTCAAAATCTAATTTAAAAGATAGTTTCAATATCCCATTAGACCAGCTAGACTGCAAACTAGAATTCCCTTTAAAACGCACACCAACTCTATACCATTCTTTACCGTTGTAAAACACTTCTGCAGGTACAAAAATAGGATCTTCATCTACTTCTACTAAGTCGTTTGGACCTTCTGGACCTCCAGCACCAGGACCACCTGGTCCCGCTGAACTCGTTCCAAATGTGCCATATAAATCAGTCATATCATCTAACATGGTCTGCCAACGTGCTTCTGTAATAACAAGATCTAATCGTTTTACACTAGCATCGTCAAACACTTCATCAAAATTTGGATCAGCATCTTTACTATGTGTTTCTGTAGTCCAATCTGTAGCTTCAAAATCAGTATCATCGACGTCTGCGCCAACTACCTCTTCAGTTTCTGCATCATCATCATCATCATCATCATCATTGCTACAGGCATTAAAAGTTACTATAGAAATACTACATAGTAGTGCGATATATAGCACACTTAATTTGTTATTAACCTCCTTCATATGTATCTAATTTTTATTGTGTTAGTTTGAATTAATACGAATTAGTTTCTTTCCTTTCGTTCTGGCTTTGGTGCTTTTTCAAATTCTTCTTCGGTGATAAAGCCGTCCTCATCAGTATCTATTTCAGAAAAATGTTCTTTTAAAGGGCCTTTTATTTCTGTTTTAGACAATTTCCCATCTTCATTTGCATCCATCTCTTTTATTAATTCTTTAAATGTTGGTGGCTTTTTTCTATCCTGCTTATTACCCGTTTGACCAAAAACAGAATTCGACATAAAAATTGCGATTCCAAATGTTAGGACTACTGTTTTAAATGCGTGCTTTTTCATAATTATATGTTTTAAGATTATATACTTTTAGATGAGCTTATTTTTATAAACTTGTGCGCATCCTTGTTAAAAAAAACACAAAAAAAAGACCCTCAATTACTGAAGGTCTTTTATAGTGTATAATATACTTATGGATTTCGTGGAGGCGGTCTATGTCCTTCACCCTCCCTTGGTGGAGGTGGTCTTTGCCCTTGCTCATCTTGGCGTAGCGCATCCATTATTATTGTTTTAAACTTTCTTTTTGTGTATCGTTAGATAATTCTTGAATCATTTTAAAATGATAAAACACTTCTTTTTCTTTTACTTTTCCTTTTCACAAATTAATCCTGAAATAGAATCAATTACCGATTCATCTATATAATCATCAGACAATTTACTGAAGAGTACATCTTTTAATTCCTTAACCTCATCAGACAAACGCATCATAGTTTTATGATGACCTTCACTCTTTTCTTTAAATTCTTCTAATTGCGCTTTATTAAATCCGAGCTCTTTAACTATAAAGTTTCTGTTTCGTTGTGGTTCATTTATGTTGTCACCGCTAGTATTTCCTATATAATTATATAAGAAAAAACCATTAACAACAATAAGAAACACAAGTAGCACATATAATATTACATTTTTCTTCATAATTAATCTATTAAAGAAGTTTCTATACTTGTAGATAACCCATAAGATTCGGCAAAATTGCTAACATTCTCATCATAATTTGTTTTCTTCAGATTATTGAATGCGACTAGATTTAAAACCACAACACAAACCAATGTTGCCAATTGTAGTTTAGGAGTTAACCACGACCAAGTTGCGTCTTGTATGTCTTCTGAGACATTCCGAATTTGATGCATTACGTTTTCCTTAAAAAACGGAGACACTTTAACCTCTTCAATAGACGCGATGGAATCAAAGGTGTCTTTTACTTTTTATTCATTTCTACATTCGATTTAGTGTGTTTATACTTATTTGTCTTTTTACAGACATTTGTTGTTCTTTATAAGTCATTCCGTCGGCTAATGACATTTTGAACAAACATTGATAATTATATCTTTAGATGCAAAAGTTTAAAAAAACTTGTGTTAATGTTCATTTTTATAATAGTTTTCCAATGCGTTTTGTAAATTCTTTTTTGCTCTAAACATTATAGATTCAACAGAAGACAAACTACGTTTGGTAATCTCTGCGATTTCCTGATAACTTTTACCATCTATTTTATGAAGTGTAAATACCACAGTCTGACTTTCGGGCAAACCATTAATTGCTTTAAATAAAGTGGCATTCAATTCTTTGTTCTCCAATAAAATTCCGGGGTGATTCATTTCTGTGAAATAATCCGTTTTATCTATAGGAATAGCATTTCCTGTTATAGATTGTAAAAAAGCAAAACGTTTTTTAGTATTCTTCTTTCGTATAAATTCTAAACATTTGTTCGTTGTAATTCTATAAATCCAAGTCGATAATTTTGAATCGCCTTTAAATTTATCAATCGATTTAAAAACTTCCACAAAAACGTCTTGCGCTATATCTTCGGCATCTTCTCTATTAGGTACAAACGAAATACAAGTACTAAACACCTTCTGTTGAAAATTATCCAACAGTTGACTGTAAGCTGATGTGCTTTTTAATTTTAATTCTTGTATGAATTCGGTTTCGTTCAAAAAATACTGTTGATTAATAGGTGCTAATTTAGTTTAGATGCGGTTACTAAAAAAAACTTGCGGAACATATTAATAATTTTTTTAAAAGATAACACTTTACAATAAAACCTTATACTCTTAAACTTTTCTCTTACCTTTGTATGTTCTTTTTTGCAGCGATTAAACTACTGCAAAATGAATACTCAAAACAGAAGACCTAATATGAGATTACACAGAAACTTATGCTTTGCCGTAATTGACGGATTACACCTTGTTTTTAATGAAGGTGAATATGCTGATAAAGTGATACAACAATTACTAAAACGCGATAAACGTTGGGGAAGCAGAGACAGAGGTTTTGTAGCAGAAACCGTTTACACTATTGTACGATACCAAAGACTTTATGCTGAAATAGCAAATGTAAAAGCACCATATCACAGAGATGACCTATGGAGAATTTTTGCCGTTTGGGCAACCCTAAAAGGCATAAAATTACCAGATTGGAAATACTTTACAGATACTCCATCTCGAAAAATCAAAGGACGTTTTGATGAATTGTCTAAAATTAGAAAATACAAAGAATCGATTCCAGATTGGATTGACGAATTAGGTGTCAAAGAATTAGGTGAAGCCGAATGGACTAAGGAGATCGCTATGCAAAACGAGCAGGCTGATGTTATACTTAGAGTGAATACACTTAAAACAAATAAAGCCGATTTACAACTTAAGTTACAGTCTGAAGATATTGAGACTGAATTTTTACCAAATCACCCTTCAGCTTTAAAATTAAAAGAGCGTGCTAACGTTTTTGTGACGCAAGCTTTTAAAGATGGTTGGTTTGAAGTTCAAGATGCCTCTTCTCAATTAGTTGCTGATTATTTGGATGTTAAACCAGGTATGAAAGTTGTTGATGTTTGTGCTGGTGCAGGTGGAAAAACATTGCATTTAGCATCTTTAATGGAGAACAAAGGACAACTTATAGCGATGGACATTTATGAAAGTAAATTGAGAAAACTAAAAGTTAGAGCACGTAGAAATGGTGTTCATAATATTGAAATGAAAGTCATCGATTCGACTAAACCTATTAAGAAATTACATGGTAAAGCAGATCGTTTATTAATTGATGCACCTTGTTCTGGACTTGGAGTTTTAAGACGAAACCCAGATGCTAAGTGGAAATTACAACCTGAATTTATTGAAAACATTAAGAAAACTCAACAAGAGGTTTTAGAGCAATACTCTAAAATGGTGAAATCTGGCGGAAAGATGGTCTATGCGACCTGTTCTGTTTTACCTTCAGAAAACCAAGAACAAGTTCAAAAATTCTTAACTACGGAAACAGGACAAGAATTTACACTTGTAAAGGACAAAAAGATATTAGCTTATAAATCTGGGTTTGATGGATTCTATATGGCGCTTTTAGAAAAGAAATAACAAAATAACTTATTACCATACGACATATGAAACACATTTACGTTCTATTTTTATTAGTATCTAGTATTGGGTTTGCTCAAATCCCTTCAAATTACTACGATAGTGCAAATGGTTTATCTGGTTTTGTTTTAAAAACACAGTTAAAAAGTATTACATCAAATGGTCATACCGCTAGAACATACGATCAACTTTATGATGGAGCTGGAGTTTCTGGTTCTAATGGTTATGTAGATACGCACTCCGATATCGATGTTACAGGTGGTACAAATTATGAAAATGACGGAACTGT
Organism: Winogradskyella psychrotolerans RS-3; assembly: GCF_000427335.1. Taxonomy (GTDB): domain Bacteria; phylum Bacteroidota; class Bacteroidia; order Flavobacteriales; family Flavobacteriaceae; genus Winogradskyella; species Winogradskyella psychrotolerans. Next base: position 204,984 of record NZ_ATMR01000128.1, on the reverse strand, counting down.
TTTAGATTTTTATTCTGAAAACCCAACGGGTACGGATCCTTACAATTTTACACACAATGTTGATGAAGGTGGTAATCAAAATTCAGAAGGTGATTGTTATAATAGAGAGCATATTGTTCCACAATCGTCTTTCAATAGTAATTACCCAATGCAGAGTGATATTCACCACGTTATCCCAACGGATTGCAGAGTTAACAACTATAGAGGGTCTTATTCTTTTGGAAATGTAGGATCAGTAAATTTGACGTCAGACAACGGCTCAAAACGAGGAACAAGTGCAATGGCTGGTTACTCAGGTGTTGTTTTTGAACCTATCGATGAGTTTAAAGGAGACATTGCAAGATCACTACTATATTTTGCGACACGTTATGAAAATAATATTGACGGTTACACAAGTTTTGGCATGTTCAATGGCACTAATGACCAAGTATTTTTCCCTTGGGCAATAGAGGTTTTATTAGATTGGCATAATAATGTAGATCCTGTAGACCAAAGAGAGCGCGAAAGAAATAATGCTGCTTTTAATTTTCAAGGAAACGCAAACCCTTTTGTGGACCATCCTGAATATGCAGATCTAATTTGGAATCCTACTCCAGATACTGAAGCGCCAACAGACCCTACTAATTTAGTAGCTTCTAATCCTACTGATAATTCTATAGATTTGAGTTGGACGGCTTCTACTGACAATATTGGAGTTATATCTTATGACATATATATTGACGGAACATTTGCTTTCAATTCGAGTAACACATCAACTACAGCAAATGGTTTAACAGCAGATACCAACTATTGCTTTACAATTAAAGCGAAAGATGCTGCTGGCAATGAGTCTGGTTTTAGTAATGAAGATTGTGAAACCACTACTAATAATGGGACAATTGGAGGATCTGATTGTTTAATTGAAACTTTTGCTAATTTAGATACCTCTATTGGTTCTTATTCAGATGTTAGCTGGACAGGTGACGAAGGAGGCATATGGACTGCTACAGAAGCTAGAACTGATCAAGTCATAAATGCGACTACAACTGCTGCTATCACAGTTAGAGATGGCGTGTTAACACTACCTACAACCTCTGGCGGAATTGGTGCGCTTACCGTAACAACGAAACGTGTCTTTAGTGGTTCTGACGGCACATTTAATGTTAATGTGAACGGAACGTTTGTGGGAACAATTGCTTACAGTGCTACTGAGCAAACCGTTACATTACCTAACATTAACATAGAAAATAGTGTTTCTATTGTAATTGATGGTAATAGTGGTACTAATAATAGAGTTGTATTTGACGATTTATCTTATACCTGTTATTCAGCTTTAAATGTTGACGATTTTAATGTTGCTAGTGTTAAGATTCATCCAAACCCAGTTAAAAATAATTTAACCGTAGATTTAAAATCTGATCTTACTACAAATATTGAAATTTTTGATATTCTTGGAAAGCGAGTCTTTAAAACCAACATCAATAAAACTAGCGATTTAAGTCTTCAGGCTTTAAAAACTGGAATTTATATTGTAAAAATTACACAAGGTAATTCAACGGTTACAAAAAAGCTTGTTAAACAATAAACTCACGGATTCTTAATAAAATAAAAGCAGTTACTCACTAAGCGTCGTTGAAGTGTAACTGCTTTTTTTTGTTTAAAACAAACATTATCAAGACTTAAAGCACAGCTTTTCTTAAAGGTGTTAAAAAAAAGTCTAATCTCTATTTTTATTTACCTTTGTTACAGACAAAACCTATGAATTCTATTTCTACGGATTCGACATGTCATTATTAAAATAATCAAAAATTAATGAAACACTTTTACACTTTATTATTAGCATTTGCTACCTCAATTGCATTTGCACAATTAGCTCCACCAACTGAATTAGAATCTTACTATAGCACTGTTGATTTTACCTCTACTGGTATTTCTTTGAAAAATGATTTAATTGATGTCACTGAAGATAAGCACGTCAACTATTTAAGTTACAGTGATGTTTGGGATGCATCTAGGATTACAGATTTAGACCCAAACAATTCTAATAATGTACTTTTACTTTATGGATATAACGATACTGATGGCAGTGTAACCACTGACAGAACTAGAGGAAAGTTTGATAACGGAGGTGGTGTTGGCGACTGGAACAGAGAGCATGTGTATCCAAAATCTTTAGGGAGTCCTAATTTAGGGACTTCTGGTCCTGGTTCTGATGCTCAAATGCTTAGACCTAGTGATGTTCAAAGAAATGGTCAACGCGGAAGCTTAAAGTTTGCAGATAAAAGTACTGGTCAGTTCACAAATGGTGAATCTGGTAACACTAGTGGAGGCTGGTATCCTGGTGACGAATGGAAAGGTGACTGTGCAAGAATTATTATGTACATGTACTTACGTTACGGCGAACGTTGTTTACCAACAGGTGTTGGTAACGGAAGTAGTGCTTCTACTCCTGATGCTATGATAGATTTATTTTTAAAATGGAATGCTGAAGATCCTGTCGTTGAAGGAGATTTAGAAGATGTTAGAAATGCGTATCATGGAAATCCAAATAATGAATTTGCACAAGGTAACAGAAACCCTTTCATAGACAACCCTTATTTAGCGACTGTAATTTGGGGTGGGCCTGAAGCTCAAAACAGATGGGAGAGTCTTTCTGTAACAGATGTAGAACAAAATCGTATTACAATGTTTCCTAATCCCGCAAATGGTAATGAAGTAACCATTTTATCCAACCAAGCAATTATCGCTGAAGTTTATAATATTTTAGGTAAAAAGGTCACCGTTCAAAAAATCACGTCTAACCAATCTAAATTAAACATCTCAGAATTAACTAAAGGTGTTTATATCGTAAAGTTAAATTCTGAAAACGCAACTCAAACGAAAAGATTAATCAAACAATAATTATAATTACACATATAAAAAAAAGCGACTCCATGAGTCGCTTTTTTATGTTTAAAACATCGTGAACAACTCTCAATTTTGAATAGGCAATTATGAGTTAAATCAAGTTTAAAAAAAGTAAATTTGCATTTTACTAAACACAACTCAAATACACGACATAAATGATTCATTTCTTCGGAAACCAAAACAGTAAGGTATTTGCTGTTCAAGCCACAAAAGAATTATCAACAGAAACCATTTCAAAACTGACTTGGTTATTTGGCGACCAACCTAAAATAGGACAAGCATCTCTCGATGCTTTTTTTGTTGGACCTAGAGCTGCAATGATTACTCCGTGGAGTACAAACGCTGTTGAGATTACTCAAAACATGGGAATTTCTGACATCATAAGAATTGAAGAATTCACTTCTATTCCTGATGATTTTAAGGATTACGACCCAATGATTTCTGAAAAGTATCAAAGTCTGAATCAAGAGATTTTTAAAATTGATAGTCAACCTGAAGCAATTTTAAATATAGAAGACATTTCAGCTTACAATCAACAAGAAGGTTTATCTCTTAGTGACGAAGAAGTGGAGTACTTAGAAAATACTTCTAAAAAAATAGGACGACCATTAACCGATTCTGAAGTCTTTGGATTTTCTCAAGTCAATTCTGAACACTGTCGTCATAAAATATTCAACGGAACTTTTGTTATTGATGGGGAAGAAATGCCAACGTCTTTATTCAAATTGATAAAAGAAACGTCTAAGCAATTTCCAAATGACATTGTTTCGGCTTATAAAGACAACGTTGCTTTTATAAAAGGTCCTAAAGTGGAACAATTTGCTCCTAAAACAGCAGATAAGCCAGACTTTTATCAGACTAAAGATTACGAATCTGTAATTTCATTAAAAGCTGAAACGCATAACTTCCCAACAACCGTTGAGCCTTTTAATGGTGCTGCAACAGGTTCTGGTGGTGAAATTAGAGATAGACTTGCAGGAGGAAAAGGATCTTTACCTTTAGCAGGAACAGCCGTTTACATGACGTCTTATTCTCGTTTAGAAGAAAACAGATATTGGGAAAATAAATTTGAAGCTAGAGATTGGTTGTATCAGACACCAATGGACATTTTAATAAAAGCATCTAATGGAGCCTCTGATTTTGGAAACAAATTTGGACAACCATTAATTACAGGTTCTGTATTAACTTTTGAACATCAAGAAAATTCTTCCTCTAGCGCATCTGAAGCTAGAAAGTTAGGCTACGACAAGGTAATTATGCAAGCTGGAGGTATTGGTTATGGCAAAGCAGATCAGGCTTTAAAAGACACCCCTAAAAAAGGAGATAAAATTGTAATTTTAGGTGGTGACAATTACAGAATTGGTATGGGAGGCGCTGCTGTTTCTTCTGCCGATACTGGTGCATTAGCTTCAGGAATTGAATTAAACGCTGTACAACGTTCTAACCCAGAAATGCAAAAACGTGCTGCAAATGCGGTCCGTGGTATGGTAGAAAGTGAAGAAAACTTTATTGTTTCTATTCACGATCATGGTGCTGGTGGACATTTAAATTGCTTATCAGAATTAGTAGAAGATACAGGTGGTAAAATCGATTTAGATAAATTACCCGTTGGTGACCCTACCCTTTCAGCAAAAGAAATTATTGGTAACGAATCTCAAGAACGTATGGGATTAGTGATTGCCAAAAAACATTTAGAAACTTTACATAAAATTGCAGATAGAGAGCGTTCTCCAATTTACGACGTCGGTGAAGTTACTGCAAATGATCGTTTTACTTTTGAATCTAAATCAACAGGAGAAAAACCTATGGATTTAGCCTTAGAAGATATGTTTGGTTCGTCTCCAAAAACAATAATGACAGATAAAACGGTCATCAGAAAATATAAAAACCCACGTTACAAAACGAAGAACTTAGAAATCTATTTGAAACAAGTTTTACAGTTAGAAGCTGTAGCTTGTAAAGATTGGTTAACAAATAAGGTAGACCGTTGTGTTGGTGGTAAAGTTGCCAAACAACAATGTGTTGGTCCATTACAAATTCCGTTAAATAACGTTGGTGTAATGGCTTTAGATTACAATGGAAAAGAAGGAGTTGCTACGTCTATTGGGCATGCTCCTATTTCTGCATTAATTAATCCGGAAGCAGGAAGCAGAAATGCAATTACAGAATCTTTAACCAACATCATATGGGCACCTTTAAAAGATAATTTAGATTCAATTTCTTTATCTGCAAATTGGATGTGGCCTTGTAAGAATGAGGGTGAAGATGCTCGTTTATATAAAGCTGTAAAAGCAGTTTCTGAATTTTCTATTGGTTTAGGAATCAATATCCCTACTGGAAAAGATTCTTTATCTATGAAACAGAAATATCCAGATGGAGATGTTATTTCTCCAGGAACTGTGATTATTTCTGCTGCAGGAAACTGTAATGAAATTAGCAAAGTTGTTGAGCCCCTTTTTAAAGTTGATGGAGGAAACATCTATTATATTAATATTTCTCAAGACGATTTTAAATTAGGCGGAAGTTCATTCAACCAAGTATTAAATGCTATTGGAAATGAAACTCCTGATGTTACAAATACTGCATTTGTAAAAAACACATTTAACACCATTCAAGAATTAATTAAAGCAGATAAAATTAAAGCTGGACACGATGTTGCTTCAGGAGGTTTAATTACTACTTTATTAGAAATGTGTTTTGGGGATGTTAATTTAGGAGCCGATTTTAACATAACTTCTTTAAATGAAGAAGATTCTATAAAAGTTTTATTCTCAGAAAATTCAGGAATTGTTTTTCAAGCAGATGCTTCTGTAGAAACAACTTTATCAGAAAATAATATTGAATTTTTCAATATAGGTACAGCAAACAATTCTGGAACTGTAACCATTAAAAATAGTGAAGATAACTTCGCTTTTAATGTTGCTGAAATAAGAGATGTTTGGTTTAAAACATCTTTCTTATTAGATCAAAAACAAACCGCTAATAATTTAGCTCAAGATCGATTTGATAATTATAAACATCAGGCTTTAGATTTTACGTTCCCAAGTCATTTTACAGGGAAATTAAAAGATGCGCTTGGCAAGAACAGTTCACGACCAAAAGCCGCAATTCTTAGAGAAAAAGGTTCAAATTCTGAACGCGAAATGGCAAATGCAATGTATTTAGCTGGTTTTGATGTGAAAGATGTTCATATGACGGATTTAATTTCGGGTAGAGAGACGCTTGAGGATATTCAATTTTTAGGAGCTGTTGGTGGTTTTAGTAATTCTGATGTTCTAGGTTCTGCCAAAGGATGGGCAGGAGCTATTAAATATAACGACAATGCCAACAAAGTCATTAAGGATTTCTTTAAAAGAGAAGATACATTGTCTGTTGGTATTTGTAATGGCGCACAACTTTGGATGGAATTAGATTTAGTAAATCCTGAGCACGAGACTCATGGAAAACTTACCTATAACAATTCAAAAAAACACGAAAGTGGCTTTACATCTGTTGAAATTCAAAAAAACAATTCTGTGATGCTTTCTTCTCTAGAAGGTGCTACATTAGGGGTTTGGATTTCTCATGGAGAAGGAAAATTTAAATTACCATATTCTGAAGACAAATATAATATTGTTGCTAAATATGGTTATGCTGAGTATCCTGCAAATCCTAACGGATCAGACTTTAACACGGCAATGCTTTGTGATACAACAGGACGACATTTAGCCACGATGCCTCATATTGAACGCTCAATCTTTCAATGGAATTGGGCTAATTACCCACAAGATAGAAAAGACGAAGTATCCCCATGGTTAGAAGCTTTTGTGAATGCTAGATTGTGGATTGAAGGCCATAAAGCCTAAACTACACGAATTTGTTTCGTGAAAAATAACTCAATGAGATTAGTATTTATATACTTTTTATTATTTACTTACACTTTCACGTTTGCGCAAAACACAACGCATCAATCTGAGGTTGATGCGTTAAAAGCGCAAATAAAATCGGAGAAGAATAACGGTGAGAAACTAAAATTACTAGATAGTTTAACAACCATTACTTATCATAAAACTGCTTTTGGATTCGACTCGATCTCTAGAGCTACTATAGATTACGCGATTCAATTAGATTCCTTTAATCTCGCTTCTCGTACAACTCAAAACCTTATTAATTATTACAATAATGTTTTAGGGCAACCTAAAGAAGGCATTATAATATTCAACACCTATTTTAACACCTTAAAAAATCATCTCACCGATAGAAATTTAGCGGGTATATATATAGATGCTGGTGACAGCTTTTATTTCGATAAAGAAGTAGACACCGCCATGTCTTATTACAAGAAGGCTAAAATATATGCAGAAAAAGCAGGCAACGAGCGCGTTAAGGCCTTCGCTATTTTATACCAAGGCTACGCTTACACCGATGAAGGAGAGTTTGTTAAAGCATCTCAACATATACAGGAAGCTTCCAAAATTTTCGTTGCAGTTAAGGACACCTTTAACATAATTGCGTCTAAGAATATGTTGTCCATATTATACAGTACCAATGGATTTATAAACCAAGCGAAGAAAGAACGCGATGAAACAATTGCCTTAGCAAAACTATTTAAGAATTATGGTTTACTCACCTCACTTTACTCCAATGCTGCTGCGGACAATAACAAGCAAGGACTACAAAAAGAACGCTTAAAAAATTTACACAAAGCTATTGCAGTAAGTGAAAAATCGAATAATGCAGAGTATTTCCGCCCTATTCATTTACAATCCTTAATCATTGCTTATGCTGAAAACGACAGTATAGCTAAAGCCAAGTCTTATTTAAAAACACTAAGACAAGACACAAAAAACATGGAAGGTATTTATGAGAGTAAATACTATAAAGCTTGTGGATATTTAGCTTTTGCTGAAAAAGATTATAACACCGCCTTAATATGGGGATTAAAATATCTTGACCTCGTTAGAGCCTCTAATCATATGGAGAACATAGAAGTTGGTGAATCTTTTTTAGCCAAGGTTTACGAGGAACTAAAAGAATATAATTATGCTTACTTTCATTTAAAGGCTGCAAAAAAAATTGAAGATTCCTTAAAATCTGTTCAAAAAAACAATGCTTTAAGTTATTATCAAACGCTTTATGAAACCAATAAACGCGATCAAAAAATAAAGGATCAAAACAGTGAAATAAAACTACTAGACGAACAAAACCATAGAAAGGCTCAATTACTTTGGGGAAGTATTATACTTTTAATAGCGCTTTTTACAATCATCTATCTCTGGCGATCACGAAAGTATTCGCAAAAAAATGTTCAACTTCAAAAAACATTTGCTCAAGATCTTATATATAGTGTAGAAAATGAACGTAAACGCATATCTAGCGAGCTTCATGATAGTGTTGGACAAAGTCTGTTACTCATTAAAAATAAAATCTTTTTAGAAAGCAAAAATAAAACAGATACCTCTTTAGTTGATGGTGCCATTGATGAAGTAAGAACAATATCTCAGCAATTACACCCCTTTCAATTTGAAAAATTAGGTTTAATAAATTCGATAAAGAATACGATAGAAAATTTTCAGAAAAATTCCAATATTTTCTACTCAGAAGATATAGAAATGGAAGGTTTAAATATTTCTAAGGACAAGGAAATATTTATTTATAGAATGCTACAAGAATGTTTAAATAATGTTGAGAAGCATTCTGAAGCAAAAGCCTGTGCTGTTAGTATTGAAAATTTAAAAGATGCCGTTCTTTTTCAAGTGAAAGATAATGGTACTGGTTTTGATGTCACTGAAAACACTGAATTACTGAATAGCTTAGGCATGAAAACCATAAAAGAGCGTGCACAACTTATTGGTGCGCAGTTGAGTATTAATTCTGTTAAAGGAAAAGGCACAACCATTCAAATTAAAGTACCAAAAAAATAAACCATGTCTACAACTATTATTTTGGCGGACGATCATCCTTTACTATTAAATGGCACTAAAGAATTTTTAGAAAAAAAATGGTATAACGTTATTGATACCGCCACTGATGGCAATACCGCTTATAATAAAATTGTAGAGTTACAACCCGATATTGCTATTCTCGATTTTGATATGCCAAAACTGAACGGCTTAGAAGTTGCGCAACAAATTAAACGCAAAAAAATACGTACAAAAGTTATTATTTTGACCTTGCATAAACAAGGATCTATCTTAAAGGAGGTTGGTCTATCTATACATGGGTATGTCACTAAAGATAGTGCTTTACAAGAATTGGAGGCTTGCCTAGAAAGTGTAAACAATAATATCAATTATGTTGGTCAAAAATTAAAAATAGCATCCATTTCAGTGGTGACACAGGTTCTAATGTTAAAGAACTCAGCCCTACCGAAATCAAAATTTTAAAGTATTTAGACAAAAACCTTAACAGTACTCAAATCGCTGAGGAGTTATTTATATCTAAACGTACCGTTGAAAAACACCGTAGTAACATTATTAAAAAATTAGACATAGATACAACCAACCAAAATGCACTCTTTGTTTGGTTAAAAAATCATCCAAAGATATTTAATACGTAGACCTACGTACAGTAATGCAATCTAATAAATTATAGCTTTAACCTCACCAAACTATAATGTATTATCATTGATATACACACTTATTACACTCCTAATAATTATTGGGTAATACACGTTTTTTCTATTGAATTACAAAATAGAGAAAGCCATACATTGCAACCAGACGGATACAGTTATATTATTTATAAATTAGGAAAGACAAGTACTATATCCTACTATAAACCATTCGCTATTCCATTGTTACTAAAATCCGAAAATAATACCATTTATTATATCGCTAAATGCAGACCCACATATGTTGGCTATTTAAAGAATGAACAAATTAAAATGGCCGTTCTTAAACCACATGATTTTTTGACTGATTTATCTTCTGCTGAATTTAAAGCAATAAGTCCAACCATATTAGACAACATTTTAATTCATTTGCTTTTTAAAAGTAAAAACTTGTCTTTAACTCAAATCCAAAAACATTATCAATGCACACCTAATAATATTGATCGTCTTTTTAAATCAACGTTAGGAATGTCTTTTAGTCAATATCAGAACATTTTATTAAACACTACGTAGACCTACGCATTGCAACACTTTAATAAAAGCTATAATTTGGTCGTATCAAATAACAAGCTAGATCAATTGAATTTATTTAAAATTATTTGGGTTAGAATACACCAGTAAAAATAAAAAAGTTTTCAATATTATATATTTGCTATTAATCAAGGGGGATCAGGTTAGGACATTTTGCGCTTAACCTGTTTTTTTTTATTAAAATAAATAAGATTTTTTAGATAGACCTGTGATATTATCATACAAAAAAGGGCTTCTCAAATTGAGAAACCCTTTTTTTTTTACATCTAATTATTTTGTCTATTCAGACACAATTATTCCTTTTGAAATATTTCTGCCATCCTGACTTGATAATTTTAAAACATAATTACCACTAACTATTTTTGATATATCTATATTAATTACAGAATTAATAGTTTCTGTTTTACCTTTCATAATTAATCTTCCATCAATACTGTATAATTTGAAAGATTCAATATTAGTATTGTTATAAACTTTAATGTTTAAGTTACTTTGAGTTGGATTAGGATAAATTGAAATATTGTTTTCTAAATCATTTTCGCCTACAGATAAACTTTGAGAACCATAAAACTCTATTTCAGTAATATTAGACCAAGCACTTGCTCTATCATCTCCTTCAACATTAAATCTACCATAACTCATTAATTTTATATAATGTGCGTTGACAGAAACTTCATACTGATCAAAAGCATCTCTCGTACCTGTTGTTGTGGTAATTAATAAATCACCTGTTGTTGGTAAAATCATTGTAAAGTCTGAAAGATCTGTTCCTGTAGTCGAAACCCAAAATTGTATGCCATAAGGATCTGACTTATCATCTGTTGCAATTTGTATTAAATCGAGTTGATACTCATCATCTAAATTGTAGATAATAAATTCACCGTCACCTTTATAATCACCAGCCAAAATGGAACCATCTGATGCCGTCCACTGCGTCCCAGTATCTTTATCTAACGTATTGTATGCATAATTTGTTTTTGGAGGATTCGCATTAAGATCTACTTCTTGTTGCGAAAATGAATGAACCGTCACAGGATCCTCTCCTTCAACACCTGTATTAATAAGGTTGAATAAATCCGTTAAATCGGCTCCATTCTGTGTTACATTTAATTGTCTAACAATTACATTTTCTCCTGAAGTTTGAGTAAAAGTTATAGACCCCGTTCTACTACTTGTATCTTCATTATCAGTAACCGAAACGACAACTGTAGCATCACCTGTACCAATATTTAGATCAATAGATATCCAAGAATCATTAGAAATAGCTGCCCAACTTACATTTGCATTCACAGAAACATCATAGCTAGCTGCATCTGGGTCTAGTGTTGGCAAACCACTAACAGTTAAAGATTCTGGTACTTCAATAGTACAATCACCATCAGTAATACTAGCCCCTAAACTATTTAAAAAGCAAGCTCCGATTCCTTGGCCAACCATAGCATCCGTTGTTGGTTCGTAAACACCCATATCAGCACCTTTACCGGCAGATCCAATCCCAGAAAATGTAAAAATCTCACCAACCGCAGTTGCTAAAATTCCTGTTTCTTCAGAAAAACCAGCATTTGCTTCTCCTAATGCTGCTCCCGTATAAACGTTTCCACTGTAACTTAAAGTTGTTCCAAGATTAGCATAAGAATTTTCAGTATCCCCACTAATAACGTTTGTAATATTAGGATTATTAGCCGTATAATAAATTAGGTTATTCGAAAATGTTCCAGTTGGATCCGTTGAACCTTTGTCTGTATTATAATATAAAGGAGCATTTGTGTTTATAATAGTGTTATTAGAGACATCAATATTTTCAACTTTTTGATAATCACTAGAATTATTATCAGAAGTACAAGGCACAGCGTTATTAGCGCTTCCACCTAAAAAAGTGATACCATTGTTCCATTTTGCCTGATCAATAACCGTAATACAATCTTGAATATAATTATTAGCAATCGTATGTTCACTATCAACAATTCTAATACCACCTGTGCCATCAATATTTTCACCTAAAAAGTAATTGCCATCAACCGTAGCATTAGATCCATGTCTAAGTACTAAAGACCCTCTACTTCTTCTAAACGTATTATTGATATAGGAGTTGTTTTTACTTTTATTGGTAATAATTTCATTTTCACCATCAGCCTCTACAAAATAGTTATTACTCACCATTACACTACTATCAACATTTTGATATGAGCTAGTACCAATTCGGATTGTTTCACTATCGCCAGCGTTAGTTAAATTAGAATCTATTTTTTCATACTTGTAGAAATAATTATTACTAATGGTATGACCAACAATATCACAACTCGTATTTATTTCTGGTTCATTATCTTCTACCGGAGGATATGCATTGTATGACAGTTCTACTAAAATCATATTTCCAGAACTTGCTTTATTCATAAATGAACAGTTAATTACGGTGTTATAAGTTCCGTATAACATCATCCAATTATGTTTTGTACTTGTTCCTGCAGATGGACTTTCAACTGCTAGACCATCCATTGCACAATTTTGAATTGTACTATAATTAGCATAATCTGTACCATCTCTGAATTCTATAACGACACTAGATCCATAGCCACCTTGCCAATAAAAACCATCAATAATAACGTGATCACCACCAATACTCATTTGCATGCCTCCAGTAAATTTAACACCTCCTGGCGTTTCTGCTCTAAATGTAATAGGCATTGCTGCTGTACCTGTAGTAGGCGAAAATTTAATTCTATCACTATCAGGATAAATTCCATCTTCCAAGATAACAGTGTCTCCTGCAGCGAGTGTTTCAACTAAATCTTCAAGATCATCAAGATCATTAATACTATATGTTTCTTGAGAAAACACACTGTAGCTTGATAGCAATAATGCACAAATGGTGTTGAATAATGAATTCTTAAAAAGGTAAAATGTTTTCATAATAAAATAGATTAATTGTTGTTAGAGAAACTGGTCAACCAAACTGGTTAACCAAATATAAATAAATAATTATAGTTTTAATAAAAAAACTGAATTATTATTGTAGATTTCACTAAAACAATGCAAAATTTATACGATAACGATAAGTAATTTCTATATTATCAATTTATTTATACCTGCAATACTAATTTTATATTTTATAACTTTAATTTTTATATTTTCGTAATATCTCTATACTAAATAAGCGCCAATTAATATGACAGAAGTAACACGTCTTTTTGATTTTCCATATTTTCAATTACAACATAAACCAAATCCTAAAGCATTGGTTACCAAATACGATGGGAAATGGCAACCGACATCTACACAAGAATATGTAGATAATTCTAATGCAATGAGCAGGGCTCTATTACGTTTGGGTGTGCAAAAAGATGATAAAATTGCAGTTATTTCTACGGCGAATAGAACAGAATGGAACATCATGGATATTGGAATTCTCCAATTAGGTGCGCAAAACATCCCCATATATCCAACCATTAGCGCAGAAGATTATGAGTATGTATTAAATCACAGTGAATCAATCTACTGTTTTGTATCTGATGTGGAAGTCTTAGAAAAAGTAAGAAAAGTTCAAGCTAATACAAAATTAAAGAGGTTTATTCTTTTGATCATATTGAAGGTTGCAAGCACTATTCAGAATTACTAGAACTTGGGAAGGATGAAAGCAATCAACCTGAAGTAGAACTAAGAAAAGATGCCGTAAAATCATCTGATTTAGCCACTATAATTTACACCTCTGGCACTACAGGTAAACCAAAAGGTGTTATGCTTTCCCATTGGAACATTACTAGTAATGCCTTAGACAGCTCTCCAAGAGTACCACACGTAGAAGGTGAAAACCGTATATTAAGCTTCTTACCTATATGTCACGTTTTTGAACGGGTTTTAATTTATGTTTATCAATATGCTGGAATGTCCATTTACTATGCGGAAGGCATTGATAAAATTGGTGATAACGCTAAAGAGATAAAACCGAATTTAATGAGTGTTGTGCCACGTCTACTTGAAAAAGTTTTCGATAAAATAATGCATAAAGGGGAAGAATTATCTGGAATAAAAAAAGGATTATTCTTTTGGGCTGTAAGGTTAGCTGAGCGTTGGGAGCCTTATGGAGCTAATGGTGGATGGTATGAGTTTCAGTTAAAAATAGCGAACAAACTAATTTTTAGTAAGTGGAGAGATGCTCTTGGAGGAAACTTAAGCACAATGGTTTCTGGTAGTGCTGCATTACAACCAAGATTAGCACGAATCTTTGGAGCAGCAGGAATGCAAATTATGGAAGGTTATGGTTTAACAGAAACCTCGCCAGTTGTTGCTGTTGGAATGTACAAAGATAATTATTATAAAGTAGGCACTGTGGGTAAGCCAATTGATAATGTAGAGGTTAAAATTGCTGACGATGGAGAACTCTTAATTAAAGGCCCTAATGTTATGATGGGTTATTATAAAGATCCTGTAAAAACAGCTGAAGTCATGACAGGTGACTTCTTTCACACAGGAGATAAAGGTGAAATTGATGCCGATGGTTTCTTAAAAATTACAGGTCGAAAAAAGGAAATGTTTAAAACCTCTGGCGGAAAATATGTTATTCCACCACTTTTAGAGAACGACATGAAACAATCACTTTTCATCGAACAAATTATGGTTGTTGGTGAAGGTGAAAAAATGCCTGCAGCTTTAATTCAACCTAATTTCGATTTCATACGCGATTGGATTGACTTTAAACAAAATGGTGTTGGAAAAACAGATACAGAAATTGCCAACTCAGAAATTGTGATTAATAGAATTCAAGAAGAAATAGATAAGTACAATAAGCATTTCGGTAAATGGGAACAAATTAAGCGTTTTGAACTTACGCCAGATGTTTGGTCTATAGAAGGTGGACACCTCACTCCTACTATGAAAATGAAGCGTGCTATTATTGTTGGTATTTATCAAGATTTATACGATAAGATTTATAGGGTTTAATTCTTTAAAACTTTTTTATACACTTATTAAAAAGGACTAGCTACACTAATTAGTGTAGCTAGTCCTTTTTTCAATCTATCTAAATTTGAATTACACTAGTCTTCAATACATCTAACATTTAATCAAGCTTTCAAAGCACCTAGAGTAGGTTAAATAACTATAATTCTTAACCACTAAGCAATTATCTAAACTTATTTGATAATTGAAGTATTCATAATTTATAGAACCTAAAAAAGGGTTTCCTTCATTTTAATAACATAATTTTAACATTATGTAAATATTATTTTAAAGATTTATTATGCGTGCATAGTATTTTTTATTATCTTTGGTACTCAAACTAAGACCATGAAAGATAAAACCATTGATTACGTCTTAAGAACGACATGGTTAGCAGTTAATAAAATGTACAACGAAGAAGCCTCTGAATTTGGCACCACTATGGCTACAGGTTTTACATTACTAAGTATTGATCCAGAAAAAGGAACCCCTTCAACTTCGTTGGGACCAAAAATGGGAATGGAGGCGACAAGCCTTTCTAGAACCTTAAAGACAATGGAGTCTAAAGGTTTAATAGAACGAAAACCAAATCCTGAAGACGGTCGTGGAGTCCTTATATTTCTAACTGATTTTGGTAGACAAAAAAGAGCTTTATCAAAAGAGAAGGTTTTAACCTTTAATGAGGCTATCAAAACTAACGTCTCTTCAGAAGAACTAACAAATTTTTACAAGGTTGCGGAAATCATTAATAATATGATTTCTAACAAACAGATATACAATAAAAAAGAACACATTTTAAAATAAGATGAGTAAACGAAGAATTAAAAAAATAGCAATTATTGGATCTGGAATTATGGGAAGCGGTATCGCTTGTCATTTCGCCAATATTGGTGTCGATGTTTTATTATTAGACATCGTACCAAGAGAACTTAACGACAAAGAGAAAGCTAAAGGTTTAACTTTAGAAGATAAAGTTGTACGAAACAGAATAGTTAATGATGCCTTAGCTGCATCACTAAAATCGAAGCCCTCTCCTATTTATAGTCAATCTTTTGCAAGTCGAATTACTACAGGAAACTTAGAAGACGATATCGCTAAAGTAGCTGATGTCGATTGGATTATGGAAGTTGTAGTTGAAAGACTAGATATTAAACAACAAGTTTTTGAAAAACTTGAAAAACACCGTAAACCAGGAACGCTAATTACATCAAACACGTCTGGTATTCCTATTAAGTTTATGAGTGAAGGTCGTAGTGAAGATTTTCAGAAGCATTTCTGTGGCACACACTTCTTTAATCCGGCACGATATTTAAAATTGTTCGAAATCATTCCTGGTCCAAAAACAGACCAAGCGGTATTAGATTTCTTAAATGAGTATGGAGAAAAATTCTTAGGAAAAACCTCTGTGATCGCAAAAGATACTCCTGCATTTATTGGAAACCGAATCGGAATTTTCAGCATTCAAAGTTTATTTCACACGGTTAAAGATTTAGATTTAACCATTGAGGAAGTAGATAAATTATCAGGCCCTGTAATTGGTCGTCCAAAATCAGCAACCTTCCGTACGGTTGATGTGGTTGGTTTAGATACTTTAGTTCATGTCGCTAATGGCATAAGAGAAAACTGTCCTAAAGATGAACGTTTAGAGTTATTTGAATTACCAGATTTCATCAATAAAATGATGGAAAATAAATGGTTGGGAAGTAAAACAGGACAAGGTTTCTATAAGAAGGTCAAAAAAGAAGACGGTTCTTCTGAAATTTTATCATTAGATCTAAACACCTTAGAGTATCGTGCTTCTAAACGTGCAAAATTTGCCACATTAGAATTGACCAAAACTGTTGATAAAGTTGTGGACCGTTTCAAAATACTAGTTAAAGGTAAAGACAAAGCTGGTGAATTCTACAGAAAGAGTTTCGCAGCCTTATTTGCTTATGTATCTAATAGAATTCCTGAAATCACAGACGATTTATATAAAATTGATGATGCTATGAAAGCAGGTTTTGGATGGGAACATGGTCCTTTCCAAATTTGGGATGCTATCGGAGTTGAAAAAGGAATCGAAATTATGAAAGCAGAAGGTTTAGAGCCTAATGCTTGGGTAAACGACATGTTAGCATCGGGAAGCACATCGTTTTATACCGTAAAAGAGGGAGCGACTTATGCTTATGACATTCCTAAAAAATCACAAGAAAAAATTCCTGGTCAAGATGCATTTATCATCTTAGATAACATCAGAAAAACAAACGAAGTGTTTAAAAACTCTGGTGTTGTCATCGAAGATCTAGGTGATGGTATTCTTAACTGTGAATTCCAATCTAAAATGAACACCATTGGTGGAGATGTTCTCGCAGGATTAAATAAAGCCATCGACTTAGCCGAAAAAGATTTCGCTGGTTTAGTAGTTGGTAATCAAGCCGCAAACTTCTCTGTTGGAGCCAACATCGGAATGATTTTTATGATGGCTGCAGAACAAGAATATGACGAGCTTAACATGGCTATCAAATATTTCCAAGATACCATGATGCGTATGCGTTATTCATCAATACCAACAATTTCTGCTCCTCACGGTATGGCTTTAGGCGGTGGATGTGAATTGTCATTACACGCAGATAAAGTAGTCGCAGCAGCAGAAACTTACATGGGACTTGTAGAGTTTGGTGTTGGTGTAATTCCTGGTGGTGGTGGTTCTAAAGAAATGGCTTTAAGAGCATCGGATATTTTCCATAAAGGAGATGTACAGTTAAATGTTTTACAAGAGTATTTCTTAACTATTGGTATGGCAAAAGTATCAACTTCTGCTTACGAAGCTTTCGATTTAGGATTACTTCAAAAAGGTAAAGATGTTGTAGTGGTTAATAAAGACCGTCAAATTGCAGTCGCAAAACAGCATGCTAAATTAATGGCAGACGCTGGTTATACGCAACCTGTAAAACGAAATGATGTTTTAGTTCTTGGTAAACAAGCCTTAGGTATGTTTATGGTAGGAACAGATTCTATGGAAGACTCTAATTACATTTCTGAACACGATATGAAAATCGCAAACAAACTAGCATACGTTATGGCTGGTGGTGATTTATCTGAACCAACTTTAGTAACAGAACAATATCTACTAGATATTGAACGTGAAGCATTCTTAAGTTTATGTACAGAACGTAAAACTTTAGAGCGTATTCAACATATGTTAACCAAAGGAAAACCGTTACGTAATTAAAAATTACTAAGCGATTAGCCTTTAGCATATAGCTATTGGCAGTGATAATGTATAATTTTTAGACGCTAATAGCCAAAAGCTAATAGCCAAAAGCACAAAATATGAAAACAGCATATATAGTAAAAGCATATAGAACCGCAGTTGGTAAAGCACCAAAAGGCGTGTTCCGTTTTAAAAGAACAGATGAATTGGCAGCAGAAACCATCAAGTATATGATGAAGGAATTGCCAGGTTTAGACCCAAAGCGTATTGACGATGTTATTGTTGGTAACGCAATGCCAGAAGGTTCTCAAGGATTAAATATGGCACGGTTAATCTCTTTAATGGGATTAGAGATTGTTGATGTTCCAGGAGTAACTGTCAACCGTTTTTGCTCTTCTGGAGTAGAAACTATTGGTATGGCAACTGCAAAAATACAAGCCGGGATGGCAGATTGTATTATTGCTGGTGGAGCAGAAAGCATGAGTGCGGTGCCAATGACAGGTTTTAAGCCAGAATTGAATTACGACGCTATTGTAAAAGCAGGTCATGAAGACTATTATTGGGGCATGGGAAATACGGCTGAAGCTGTTGCAAAACAATTCAACGTATCTCGTGAAGACCAAGATGAATTCGCCTACAATTCACACATGAAAGCTTTAAGAGCGCAAGCTGAAAACCGTTTTCAGGATCAAATTGTTCCTATTGAAGTAGAACAAACGTACATTGATGCTAACGGAAAGAAAGCTACAAAATCTTACACAGTTACTAAAGATGAAGGCCCTCGTGCTGGAACAAGTAAAGAAGCCTTAGCAAAACTTAGAGCGGTATTTGCTGCTGGTGGAAGTGTTACAGCTGGTAATTCGTCACAAATGAGTGATGGTGCTGCTTTTGTAATGGTAATGAGTGAAGACATGGTAAAGGAACTAGGTTTAGAACCAATTGCAAGAATGGTAAACTATGCTGCAGCAGGTGTTGAGCCTCGTATTATGGGTATCGGACCAGTAAAAGCGATTCCAAAAGCCTTAAAACAAGCAGGTTTAAAACAAGACGATTTAGCTTTAATTGAGTTAAATGAAGCTTTTGCTTCGCAATCTTTAGCGGTAATTAGAGAATTAGGTCTTAACCCAGATATTATAAACGTCAACGGTGGTGCCATTGCATTGGGTCACCCATTAGGATGTACTGGAGCAAAACTATCGGTACAACTTTTTGACGAAATGCGTAAGCAAAACATGCAAGGCAAATATGGTGCTGTTACGATGTGTGTTGGTACAGGTCAAGGTGCTTGTGGGGTATTTGAGTTTCTTAATTAAGAATCAAGACTAAAAGAGTCAAGAACCAAGACAAAAAAACAGATACTATGCATAATTTCAAGAAATTAAAAATTTGGAATGAAAGCATGGCATTAGTTTCAGAATCTTATAAAATCACGCGAAGTTTTCCAAAGTTTGAAACTTATGGCATAATAAATCAAATGAATAGATGTGCTGTTTCTATTCCTTCAAATATATCAGAAGGAACAAGTAAAAGTTCAAACAAACATTTTGCTCAATATTTAGAGTATAGCTTAGGTTCTGCTTTTGAATGGGAAACACAACTGAATGTTGCTTTTAATGAAGACTACATTTCAGAAGAAAAATTTAAAGAACTAGAAGACAAAATAAAACAAATACAAAAAATGATTTCAAGTTTCAAATCCGGACTTAAGCTGTCTTGATTCTTGGTTCTAGAAATCTTAAAATCTAATAACAAAAAAAATGGCAGATACAGAAAAAGACATCCTACGTGGAGGTCAGTTCTTAGTAAAAGAAACAAATTGTGACGATGTGTTTACTCCTGAAGATTTTTCAGAAGAACAAACCATGATGAAGGAATCCGTAAAGGAATTTAATGATCGTGAAATCATTCCTCATAAAGCACGTTTTGAAGCTAAAGATTATGCATTAACTGAAGAGGTGATGCGTAAAGCTGGTGACATGGGATTTTTAAGTGTTGCTGTTCCTGAAGCTTATGGCGGAATGGGAATGGGTTTTGTATCTACAGTATTAACTTGTGATTATATCTCAAGTGGAACTGGTTCTTTTAGTACTGCTTTTGGTGCACATACAGGAATTGGTACTATGCCAATTACCTTATATGGTACTGAAGAACAAAAACAAAAATACGTTCCTAAATTAGCCTCTGGTGAGTGGTTTGGAGCGTATTGTTTAACAGAACCTGGTGCAGGATCTGATGCCAATTCTGGTAAAACAACAGCTACACTTTCAGAAGACGGTAAGTCTTATAAAATTAACGGACAAAAAATGTGGATCTCAAATGCAGGTTTCTGTAGTTTGATGATTGTTTTTGCTCGTATTGAAGGTGATAAAAACATTACAGGTTTCATCGTAGAATATAATGGTGAAAATCCAAATGGTATTGTTTTAGGTGAAGAAGAACACAAATTAGGAATTCGTGCCTCTTCTACTCGTCAAGTATTTTTTAATGATACTGTAGTGCCTGTTGAAAATATGTTAGCAGGTCGTGGTGAAGGCTTTAAAATCGCCATGAACGCTCTTAATGTTGGTCGTATTAAATTGGCTGCGGCTTGTTTAGATTCTCAGCGTCGTATTTTAACGACTGCTGTAAATTACGCTCAAGAACGTAAACAATTTAAAACTCCTATTGCAGACTTTGGAGCTATTAAAGTAAAGTTAGCTGAAATGGCGGCTAGTGCTTATGCTGGTGAATCTGCAACCTATAGAGCTGCTAAAAATATTGAAGATAGAATTGCTATGCGAGAAGCTGCAGGTAATTCGCATCAAGAAGCAGAACTTAAAGGGGTTGAAGAATATGCTATTGAATGTTCTATCTTAAAAGTAGCGGTATCAGAAGATGTACAAAATGCTGCAGATGAAGGTATCCAAATTTTTGGTGGTATGGGATTCTCTGAAGAAACTCCAATGGAGTCTGCTTGGAGAGATGCTCGTATTGCTCGTATTTACGAAGGCACTAATGAAATAAACAGAATGTTAGCTGTTGGTATGTTAGTTAAAAAGGCGATGAAAGGTCATGTTGATTTATTGGGTCCTGCTTCTAAAGTACAAGAAGAATTAATGGGTATTCCTTCTTTTGAAACTCCAGATTATTCTGAATTATTTTCAGAAGAAAAGCAAATGATTGCAAAACTTAAGAAAACATTCTTAATGGTTGCTGGTGGAGCTGTTCAAAAATTTGGACCGCAACTAGAAGAACACCAACAATTGTTAATTGCTGCTGCAGATATCTTAATTGAAATCTATATGGCAGAATCTGCAATTTTAAGAACAGAGAAAAATGTGAAGCGTACTAGCGAAGCAGAACAATCTGCACAAATCGCAATGGCGAAATTATATTTATATCACGCTGTAGATATCGTTGAAGAAAAAGGGAAAGAAAGTATTATTTCTTTTGCTGAAGGAGACGAACAACGTATGTTATTAATGGGACTTAAGCGTTTTACAAAATATGCAAACTATCCAGATATCGTAGATTTACGTATTGAGATCGCAGAAAAAGTAAAAGCAGAAAACAAGTACTGCTTTTAAAAATTTAGGTTAAGTTGAATGGTTAAAAGCCAACACTTCCGATTCATGATTTTCGGTTGTGTTGGCTTTTTTAATTTAGTTACTCTTTCTAATTTCTTCTAATCCTTCAAAAATTGAAGCTGCTATTTGCTTTTGACGATCCACATTCATCAAAACCTTATGATCCTCTTCATTCGTAATAAATCCGAGTTCTAATAATACACCAGGACTATTGATATGTCTAAAAATATACATAGGCACTGTTTTAAGTCCGCGATTGGTTGAAAATAATTCCATCTGGTTTTCTAATAAAATCTTGCCAAATGCATAAGATTTATCCTTAAACTCGTCTTTGTCGTTGTAGTAAGCCTCTACTCCATTTGTCAATGGATTTGAATGTGCATTGGCATGCAAACTTACAACTAGATCTGCATTTTGCGTACTAATAAATTCAACACGTTCTTGTAATGTAAAAAATGTATCCTCAGTTCTTGTGGTAATAATTCTGATATTATCACTACTCAAAAGAGATAACTGATGAGAAATATTTAAAACAATATTTTTCTCATCTAAATTACCAGAATCATGTCCTCCATGTCCAGCATCTATAACAACTACGAGCGGTTCTTTTAAATCTTTGTAAGAACTTAATACAAAGATGCCTGCAAGAAGTAAGCTGACAGATATAATGTTTAAAGTTCGTTTGAATACTGATGATTTTGATTGATGTAACATAATAATTCGATTTTTGATTTGAATGAAATTAAATCCGCTAGTTAGAGGAACGCGGTATTCCTTTTGTCCTAAGTTGATAATAGTATTTGAGTAATTCTCAATATCAATCCCTGATGAGACAGACTTTTCATCTGCTCTAAATTCGTGATTCTGCAAAGTGGATTTTTTGTACAACCAAATAAATGGATTAAACCAAAAGATGCAACTGAGCAATTCTAAAAGGATAATATCTACAGAATGTAATTCTTCACTATGGACGGTTTCATGAGCAATAATGCTTTTGTAATCCGCTCTAGAAAGCGTGTTCTGTTTAGGAATAAACATATAATTAAAAAAACTAGACACCATATCAGAGTCCGTACTCTTTATCACTTTAAGTTTTCCATCATATTCATATTCGTTTCTTGTCAATCCATAAATCTTAGATAAATTCTTTAAGAATCGGAACACTAAAAACAATGTTATAATAAAGTAGACATAGAAAAAAGGACTTTTTTGAGAGTGGTCGACCTGCTGAGCCTCACCAAAAGTTACGTCTTCAATAGGCTGAGTTTCCACTACCGAAGCAGTAAATTTCTCTAAAGGTATTTCAGTAATACTCGGCACAGCCTTAAAGAGTTCAATCTCCATAAATGGCGCAACTAGACACAAAAGAAGAGAACCTATTAAGAAAAAGCGATTAAACTGAAATGTCTTTTGCTTTCTGAGTAACAAAACATAAACCGCGTACGAACAGCCTAAACTAATAATGGTATAAACGAAATAACTAATCATTGGCTTTCTTTTGATCCATTTTTTGCTTTAACAACGCTTGAAGCTCTTCTAACTCTTGCATCGATAAATCGGCATTTTTAGCAAAAAATGATGCAAATTGTGCTTTAGAATCGTTGAAGAAATGCTGAATCATTCCGTTAACCTGTTTTGTAAAATAATCATTCTTTTTAAGAATTGGAAAATATTGTTTATCTCTACCCAAACGTTCAAAACCTATATAATCCTTATCTGTCATACGTTTCAATAAAGTTGAAATCGTCGTATAAGCTGGTCTTGGCTCTGGAAATTTCTCTACAATATCTTTCATAAATCCTTTTTCAAGCATCCATAAGTACTTCATAATTTGAAGCTCAGATTTATTTAGTTGTTTTATATCCACAATTATAGTTTTAATACTACAAATGTAGTAATAAAATTTAATTATCCAAATTCAGCTTAAAAAATATATCTTTAGACTCATTACAAAAACAGTATTAATTGCTCTATCTCAAACCAATCATTCTATGAAATATGTAATCATCTTCTTATTAATATTTACAACATCTCATGCACAGCTAACAAAACCATTAGAGCCCAAACTAGAAAACATCAAATGGATTGCTGGCACATGGCATGGTGAAGCTTTTGGTGGTATTACTGAAGAAATCTGGAGCGAACCATCAGGTGGTTCCATGATGGCAACGTTTAAATTAATTCACGACGGAAAAGTAGTTTTCTACGAAATAGAAGTCATAAGAGAAGTCGAAAATTCATTAATCCTTCAACTAAAACATTTCGGTCCAGATCTTAAAGGCTGGGAAACAAAGGACGAAACCGTAGACTTTCCTTTAAAAGAAATTACAGAAAATAAAGTTATTTTTGAGGGCATGACTTTCGAGAAAATTTCATCCAATGAAATGAATATCTATGTGGATATAAAAAATGAAGATGGCATAGCAGAAACCGTAAAATTCAATTATAAAAAATAACCCATGAAAAAAGCAACCTACCTCCTATTTCTTTTAGTTTTAGTTTTCAATTGTAAAAATGAAACGTCTAAAAAAGCAGAAGAACCTTCTCTAAAAGAAGCACCTCAAAACATAGCATCAACTAAAATTGAAAAGCAATTACGAGAAGTTTATAAATCCAAAACCGCCATTACTATTGATGGCGTGTCTAACGATTCTGCTTGGGCAAAAAGCCAATGGTATGATTTAAACCAAGTTTGGTTAGGCGACTCACTAACTGAAGATGATTATTCTGGACGTTTTAAATTAAGCTGGACAGATGATGCGCTTTATGTTTTAGCCGAAATAAAAGACGATACTTTAATCGATAAAATAGAAGATCCTTTAGAGAGATGGTGGGATGACGATTGCTTAGAAATCTTTATAGATGAGGACAATAGTGGTGGCGAACATCAATTTAATCATAATGCCTTCGCCTATCACATCGCTTTAGATGGCAATGTGGTTGACATGTCTACGGAAAAAACAGGTAAACTTTATAATTCGCATATCGAATCTAAAAACATAACCACAGGCAACACAACCATTTGGGAAGTAAAAATGTCACTTTACGACGATTCATACAATGATCATGGAGAAAATACACCTGTAAACTTAAGCGCCAATAAAAAAATAGGTTTTGCCATTGCCTACTGTGACAATGACAAAAGTTTAGAACGTGAAAACTTTATAGGGTCAATTCCTGTTGAAGGTAAAGATAAAAATCGTGGTTGGATTGATGCCAACATCTTTGGTACCATTCTATTAAAAGAATAAACAAATTAACCTAACGTGTCTTTAACTTTTTCTTCCGGAGTAACATTCGATAGGTTGATTGCGGTTTCAATTAAAGCTAAATGTGAGTACGCTTGCGGAAAATTACCTAGTAACCGTTTGGTTTTAAAATCGATATCCTCACTGAACAAACCTAGGTGATTACTGTAAGACAATAATTTTTCAAATTGTTCTGCTGCTTTTTGCTCCTCTCCTATTTTATATAAGCTATTAATGAACCAAAACGTACAGATGGTAAATGAAGACGATGGCAATCCAAAATCATCCTTAGTTTTATACCTGTATAATAAACCTTCATGGCATAAATCGCGCTCAATAGCTTTTACTGTACTCACAAATTTAGGATGCTTAGCATCAATAAACCCATAAGATTCCATCAATAAAACAGAAGCATCTAAATCCTCAGAATTATAAGCCTGCGTAAATGCTTGTACTTTGTCATTCCAAGCATTGTCCATAATATCTTTTCTTATGGCTTCTTCTAGCAATTGCCAACGAGCAATTTTCGATGTTTTACCTAAGAGTTTAGCTACTTTTAAAGCTTTATCAATAGCTGTCCAACAGAGTACTTTAGAAAAAGTAAAATGTTGATCTCCTTCTCTAAATTCCCAAATACCTTTATCTGGTTCCTGCCAATGTTTACTTACAACCCAAACAATGCCCTTAGTCATTGTCCAAAGTTCTTCACCATTTTCAATATCATTACTAAATTTAGCTAATAACTGATGAATAACATCCATTAAAATACCATAGATATCATTCTGTTTTTGCATGTACGCTGCGTTTCCAACTCTTACTGGACTAGACCCTTTATAACCAGAAAGATGATCCAAAGATTCCTCTGTAAGTATTTTTTCTCCACTAATACCATACATTATCTGTAATTTTTCATCCTTATCTGGCATTAAACTGATAATAAAATCAAGATAACGTCTCGCTATGTTTTTATGCCCCAATTGCGACATTACTTTTATTACCATAGAGGCATCTCTAATCCAACAAAAACGATAATCCCAGTTTCTAACTTCACCAATAGTTTCTGGTAAAGATGTTGTTGCAGCAGCTAAAACAGCACCTGTTTTATCATAACTCAGCAACTTTAATGTCATTGCACTACGGGAGATCTGTTCGTTATATTTTTTGTAGGTTGGTGTGCGCTCCATCCAATTGAGCCAATATACCTTTGTACGCTCAAACTCTAAACTTGCATATTTTAAGTCTGGTACAAATAACTTTTCGTTATAACCAACCAAGAAAAAATGATCTGACGTTAGCGATATAGATTCGCCTTCTAAAACTGCGTTTTTTTCTAAATCAGTATATAAAAATAACGTATCATAGCTCTGCTCATTATTAAGACTCACAATAAAATCGCCCTTAACATAAGTTGAAGTCACCCCTTTTGCATATTCTAATTTCGGGTTATAAGCGACTTTTAATACTGGTTTTCCCGAAATGTATTTTATATATCTAATAAATTCTGGTGGCGAATGATAACCACCATTAGATTTATGATATCGTGGCATAAAATCAATAACCTCAAACACATCAATACCATTACTAAACCGTGTTATTAATATGGCTGTGTTTTCAAGATAAAATTGATTTGTAGTGTAACTTTCGTCAACAATAAAACCAAAGCTACCTCCTATGTCATCATCTAATAACTTTGCAAATACAGATGCGGAATCAAACTTTGGCAAACAACACCAATCAATGGATGCCTCTTTAGATACTAAAGCGGCACTTCTACAATTTCCTATAATTCCGTAATCTAAATTATTCATTAATTTCTCTATTTAAAATGATGATAAAAATTCTAATTTCTTTAAATTAACGAAAATATTGAAAACCATCCAAAATATTAGCATGAATAAAACAATAATTGTCTCAAACCGATTACCACTTCAAATCTCGATAGAAGACGACAAACTTAACGTAACTCCTAGTGTTGGTGGGCTTGCAACTGGAATGAAGTCTGTTCACGCAGATGGAAATGGCGTTTGGGTTGGTTGGTCTGGAATTACAGATGAAGAATTAAACGACAACCTTAAATCTAAAGTCAATGCTAAAATTGAAGACGCAAAATGCAGAGCTGTAGGTCTTACTGAAGCTGATGTTGAAGATTTTTATTTAGGCTTTAGTAATCGTACACTTTGGCCCTTATTTCATTATTTTTTAGAATATACTGAGTTTGAAAAATCACAATGGGAAGCTTATAAGCGCGTAAACGTAAAATTTGCTCAAGTTGTTTTAGAAACCATTGAGGAAGGTGATACCGTTTGGGTTCACGATTATCAATTATTGCTTTTACCTCAACTTATTAAAGAAGCCCGGCCAGATGTGACCGTAGGTTTCTTTCTGCATATTCCGTTTCCTTCTTATGAGATATTTAGAACATTTCCGTGGCGTGAAGAACTTTTAACAGGAATGCTTGGTGCAGATCTTATTGGTTTTCATACCTATGATTACGAACGTCATTTCTTAAGTTCTGTAAAACGTATTTTACGTCTCGATGTTAATTTTAATGAAATTACGTATCACGATAGAATTATAAAAGTCGATTCATTTCCTATGGGAATAGACTACGACAAATTTTACAATGCTGCACTGGCGCACGACAATCCAAATACTGAAAAATCTGAGCTCCAAAAACGCTTAGATACACATTTAAATGTAGCTGATAATCAAAAATTCATCCTTTCAATAGATCGTTTAGATTACACAAAAGGAATTCCAAATCGATTGCGCGCTTTTGAGTATTTTCTAAATACCTATCCACAATATAAAGAAAAAGTAAGATTAGTAATGCTCGCCGTTCCTTCGCGTTCTAACGTGCCACAATATAAAAAGTTAAAACGTGAAACAGACGAATTAGTCGGTCGTATTAATGGCGAATTTTCTACAGTAAGTTGGACACCAATTTGGTATTTCTATAGATCTATGCCTTTTGAAAATCTTATCGATTTATATACATCATCTGATGTGGCTTTAATCACTCCCGTAAGAGATGGTATGAATTTAGTCGCAAAAGAATATGTAGCTACACGTACAAAACAAGATGGTGTCCTTATTCTAAGTGAAATGGCAGGTGCTGCAAAAGAAATGAACGAAGCTATTCTTATTAACCCTAACAGTTTCGAAGATTTTGCTACAGCACTAAATAAAGCATTAACCATGCCTTTGGAAGAACAAAAAAGCCGAATGAGAATTTTACAAAAACGTTTAAAACGCTATGATGTAGAAAAATGGGCGGAAGAATTTTTTAAAACTTTAGATGCGACTAACCAGATCCAAGATATTAGCATTTCAAAAAAAATGAATGAAGAAGAAGAGCAACTAATCATTGAACGTTTTAAAAATGCCAAAAACAGACTTATTCTTTTAGATTACGATGGTACCTTAGTTGGCTTTAAGGACAATCCTCAAGATGCTAAACCTGACACAGAATTATACGCGCTTTTAGATAAATTTGAAAACAAAAAAGACACTAAACTCTGTTTAATTAGCGGAAGAGATAAAGCGACATTTCAAGAATGGTATGGAGAGAAAGACTATGACCTTATTACAGATCATGGAGTTTGGATGAGAGAACAAAAAAAATGGACTCCGTTAGAAATTCTTAAAACAGAATGGATGTCTAACATTAAACCTATACTCGAAACTTTTGTAGATAGAACACCAGGAACGTTTATTGAAGAGAAAGAATACTCTTTAGCTTGGCATTACAGAACTGCTGATCCTGAATTAGCACAAATACGCACTTTGGAGCTCAACACTGTTTTAACAAGTATGGTCGCCAACAATGAATTATCGGTTTTACAAGGCAATAAGGTTATAGAAATTAAAAGTAGTAACGTTAATAAAGGTAGAGCAACAACCCAACTATTAATGAAAGACGATTATGATTTCGTTTTAATTATGGGTGATGACTGGACCGACGAATATATGTTTGAAGTTGCACCAGAATCTGCGGTTACCATAAAAGTTGGTTACGTAAAAACAAAAGCTAAATATCAAATTAAAGGCCCAATTGAGGTTAGGGAATTACTCAAGAAAATTATTTAAAATGAACAAACTTTTAGTATTATTCACACTAGTTCTTACGATTAGTGTAGCTGCTCAAACCGATCAGAAAATCTATGATATTATCGATGCGGTCTCAGAAGAAAATTTACGTTATAACGTAAAAACCTTAGCTGATTTTGGCACAAGACATACACTAAGCGACACCATTTCTAATACGCGTGGTATTGGAGCCGCTCGTCGTTGGATAAAATCTGAATTCGAAACCATTTCTAAAGATTGTAACGATTGCTTAGAGGTGTTCTACCAAAAGGATTTAGTAAAAAAAGGAGAGAATCAACGTATCGTTAAAGATGTGATGGTCGTTAATGTGGTCGCCATTCAGCGAGGCACAAAATATCCAAATCGGTATATCATAATGAGTGGTGATATCGATTCTAGAGTCTCTGACCCAAATGATTTTACTTCTGATGCACCAGGTGCTAATGACAATGCCACAGGAATGGCAGGTGCTATTGAAGCTGCTAGAGTGTTATCTCAATATCAATTTGATAATAGTATTATTTATGTGGGACTGTCCGGTGAAGAACAAGGTTTGTTTGGAGGTCAAGGCTTGGCGAAATATGCACAAGACCATAATTGGGACATCATTGGAGTTTTAAATAATGACATGATTGGAAATATATCTGGAGTGGATGGTGTGATTGATAATCGCACTTTCCGAATTTTCTCAGAACCAATTACAACGTCGGAAACAGATCCTGAAACATTAGCAAAACAAGCGAGAGCAAGACGTTTTTATGGTGGTGAAGTTGATGGCATTTCGCGTCAGTTAGCTCGATTCATATACAAAACCACAAAAACATACATGCCAGAGATGAACCCAATGCTGGTTTATCGCTTAGATCGTTTTGGACGTGGTGGTCATCATAGACCTTTTAATGATGCGGGTTTTGCTGGTATCCGAATTATGGAAGCTCACGAAAACTATACACAACAGCATCAAGATATTCGTACAGAAAACGGCATTGCATACGGAGATACTTTTGAACATGTTAACTTTCCGTATTGCAAAAAACTAACCGCTGTCAACGCCATTACTATGGGAAGCCTTGCTTCTGCTCCACCGTCTCCAACCGAAGTTAGTATTGGTGGCATTGTGGAAGCCTCTGCTAAATTACAATGGAATAATGTTGAAGGTGCCAAAGGTTATAAAATCTATTGGAGAGATACCACATCACCAACTTGGGATCACAGCCGCTATGTAGAAGATATAACCGAGTTTACCTTAGATGGTATCGTAATTGATAATTTCTTTTTTGGAGTCGCAGCGGTAAGTGCTGATGGCCATGAAAGTGTTGTTGTCTTTCCTAATAGTATCATGCGATCAACCATTCTAAAATGAAAAATTTTTTATTAGCATTTTCTGCTATACTTTTGATTTCAACGGGTCACAGTCAAGGATTACTTCAAGGTAAAGAAAAATTTACACATCAAGATACCCTAAGAGGAAGCATCACTCCAGAGCGCGCATGGTGGGATTTAACCTATTATCATTTAGATATTGAAGTAAAACCAGAGCTCAAGTTCATTTCAGGAAAAAACACTATTTATTATAAAGTAGTTTCAGAGCCTAATGAGTTTATGCAAATCGATTTGCAACAGCCCATGGAAATAACCAAGGCGATTCAAGATGGCAAAGAATTAGAGGTACAAGTTGAAGGTAATGCTAATTTTATTTTAATTCCTACAAAGCAAAACATTGGTTACATCAAATCTATTGAAATTCATTACAATGGTTATCCAAGAGAAGCCAAACGCGCTCCTTGGGATGGTGGATTTTCATGGAAAAAAGATCAAAACGGCAAACATTTTATTGCCACCTCGTGTCAAGGTTTAGGAGCAAGTGTGTGGTGGCCAAACAAAGACCATATGTATGACGAAGTGGATAGTATGCTGATTAGCGTTACCAATCCAAAAGGGTTGACGAATGTGTCTAACGGTCGTCTTAGAAAACTGGTTGAAAATAATAACAATACCGTCACTTCACATTGGTTTGTGAGCAACCCAATTAACAATTATGGCGTTAATGTGAATATTGGCGACTATACCAATTTCTCTGAAGTCTTTAAAGGTGAAAAAGGGGATTTAGATATGAATTATTATGTTCTAAAAGAGAACTTAGAAATCGCCAAAGATCATTTTAAAGATGCTCCAAAAATGATGAAAGCCTTTGAGCATTGGTTTGGACCTTATCCATTTTATGAAGATAGTTTTAAACTTGTTGAAGTGCCTTATTTAGGCATGGAGCACCAAAGTTCTGTAACCTACGGAAACCAATATAAGCAAGGCTATTTAGGACGAGATTTATCTGGTACAGGTTGGGGTTTAAAATTTGATTTTATTATCATTCATGAAGCTGGTCACGAATGGTTTGCTAACAATATTACCAACAAAGACATCGCAGACATGTGGATTCACGAAGGGTTTACCTCCTACTCGGAAAATCTATTTTTAGATTACTATTACGGTAAAGAGGCTTCTGCCGATTATGTTATTGGCACACGTGCTAATATTCAAAACGACAAACCATTAATTGGAGCCTACAATGTGAATAATGAAGGTTCTAGCGATATGTACTATAAAGGTGCAAATATGCTACATACGCTCCGTCAACTCATAGAAGATGATGAAAAATGGAGACAAATTCTTCGCGGTTTAAATTCTGAATTTTATCACCAGACGGTAACGACGAAGCAGATTGAAGATTACTTAAGTGAGCACTCTGGAATTGATTTAACTGAATTTTTTAATCAATATTTAAGAACGACTAAAATTCCGACGTTGGAATATGAAATTAAAAAGAGGGAACTAAAGTATCGTTGGACGGACATTGTTGAGGGTTTTGATATGCCAATTCAAGTTAACATTGATGGCAAATCCGAATGGCTATTTCCAAAAGCAGAATGGCAGACTAAAAAAATATCGTCTAAAGACTTTAAGATAGATAGAGATTTTTATATCCTATCAAAAGAAATTTAAAAAGTAGACCTGTCAGGTCTGAAAACAAAGGATTCCTGCTTTCTCGGGAAGTGAACATGGATCTACAAGAATTATATTTTAAAACAGATACGGAATGGCGCGAATGGTTGCTAGACTATCACGATTCTGTAAAAGGTGTTCATTTAATTTTCTACAAAGTTGATCATAAAAAGGACTCTATGCGTTGGGAAGACGCCGTAAAAGTGGCGCTTTGTTTTGGTTGGATAGATTCTACCGTAAAAAGTTTAGGAGATGGAAAACGTAGACAATATTTTTGCCCAAGAAAACCTAAAAGTGTTTGGAGTGCGGTTAACAAAAAATATATTATTGAATTACATAAAGAAAACTTAATCCACAAGAGCGGTCATAATTCTATTAAAATAGCCAAAGAGAATGGTAGTTGGACAGAATTAGATGATGTAGAAAAAGGGATCATTCCGAGCAATCTTCAACAAGCTTTTAATGCCAATAAAACAGCGTATGCTAATTACCTCAACTTTGCGCCTAGCTATAGAAAACATTATTTATACTGGTTAAATCAGGCCAAACGCGAAGACACCAAACAAAAAAGAATCGAAGCCATTATTAAACTCTGCGATGCTAATATTAAAAGTCGTGATGTTAGATAGATTTAGATTCATACGTTAACCTATTCCGTGAAAGAGAAAAATAAATCCTTAGCTAAGTCAACGCGTTGGTATCGCAAAGCACATCGCTTTGTTGCGATTCCGCTATTGATTTTTATTATTATAATGAGTATTACTGGACTTCTCCTAACTTGGAAAGATGAATTAGGTTTTAAACCTGCAACCACAAGTATTAATTCTAATGGACGTCATTTGATTTCTTTATCAGAAATTGAAATGAAAGCTATTAATTATATGGACAGCTTAGAACTTTCAAACGACATAAACAGAATCGATTACCGACCAAGAAAAGGCATCGCCAAAGTACGTTTTGATCATCATTTTACAGAATTACAAATCGATTGTTATACAGGTGAAATCATCTCACAAAAGACAAGAACAGCAGATATTATTGAAATGATTCATGATGGTTCTATTATCGATTTTCTTTTCAATTCCAGTGGAACACCAACAAAACTCTTCTACTCTACCTTAATAGCATTGGGTCTACTATTTATTTCTTTGAGCGGTTTTTGGTTATGGTTGAAACCAAAACAGATTAAGAAGAATAAGACGCTTATTAAGTAAGCGTTTTAGATGATCCAAAAATCATTAATGATTACATAAAAAAAGACCTGTCAGGTTCTAAAAACTTGACAGGCCATAAATTAAATATTGATTTCACTTATAAACCACTAATATAACTTCCATAAGGATCTTTAAACTGCATCCCTTCAGAATAACTATACTTGCTCAATTTTTTAAATTGTGTTAGTCCCCAAAGAATAAATTCTTTTTCAAAATAGACATCCCTTGGATCAATTTCTGGTTGATAATCTGCAATTAAAGCATCTAACGGAGTCACCTCATCTAATTTTGCTTTATAAGCCTTATCATCATATTCGTTTAACAATTCAAAACCGTCTCCATTGAAAAACCATGAGATTAAGTCATCATAAGGAGTTTCGTCACCTTGCTTTTCTAACTTCTCTACTTTAGGAAAATATTTAGGAAACAAGGTTTTTACGGCGGCTTCCATTAAAGCATTGGCTACAAAATCGGCACCTTCTTGTTCGCCTTCATATACCAATTCTACTTTCCCTGTAATTGCGGGAATCACTCCTGTAAAATCAGATAATCGCACTGCTGTTGTATCGTCTCCAGCAATTAATGCTCTGCGCTCTGCGGTGCTTAGTAAATTCTCAAACGCTGTAATACTCATACGTGCACTTACTCCACTTTTTACATCTACGTATTCACTTTCTCTAGCTTCAAAACTAATTTGCTCTAACAAATCTTTAGCTAATTCAGGGACGTAAACAGATTCTGATTGTCTGGAATCTAGCTTCGCTTCTTGTGCAGTAATTGTTCTTGCTGTTTCTACATCCTCAGGATAATGCGTTAAAATCTGAGAACCAATTCTATCTTTTAAAGGAGTTACAATGCTTCCTCTATTGGTGTAATCTTCAGGGTTTGCCGTAAATACAAACTGCATATCTAAAGGCAAACGCAATTTAAATCCTCTAATTTGAATATCACCTTCTTGTAAAATATTGAATAAGGCGACTTGAATTCGTGCTTGTAAATCTGGTAATTCGTTTATGACGAAAATGCAGCGGTTAGCTCTTGGAATCATACCGTAGTGAATCACACGATCATCGGCATAACTCAATTTTAAATTGGCTGCTTTTATTGGATCTACATCACCAATAATATCAGCAACAGTCACATCTGGTGTGGCTAATTTTTCAGCAAAACGATCATTTCTATGTAACCAAGTTATTGGAGTATCATCTCCTTTTTCAGCAATTAACTCTACAGCAAATCTTGAAATTGGAGCTAAGGGATCGTCATTAATTTCAGAGCCTGCTACGACTGGAATGTTTTCATCCAACAGATTCACCATCATCCTTGCCAAACGTGTTTTTGCTTGTCCTCTTAATCCTAATAAATTAATATTATGCCTAGATAGAATTGCACGTTCTAATTCTGGAATCACTGTATTTTCATAACCGTGAATACCTTCAAACGTGGTTTTCTTATTCTTTATATTGTCAATAAGATTATCTCTCAATTCATCTTTAATAGACTTTGATTGGTAACCTGCTTTTTTTAATTCGCCGAGTGTACTTATGTTTTCTGTTTTCATTTTATAGCTTTTGGCTATTAGCCTTTAGCTATTAGCGAGCTCGTTTGAGCTAAAGGCTAATACCTAAGAGCTAAAAGCTTTATTTATCCTTTAATTCTTTTCTTTCTGTTATTCTCGTAATCTTCAAATATCATTTCTCCTAAACCTTTCAATCCTGTATAGAATGCTTTTCCTCTATTGGCTTGCGTAAATTCTCTAATAAATTGCATCAAATACGGATCCTCAGCAATCATAAAGGTCGTTATCGGAATATGTAAGCGTCTTGCTTGTTGCGCCATTGCATAACACTTGTTAGTGATAAACGGATCTAATCCATTACTATTTTTATAATACTGTCCGTCTGGCATTCGCAAACAACTGGGTTTACCGTCGGTTATCATAAAAATCTGCTTGTTGGTATTACGTTTTCTACGCAACATATCCATCGCGAGTTGTAATCCTGCAACGGTATTGGTATGATATGGACCGACTTTTAAATAGGGTAATTCTTTGATTTTAATTGGCCAAGCATCGTTTCCAAAGACTAATATTTCTAATGTATCTTTTGGATAGCGTGTCGTAATTAATTCTGCCAAAGCCATAGCTACTTTTTTAGCTGGGGTAATACGATCTTCACCATAAAGAATCATACTGTGACTAATATCAATCATTAAAACAGTACTCATTTGGCTTTTGTGAAGGGTTTCTTCAACCACCAAATCATCTTCGGTTAAACTAAAATCACCAATACCATTATTAATTTGAGCGTTTTTCAAACTCTCTGTCATGGATACTTTATCTAAACCATCACCAAATTGATAGGCTCTTAAATCGCCTGTATGCTCATCACCAAGTCCTAATCCTTTGCTCTTGTGATTCCCAGAACCACTACGTTTTATTTTTCCAAAAATTTGATCTAAAGCTTGCTGACGGATAGCGCGTTCTGTTTTCGCAGTAATCGTCATGCCTCCTTCACCTGTTCCGTTAGGATCTAATTCTTCTCTGATATACCCTTTATTTTTTAAGTCTTCAATAAAATCATCAATGGTATACTCTGGAGTCGTTAATGTATATTCTTTATCAAGACTACGCAACCATTCAATGGCTTCATCAAAATCGCCTGAAGTATGTGTAATAAGCTCCTTAAAAATTTCGAAAAGTTTTTCGAAAGGAGATTGGTTGGGAGCTTCGTAGGTTTTAAAGACGAAACCCGATTTGTTCGTTTTTTCTTTCATGTGTTTCTCTTTATTGTTATTTAACTGACACATGCAGTTCGCTACTATTCTCAGTCTTTCTTTTATGAAATTTAAAGACTGTGCGTTTCATAGCTATGTAAAAATAATGCTTTTCCAACTCCTGTGCGAAGCATTAACTCCACTTTTAGAAATTGGTTATCCACTTTCTGTTTTTTTAGTTACTAAAAAACAACTGATATTCTATTAAAGACGTAGAAAGACTAATCAAATATGGCTTTGCTAAAAAAAACACATTTAATAAGGTTGGGACTTTCGGAATTATTACAAACGAAAATAGCCTTTAACGGATCCATTTATGGAGATGTGTTAAAAACTATAGAGATTCAAATCATTTGAGACCTAAAAATCACAATACGCTTAAAACGTAAAAATTGTAGGTAATTTAATAGTATTATTCAATACGTTTCAAACCTTCCAAATCAATAATCTTTATATGTTTTCCTGTGGTAGAAATATATCCTTCTTTTTTAAATTGCGATAAAATTCTGATGGCAGATTCAGTTGCTGTTCCTACAAGATTTGCGTAATCTTCTCTAGATAACATAACACCAACATAACCTCTCTCATCTTTATCAAAGGCCTGATCTAAATAAATAAGCACATCTGCTAAACGTTGTTTTACAGATTTCTGAGCCATATCTACAATGATATTATCCGCAATCCTAAGTTCTTTAGCCATGTCTTGAAGCATATCTAAAGAAAAATTGGCGTTTTTTGATAAATCATGTAAAATTTCGCTTTTAGGAATAAAACAAATTTCCATTTCATTTACTGCGATAGCGGTAAGGTTAGATTTTTCATCGGTAACTAATGAACGTTGGCCTAATAAATCACCTCTCACCACAAGTTTCACAATTTGGTCTTTGCCGTTAGCACTCAACTTTGTTAACTTACAAACTCCTTCTTTAATGCAGTAGACACCGTTAATACTTTCACCTTCTCTAAATAAAATTTCACCTTTTTTTATGAATTTAGAAGTCTTACAACCAGAGATACGAATCAAATCATCTTTCTCTAAAGATTTTAAAGCATTAAATTGTTTAACGATACATTGTTCGCATTTCATCATAACAAAAACTATTAAATTCAAAGTTAATTAAAACATGATAAATATCATAGTATATACGCACCTGTTTAATGACTTTTGTTACAGGTATAATTGAGCAAATTAAAAATGGAAAACGCAACGTGTTTTCACTGTGGTGACAACTGTGGTAATCATGTTATTTCTTTTCAAGAAAAGTCTTTTTGTTGTAACGGTTGTAAAACTGTTTTCGAGATTTTTAATGAGAACGATTTAACTTGTTATTACGATTTACAAAATTCCCCTGGAGCTACTCCAAAGGAAATAGAAGGCAAATATGATTTTCTTTCTCAGGAAAACATTATTGAAAAACTCACGGAGTTTAAAGATGGTGCTTTAGAGATTGCCACGCTTTACATTCCCCATATTCATTGCAGTTCTTGCATTTGGATTCTCGAAAATTTAAACAAGCTTAATCCAGGCATTTCAGATTCTCAAGTCAATTTTGGTAAAAAAACGGTAAGAGTTACTTACAATTCTGAAACTACCAATTTAAAATCAGTGGTATTACTATTAAGCGCTATTGGTTACGAACCTTATATTAGTTTAGAAGATTTTAACTCTGGTAAAAAGGATGTTAACCGAAGTTTAATCTATAAACTTGGCGTTGCCGCTTTTGGATTTGGTAATATTATGTTTTTGTCTTTTCCAGAGTATTTTGAAGTCAACGAGTTTTGGTTAGAGCAATACAAACCGCTCTTTAGATGGCTAATGTTTGCCATGTCTTTACCCATTGTTTTTTATTCTGCTCAAGATTATTTCATTTCGGCATATAAAGGTCTAAAGGCTAAAATTTTAAATATTGATGTCCCAATCGCACTTGGAGTTTCTGTGCTCTTTATTAGGAGTACTATTGAAATTATGTTCGATTTAGGCTCTGGCTTTTTTGATAGTTTGGCTGGTTTAATATTCTTTCTATTAACCGGAAAGTTCTTCCAGCAAAAAACATATAATTTCTTATCCTTTGAGCGCGACTATAAATCATACTTTCCGATTGCCATTACCAAAATTGATAAATCAGGGAACGAAAATTCCATTCAAGTTTACGATATCGAAAAAGGTGATCGCCTTTTAATTCGGAATGAAGAATTAATTCCTGTTGATGGTATTTTAATCAATGGAAAAGCAAAAATAGATTACAGTTTTGTAACGGGAGAATCGCAAACGGTCTCTAAACAATCTGGAGACAAATTATTTGCTGGTGGTAAACAAACCAATGGTGTTATTGAAATGGAAGCTCTAAAGTCTGTTGAGCAGAGTTATCTCACACAATTATGGAGTAATGATGTTTTCAATAAAAACAAAGAAGACGGTTTTACCAATATTACGAATACCATTAGTAAACACTTCACCATTGCCATATTAGCTGTTGCTTTTATCGCTACTACATTTTGGCTGTTTGTAGATTCTAGTAAAGCGATGAATGTATTTACTGCTGTATTGATAATTGCTTGTCCTTGCGCGATTGCACTGTCTGCTCCTTTTACCTTTGGGAACTTATTGAGAATCTTTGGCAAACAAAAATTCTATGTAAAAAACGCTACTGTTATTGAACAATTGGCTGAAATAAACACGGTGATTTTTGATAAAACAGGAACCATTACGTCTAATAAAGATAGTAATGCAGAATATGATGGTGATTTGCTTTCAGATTCTGAAAATATAGTTCTTAAAAATTCACTCAGAGGTTCTAATCACCCGTTAAGTAGAACATTATATACTATTTTAGAAGAACATAATATCATTACACTTGATACTTTTGAAGAACACATTGGCAAAGGCATTGAAGCCAAACACGATGCTGTTAATATGAAGATTGGTTCTGCTACTTTTGTTGGAAGTCCCAACACTAGCACTTTGCTTAACACTACAGTTCATGTCAGTAGTAATAATGTCTATAAAGGAAAATTCACCTTTTATAACAGCTATAGAAAAGGAGTTTCAAAACTATTTAATCAACTAAAAAAGCATTTTGATTTGGTTATTCTTTCGGGGGATAATGAAGGAGAGCTTGAAAATTTAAAAAAATTATTGCCGGCCAAAACCAAATTAATTTTCAACCAAAAACCAGAAGATAAATTAGAGTTTATTAAATACCATCAATCTGAAGGAGCCAAAGTATTAATGATCGGAGACGGATTAAATGATGCTGGTGCTTTAGCACAAAGCAATGTAGGTATAGTGATATCTGAAGATGTAAACGTCTTCTCTCCTGCTTGCGATGCTATTTTAGATGCTTCAAAGTTTAAGCAATTATATCAATTTATTTCCGCGTCTAAATCAGCCATAAAAATTATTAAGTGGAGCTTTGTATTATCATTTTTTTACAATGTTATTGGATTATACTTTGCTACAACCGGACAATTAGAACCCGTAATTGCAGCAATATTAATGCCTCTAAGCTCTATTAGTATTGTTATATTTACAACAATTGCTACAAATCTTTTAGGAAAGCGGTTAGAATGATTAAAAATAAGGAAACATGATTTTTATCATATTTTCAAACCGGCTTCAATATTACTTTTGAGCCATAACTTCAGTAGGTATGAGTGTTATTTATATTTTATTATCAGTTAGCGTTGTTATTGGCGTGATTTTCTTTGTCTTTTTTATAATGGCAGTAAAGTCCGGGCAATACGATGACGACTATACTCCATCCGTTCGTATGCTTTTTGAAGACGAACTCGTAAAAGAAGAACCAAAACCAACTATAAAAACGACTAAGAACAATTAATTATTATGGATGTACAACAATTTTATTACGATAACAAAATCGTTAAAAATTTCCTTTATGCCACTATATTTTGGGGTGTAATAGGCATGTTGGTAGGATTATTACTAGCATTTATGTTCGTTTTCCCAAATCTAACC
Organism: Winogradskyella psychrotolerans RS-3; assembly: GCF_000427335.1. Taxonomy (GTDB): domain Bacteria; phylum Bacteroidota; class Bacteroidia; order Flavobacteriales; family Flavobacteriaceae; genus Winogradskyella; species Winogradskyella psychrotolerans. The sequence continues at coordinate 164,976 of NZ_ATMR01000128.1, read as the reverse complement.
GATGGTGTTTCATGGCTTAGTTTTGGTAGATTAAGACCATTACATACCAATGCTGTTATTTTTGCCTTTGTAGGTAATGCCATATTTGCTGGTGTTTACTACTCCTCACAACGATTACTAAAAGCTAGAATGTTTAACGACACCTTAAGTAAAATTAATTTTTGGGGTTGGCAAGCTATTATTGTCTCTGCGGCTATTACATTACCTTTAGGTTACACATCTTCTAAAGAATATGCCGAACTAGAATGGCCTATTGATATTGCTATTGCTGTGGTATGGGTTGTTTTTGGTTGGAACTTAATCGGTACCATCTTAAAACGTCGTCAACGCCATATGTATGTTGCTATATGGTTTTACTTAGCAACATTTGTTACGGTTGCCGTACTTCATATATTTAATAGTTTATCACTTCCTGTAAGCTTAACAGGCATGAAGAGTTATTCTGTTTACGCTGGTGTGCAAGATGCCTTAGTACAATGGTGGTATGGACATAATGCCGTTGCTTTCTTTTTAACAACACCGTTTTTAGGATTGATGTACTATTTTGTACCTAAGGCTGCTAATAGACCTGTATATTCTTATAGACTATCTATCATTCACTTTTGGTCTTTAATATTTATTTATATCTGGGCAGGACCTCACCATTTATTATATACTGCTTTACCAGAATGGGCTCAAAACTTAGGTGTTGCCTTTTCTGTAATGTTATTAATGCCATCTTGGGGTGGTATGATCAACGGACTTTTAACCTTGCGTGGTGCATGGGATAAAGTACGTACTGACCCTGTTTTAAAATTTATGGTAGTAGCACTTACAGGTTATGGTATGGCTACTTTTGAAGGCCCTCTTTTATCACTTAAAAACGTTAATGCCATTGGTCACTTTACAGATTGGATTATTGCACACGTACACGTTGGTGCTTTAGCATGGAATGGCTTTTTAGCCTTTGGTATGATCTATTGGTTAATTCCGAGATTAGTAAAAACTAAATTATACTCAACCAAATTAGCAAATGCCCACTTTTGGATAGGAACTTTAGGTATCATATTCTATACCTTACCATTATATGTTGCAGGATTTACTCAAGCAAGTATGTGGAAGCAATTTAATCCAGATGGGACATTAAAATACGGTAACTTTTTAGAGACAGTTACTGAGATTATGCCAATGTATTGGATGCGTGCTATTGGAGGAACGCTATACATAACCGGTATGTTAATACTTATATATAACGTTTTTGTTACCATAAGACAAGGAAGCGCTGTAGAAGACGAATTAGCAGAAGCACCAGCTTTACAACGTGTTTCAAAACACAGAACTGCTGGAGAAGGTTGGCATTCTGTATTAGAACGTAAACCAATAAAACTAACCATCTTCGCTACAATAGCGATATTAATTGGAGGTATCGTTCAGATTGTTCCAACAATTATGATAAAATCTAATATCCCAACATTGTCTAGCGTAAAACCTTATACGCCTTTAGAATTAGAAGGTCGAGATATTTACATTAGAGAAGGTTGTGTGGGCTGTCACTCACAAATGATTCGTCCGTTTAGAAGTGAAGTAGAACGTTATGGTGAATATTCTAAAGCCGGAGAATTTGTATACGATCACCCTTTCCTTTGGGGAAGTAAGCGTACTGGTCCGGATTTAGCCAGAGAAGGTGTTGGAGGAAAAATGACAGGTGGACGACCAGATTCATGGCACTTTAAGCACATGTATGATCCTCAAGGTGTTTCAAGTGGATCGATTATGCCAGCATACCAATGGTTAATTAGAGATGAATTAGATAAATCTCAAACTGAAGCCAAAATGAAAACCATGGTAGCACTTGGAGTTCCATATACAGATGAAGACATTGCAAATGCGCAACAACACATGCTAAAGCAAGGATCTGAAATTGAACAAAACTTATATGAAGATTCTGATTTATCGACATCATTTGCAGCTGGTAAAAAAGAAGCTGAAGCCACTGGTAAAAAATTCATTGAAGTTAAGAATCGTGAAATCACAGCATTAATTGCTTACCTACAACGATTAGGAACTGATATAAAAGTAAAAGATTTAGAAACCACTCAAAACTAGTATTATGCTAAAATTTGTAAAAAATCATATGGATAGTATTTCTGGAATAGAAATCTACCCAATTATATCCTTAATTATCTTTTTTAGCTTTTTTGTAATCCTATTTTGGTGGGTTTTCACAGCAAAAAAAGAATATATTACTCGCGTCAGCAATTTACCATTAGAATTAGATAACCAAAACGAAACAGAACTATGAGAAACACTATTCCATCTTGGTTAAGAATACCTGTTGTATTTTTCATCATTGTCTTACTAATAGAATATTTTGTAGAATCTGGCGACCAGCCAGCATTTATGGAGCAACCCGCCATACTATTGTTTCTATTATTAGTACTCTTAGTATTAATAGCTATTGAAGCTATTGCAGGTTCTCTATCTAATATTCTTTATCAAAGTTTAGACGACGCTGGTAAGGCACGTTATGACGCTAGTAATCAAAAAGAATCAAAACTAGTCGTTTGGATAAAAGAGAAATATATCAAATTACTAGGATCAAAACCGATACAAGAAGAACATGAAATTATTCTAGACCATAATTATGATGGTATTAAAGAATTAGATAATGACTTACCACCATGGTGGTTGTATGGGTTTTATGCGTCTATCATTTTTGCTGTAATCTATTTATTTAAATATGAAGTATTTGATGGCGATAGTCAATTTGATGAACTAGACACAGAATATGCTGAAGCCAAAATAGCTATTGAAGAATACAAGAGAACAGCAAAAGATCTTGTCGATTTTAATACTGTTGAATTATTAACTGAAGCTTCAGATTTAAATAACGGTAAGAAAATTTTCGAAGTAAATTGTATTGCTTGTCACCAAGCTGATGGTGGTGGTGGAATTGGACCAAACCTAACCGATACACATTGGATTTTAGGTGGTGGTATTAAAAACGTATTTAAAACCGTATCAGAAGGTGGTAGAGATGGAAAAGGTATGATTGCCTGGAAACAGAGCTTAAAACCTGCTGAAATAGCACAAGTAGCGAGTTATGTTTTACAATTTCAAGGTACAACACCTGCACAACCTAAACCAGCCGAAGGCGATGTTTGGAAAGAAGAATCAATAGACTAATAAAATCAAATAAAAATTGGAACCATCAGAACACGAATCATTTAGAGATACGATAGGTACAGTAACCGAAGATGGTAAACGCGCATGGGTATATCCCAAAAAACCAAGTGGCAAGCTTTATAAATATCGCAAGTTTGTAAGTTATGGTTTACTCATCTTCTTACTCGCTGCTCCATTTATAAAAATAAATGGCAACCAATTTTTATTATTCAACATTTTAGAGCGTCGCTTTAATGTCTTTGGCTTACCGTTTTGGCCTCAAGATTTTTATCTAGTGGTGATATCAATGCTTATTGGTATTGTATTTATCGCTCTATTTACGGTCAGTTTTGGTCGTGTGTTTTGTGGTTGGATTTGTCCACAAACCATTTTTATGGAAATGGTTTTTAGACGTATTGAATATTGGATTGAAGGTGACAGAAATAAACAACGAAAATTAGATAAGCAAGAGTGGAATGCGGAGAAAATTAGAAAGAAAGGATTTAAGTGGTTTATCTTTTTAATCATTTCGTTTTTAATTGCAAACGTGTTTTTAGCCTATTTAATTGGAAGTGATAAACTAATAAAATACATCACTGGTAATCCATTAGATCATGTAGGAACACTTTTTCCTCTGATTATTTTTACAGCGGTATTCTATTTTGTGTTTGCATGGTTTAGAGAACAAGTCTGTATTATAGCTTGTCCTTATGGCAGACTGCAAAGTGTATTATTAGATGATAAGTCTATAGTTGTTGCTTACGATCATAAACGTGGAGAAGCGGAAAATGGCAGAAAGAAATTCAGAAAAAATGAAGATCGAGACGCTTTAGGTCATGGAGATTGTATTGATTGTTTACAATGTGTTAATGTCTGTCCAACAGGTATAGATATTAGAAACGGAACACAATTAGAATGTGTAAATTGTACGGCTTGTATTGATGAGTGCGATCATATTATGGAAAGCATCAATCTTCCTAAAGGGTTGATTAGATTTGCGAGTGAAGATGAAATTGAAAGAAAAAAGAAGTTCAAAATAACTCCCAGAATGAAAGGCTATATAGCCGTTTTATCTATTCTAACTGGTATTTTTATTGGCTTACTCTTTCTTAGAAATGATGTTGAAGCGACTATACTTAGGCTTCCTGGTCAACTTTACGAGACCAAAGAAAATAACATGATAAGTAATGTATTTACATACAAATTAGTGAATAAAACCACAAAAGACATCAATAACATTAGTTTTAAACTTAGAAAATTTAAAGGCACTATTAAAATGGTTTCAACAACTGAAAATTTTAAAGTTCCTGCTCAAGAATTAGAACAAGGCACTTTATTTATTGAAATTAATAAAAGTGAATTGTCCGACGATAGAATAAAATTAATCATTGAGGTTTATAGTAAGGATGAATTAATTGAGACCACAGCAGTTAACTTTTTAGGACCTCGGAGTTATAATTAAAAAAGAGCTAGAAGTGAGAAGTTGGAAGCACGACGTTAGTTAGGTGTTGCATAAGCGTAATTAGTTATGAGTAGTGTTCCCTTGAAGGGACTTTAGGTTTTTTTTAAAACTTTGCTGGTTAAAAAAACCGGAAGATACTTTCCTTTACAGGAAGTGTAATAAAAACCTAGCAGTTCTCAATTGATTAACCCTGCAAGGTTTCTAAAACCTTGTAGGCATGAAAAAATAAAGATTCTTGCCATAGCAGGAAGTATATTAACTAAAAAGAGATTCCTGCTTTCGCAGGAAGTTGAATTATGAAAATAAATTGGGGAACAGGTATTGTAATCGCGTTTATAGCTTTCATGAGCTTTATCATGTACTTTATTATTACAATGAGTACAGATGATAAGTATGATTTTGATTTAGTAACAGAAGACTATTATGGTCAAGAACTAGAGTTTCAAGAGGATTTAAATAAAGAACAACATTCTAAAACATTAAAAACGAATATTACTTGGAAAAAGAGTGACGAAGGTGTTAACCTCATTTTTCCTGAAGATATAGATATCAATAAAATTGAAGGAAAAGTGTTCCTATACAGACCATCTGATAAACAATTTGATTTTGAAATTCCAATTTCTCTATCAAACCAAAATTTGCTCATACCTGACAAACGTTTATTAGGTGGTCGTTGGAACATTACTGTAGATTGGAAATATAACACAAATTCTTATATCTATAAAACCGAAATCATATATTAGATGTTAGTCTCGGCGCTCATACTAGGTTTATTAGGTAGTTTGCACTGTGTTGGTATGTGTGGACCAATTGCCTTTATGCTCCCTGTAGATCGGTCTAACTCGTTTAGAAAAGTAAGTCAGATTAGCCTATACCACTTTGGTCGGTTATTGGCTTATAGCATTATCGGTTTGGTGTTTGGACTCGTTGGAAAAAGTCTTTATATTTTTGGTATTCAACAACAACTCTCAATAATCATAGGTGTAATAATGATTGTTGTGATTCTTCTTCCTCATAAAATTATTGGCAAATACAACCTTTCAAAACCTCTTTACAAAGGTATTTCTAAAGTAAAAACATCTTTAGGAAAAGCCTTAAAAAAGAAAACTGCAGATACATTTTTAACTATTGGTTTTCTCAACGGGTTTCTACCTTGTGGTTTAGTCTATATGGCTGTATTTGGAGCTGTTGCTACTGGCAGTTTATTAGAGGGCAGTTTATATATGGTATTATTTGGACTTGGTACAATCCCCTTAATGACCACAGCTATCTATTTAGGAAAATTTCTAAATTCAACCATTAAACAACGCATACAAAAAGCGATTCCTGTTTTTGTGGTGGTTATTGGTTTATTATTTATTCTTCGTGGATTAGGTCTCGGAATTCCATACCTCTCTCCTGCTCCAATCATAGAAACAGCCGTTAGTGCTATAGAATGCCATTAATACACAAATAAATTCTTACAACGTGGAATGATAATTCATATATTAGCTCTCTATAAATCAACATCATCAATCCATCAAAAACATGAAAAATCTATTCTTTTTATTCATTTTCAGTCTCTCAATTACAACATTAACCGCACAAGATGCTAGTGTAGAAGAATCCACTTACGGCCTACAAACTGGTTTTCTTGGTATTTGGGGACACAATGAATCTAAACTCTCAAACTCCATAGCATTACGAAGTGAGCTTGGATTGGACGCAGGCTTGTTCAGCAACAGCTTTGTCGGTAGCCGTGGCTTTATTCTGGTTCCTGCAATTACATTAGAACCACGTTGGTATTACAATCTTAACAAAAGAGTTTCTAAATCGCGACGCATAGATGGAAACAGTGGTAATTTTATTTCAATAAAAACCACCTACCATCCCGATATCGTAATAGGCTCTTTCGCTGATAACATTAATTTTATTAGTGATATTTCCATCACACCAACTTGGGGAATTAGACGTAATGTTGGTAAGCATTTCACTTATGAAACAGGCATCGGAATAGGATACATACATTATATTAAAGAAAAAAATGTCTATATAAACAATAAGAATGATTTCGCATTAAATCTACATTTAAGACTTGGCTATCGTTTTTAGCAGAAGAAGACTTAAACTTCATAATGAGAATTTTAAGTCTTTTTTTTCTAGTCTCTTAATTATTTCAGTTGGGCTCCTTTCTTGTCTCGTTTTTCTACGACTACTAAAGTATCGAGTTTAAAACATCATGTAAATAAAAAAACGCCAAAGAGAGAATCGATGGCGTTTTTAGGACGATGATTAATAACACTAACTATTATAATAACATCATCAGTTATATTTTAAATGTCATGACTGGTAAGGTCGAATGGTTTGCAATATCTTCAGAAACACTACCTTCAAATATATGCGATAAACCTTTTCTACCATGTGTTGCCACCGCAATTAGATCTGCACCAATAACATTAGCAAAATTAAGAATCCCTTTTTCTATAGAATAATCTGACACAATATTAACTTGGTTTAAGTTGTCTAAATTCCCTTCTGCTTTTCCTAAGAAATCAGACACACGTTTATCTATTTCAGAAGAACTTTTAAAATTCCCATCAGGTGAATTCACATATACCAAGTGTAATTTTGTACCAAGCAAGTTGAAAATCTCTTTTGCTTTTAAGTAAGGCGCCACAGTTTCTTCAGAAAAATCACAAGCAAAAACAGCATTTTCAAAATCCATTAAAATCGGATTATGTTTAATGACTAAAACAGGGATTTCAGAATGGCGTACTACTTTTTCTGTGTTAGAACCTACAAGCACTTCTTTAATCCCACTAGCTCCTTGAGAGCCCATAATTATTAAATCTGCATGATGTTCTGTAGCCACCAAATTCACTTCGCTCCACACTTTAAAATGTTTCACAATTGGTGTTAGCTTAAGGCCTTCTAAATAGGGTTTATCTAAGAAGCTTTCAAATTTTTGCTCAGCAAGTTTTAAATAAAAAACAGCTTCTTGATTTAAAGCTTCGCTTGCAGTCGAAATAATTGCATTAGACAACTCTAACATGTGTAATACAATAAGTTCAGATCCATACTTTTGGGCTAAGCTGGCCGCAGCTTCGAGCGCAAATTCGGAATGTTCTGAAAAATCTACTGGTACAATTATTTTTTTCATGAGTTTTTATTTATTATTTTTTAATTGTCACATGCTGTTCGCTATTAATTAGCCCTTAAGGCGATTAAATTTTGAATAGGCGTGTTTCATTTTTTTTATATTAAATAGTCATTGAAAACAACTGAGTTTCCGGTTTTTTGCGTTGTAATAACAAATCGAAAGCCATACATATATTTCTTATAAAAGCTTTTCCTTTCTCGGTTACAATGACTTGTTTATATTCAAACTGAAGTAAACCATCCAATTCAAACTCTTTTAATTTTATGAGCACTTCTGGTAATTCTTCAAATTCTAAGGTGTCATCCTCCCAATCCGTTTTAAAATTACACATAAGGTTAAGGATGTGTTTTCTAATCGCCAAATCTTCGGCATTTAGAATATGACCTTTAAACACCGGAATAATATTGTGCTCTAACAAATGGTAGTACTCTTCATTCGATTTTACATTTTGAGCAAAACCATACCAACTATCACTAATAGACGACACTCCCAAACCAATCATAGCTTGTGTTTTAGAAGCAGTATACCCCATGAAATTGCGATGTAAGGTTTCATTTTCCATCGCTTTATAAAGTGAATCCGTTTTTAAGGCAAAATGATCCATGCCTATTTCTACATAACCTGCAGCTTCAAAATGCTGTTTTCCTGTTTCGTATTGCTGACGCTTAGAATCTGGTGTTGGTAAATCTGCGTCGCTAAAACCACGCTGACCATTTCCTTTTATCCAAGGCACATGCGCATAGCTATAAAATGCAATACGGTCTGGCATTAAAGACTTCGTTTTATTGATGGTTTCAATAACATCGGTTTCGGTTTGAAATGGTAATCCGAAAATAATATCATGTCCGACAGAGGTATAACCGATTTTACGCGCTAAGTCTGTCGCACGTTTTACGTTTTCAAAAGGTTGAACACGATTGATGGCTTTTTGGATACTGAGATTATAATCCTGAACGCCATAACTGACACGTCTAAATCCTAAATCATATAAGGTTTGTAAATGTGCTTCTGTGGTATTGTTTGGATGACCTTCAAAACTAAACTCATAATCTGTTGCCAATTCTGCATCCTTTAATAATTCAGAAATTAAATAATGAAGATGTTCTGGCGAAAAAAATGTAGGTGTACCTCCACCAAGATGTAATTCTTTAATCTTTGGTTTGCTTCCTAATAAATCCAAGTACAGACCCCATTCTTTTAATACCGCTTTAATGTATGGAGACTCTACTTCGTGCCGTTTTGTAATGCGTTTATGGCAACCACAAAACGTACATAAGCTTTCGCAAAATGGTAAATGAATGTATAAACTTAAGCCTTCAGATGTATTACTTTCGTTAAAAGCACGTTTTAAAGACGTTTTCCATTGGGCTAAAGAAAAGGAGTCCAAATCCCAATACGGAACCGTTGGATAACTCGTATAACGAGGACCTGAAACATTATATTTTGTAATTAACGATTGACTCATAGCTTTAAATTCATAGTCAAAATTACTAGTAAGCCAACTCTTAAAATATGATTTTTATCATATGGTTAAAACTTTTAGATTATGAATCGCTCGTTACTTGCATTAACGCCGTTATATGATTAATTTTACTTAAAATAAAAACATCATGAAAAGCATAAAATTCTTATCACTATTAGTTATTGTTTGTTTAGTTTTCACATCTTGTAAAGACGATAAAAAGGCAGAAGAGACTACAACTACTGAAACCATTGAAAACACTATTTCCTATGTTGTTAAACCTGAAGCAACCAATGTAAAATGGACGGCTTATAAAACCACCGACAAAGTACCAGTAGGTGGAGAATTTGCAACGCTAAATTTTGAAGAAAAAGCAGGTGCAACGCCAGAAGAAGCTTTAAATAATTTAGAATTTTCAATTCCGGTAAGTAGTTTATTTACTAAAGATGAGACTAGAGATGAAAAGTTAAAGGCTTCGTTTTTTGGAGCGATGTTAGATCCTGAATTATTAAAAGGTAAAATTAAATATGCTAACAACGCCTACTCTGCTGAAATTACAATGAATGGAGTGACTAAAGACTTACCATTAGACGTTAACATTACAGATGAAAGACGTGTAAGTATGAAAGGCACCATGGATCTTAAAGATTGGGACGCATTGGGTGCATTAGAATCTTTAAATAAAGTATGTTTTGATCTGCATAAAGGTGCTGATGGTGTGAGTAAAACATGGGAAGATGTTGCTATTGAAGTGAGCACTTTTTTACGTGACAAGTAAACTGCTATTATTTTCCAAACTGATAACCTGATCTTAAATAGTTTCAAATGAATTAATATTAATTGTGATTGAGCACTTGAAGCATTTTTTACTTCATTAATTTGTGCCCATTGTTAGTCGTCTTAGTGCTATAAACCATAGCCAATAGAGACGGATTATAACACTGTTAAACATATTAATTCCAACTAAAAATTTGAGCATATCATGAAAAATTTAAATTAATACTATTTTCTTTTGTAGTCATATCTGCAGCTACATCATGTAAAGACACAAAAAAAGAAACTGAAACGACTGTTGAAAGTGACTTTGAAGAGATTGTAAAAGAAGATGCTACTGAGAAGAAATTATCAGTTTTATTGTATCCAAAAAGTGGTAGTAACGTAGATGGTACTATTAACTTTACTGAAAAAAATGGTTTTGTAACTATGGTCGGTTCAGTTACCGGTTTAGAAGAAGGTGACCATGCCATCCATATCCACGAAAAAGCAGATTGTTCTGCAGAAGACGGTACATCGTCTGGAGGTCATTGGAACCCTACAGGTCAACCACATGGTGCTTGGGGAGCTGAGACTGGTTATCACAAAGGTGATATTGGTAATCTCACTGCTAATGTTAACGGACGTGCTACAATTACAAAAACTACAGATGAGTGGTGTATTGGTTGCGGAGATGATACCAAAGATATTTTAGGAAAAGCAGTTATTGTACATATTGGAGTCGATGATTTAACCACACAGCCTACTGGTGCCGCTGGTGCACGTGTTGGGTGTGCAGGAATTATTGAATAACCTCAGAATACATACATAACATTAAATTGTTAGAACAATTGCAGCGATTCTTCTTCCCCATTACTGCGAAAGATTCTAAATAAAAATCGCTATTACATGGAATTAGAATTACTGGTGAAACAGTTTCAAGATAAAAATCACGCTGCTTTTGAAACGCTTTATGGCATGTATCACAAAAGCATACATGGAGTCGTTTACAATATTGTTAAAGATACTGCTATTGCAGACGAGCTTATGCAAGATGTCTTTATAAAGGCATGGCATAAATCGGAAACTTACTCTTCAAAAAAAGGACGCTTTTTTTACGTGGATTTTAAATATAGCACGCAATGCTGCTATAGATAAAACACGTTCTAAGGCGTTTAAGCAGTCAAAACAAAACCTAAACACTGATTATTTCGTAGATATCATAGCCAGCCATGATAATTTAGACGACAGTACGGATGCCATTGGTATTAAAACATTTGTAACGCAATTAGGCGAAAAATGCAAAGCAGTAATTGAGCTCCTTTATTTTAAAGGATTTACTCAAAAAGAAGCTTCGGAAGAATTACAAATGCCAATTGGTACCATTAAAACGAGAAACCGGAACTGTATACAACAATTAAGAGATATGGTATTGTAATATGGATATAAACGCATACATAGAATCAGGTATTTTAGAGCTATACGTAGCTGGGAAACTTTCTGAAACAGAAAATCAGGAAATCTATGAACTTTTACAACAGCACCCAAAACTGTTACAAGAAGTTATAGAGATAGAAGGAGCTGTCCTTAAATTAACAGCAGCAGTATCGCCAAGAGCGAAAGGTTTTGAGTCTATTAAGGCGCGATTAGAAGCAGAAGACACTAAAGTTGTACAACTACAACCTAGACAAACCAATTGGATAAGTTATACAGGTTGGGCAGCCTCAATTCTATTAGCTGCAGGTTTATTTTGGACTTTAAATCAGAACACCGATTTAGAACAACAATTACAAACCGCTGATATAGAAAACCAATATCTCGAAACACAAATAGAAGATGCCAGAACCGATTTGGCAGCTACTAAAAATCTATTAAACGTTATAAGAGATAAAGACATTATTGCGGTACCACTTGGTGGCCAAGGTGATTTTGCCTCTAGCTTTGCAAAAGTGTATTGGAACAAAGCCGACAATACGATTTATTTAGATGCAGAAGGTTTACCTAATGCACCAGAAGGAAAAGTATGGCAAGTATGGTCGTTAACCTTAAATCCATTAACACCAACGAGTTTAGGAACTATAGACGATTTTAATACCGACGACAATAAAATATTTACCATTGCCAATGCTAACGAAAGCCAGGCCTTTGGTATTACTTTAGAACCCGAAGGTGGAAGCGATGGTCCTACAATGGAACAACTCTACACACTTGGTGTTGTGGCGAGTGCGCCATAAGCCAAAGTATTTTTACACATAACATATAAAAGCCACCTTGTGAAAAACTTGGTGGTTTTTTTGTGTAAAATCATACGTGACTTTACGTATAGAAGTTTAATTTGTTTTGGTTATTTTTATAAACGTAAATAAGCTTAATAGTATTCTTACCCTAAAATTAAAATAGGATAACAGTTACTTTTTTGGTTAAATCACTAGTTGGCAACAATATCTAAACAAAACGCAAAAGGAATGAAAAAAACATTATTTACAATTTTTAGAGTTTTAATTGGAATTGTATTAATCGGTAAAATATCGAATTGGTTTCTGAATTATAGTGACGAAACGAATCAAATTCTAAACGCTGGAATGTTTACTCTAATCGGAATTGCATATTTAGTTGGAGGGTTTATTTGGGACAAAAAAATGACTAATGTAATTTTTCTGATTTGTGGAATTTATTTGATTGCGATGAATTTCATTGGCAACTTTGGACTAAAATCAATAATCGGAATTGTCTGTATTTTGACACCAATGCTTATTGCACGATTCTCACCAGATGAAACTCACGAAAAAGAATTAGTGGAAAATTAAAAAATACAGTTGCCAACACAGTATATAAAAAATTGCTGGTATTTGGCTTAAACCAAGATCGTTGCTTGTTTTGTTACGTCTGAATTTCCTTCGGAAATTCCTCGCACACAAACCCGCAATTTTCCATATACATAAACGTTCGCTATAATATATGAAAAAAGCCGGAAATATTATTTTGATTTGTGTGCTGATATTTTTGGTTGGTTTGTTTATTCATCCTAAAAAAGTCATATATGAACCAAAAATCATTGGACAAGTAGTTGACCGAAATGGAAACCCAATCCAAAACGCAATAGTCGCGCGAATTGAGGAAAATGAAATAAAAATAAGAAATTCGGATATTATGAGGGCGAAGAATTCAAATCACAAATCATTAAGACTGACATAAATGGGAATTTTGTGCTTACCGAAAAATCCGAAATTAATTGGTTGCATACGCCTATTGATTTGCCATTTGTTTGGTGTTATGCAAATTTTGAGGTTTCAAAAGAAGGATATGAATCCTATAAAACTGACTATAATGCAGAGAAAAACAGTAAATTCAATGAAAACCTGAATGGCTGTAAAGACATTGAATTTAATCCAAGAATAATATTAAAAAAACTATAGTTAACAGAGTATATAAAAAATTGTTGGTTTTAGCTAAACCAAAGTAAGTTGCTCGTTTGCTAGCTTCTGATTTTCCTTCGGAAAATCCTCGCACACAAACACGCAACTTTCCATATACAAACCGTCACAACCAATTAATCAACACTACAAATGAACAAACTACAAGCAGTCCTCTTAGTTCTTTTCATTTTTTCATATGCCACTATTGTCGCTCAAGACAAAATTGCCAATTTCGGCATCAAGGGAGGTATAAACTATGGGAAATATACCCCAAATCAAAATTTAAGAAACTACGACTATCAAGTTGGTTTTTATGTTGGTGGCTTCTATAAAATTGAAATAACCGACAAAATGAAATTCCAACCCGAACTTCTATTTGCGCTACAGGGAAGTAAAATAAATACGAAAGATAATCCAATCACAGATTTTAATGGAAACCCATTACCATACACCGGCACATTTGATTTTGAATATCAGGTCTATGAGTTAACCATCTCAATTCCCCTACCCGTAAAACTTTATTTTTCAGAGGCATTTTATATGGAAAGTGGCCCGCAATTTGGGTTTATTATAGACCGAAATTTGCAGTCGTCTCAAATTCTTTTAGATGGCAACGATAGCAGTTTTATAAAAAAAGGAAATGCTAATTTCGATTTTGGCGTATGCCTAGGTACGGGCTATGATGTATCAGATGCGTTATCATTAAACATAAGAGCATTTACTGGGCTAATAGAAAGAGAAGATATTAAATCTTTTGTTTTCAATTTCGGAATTGAATATAACTTGTAAAAGCCATTTTTAACAATGGCGATTCGTAAGTACTTGCTCTCACCTACTCAAAGCACTAAAACTAACGGTAGTTGTTAGGTCTTCAAAGAACAAAAAATTAACAGCTTCCTTTATGTCTCCTCGAGTGTTCCGACTTTTTTGTCAGAATGTATCGAGAAGCAATAGAACCAAGCATCAATCTATTTACAATGATCGTATACAGCACTTAGAAAGCTCCAAAAACCACCCAACGCCTACAACCACCACCTAAAACTCTCAGCAATCGCTTCGTTTTTTTATTGCATTACGAAAAACAGTAACCATAAGTCTCATAACTATCTTATTTTTAACGAAATGAACATGAAGTTACGTACTAAACTTTTCAAAGTATTGCTTAGTTTTATAAACTAAGAATGGAATACTATTGCGCTTGATATCCCTAATTAAAAAAGAGGATAAAAAAACTGATTTTACTCTCGTAATTAGCTGGAAATAAGACAAAAAAAAAAAAACAAAAAAAATAAACCTATTAATGGGTATTGATTGAATTAATATTAAACTCAATCTTTGAAAGCTAAAACCTAAACACAATGAAAAAACCAATAATTACAGCAGTTTGTACATTCTTAGTTTACAGTTCAACTTTTGCTCAATTTAAAATACAAAACACAAACCTGGATTGTGAAAAGGTAAAAGGCATTATTACTGTAATGGAAAAACCAGAATATATTATAAAACCAGAAGTGGATAATGACAAAGAGTTTTTTTCCGCAACCACAGTTGTTGGTATTATACTTCCCTATGCAATCAAATATGGAAGTAATGCTCTTAAAAAAGCAACCTCCAAAAAAGCAGAGGATTATACGTTCGAAAGTGAAGTTTTAAATCCTCAAGCCATCGATTTTAAAAAACTTAAGGATAGTGTAGCTATTATCAAGGTTAAAAACACTTTTTATAAAAAAGGCGGCAAAAAAGAAAATAATATGGCAACTTATGATTTTGATTTTTTTATAGAAAATAATTTTCTAAAAGTTAAACTTTCAAATATCGAACAAATATATACTCCTGTAAAAATTCATAAGAACTACGACCTTATTATGAACAATTTTGATTTATCAATTACCGCATTTGTCAGAGAAGATATTAAGGATAGTGAAGCTGTACAAGAAAAAATTATTGATCTAGGCACTTCAACTATTCATATGGTTAATCCAAGTTTTCAGTTAGGCAAGGCTAAACCAAAAAATGAAGCACAGTTTTTTTTACCATCATTAACTAAAGAAGGGCAAGGTGTAACGGTTATCGCCTTAATAATTAAACTCAAAGTAAAGCACGTAAACCCACACGGAACTACCAGTAATTATTTGAATGAGTTTTTAGAAACTAATTCAGATAATAACGAAGGCCTACTGACCAGAATATTCATTAAAGAAGCGAAACAAGATTAAAAATTAAAAATATGAAAAACAGATTCATTCTAATTTTATTACTCTCATTAACTTTTGCTGTAAATGCTCAATTTAGTGACCTTAGGGATGGAAGATTAATAGAAGACTCCAAAGGACGTTTCATAGGAGATATAAAAGTACTTGGCGTTAGGAATAGGACAACTATTGATGCCGCAGATAAAACAAATTTTCTAAATGAGTTTACACTTAAAATGAAAGTGTGGGATTATCTAGGCGAACCACTAGAAATGTATGCTTTTCAATGGTACCGAAAAGGTTATTATACAGTTAAAGTAGATAATACGTCAAGAAGTATGTCTTTGGATCAACTTCTAGAGTATCCTGACTTACAAAAACGTTTTCTCGATATAAGACCAACAAAAGTAGATATTAAAATATTTGGATATGCGGGTGATGGAAACTCAAGTGATAAAAATCGAGTAGGAAAAATTAAGGTCGAAGAATCTAGTGTACCCGTTAATGTTGTCTACACCTATATAGTTAAAGACGTTGATTTACTTATTGCAAGAGAAGGTGAGTTTAGAGAGCCTACAGTTGCAGGAAGTCCACCTACTTGGAACGAGTTTTTTAATTGGCAATACTCGGATCCTAAAGGCCCGCTCATAGATTTAAATGTGACAGAAGATAGCTTTAAAAGACTTTCACAAGAAGAACAGAAACAACGAATTACAAAAATTAAAAACATTTGGAAACAAGTAAAGCAAATTAGCGTTAGTGCCTCTATAGAAACGTTAGAATGGCCAGAATATGAAATGATAGATATCATTAAAACCTACGACCGCTATAAAAACGAAAAGAAAGAATTAAGCCCACAGGAAAAATTGGAAGCAGAATTAGCTGAAGTACAACGCACCACTGAATATAATCGAAATGATGAATGGGGTGAGTTACCTGATTTGGTAGAGCCTGAAATTGAAGTGTTCTCAATACCCAAACCAAATAATGAATATGGGAATTATTATGGATTAAAATACAAAGGAACAGAATTAGTAGTTTTAGAACCAACCAATATTTATATAACTAAAATTGCAGATCATTTTATTGTGAATAATGGTAAATTTAATAGTAAAGATGCTTATAAAGCTGAAAGAACCTATGACTATGTAAATAACGCAACTCTTTATAATAATAAAGGAGAACAGGTTGGAAATCGCAATTATGCATCTATTAAGTTTTTGAAAAAAGGTAAGAAAAGCATCTATGATTTGCCAAAAAATAAGATACTACCAGAAAATGCTATATTTTATTGTACTTATCCTATTGGAACTCCTTTTAAATTTTACAATTGTGAAGGCTGCAGTCCAGAATTATATGGTGTTAATAAACAAGGTATTGTTGGTTATGATAGTGATGGTAATATTATTTTAGAAATTGTACTAGATAAATCCGATCGTCCATTTCCCAATGAAAATAAGCCATTCAGTGTTGTATCTGGGTTAATAAATCGCTATTCTGATTTTTGATATAGAACAAAAAAAAGCACGTAATATGTATTTATTTCAAAAAAATATTAAATATAATAATCAAGTAAAAAAACTAAACTTAATTAAAATGATTAAATATGTATCATTTCTCATAACTATATTTTTTATTACTACGGATCTTAAAGCCCAATCCCCAAAACAAGACTTCACTAAAGCAGAAGAGTTTTACAAAAACGGCATTTTTACTGAAGCAGTAACGCAAACCGAGAGTGTTAAAAAAAGCTTAGGCAAATCTAACCCCAAAGTAGAAGCCCTTTTATTTATGGCGTATTACAAAACAGAAGACTACACCAAAGCTAAAGTAGCCTACGAAACCCTTAAATTAATGGTGCCAGATAATGTAGAAAACTCAGATGCATTTCAGTTATACAAAAGCACAGGAGAACAACTTGACAAAAAACTAGCTGAGATACAAACAGCTTTTGAGAAAAAACAAAACGAAAGTACGCAGTCGCTTTATGATGATTCTAAATACGAAGATAGAAACGCTTATAAAGAAGATAGGATTAAAAGAAAAAGGAGGTTTTTGATAACAGGATGGAAAAAATCCAAGAAAATAATAAAAATGAGGCTTCTCAAGTTTTGGAACAAATACTAAAAAATCCATCTAAAGAAAGTTTAAAAATTATCTTAGAGAGGATAGATATGTGAGTAAATTTGAAGCTGTTGAAAATTACATAAAATATTGGAATATTGAATCTTTTGAACTCTTTAACTATGAGATGGACGACGCAGACAAAAAGAAAAATATAATAGTTTAGTGTATCACTTAAACTTAAATAACCTAGCACTAAGTGGTGCTAAAATAAAAATAATCCCTGAAGAAATTTTTGAGAGTGGTAAATTAATAAATATTTATGTTAGAGCTACGGAAATCACTACTCTTCCTGAACTTATAATAAAATGTAATAACCTGACTGGAATATTACTCAGCCATAACAAAAACTTAAAAATGTCCCTAAAGATTTTTCTATGTTTAAAAATTTAGAAGTTCTTGAATTTACAATAAACAATTTTTATTTTTTACCAAACATTAGGGGTTTAACTAATTTAAAATCTATTTTTATAAATATGCCGCTTCAAGAATTTCCTATTCAAGTTTTATATTTAAGACAACTTGAGACACTCAAACTTATGAGTATTGCGAAGAATAATCCATTTGAGCTACACGAACATATAGAACTCTTAACAAATCTAAAAATATTAGATTTACGTCATAGCTATGTAACGAAATTACCTAAAAGCATAGAAAACTTGAAAAATCTTAAAATGTTAGGGCTTTACAATACCCCAATACATGAATTACCTTCACAATTAAAAAAACTTACTAATCTTGAAACTATTGAAATAGGAGGATTAGAAATCAAACCATACAGTAATAAAAAAGTAGAAAGTAGCCTTAAAAAACTTGTAAAAGCGTTGCCTAGTCTTAAAGTAAATTATAATTAATGTTTTGTATAATTTTAATAGAACTTCAGTTCAACCCAATATTATCATAATAATTAACCGAATAAAATGCCAGTTGCCAACAACGTATAAAATCAATAGTGCAATTGGTGCTTAAACCAATGTTTCAGGCGCTTTTCGAGGTCGCCAAATTTTTAAATTTGGCTTATTGAGAAATAAAAGTAATAAGAAAAATTTAAAAATTCGGCTTGTGTTCAACCGAAGGGTTCGTGCGTTTTTTCCGCCATACTGTTCTTATACAATCCGTTTTAAGTAATAGAATAAAAACTGTTCTAGATGAGATAAACAAGACAAAAACACTAGTATGAAATATTTAATAATCCTATTTTTTGCTTTTTATTTAAACGCTAATTCACAAACTTCGGATTGGAAATTGCTAAACGAAAATGAAGAATATAAACTCTTTACTAGAGATCATTCTGACAAAGCAGCCTGGTATAAGATTGAATACAAAAAGATAAAAGTTAATGAAACAATATTTGGTAATAAACAAAAGATAAAAAAGATACTTATACTTCATAAGTTTGATTGTGAAAATAAAATGATTGGAACTTTAGCAGAAATAAGCTATGATGAAAATGGAGATACAATAGATTCAAATGATTATGGTAAATACGCAGATTTAGAAAATGTTATTCCTGATTCACTTGGAGAAATGATATTATTTAAATTTTGTAATTAAAGGAATCATAATTCTACTAGTTGAAACTACTACTTACAACACCGTATATAATTCATTGCTAGTCCTAGCCCACTTACCAAAATCCTCGCAGAATATAGCTTCACCAATTCGCTGTGCTCGGATCTATCTGTAACTTATGTACCAACGCACATAAAACCCTCCCAAACCGTCACTTCGAGTGTGCCGACCTTTCTGTCGGCATGTATCGAGAAGCATTAGAACCAAGCACCAATCTATTTACAATGATCGCATCCATCACTTAGAAAGCTTCAAAAACCACCCAACGCCTACAAACACCATCTAAAATGCTCAGCAACCGCTTAATTTTTTTACAGCATTACGGAAAACAGTAACCATAAGTCTCATAACTACCTTATTTTTATCAAAATGTACGTAAAGTCACATACTAAACTTTGCAAAGTATTGCGTAGTTTTATAAACTAAGAATAGAGTGCTATAGCTTTTGTTATCCAGAATTAAAAAAGGGATAACGTGAGTGATTGTACTTATATAACAAGTTGTGCCCAATTAAAAAATCACGTTTCATAACATAATTCAGATTAAATGATTGTACCTTTGATAGTATCAAATGATAGTATCACAAATGAAACCACCTTACGAAATAACATCTTCTATTTTAAAATTAATAACTTCTATTTCAGAGAAAATAGGAGAAGTAAATGCTAATTTATTAAACAAACCTTCACCGAAATTGAGAAAACAGAATAGAATCAAAACTATTCATTCTTCTTTAAAAAATTGAAGGAAATACACTTACAGAAGAACAAATAACAGCACTTCTTGAAAACAAAAAGTTATTGGGCCAAAAAAAGATGTTCTTGAAGTCTTAAATGCAATTAAAATCTATGAAAATTTAGAAGATTACAATCCTTCTAATGAAAAATCCTTTCTAAAAGCACATCAAAACTTAATGGAAGGTTTAATTGAAAATTCTGGAAAATATAGAAATCAAAGTGTCGGAATTGTAAAAGGTTCAAAAGTTGAGCATTTAGCACCACCTTTTGGAAATGTACCATACTTAATGAAAGACCTTTTTGAGTATTTGAAAAATTCTGATGAAATTGAATTAATTAAAAGTTGTGTTTTCCATTACGAAATGGAATTTATACATCCATTTTTGGATGGAAATGGCAGAATGGGAAGATTATGGCAAACTTTAATTTTAATGGAAAAATATCCAATCTTTGAGTTTTTACCTTTTGAAACTCTAATTAGTAAAGACCAGGAAAAATATTACAAGTCTTTAGCTGAAAGTGATAAATCTGGAAAATCAACTAAGTTTATTGAATATATGCTAAACGTTATTGACATTTCAATAAGTGAACTATTAGATTTTAATAATCGAACGTTAAATGAAAAAGATAGATTAGAATACTATGTTTCATTAAATAAAACTGAATTTACAAGAAAAGATTATATGGATATTTTTAAAGATATTTCTTCAGCAACTGCAAGTAGAGATTTAAAGAAAGGAGCAGAATTGAATTTATTTGAAAAAATGGGTGAAAAAAATAAAACAATCTATCGTTTAAAATAACTGGGCACAACACCGTATATAATTTATTGCTGGCTTCTCGCCTACTTACGAAAGTCCTCGCAGACTTTCTTGGTTGGTAATTATTTACTAAATTAGTTGCTCAAACCACGCAACAAACCATATACAAACTCGTTGTAAAACATTCCCCTCAATCAGAATTCGATTAATTCCTCGAGCTAACGACAAATTTTGAGGTTTTTTGCAAAAAAAGAAAAACAGTGAGTTAATTAGCTATGAACAAATGGATAAGAATAAAAATTAACTAAATTTGACGTTTGTCGAGATTTTTAGTTAACCTAAAATAAATAAACAAGATTACATATGCCAAAAGTTCTAGACACATATTTAAAGGCATTACCAATTTTCATAATAATACTAACAGCAATAGGCTATTTATATCTATTCTCATATTACATCATATTTGGAATTAATATTATTTATTATATAGATATTTCTGAAATCTTATTATTATTTATTAATTATTCGGTTTTGTTAATTTCTGCTGCTTCAATTGTAAGTATTAAAAATTTTATGATTTTAAACAAAGTAAAAATGATGAATTGTCTAATGAAAAAGAAACACCAGAAGAAAAATTAAAAACAAAAAACTCAATAAAGAGAATTCTGATGTTCAAAAATATTGCCGGAATAGTAATTATCATTGTTGGAGCTATTTATGGATTGGCATTTAAAGAGTATTTTACTATGTCTGTTTTAATAACATTAGGCATTATTCTTCTACTGTTTTTTAATAAATTAGCGAACCTCTTTACAATTGGTCAAAAATCAAATAAACCTGAATTTTTCTTATTGTCTTTTTCTATAGTATACCTTTTAATATTAAGCTTGGTACCGATACTATTTCAAATTAATAAAGCATATAATGTTAAAAATTATGACAAAGAAATTATGAAAACCAATTTTTCATATCAAAAGATAAATCTTGAAACATGCAAAAATTTAAAATATATTGGTGAAACTAGAAATTATATTTTTTTATATAACCAATCAAAAAAGGAAAGCATTATTTGTGAAAAAGATAAAATCACCAATAGAAAAATAATCAAACGTTAAATTTTTGTAAAAAAAAAAAAATACGAAGCCCTATTGAATCATAGAAATTCAGAAAATTTAATGTACTCAAATTTTAAATGTATAATCGTCATATTTAAAAGAAATCGTTTTACAATACCCTATATAATTCATTGCTAGTTCTAGCCTACTTATAAAAATCTTCGCGGATTTTCTAATCGGTTTTTATTCCTTAAATTAGTTTTATAAACCATCCATACCCTAAAACCTAACCAAACCTCATGAAAAAAGCACTCATACTCCTCATAGTACTTCTCGCTTCAAACATCGCAAGCGCACAGTTTGTAAAGGAAAAATCAATAAATGCCCTCATCGGATACGGCATTAGTGTCCCTTATAACAGCATAGATGACGTAGCTGATCGGCGGTCTGTTGTTACAAGGAGAATTCGTACTAAAAGTCAGTTCTTGGTTTGAATTAAGACCTTATGCTGGTGTGATCATAACCAATTCCAATGGCGAAGACTTAAACAATAATCCCACTGATGAAATAGCAGAATCCAAAGCCTTTTTACTTGGAGGAAAAGCACGACTTAGAGCACCAATTCCTTGGGTAGCTCCCTATCTTGAACTAGGAATAGGCACGTCCATCGGTAAATTTCAAACCTTCACATACTACGATGATATTGATAAAGGCGGCATCATTTATCACATCCCGTTTGCAATCGGACTAGAATTAGGAAAAAACAATAATGTTGATGTAGGATTCACCTATTACTTTCAACCTTCTGTTAAGCAGTTTGTTGGAGCTATGGCGGTAGGAATCACAATTCCGTTATAATAAAATGAGCTGTTAAACCGCCTTTCCAAATTAATACCTCAACTCATCAAGTCAAACTAGCGTTATACTAAAATGCTCCCTTTTTCATGCAAAAAAAACACATCTCAAAATACAGGTTATAGCGTGGTTATAGCATGCTTATACTATGGTTAAACTAAGGTTAAAGCGAGTGATATAAAGGTCTTGAACGGTTTTACCCCAAATCACAAATAATTCACACACTAACTCAAATCATCAACCTGTAACACAACCACAGAAGTCTTACAATACGATTCGATGCAATGGAAAAATCTTCTTAACTTTACATTTACGAATTCTTGAAATAGCCATTATGAAAAACACCCTCCTTATTCTAAGTTTAATACTGACCAGCAACTTTATAAACGCACAAAAAACGATGACTCCAGAATTATTATGGCAAGTAGAACGCCTTAGTGTTATGGGTTTAGATAGCGAAGGGTCTACCCTATTTTTCATCGTAAAAACACCAAACATAAGCGACAATAGTTACGATTCCAAATACTTTAAAATGCCTGTAGATGGTGGCACGATCGTCGAAATTAAAAAGGAAGATGTTAAAGCGACCGACAAAAATGTATCGACAGATGGCAACCATGAATTATATAATGCTGAAGTTCAAATTGAAGCTATTAAAGGCACAGACGTTTATAAGAATCTAGACAAGTCTGATGTGTATATATTTTCAGACTTAGACATTCGCCATTGGGATACTTGGAGCGATGGTAGCTTCAACCATTTGTTTTATAAAAAAGTAGGATCAGAAGACGCCACAGGAATCGACATTATGCCTAACGAACCTTACCACACACCTCAAAAACCGTTTGGTGGTGATGAAGATTATATCTGGTCGCCAGACAGCAAAGCGATTTACTACGTCAGCAAAAAACTAAAGGTAAAGCCTATTCTACCAGTACCAATACGGACATTTACAAATACAACTTAGCCACTAAAACCACGGAGAACATTACAGAAGATAACAAAGGCTACGATACCAATCCCGCGTTCTCATCAATTGGTGCATTGGCGTGGTTACAAATGAAAACCGATGGATACGAAAGCGATAAAAACGACATCATTGTTTTAAACAACGGCATAAAACAGAATTTAACTCAACAATGGGATGGCACGGTAAGAAGCTTTACATGGAGTAACGACGGAAATCATGTGTATTTTACAGCAGCTGTAGATGGGACTATTCAACTTTTTAAAGTGAATTATCCGGGTAAAAAACGTATCGCTCCGGTAGTAGAACAACTTTCTAAAGGTCAGTTTGATGTCACCAGTATTATCGCTCAAAAAGATAATACGCTTTTAGTGACAAGAACAGACATGAACCATGCTGCTGATATTTTTAGTTTCAACTTAAAGAACAACAACTTTAAGCAATTAACTGACATCAATAAAGACTTATACGCTAGTGTCGATTTACCTAAAGTTGAGAAACGTTACGTCACCACAACAGACGGCAAGCAAATGTTAGTTTGGGTTATTTTACCTCCTAATTTTGATGCGACAAAAAAATACCCAACCTTATTATATGCGCAAGGTGGTCCACAATCTCCATTATCTCAGTTTTATTCGTACCGTTGGAATTTCCAACTCATGGCGTCACAAGGCTATATTGTCGTAGCACCTAACCGTCGTGGTATGCCAGGACATGGAGTAAAATGGAATGAAGATATTAGTAAAAATTGGGGAGGCCAAGTCATAGACGATTACCTGTCTGCTATTGATGCTATCGCAAAAGAACCGTATGTAGATAACGACCGATTGGGAGCCATTGGTGCTAGTTTTGGTGGGTATTCGGTTTTTTATTTAGCAGGAATTCACAACAATCGCTTTAAAACATTCATTTCTCACGATGGTGTTTTTGATACCAGAAGCATGTATGGTACAACAGAAGAATTATTCTTCGTTAACCACGATTTTGGAGGTAACTATTGGGATACAACCAATGACGCTGCACAAAAGGCTTATAATGAATTTAATCCTGTAAACAAGGTGGCAGAATGGAATACTCCGATGTTAATTATTCAAGGAGGAAAAGATTATCGTGTGCCAATTGAGCAAGGATTAGCTGCTTACCAAACGGCACAACTGCTCGGTTTAAAAAGTAAGTTATTATATTTCCCTGAAGAAAACCATTGGGTATTAAACCCTCAAAATGCACTAGTTTGGCAACACGAATTTTTTTAAGTGGTTGAAGGAAACCTTATAATATGTCTTACCTTTTAAGCATAAACTGAATTTATTATAACTAACCAACGTCCATAATGAGAAATATAGTAGCAACCATAATTGGTTTTATTGCAGCATCACTAACCGTTTACATTATTGAAAATCTTATTGGTCATAATTTATTTCCGTTACCAGTTGGTGCAGATCCTTTAAATATGGAATGGCTAAGCAACAACATGAATTTGATTCCTGTTGGCATAAAAATATGTGTTGTTATTGCACATTTTGCAGGTGTTATCGTCGGCATGCTAGTCGCTGCTAAAATTTCTAAGCAAAGTATGGTACCAAGTTATATTGTTGGAGCGCTAATGCTTGCTGCTACATTTTTTAATATTATTATGTTACCAAAAGAACTATGGTTTACGCTTTCAGATGGCGTATTTGCTATAGTAGGCTTCATTTTGGGACATATTCTGACTAAAAAACAGATAAACAAGAATTTTTAATAGACGCGTACTATCAGAATTATACGCTTATTTAAAATGTAAACCCAATTCTAATTCCACCCCATTTTGCTGAGGATCCAGTTTCAAATTCTCTAGTGATGGCAGATCTGGTATATTCAAAATATAGGCTTTTCGTTTTTAATACGAGCCCATAATTGAATTGTGCTGTAAATCGCTCCACGTCACCAGAGGCAATCGAATATGGACTATCTGTAGTAATCAAACCACCTTGCAAAGTGGCATCATATCCAACAACACTAACCATCGGATGTGCGTAAGCATAGAGTTGAAACCCCTTTGTGTTTGGTGAGGAAGAAAACGTTGAGTTTATAATTCCCACGGTACTATGAAACCCAACAGACGCGTTTGTAAATAAGGTACCTAATTGTAAAGACGACTGCGCTTGAAACGTGAATACATCATTATAGTTATACAGCTGTTTCTCATAGTCGATTCTGTAGTTCAATACCACATCATTTTTAATTTGGTTATCCCAACCTCTTGGAATATCGTTTCCTGTGGCTTCATGGATACCAACTTGCATCTCCTTACCAAAAGCACCTGGACCAATTAATCCTAAGCTCAAAGCTTGAGAAAGTTTAGTCTTACGACTTCGGTCTGTGGCCATGGTAAAACTCTTCAACATAATGGCAGATGAAAACGGACGATCCCCAACTTGAATCGCTTCACTGACATAATCATTTGGTGTAAACCCAATATGTTCAATAGCCAAGCCATACTTAGTAGTAACATCTTTAGGCTTAAGGAATAAATGATTCACAGGATTCGTTTCTAAACTAGGCAACACCAATTCAAAACTATAGCCTTGAGTATAATTCTCATCGGTAGCAGCAAAATAATCATTGTCATAATGAAACCTGAAATAACGCTCTTTCTCTATAGATCTGTATGAAACTGCATGGTCTATTTTTTGAGCACACAGACCTAATGGAAGTAAAAGAAGGATGATAATTCGTAGTATATTCATGCAAATACTTACGAGAATACAAGAACTACGGTTTTATCCTTAATTTTGATGTTATTACAAACACCTTAGCATATTTCCATGGCAGATAAAATAAGTTTAAAGGACGCGATTTCTATTGGTATAGGTGGTATGGTTGGTGGTGGTATTTTTGCCGTTCTCGGATTAGCCGTTTCTATCGCACATGGCGGAACACCTGTAGCCTTTTTATGTGCTGGCCTTTTGGCTTTAATTACATCCTATAGCTACGTCAAACTATCGCAACACTATCCTGACCGAGGTGGCACCGTAAAGTTTATAAACCAAGGCTTTGGGGTGTCTATTTTTAGTGGTGCCATTAATAACTTACTCTGGGTCAGTTATATAATTATGCTCTCGCTCTACGCTTCTGCTTTTGGCTCTTACGCACCTAATTTATTAGAACTGACATCAAACAAAACAGTCGATTTTCATATTTATGCCAGTGCCATTATCATCCTTGCCACTGCCATAAATTATTATAGTATTGCCGTCGTTGGAAAGATAGAATCCTACGCCGTCATCATAAAACTAATTATACTTTTCGGTTTTATAGCTGTTGGAGCTTATGGTCTCATAGGAAACCCTAACCTATCACAATTGGCCATTTCGCATTGGGAATCTCCAGTACAACTATTTGCTGCAGGCATGGTGATTTTCGTAGCCTACGAAGGTTTTGAACTTATTGCGAATGCAGCTCCAGATATTATCAATCCAAAAAAGAACATCCCAAGGGCATATTATGGCTCTGTTATTTTTGTTATTGTATTATACATTATCATTGCTATAGTCACCGTTGGCTCATTGCCTTTTGACACCATTGCCACGGCAGAAGATTACGTGTTGGCAGAAGCAGCAAAACCGATGTTAGGAGAAATAGGATTTACCATTATTACGGTTGCAGCACTCATCTCTACATTTTCTGCCATCAATGCATCGTTGTATGGAGGTAGTCGTGTTAATTTTGAAATTGCTGAAGATGATGAATTACCACATCACTTTACATCTAAACTTTGGAATCAACCTATTGGTTTATTAATTACAGCTATTGCAACTTTAGTTTTAGTGAATATTTTAGATTTAGAAAGTATATCCACAGCCGGAAGTGTTGGATTCATCATCATTTTTGGCATCGTTAATTTTGTGGGTTTTAAAACCTCTAAAGACACGAGTAGCAATAAAATAATTCCGTTAGTGGGTTGTACGCTTTGCGTATTAGCTTTGGTGATTTTAATTAATCAACAGTACAAATCCAACCTTACAGGCGTGCTCGTTTCTGGGGCAATTATTGCTTTATGCTTTATTGTGGAATGGATTTATAAATCTTCTGAAAAGCGAAGAAAAAGCTAAGACAACTTTAAGAGCAAATTAGGATCAGGACAATTATCTTTATAAAAGGCTAAATCGAGTTGATTACTCACGCCTGGATAATCTCCGCTAAAATCTTGAATATCTTTTATAATCTGAAAGTGTAAATGTGGTGGATAATCGCCATTAACCTCAGCGGTTCCCAGTGTTGCGATTTGGTCTCCTTGGATTACTTCTACTCCAACTTCTAAATCTTGAATTGATGCCAAGCTTAAATGCCCATACAAGGTATAAAATTCAACCCCTTCCATATGATGTTTTAAAATAATCGTTGGTCCATAATCACCATGATTGGTATTGTTTTTAAAACTATGGATTGTCCCATTTAAAGGAGCGTAAATTGGCGTATGGGCTTCTATCCATAAATCCATACCTAAATGAATATTGCGTTCTTCCTCAGAATTTTGTTGATTAAAATAGGTGCTACGTTGGTAGATGCCACGCGTTTCCAAATAACCTCCATAAGCGATTTTGGCAGTATTAGTTTTAATATGATTCCAAATAAAATGTTCTAAATCATCTGAAGAAGATACGTTAACGGCATTTAATTCCGGATTATGAATTGATAAATCGAGTGTAATAAAATCGTTAGAAGTACGATCAGCGTCCAACAGCGAATGTGGTTGGAGTGATTTTAAAAAGGCTTCGAAAGTGAGAAATGACATAAAAACAAAATTTCCATAAAAATAGAAAATCTATCTCATGGAAAACTGAAAGTGAGTTTAATAATAATTTAAAAATCGAAGATTCGTTGTAGTCAATAAGCAATTAGGTTTCGACTGCGCTCAACCTGACATTATAATTACGCCTTAATTAATAATCACGTTACTAAAAGTCACACAAGTCACACCATTGCGAGATCAATTTTACAATTGCCTTTATGGACGTTCATTATTCTGTTTGCATTTTTCAACAATATGAATTTGAAACGTACTGATTTTGGTTTTGGTTTTTGATTGGTTACACATTAAAGACGACACAAAAATTGAAGTGTTGCAAGAATCTTCAAAATATTTTCAATATTATAAGATTTCCATAAAATTCAACGTTTGACATCTATAAAGTTAGGGATTTGAATTATCTTTAAATATTGAATGCATAAGTTTGCATTATAATTTAACCCAAATTATTTAAGATTAACAACTATGTTAAAACGCCTCCTGATTATCTTATCCATTTTAGCATTAGGCTTGCTATTATATTCTGCATTTGTTGAAAACATTTTTTCACCGCGATTGAGTCCGAAAGATTCAGCAGAAATAACACTTAACGATTTAAATTTAAAGGTTGAGTACAACAGACCTTCTAAACGCGATCGTGATGTTTTTGGAGCATTGGTGCCATTCGATAAAGTTTGGAGAACAGGAGCAAATGAAGCAACTACTTTTGAAACTAACCAATCACTAATAATTGATGGTTTAGAATTAAAGAAAGGAAAATATACGATTTGGACCGTACCAATGAAAGACAAGTGGAAAGTAATGTTTAACTCTAAGCAGTATGATTGGGGAGTTGATGAAAAAATGGAACCAATGTGGGATCCTAATTACGATGCGCTTGAGTTTCAAGTTCCAACACAAGAAATAGGTGTTACCGTAGAGCGTTTTACCATTGCTTTTGATAATAAAACAGGGCATCTCAATTTAACCATGGCTTGGGATAATACGCTAATTGAAGTTCCTATTGAACTAAAAAAGGCAAGAACAGAGAAATAAACGGACTTTAGGTGACAAAAAAAACAAGACATACAAATCTGCTTTGCATGAACAAGATGGTGTTCAATCACCAGATAGTTTAAGTCCTAATGTTGCTAAAATCATAAAAGCGAATCGAAAAAAAACCATTTCAGTCGATGATTTGGTTTCTGGTATTCTCTCAGGAAATATAACGGCTTTAAGCAGAGCTATTACCTTAATTGAAAGTACCAATCCTTCACATACTAAAAAAGCAAACGAGATCATAACCAAATGCTTGCCTTATTCTAATACATCTATTAGAATAGGGATTACAGGTGTTCCTGGAGTGGGCAAAAGCACCTTTATTGAAGCTTTTGGAATTCACCTCACATCTTTACAAAAAAAGGTAGCCGTTTTAGCCGTAGACCCTAGTAGTAGTCTAAGTCAAGGTAGTATTCTAGGAGATAAAACTAGAATGGAAGATTTGGTTAAGAACGAAAATGCCTTTATACGCCCTTCCCCTTCCGGAAACTCTTTAGGAGGTGTCGCTAGAAAAACACGCGAAACTATCATTTTATGTGAAGCAGCAGGTTTTGATACCATTGTCATTGAAACTGTTGGAGTTGGACAAAGTGAAACCGCTGTGCATAGCATGGTCGATTTCTTTTTGTTACTAAAATTAGCTGGTGCCGGAGATGAATTACAAGGCATTAAACGCGGTATTATAGAAATGGCCGATGCTATTGTGATTAATAAAGCTGATGGTGAAAATTTAAAAGCCGCTAAATTAGCTAAGGTAGAATTTAATAGGGCGTTGCATTTATATCCTGCTAAGTATTCTGAATGGTCTCCAAAAGTATCGTTATGTAGTGCACTAAAACGCGAAGGCATAGCTGAAGTTTGGAACATGATTGAAGATTATATCAAAACCACATCAGAAAATAAGTATTTTGACACCAATAGAAACAATCAGAATAAATTTTGGTTGCTTCAAACTATTGAAGACCGCTTAAAATCTGATTTCTACAACGCTTCCAAAATTAAAATGGAATTACCTCAACAAATCAAACTGGTTGAAGTTGGAAAAACAACGCCATTTGCTGCTGCAGAATACTTGCTTTCTCTTTAATTAGCGTATCAAAACAACTACTGAAAATAATGAAACAGACTGAGATTAGTATTGGTTTAGCGATACTCCTATTAATGGTATTGCGATTATGTTTTACGTACCCTTATGCCGCTCTACTTATTACGCTATTGACGCTACTATTATCAATACTTTACTTTGTTTTTAGCTTCGGTCTTTTAAATCAAATTAGATTTAGAAATTTATTTAAAAAGGAATCTTATAAAGACATTAGCATATTACGCTTAATTGGTGCTATCGGAACTGGCCTTATTTTATCAATACTTCCAATAAGTATTCTATTTAAGTTTCAAGGTTGGCCTTATGGTAATATCATATTATTGATAGGATTAGTCAGCTTATTACCAATAATTGCTATTGTCATTTTTAAATTTTTCACACATAAAAACAGATTTTACAAAACACTTCTAATTCATCTTTCCATAATTTCTGCCGTTGGCATCTTGTTTTTCTTCATAAAACCGGAAACACTTTTAGAGCTAAAATTCAGAGATTCCCCAGAGTATGTTGAAGCGGTAAAAAACGAAATGAAAGATCCTGAGAATTTAGAATTACAGGAAATAACAGATAAGGTAAGACTAAAAATGGAATCCACAGAGTAATACCATTTACTTTAAATCATAAGATTTGCGCTGTAACACAAAAAAACGATATTTTTGTGCCGACAAAGCAATATAGCGCATGACGTATCAATTCACTATTATAGTTCCCGTTTATAATGAAGAAGAAAATTTAGAACGTGTAGAATCGGAACTTTTAAAATATCTTAAAATCGCTACGGTTAGTACGTCTATACTTTTTGTAAATGATGGCTCTAGCGATAATAGTCAAGCTTTAATTGAAGCTATTTGCGAACGTAACGACGCTTTTGAATACATCTTATTTAAAGAAAATAGGGGCTTAAGTGCTGCTATAAAAGCAGGTTTTGATCATGTGGATTCAGAACTAGTTGGTTATATCGATTCCGATTTACAAACGGCGCCTGAAGATTTTAATATCCTTTTAGAACATATAAATTCTTATGAATTGGTTACAGGGGTACGCTCTAACCGAAAAGATTCATTTGTTAAGAATATGTCCTCTAAAATTGCCAACGGAATACGTCGCGCTTTTACACACGACGGTATGGACGATACCGGCTGTCCTCTTAAAGTTATAAGAACCGATTATGCAAAACGCATTCCTATGTTTAGAGGGTTACATCGTTTTTTACCAGCAATGATTATGCTACAACATGGACGTGTCACACAGATTACGGTGCAACATTTTCCTAGAATGGCTGGTACAGCAAAATTTGGCGTTTGGAATCGATTGCTTGGACCATTAATGGATTGTTTTGCTTATCTGTGGATGAAGAAAAAGTATATCAATTACGAGGTAGCAAAATCAAGCAAACAAAAGCTCTAATTTGAAAGACTGGATAATTTACAGTATTGGATTTTTAGCCCAGATTCTATTTTCTTCGCGGCTTATTATACAATGGATAACTTCTGAAAAGCAACGAAAAGTTATCACTCCAAAAACCTTTTGGACGCTGAGTTTAATTGCTTCATTTTTATTATTTATCTATGGTTATTTACGTTTAGACTTTGCTATTATGTTAGGTCAGAGTTTAACGTATTTCATATACATTCGGAATTTACAACTACAAGGTCAGTGGCAAAAATTCCCAAAGATTGTACAGTATCTGCTTTTTATTGTTCCCATTTTAATTGTTGTATTCTATTATAATAACAATCAAATAGATGTAGAACTACTCTTTCAAAATGCCGATATTCCAACTTGGTTATTGGTTTTAGGAATTGTAGCACAAGTCATATTCACACTGCGTTTTGTGTATCAGTGGATTCATTCTGAACGCAACAAAGAATCGACTTTACCAATGGGATTTTGGGTTTTGAGCTTAATTGGTGCAGGTTTAATATTAACTTATGCTATTATAAGAAAAGATCCCGTACTGTTTGTAGGTCATTTGTTTGGTTTAGTGATCTACGCTCGTAACGCTTATTTAATTAGACATACGAATGATTAAGCTCATTGAAAAATATCCGATACTCAGTCTTTTACTTTTTGTAATTGTAATGCTTGGTTTTACTATAGATGCAATTCCGGTAACCATTATGGAAGCCCGAAATTTTATTTCTGCAAGAGAAATGCTCTCTGATAATAATTGGATTTTAACCACAATGAATGGTGAAGCCCGTTATCAAAAACCACCATTACCCACTTGGATTACAGCTGTTTTTGGTTATATATTTGGTATAACATCTGTTTTGGCTTTACGCTGGCCAGCACTACTTTTTGTGGCAAGTATTGGGATTTCAACTTACCTTCTATCAAAAAAATTAGAGCTAACTAAATCCCATAGTTTAATCAATGGATTTATAGCATTGACGTCTTTTTATATCATAGGTATTACGATTGAGGCACCTTGGGATATTTATACACATGGTTTTATGTTGATGGCTTTGTATCAACTATTTCTTCTGTTCCAAAATCAAAAAACTACAATTCTAAGAAGTTTACTCTTTGTATTGTTTTTAGCGGGTTCGGTGTTATCTAAAGGGCCTGTTTCGCTTTATGTACTTTTCTTACCTTTTATAATTGCGTATGGTGTAGCTTTTAAATTTAAAGGAGGAACGCTTCATTTTTTAAAATTATTTAGCCTTTTAGTTTTTGGAATTGTTTTAGGAGGATGGTGGTACCTGCATGTTAGAGTTGCAGACCCTGAAACCTTTTCTGCCATTGCACAACGCGAAACTTCAAATTGGCACAGTTACAATGTAAGGCCGTTTTATTATTACTGGAGCTTCTTTATTCAGAGTGGTTTGTGGACAGTTCCTGCATTTATTAGTTTATTGTATCCTTATTTAAAAACAAGAGTCACTAATCTAAAAGCGTATCGTTTCACTTTCTTTTGGACGATTTTTGCCGTCATTTTATTATCTGTAATTCCTGAAAAGAAATCGCGTTATTTAATGCCCGTATTAATTCCACTAGCCTTAAATATTGGATTTTATATGGAGTATTTAATTCGGGAATTCAAGAATTTAAAGGATAAAAAGAAACGATTCCTGTATATTTTCAATTTGGTTTAATAGGTACTATAGCTCTACTTTTTTGGATAGCTGGTTTCTTCTTAGGACCGTTTTTAACAGGAATTGTTCTAGCAAGATTTATCGTTTCAGCTATCGTTTTAGCCATTATCGGTTTCTTCATCTTTAAGCATCTAAGGGCTAAAAACATTAAAACGACGTTCTATTTAATCATAGCGTTTATGCTTAGTATAGGTGTTTTGGTTTTACCTTTAGCACAAGTGCAGTCGCAAGCAGATTACAAACCACTTTCTGAATTAGCATCAGATAACATTTCGCTATACACCTTAGATGGTCTCTCACCTGAAGCCATTTATAATTATGGTAAAAAAATTCCGAGTATTAAAACTGAAGAAGGTATAGAACTTCCGAAAGAAAAGGAATTCAGACTACTAACGTCAACAACAAACCCTGAAAATATTGACGAATTAGCGAAGCTTTATACTATTGAATTTATGGCTACTTACGATCTGAATTTTTCTGATAGAGGTCACAAATCGCGATTAGTAAATCAACTATACAAGCTTACTTTGAAATAAATCTATTTATCAGATATAGATTTAACTTATAAAATCCAAAGCCAGCAATAGCACCAAAGCTTAAGCCACAGATTAAATCTAAAGGGTAATGAACTCCAACATAAATACGGCTATAAGCAACAATTAGGCTCCAAATAATTAGCACATAGATAAGGTTCTTAAAATATGGCCTTAATAACAAGCCTGCAAAAATTGCGGTTGACATTGAGTTAGAAGCATGGCCTGAGAAAAAGCCATATTTACCACAGCGTGGTGCTATATAACGGGCTAAATCCATAACACCTTC
The DNA here is from genome assembly GCF_000427335.1 of Winogradskyella psychrotolerans RS-3. GTDB lineage: Bacteria > Bacteroidota > Bacteroidia > Flavobacteriales > Flavobacteriaceae > Winogradskyella > Winogradskyella psychrotolerans. Next base: position 130,482 of record NZ_ATMR01000128.1, on the reverse strand, counting down.
TGCTCTACAAGGTCTTGGTCGTTGAAACGTATCCTTAAAAAGATTGGTCATTTGATCTGTAAAAGCAATCATACCTGCAATTACAAATACCATTAACAACAAGGCTTTTAGACCAAATCTCTTGTAAATTACAAATAACAATACAGCGTACAATGGTATTGAAGTGAATTTATTGGTGATTACCAACCATAAACCGTCCCATGTATCAGACCCTAAATTATTGAGGTATATAAAAAGTTCTTTATCGTACTGTAAAATTTGTTCAAGCATTAATCGTCGTATCTCGCAATTTCTCTATCGTAAAAGTCTGTAGCTTGCTGAATATAGTTTTCAGTTTCAGTTTCTAATTCCTTTTCATCGTGCTGATCAAATTCTTCAAACCATTCGACTTCATCATCTTCTAGATTAATGATAAAACGAGGAAATTCAGTATGTATGATAAATATGGCATTAGGATAATCTGTATTGTCTCCTAATATGAATTTTGGTAATTCCATTTTTTTTGAATTTTGTGTTTGAAAGTCTTCAGTTTTTCAACTTAAGCTGCAAATATATAGATTTTGAATGAGCTACTCGAGTAATATTGAAATATCGAAATACTCATAAAGATTAGGCCTTAATTTGATGATTTCATTATAAGTTTTTTAGTCAGTAGATTAAACCGAATAAACAAAAGAATAGCAGCAACAGTTAAACCTGCAATGAGTCCAATCCAAATTCCAAGGCTTCCATAAGCTTCTGCTTTTCCTAAATAATAACTAATAGGAAAACCAACAACCCAATACGAAATAAAGGTAATTATAGTTGGTATTTTTACATCTTGTAAACCACGCAAAGCACCTAGAGCAATAACTTGAAGACTATCACTTATCTGAAAAACGGCTGCTGTTAATAATAATGTTGCTGCAATTTTAACCACTTCTGCTGTATCTACTGCATTTTCAGGATCATCTAAATCCACATATAAATCTGGAAGTAATTGATGAAACGCCACAAAGAGTAAAGCAAAAATTACCGCGAAAATAAACCCAACAAAAAATATAGATTCAGCAATACGTTTTAAAGCTGTAAAATCTTTTAATCCTTTTTGGTTTCCGACTCTAACCATTGCCGCAACGCTCAATCCGGTTGCTACCATAAACGTCATTGACGATAGGTTTAATGCGATTTGATTAGCAGCTTGTGCATTAGCTCCTAGAGTTCCACTCAACCAAATGGCTGCCGTAAAAATACCGACTTCAAAAAACATTTGCATCGCACTTGGCAATCCTAAATTGCTTAGTTTTCTCATAGGTTCTTTACTTAATTCAAAGAACTTTATGTTAGTTACATAGGCTTTTGATTTTTCTCGTTTAGCTAGTAACCACCACAAATAAGCCACCATAACGAAACGGGAAACTAAAGTCCCAACGGCAGCACCAACAATTCCCATTTCAGGAAAACCAAACTTTCCGAAAATCAAAACATAATTAATCGCAACGTTGAGTAAGTTAGCAACTATTGTAGCATACATTGGATATTTTGTTAGCGATAAACCATCACTAAATTGCTTAAATGCCTGAAAAATTATCAATGGTACTAATGAAAACGCTACCAAATCTAAATACGGAATAGCTAAATCTACCACTTCTTCTGGCTGATCCATAATGTACATTAAAGGCTTAGCAAATAATAAGATCCCGAATAAAACTAAACCTAAAACCGTGCAAAGAAAAAGACCATGTTTAAACATTGATTTTCCTTTTTCGAAATTCCCTTCCGTATCGGCTTCTGCCACTAAAGGTGTAATTGCTGTAGAAAATCCAATTCCTATAGACATAGCTATAAAAATAAAGCTGTTACCTAAAGATACTGCTGCTAATTCTGTTGCCCCTAATTGGCCAACCATGATGTTATCTATAAAACTCACAAAAGTATGACCAAGCATCCCCAACATCACAGGAGATGCGAGTTTAAGATTATATCTAAATTCTTTAGTGTAGTTGCTTAAAACCATGGCGCAAAAGTAATACTTCCATTTAGTTTTAAGAATGAATTATTTAGTAAATAATAGGTGTCTTTAAAATTTTAATAGGACGCTATTAACATCTAAAATTAAAGGCTATTAATCAATTCTTTTCGCTTGAGTTAAAAAAGATAAACCTTGCTGACCAGATGTGGATGTCATGACTCCTTCAAAAATAGGTTCTGGAGAATTTTTAGGTGTTTTCCAATCAAAAATAAAATTACCACCTGTACCACCTGCTATATCAACCTCATTAATAACGATATCCAAAGTTTCCATTGGAGTTAAGTAAACAGGCTTATCAAAATACGTTTTTAATAAGGTGCCATGCGTATCAAAGTAATCTACTTTAGATAAGTACATAGTGTCTTTAGCGCTTGTATTTCTAATACTAATCATAGCAGTGAGATTATACATTTTATGCTGAGAATAGCTATAAATTTGAGAATAAACGGATAGATATGATTTACCTGATTCTAAAGAATCTGTAAGTTTAATATTTGCTTGTCTTGCACTCCAATTAATTTTTTCATACCCGTCATCATTGAACGCTTCATTACAAGAATAAAAACTATAAAACACGACTAATAAAACTATTATTCTTTTCATGATGTGATAATTTGATTGCTTATAAAACTTATTGATTCGCATTATTTTAAACACTTAATGATACTGATAAATTATAAAGTTACAAATAAAACTTAAACAATATTATTAGTTAAGCTGAAGTGCAATACTCATTTTAACCTATCAGCGTTTTATCGAGTATCATATTTACTTCATTTAAACTATCTTCAGTATCTAATAGAAGTACTAACGTATCATTAGCTTCAATAACTGTAGAACCTCCTGGACGTACAAATTTATTATTTCGCTTAATCATTACAATAAATGCCGACGTAGGAAAATGTAAGTCTATAATTCGTTTGTCTACGGCAAAACTATTGGGAGGTATTAAGATTTCTTCCATTGCTGATTTAGGCAAATTAAGAATATAGCGATCATTCTCTGCAATAGGTTTTACTTCTTCTGGCAAAGCCACATTTAACCATTTTGCAAAAAGCGATAAGGTTGTTCCTTGAATTAAAACAGAAGTCACTGAAATAAAGAATACAATATTGAATATCATATTTGCTTTATCAATGCCTGCCAAAAGTGGATAGGTCGCAAATACTATCGGAACGGCACCTCGTAAACCAACCCATGAAATATAAAAGCGTCTTCTCATTTTCATTTTGAAAAACATGAGACTTATTAACACTGCTGCTGGGCGTGCGACAAGAATAAGGAATACGGAGATTAACAATCCGATTCCCATATAAGGAATAATTTGAGACGGAAACACAAGTAAACCTAAAGTAAGGAATAATACAATTTGCATTAACCATGCTATTCCATCAAACATTTTTAGAATTGTAGATTTATGTATTAAATCTTGATTTCCTAAATACACGGCACATATATAAATGGCTAGAAATCCATTTCCACCGACAAAATCAGTCGCCGAAAATGTAATAAACATCAGCGCAATTACTAAAACAGGGTAAAGTCCTTCGAAACCTAACTTAATTCTATTAATAATAATCCTACTCAATTTACCAAAGGCAAAACCAGCAATACCACCTAAGATCATCTGTTGAAAAAACATGAAAATCATAGTGGGAATACTTTGATCCTGATTTATTACTAAACTTAAACACGCTAACGTTAGCACATAAGCCATAGGATCATTACTTCCGCTTTCTAACTCTAATGTTGGTCTTAAATTCGTTTTTAATGCTAAATTTTTCGAACGTAAAATAGAAAATACGGCAGCTGCATCTGTAGAAGACACAATGGAACCTAATAATAGACTTTCATAAATAGTAAAATCTGTAACAAACCAAACAAATATACCAAGTGTTGCTGCTGTAAGAAAAACGCCTAGCGTGGATAAAACAAGTCCTTCTCTAAGAATGGGTTTTATGGCTTTAAAATTGGTATCTAGACCACCAGAAAACAATATAAAGTTAAGAGATACAATCCCTATAAACTGCGCTAATTTAGGATCATCAAAACGAATACCACCAATACCGTCTGAACCGGCTAACATTCCTATAGCTAAAAAGAGTATTAATGTTGGGACTCCAAATTTATAAGATGTTTTTCCGACTATAATACTTATAAAAAGTAATAAAGAACCTATTAAGAGGATGTTTTCAGTGGTTAAATTCATACGCTACTAGCTAAAATTAGCAAATACAAATTTAGGTTTTTTATTAAAAAAAAGTGACTAAATAAGAGTTTTAAAACGTAGTCCTTCAATTAATTATCAACTTCTAATAAACAGGGTTAAATTCAACAATTTTGATAAAACTAAACCACTATAATTACTATATCTATAGTTGCATAAACGCGTTTTAATTATCCGTAAATATAAAGCTAACTATAATGTAATCAAAGCCTTCTTGGCTTCCTTAAATTCAGTCACCATTTCATTAACAATCTCAGAAACCGATTTTACATCATGAATCAAGCCTGCAATTTGTCCAATCTCTAATTCACCGTCGTCTAAATCACCTTCAAACATACCACGTTTGGCTCTAGCTCTTCCTAATAAGTCTTTGAGTTGTTCTGGTGTTGGACCCGTTTTATAGAGCTCTTGTAAGTCGTTGTAGAATTTATTCTTTATTAATCTAACAGGAGCTAATTCTTTTAAAGTTAATTGCGTGTCACCTTCTTTAGCATCAACGACCACCTGTTTAAAAGCTTGGTGTGCTGAGGATTCTACACTAGCTACAAATCGGCTACCAATTTGCACGCCATCGGCACCCAAAATCATGCAGGCTAACATCGCTTTACCTGTGGCAATACCTCCTGCTGCGATTAAAGGAATCTCAAGTTGTTCTTTTACCATTGGTATCAATGTTAATGTGGTGGTTTCATCTCTTCCATTATGGCCACCAGCTTCAAAACCTTCGGCTACAATAGCATCGACTCCAGCGTCTTGTGCTTTTAAAGCGAACTTTACACTACTTACCACATGCACTACTGTAATCCCTTGGTCTTGTAACCATTTGGTCCATGTCTTCGGATTTCCGGCAGACGTAAAAACAATTTTCACACCTTCTTCAACAATGATATCCATAATTTCTTGAACATTAGGATACAACATTGGCACGTTAACACCAAATGGCTTGTCGGTTGCCGCTTTACATTTTTGAATGTGTTCTCGTAAAACATCAGGATACATAGAACCTGCTCCAATTAATCCTAATATTCCAGAGTTACTTGCTGCAGAAGCTAGTTTCCAGCCGCTGTTCCAAATCATTCCTGCTTGAATAATTGGATATTTTATATTGAAAAGTGATGTGATTCTATTTGCCATAGTTTGAAATTATATCTGTTGTAAAAACGTATAAATTTCGGCAATTCAAGTGAATTTCACGATTGAAAATGAGGATAATTTTTATTGTTCTAAGGGAATTATAGTTCACTCTGTTCTCTATACAATTTCTCGTTACTCGAAATCACTCGAACTGACGTACATTATTCATTAGAACTTTTAATGAATTTTAATGTTTTTGAAATGTTCTGAGTCGAAAATCTAATCAAATAAATTCCAGCTGTAAAACTTGAAACATTTATCGTTTTAGAATTTTCGGTTATAACCTGATTCAAAATTTCTTGACCTAATTGATTATAAACTGAAACCTCTAATTGATTTACAGTTGAGGGTAAGACGATGTTCAAATTCGATTTTACCGGATTGGGATAAAATATAAAATCGCCAAGCTGTTCTTCATCCAGTGATAATGCTAAGTTCTTTGCTAGATCTAAATCCGGAATACCGTACCCTAAAAAGTCATCCGGGGTATTAAACTGTGAGGCTGATTGCCTAACGTAGTCCTTTATTTCGGTTGGTGAAGCATTTGGTAACGCTTGCCATAATGACGCGATACCTCCACAAAGAATTGGACTACTGAACGATGTCCCATTATTTTGGACAATACTATTAAATTCACTGACGACATAAGCAGCTCCACCTCTAGCCACCACATCTGGTTTTTGATATCCTATTTGTGCTATTCCACCTTGTGAACTGAACGACACATAATCTCCATTTCCATCTACACCTCCAATTGATAACACATCTGGAGAATCTCCGGGTGCACCAACAGTCTGCCAATCGGTTGCACCAGCATTACCTGCACTTACAACCACTAAAATGCCTTTCTCAGCAGCAATTGAAGCCCCTTTTGAAATATAAGCGGTTTGCCCATTCATATCTGCTGGCGAATAACTATAATTAGAATTGTCATAAGTGGTATACCCTAAAGACGTATTAATTAGATCTACCCCTAAACTATCTGCTCGCTCTGCAGCTTCTACCCAATAACTTTCTTCTACTGGATTTTCACTTCCCGAATCTTCCGTTCTAAACAAATAGTAGGATGCATCTGGTGCTGTTCCTACAAACTGATCTTGTACAAATGCTGCCATCGTACTCAATACTTTTGTACCATGATTACTCCCTGTAAATGCATAAACATCTGAAGTTCTATCTACAAAATCATAACCATCTAATAAATCATTATTCTCTCGTAAGCGCTGAAATGCTCCCATAGTATTTACATTAGGAAATCCAGAATCCATCACAGCAATGGTAATGCCTTCTCCTGTATAATCTGCTAAATGCAGATTATCTGCATTAATCATTTCTACCTGATTTTGCGTATCTCCATAAGTAAAAGCAATAGTTTCATCTTCGATTTCTGTTTTATTTAATCGTGATGCCCTTCTTGAAGCTGTATTTAAATTTTGATTAGCAAAATCAATAGTTTCAACAAACGTTAAATTACTCAAAGCTTTAATATTGTCTTCCGTTCCTCTGACATGAGCAGCATTAAACCACTTCGATTTTGCCAAAACCGTGATTCCTGTTTGGGCTTTTAAATCTGAAATGTAAATTTCATTGACTGGTACATCGCGTTCATCAATCGTAATATTATGCCTCTGTTTTCTGTCTATTGCTTTTTGAGTAAGAATACTTGTAGGATTTGCTAGTACTGTTGAAACATTTGGTTTGTCAGTAAGATAAATCCAGGCGTCTTCTTGAGCAAAACTCTTGGTAATAAAAATTAAAAGTAATACTGTAAAAATATTTTTCATAAGACTATATATCTAACTTGTTTTCGAGACCATTTTTAAGTAGAAAAAAATTAAAAATCACTCGAAATGACGACCTCTATTTTATCTATTAGAAAGTTAATTGAAAGGCAAGTTAAGAAATAACTCCTGACCCTAATAATTCGTCTTCTATATACCAAGCCACAAATTGGCCTTCGGTAATTGCGGATTGTTTGTTTTCAAATTCTACATACATCCCTGTAGCGACTTTATGTAAAGTTGCTTTTTCTAAGGTTTGTCTGTAACGGATTCTCGCCATTACCTCCATGGTTTCTCCTTCGTTTATCGCTAAATCTTCACGTACCCAATGCAATTCTTCATTAGTCACAAATAACACATTTCTGTATAAACCTGGATGTTTTTTACCTTGCCCTGTGTAAATTACATTGTCTTTTACGTCTGTATCAATAACAAATAAAGGTTCTACTGTTCCGCCAACTCCTAAACCTTTTCGTTGTCCTTTGGTAAAATAATGTGCGCCTTGATGTCTACCGACTACTTTTCCGTCTGTTAAACTATAAACCGTTTTTTTAGACAAAAATTCTAATTCGTTTTCTTTTGAATCGAATTCTGGAAGCGCTTGACTATAAGTTTCAAACGTATCTGCCACCTCAACAATATCACCTGCTTTGGGTTTTAATTGTTGTTGTAAAAATTCTGGTAATCTTACTTTTCCTATAAAACACAAGCCTTGAGAATCTTTCTTCTCAGCCGTAATTAAATCTTGAGCTTTCGCAATTTCCCTCACTTCTGGTTTTTGCAATTCACCAATAGGAAATAAAGCTTTCGCCAATTGTTGTTGTGATAATTGACAGAGAAAATACGATTGATCTTTATTATCATCTGCACCAGCTAACAACTGATGGATTTGTTTTCCGTCTTTTTCAATGGTTCCTTTTCTGCAATAATGACCCGTAGCAACGTAATCTGCTCCCAACTCTAAAGCGATATCCATAAAGACATCAAACTTTATTTCACGATTACAAAGTACATCTGGATTTGGTGTGCGTCCTTTTTCATACTCATTAAACATATAATCTACAATACGCTCTTTGTATTGAACGCTTAAATCGACCGTTTGAAATGGAATCCCTAATTTATCTGCCACCAACATGGCATCATTACTATCTTCTAACCATGGACATTCATCGGAGATGGTTACAGAATCATCGTGCCAGTTTTTCATAAACAGACCAATAACTTCATAACCTTGCTCTTTTAAAAGATAGGCTGCAACACTAGAATCTACTCCGCCTGAAAGTCCTACGATGACTCTTTTCATATTATTAATCTCTTTTTATCTGAACGTCAATTCGAATGATCTCGATTTTTCTATCGGAATTCTATCGAGAACATTCTTAACTTAAATTACTTCTCGATGCAAAATTCATAAAAAAATGAATTTCACTCGATGTGACACAACTCTACTAAAGAGAAACGTCATTCTTAGTTCGAAAATATTCGGCAAAATTACAAAATAAAAAAGGCAATCCTATTAAGATTGCCATTCTGAAATTCTATACAGAGCATAGCTTTAAGCTATTCTTTCTTAAATAAGACTTCTTGTGTGGTATGGTCTATTTTTTTTGAGAGTTCACCATCTTTATAATATTTCCAAACTCCGTTTTTTTGGCTTTTAATATAATTTCCTTCTGAAGTTATATTACCTAAAGCATCATAATTAATAGTTTTACCTTCCAACTCGTCGTCCTTATAATGCGTATGTCTTAACACGACACTTTTTTCGGAAAACCATTTTGATTCACCATCTAGTTTACCATTCCTATAATTCGCACTTTCTGCAACCACTCCATTTTTAAAATACACAAAGCGTTCACCATGCAGCAATCCATCATCATTATAATTCTCTACAATCATTTTAGCAGAAGCGTTTTTATGATAAAACGTCCATTGTCCCATAAATTGTTTGCCACTCATTTTACCTTCGCTAATCACTTTTTTATTTGAAGCTAGAAAAGTAACATCAGCAATACTGTCGTTTTCATTAAAGACTTTTACAGCACTTAGCACACTTTTTCCTGAAGACAAGGTGTAGAATTTGAATGAGTCGACTTCCTTACCATGTTTAAAAGAGCCTTCATAACGTTTCTGTTTGGTGTTATGGTAGTTTTTAGTCCATTTACCGTGCCTTAACCCGTCTTTATCAAATTGATTGACTGAGTTTTGCGCATAAGCAGATGTTAAAAATAGTGTTAAAGTGAAAAGTGCAAAAACTTTTTGTTTAATCATTATGTATTTTTGTTAAACAAACCAATCAAGGTTTGAATGTTGAACAATATAAAAACTCAAAACAATGAAAATTATTTCAAAAAACTTCAAATTACTTACAGTATTTCTATTGGTTATAGGTTTTACTTCTTGTAGTGATGATGATGACAACACGACAACGCCAACTCCTACAACTGTAGTTGATATCGCTTTAGAAAACAATTTAACGAGCTTAGCTGCTGCATTGCAAGCCACTGACTTAGTAACAACCTTACAAGGTGAAGGCCCTTTTACTGTATTTGCACCTAGTAATGCTGCATTTGCACAATTATTATCAGATACTGGTTTAGATCTAAACAATTTATCTACAGCAGAAAATGCCTTGGTAAAAAATATTTTATTAAACCATGTAATAATTGGCATAACAGTAACATCAACAAATTTAGTTGACGCTGAATCGGGTTATACCAATACAGCTGCAACAGGACCTAATGGAGCTAACTTAAGTTTATACTACACAACTTCTAATGGAGTGATGTTAAACGGTTCTTCTACGGTAACTAATGCTGATAATGTTGCAAGTAATGGTATTGTCCATATTGTTGATGAAGTCATTGGCTTACCAACAATTGCGACGTTTGCGACAACCAATCCTGCTTTATCAAATTTAGTAGCGGCATTGCAATTGGCTGATACAGGTACACCAACAGTGCCATACATTTCTACAGTATCTGATGCTTCTGCTGGACCATTTACAGTATTTGCACCAACTAATGATGCATTTGCTAATTTATTATTGGAATTAGATCCTTCTGGAAATACTGCTCTTGGTGATTTAGACCCAGCAACAGTTGATGCGGTTCTAACCTATCATATTGTAAGTGGCAACATACAATCTAGTGACTTACCAAATGGAGCTGTTATGACTTTAGGTGGTGAAATAACTGCTGACAACACTGCTTTTACGTTAACAGATCCTAACGGTCGTATTAGTAATATTGTGACTAGCTTAGTAGATATTCAGTCGATGAATGGTGTGGTACATGTTATAGATACTGTACTTCTACCAATGCAATAATACTAGTAATGTTAAGGTTGACAACCTTATTTTAATAATTTGTTTAATTAGTTAGATAAAGGCTTAAACTGTAAAAGGTTTGAGTCTTTCTTATTGTAATACTTTAGAAAAATAAATCCGTCGATGCCCTTTTGGGAAATCTTTAATTTCACCAATAACTTTATAATTATTCTTAATATAGAAATCTTCTGCCTGAAAATCAAAAGTATCAACCATTGAAATTGAAGCTCCTTTTTTCTTTGCTTCATTTTCAAGATGATTTAAGAGGCTTCTTCCATGGCCTTGGTTTCTATAATTTTCATCTACCCAAAGAATTTTAATCTATAAGCCATTCCAATAATTGATGCCTGCTAAAACTCCGCCAATGACATCGTATTTTTCATTTTTTATACTAAATTCTAAAGGTGTCCAAATAGGTGATAGTGCAGAAACTTTGTCTAAATTATAAGCGTTAAGACCATCAACTATTGTTTTAATATCTGCTTTATTACAAATTTCAATTTTCATCTGTATGAGGTATTTAATAAAAATAGCCTCAACAAGATGTTGAGGCTATAATTCCTATAAGAATAGAAAGCTGAAATAATTATTTCTTCTTCCCTTTTTGTTGTACTTGTTTTTGTTGCTCAGCTTGCTCCATCATTTCAGCCATTTTCTTCTGAAACTTGTTTTGTTTCTTAGGCTTCGTTTTGCTGACTTCAATTTTAGCTAACACTTTATCCTCATCAATTATGTAGTTTTTAATAACTAACATAATACCAATACTAATTAAGTTAGATATAAAGTAATACAAACTTAAACCTGAAGCATAGTTATTAAAGAATACTAACATTAAAATTGGAGAGAAGTAAATCATATACTTCATCATTTTAGCCATATCTGGCATCCCTTCTTGTGTTGGCTGTGTTGCCATTTGTTGACCTGTCGTCATTTTCATGTAAAAGAAAATAGCGATTGCAGCTAAAATTGGGAATAACGCCACGTGATCTCCATATAATGGAATATGAAAAGGTAAATCTAAAACAGAATCATAAGAACTTAAATCGTCTGCCCATAGGAATCCTTTTTGTCTTAACTCAAAAGCTGTTGGGAAAAACATAAATAAGGCATAGAATACAGGAATCTGCATTAAACCTGGCAAACAACCACTCAGCGGACTTGCGCCTGCTCGGCTTTGTATGGCCATAGTTTCTTGCTGTGCTTTTAACTTATTGTCTTTGTACTTTTCTCTTACAGCATCTAATTCTGGCTTTAAGATCTTCATCTTAGCTTGCGATAAGAATTGCTTATACTGTACAAATGATAATACAATTTTAACCAAGATAGTCATCACAATAATTGCAATACCATAAGATGGTAAGTGTTGACTTAGAAAACCAAACAATGGAATGAATAAAATTTTATTTATCCATCCAAAAATTCCCCATCCAAAAGGAATACTTTCTTCTAAACCTTTATCGTAATCTTTTAATGTTGCGTTATCTGTAGGCCCATAATACAAACCTAAGTTTTGATTTAACTCACCACCATTAAAAGCTAATGGCATTTTAGACGTGTATAACTTAGTAAATAAAGTATCTATTTCTTCATCCTCTACTAAATCTAAAGAGGTCACTGCTACTTTTTTAAACGGGCTATCATTAGCCACTAAAATAGAACTAAAGAAATGCTGTCTATAAGAAAGCCATTCTACATCATCTACCGTTTCATCATCATCACTAGCTTGTGATAATTTATCGACTTTACCATCATCGTACATGTACGTTAATCTGGTATAACGATTCTCGTAACTTATACTTTTAGAATGACGAATACTTTTTTGTTTCCAATCTAACTCAATAGGTTGAGACGTATTAAATACTCCACTTAAACCTTGTGATTTAATTGAAAAATCAATCATATAATCATTAGGCTTCAACTCATAACGGTATTCTAAAAATGCCGTTTCAGACACTTTAAGTTTCATAGAAACTATTGTGTTCTCACCACTTTTAGTTACACTTGGTTGAAAAGGGAAATCTTGCGTATTTAAAGTTCTATTATCCGATGTTCCGAAGGTAATATTAAAAGCACTATTATTATCCCTCACCATATAAACTGGTACAGAATCGTAATCCACAAAGTTTTTCAGCTTTACTTCTGCTAAGTGACCACCTTTGGTATTAAACTTTAATTCAAAAACATCGGTTTCAACCGTTGTAAATTTGTCTCCTACAGTTGGTAAGGTTAATGCATATGCGAAAGAACCTACTTTATTTTGAAGTGCAACTTTTTGTGTAGAATCTAAAACTTGCGTATTTGCAGAATAATCTGAAGACGACGTTACTAAAGTTTCATTTTGCTTACTTTGATTTTTTTCAGCTTCAACCTGCTCTTGTTCTGCTATTTTCTGAGCTTCAAGTTCTTCTGGACTTGGTTGATTTTGGTACATAATGTACAATAGTATACCAAAAATAAGGACAAAACCTATTATTGATTTAACATCGAATTTCTTTTCTTCCATCTTTAATTTTCAATTTTAGACCTGTCATGTTTTTTAAATCTGACAGGTCTTATATGGTAATAATTGAACAACCCAAAAAACTGTCCAAAATTAATTTTACGCCAAAGTGACATATTAATTATTACTTTTTCTTCTTCTTATATTTTAAAGCAGCACCAACAAAGGCTACAAATAAAGGATGTGGACTTTTCACTGTACTCTTATATTCTGGATGATATTGTACACCAACAAACCAATCGTTTGCAGGAATTTCTACAATTTCTACTAAACCAGTTTCAGGATTAAGGCCAGTAGCTTTCATTCCTGCTTTTTCAAATTGCGCTTTATATTCGTTATTAAACTCAAAACGATGTCTGTGTCTTTCTGTAATAGTGTCTGTTTTATAAACCTTGTAGGCAATACTATCTTTTTCGATATTACAATCCCAAGTTCCTAAACGCATGGTTCCTCCTTTATTAACCACACCTTTTTGTGATGCCATTAAATTAATTACAGGATCTGGGGTACGCTCATCCATTTCTACAGAATTCGCATCCTTAAGGTTTAGTACGTTTCTAGCATATTCTATCACTGCCATTTGCATACCTAAACAAATTCCTAAAAACGGAATATTTTGTTCGCGTACAAAACGTACCGCATCTATTTTACCTTCAATACCACGTTCACCAAAACCAGGTGCTACTAAAACACCATCTAAATGACCTAATTTGAATTCTATATTACTTTGTGATAAATATTCAGAATGAATTGGTTCTACATTAACCTTAACTTCGTTTTCTGCACCTGCATGAATAAACGATTCTAAAATAGATTTATAAGAATCTTGAAGTTCTACATATTTACCAATTAAGCCAATGGTAACTTCACTTTTAGGATTCTTATGACGTTTTAAAAATTCGTTCCAACGTCTTAAATCTGGCACATCACTTTTAAGTTGCAACTGATTTAAAACCACTTTATCCAAACCTTCTTCTAACATTAAGTTTGGTACATCATATATGGTAGAAGCATCAATAGACTCTATAACCGCTTCCTTTTTTACATTACAAAAACGCGCTAGTTTGGTTTTTATACCATCGCTAAGCGGATGCTCTGTTCTACAAACTAATATATCAGCTTGCACACCACTTTCCATCAATGTTTTTACACTGTGTTGGGTTGGTTTGGTTTTTAATTCACCTGCAGCAGAAAGATACGGTACTAATGTTAAGTGTATAACACATGTATTGTGTTCACCTAAATCCCATTCTAACTGTCTAACAGCTTCAATGTATGGTAAAGACTCAATATCACCAACGGTTCCTCCAATTTCAGTAATGACGATATCGTAATCGCCAGAATTCCCTAGAATTTGGATTCTTCTTTTAATCTCGTCTGTAATATGAGGAATGACTTGTACCGTTTTACCTAAAAACTCGCCACGCCTTTCTTTATCAATAACACTTTGGTAAATTCTACCTGTAGTTACGTTATTAGCTTGTGATGTTGGTACGTTTAAAAAACGTTCGTAATGACCTAAATCTAAATCAGTTTCCGCTCCGTCATCCGTTACGTAGCATTCGCCATGCTCGTAAGGATTTAAAGTACCAGGATCAATGTTAATGTATGGGTCTAATTTCTGAATGGTTGCTCTGTAACCTTGGGCTTGCAAAAGTTTAGCCAAAGAAGCAGCTATAATGCCTTTTCCGAGAGAAGAAGACACGCCTCCTGTTACAAAAATATATTTAGGGTTTGTGGTCATGATGCGCTTTTAAACGCAGGCAAAATTACGAAATTTAATGAGTTATTCTCTATTTGTTTATGGTTTGTTAATATGTTATTATTTCTATCGATTAACACAACCAAATAATAAGCTTAGTTACTGACTTACAAAACATTAAAAATAAATACCTATTACACATTAGAATCTAAGAATGAACTTACTCTACTTTTAAAAGCAAAAGGCATTTCTATGTGGAATGATTTAACCCAATATATAAGACATATACCCTATGAAAGAAACAGTAACCGTATCAATTTATTTTTAGTTATTACCGAGCAAAAAAAATCTTGTAGCTCTAAACGCTCATTTTAAAAACATACAGTTCACTTAAAGTAAATAAATTAGGTTACCGATAGCAACTGCACCTGTTAAACAACCTAATATAAAATCCATTTTAGTTGCAATAAATGTAAGTTTATGTTCAATTCTACTAGCGACTGTGGCATACAACGCATATAGTGTAAATGAACCTATTGTAGAACCGACTGAAAAATAAAAACCATTTAGGAAAGAGTATTCAAAATAGCCTAACACTATTAAAAAAGAAATAGATGTAAAATAAAATGGAATCGCAAAAGTATTGAGTAGCGACATACCGATGCCATGTAAATAAGCCTTCGACTTCTTAATTTTTACTTTTATTTTCTGCTTTCTTGAAATAAAATGTAATCTAAAAAAATAAATAGATATCAGGAATAAAATTCCTGTACCAATCTTTTGAATATTAGTAATGTATTCTGAATTTTTCATCAAAACACTTGATAGGTAAGCACCAATATTAGCTTGAAAAAACAATACTGTAGCAAAACCTCCAATAAGATATAAAGCCGATTTTCGACCACTTTTCAAACTGAATTTAACAACTGTTATATTTAAAAAACTAGGCACAATACTCCCTGATGCGGCAATAACAAATCCTAAAAGTAAGCACGTAAAGAAGTTCATAATTTATGTCTTGCCACAAAGAAACAATTTAGAGTGTTAGTATATTACTGCGTTTCATCTTTGTTGTAACTCAAAAGGATTCTATTAGGTGATTAACGCTATTCATTACCTATCATCACTACAACCCTGAAGTTATCTATGATAAAGAACATTAAACTTACTTTTTAAAATCTCGGCGAATCGTATAAATCAACTCCTCTAAGCCGTAGATTTTTATTTCGCACTTGTGTCATCATACAACCAAGAAGAACGTATAGATTTCACATTGCGTAACGTTGATTACAAAAGAATTAAAAATGACATTTTCTAGAACACTAGAACAAGAGATTGAATTCTTTCAGGCTGCTAATTTTAATGTGAACTTAGATAAAGGGTATATGAAATTTGAGTGGTTGAATTTTAAAAAAAATACAGCTACCTTTGTTTAACGTTTAATACAAAACACCTATACTCAGCTTACCGAAGTAGTAAAACGTTTTATATAAATGAGTCACTGTACACAAGCTAATGAAAACCAAATTACATATTTTTAAAACTGTTGCAAAACATTTAAATTTCACAAAAGCTGCCGAACAATTATATCTCTCACAGCCCGCCATATCAAAAGCCATTAAAAATTTAGAGCAAGATTATAAGACCACATTATTTATTAGAAAGCGGAATTCAATAGAATTAACAACAGAAGGAAAATCATTTCTTATCTACACGAATAAAATATTGGCTATTTATGCTGATATGGACGAGAAATTTCTTCATAAAAAAGATGCCTTTCCAGAGGTCATCAACTTTGGTATAAGCACCACTTTATCCAATTATATTATTCCTAAAATAATTGCAAAATTTAGAGTACAATATCCTGAGACAAGATTTAACATCATAAGTAATAATTCTGAAAACATAGAAAGCTTAATTCTAAATGAAGACATAGATTTTGGAATTACAGAAGGAAGTACTTCGAACCCAAAATTACAATTTGAAAAGTTTATTAAGGATGAAATTGTCTTGGTAACAAATGTTAAGAATAATACGTTTCAAAAAGGAAGTATAGATATTAAAACCCTACAAACCATTCCCATGGTAGAACGTGAAAAAGGCTCAGGTACAAAAGTAATAATAGACACCTTTTTAATGAATCATAAAATTACAAAACTTAATTCTGTTGTATCTTTCAATAGTACTGAAGCTATTAAAAATTATTTATATCATTCCGACCATTACGCACTGCTGTCCATCAATTCTATTTCTGATGACTTAATAAATAACAAACTTAAAATCATAGACATAAAAAATTTAAGTATTGAAAGGTGGTTTTATTTTGTAAAAAGAACTGGATATATTTCTAATTCTTTTGAATATTTCAAAAAATTTATTCGACTAAACCATAACTTTTAGTTATCTCAAAGAACTAATTACTTTGCTTAAAAGTTATTTAAGCATATTACTTTTGTATCAAATACTAACAAATGATATGAAAGCTATTTTCTCAAAAACAATTTACCTCCTTATAATAGCAATTATACTTTTAGGATTTATAAACAGCCCAACAGCATTAATTCTGGGTTTTATTTATACGCTTATTTTCAAAAATCCGTTTAAGGCATATAGTCACAAAGCCATTCATTTTTTTCTAAAAATTTCGGTTGTCGGATTAGGTTTTGGAATGTTTATTAAAGAAACTATTGAAACAAGTAAAGACGGTTTAAGTTTAACCATATTCTCTATATTTTTAACAGTAGCAGTAGGTTTATTACTAACAAGACTTCTAAAATTAGATTTAAAATTAGGACATCTTATTACTTCTGGCACTGCAATTTGTGGCGGAAGCGCCATCGCCGCAATTTCACCAGTTATTAAAGCCAAAAACAAAACAATAAGTATTGCCTTAGGCATCGTATTTCTATTAAACTCTATTGCTTTATTTGTATTTCCTGCTATTGGTCATTACCTAAACTTATCACAAGAACAATTTGGATTATGGTGTGCTGTAGCCATACACGACACAAGTTCTGTGGTTGGGGCGACGTTAGGTTATGGAGAAGAAGCTTTACGAATAGCTACCACAGTAAAATTATCTAGAACGTTGTGGATTATTCCCTTGTCAATTTTCTCAATGTTTCTTTTTAAAACGAAAGGAGAAAAACTTAAAGTCCCTTATTTTATTCTTTTATTTATTGCAGCTATTGTTATTAATAGCTTTCATATTTTACCAGAATCAACGACTCAGCTTATGGTATCAATGTCTAAAAGATTATTAATAATAACATTGTTTCTTGTAGGTGCATCCATTTCAATAAAAGACTTAAAATCTACAGGATTAAAGCCTCTTTTTTTGGCGCTAACGTTATGGGTATTTGTTTCCATATTTTCATTGGTCTATATTTTAAACTAGACTCAATATAAAATCCTCATAAAATTAATTGCTAAAACTAAAACTGATCATTGCTTTATACAAAGAATCCATATATCTACTTTTTAAAATCTCTACGAATTGTATAAATCAACTCTTCTAAGCCATTGATTTTTATTTCGCACATTTGTGCCATCATACGACCAAGTTTTCCTTCAGGAAATCCTTTTTGTTGATACCAGATGTAATAATGTTCTGGAACATCTATTAAGTATTGATTTTTGTATTTGCCAAAAGGCATTTTGTAATGCGCCAATTCAATTAAAACTGTGCCGTCTAATTCCATTTTAATTAAATTTTAGTTTAGATAAAAGCCACTAAATTATTGCGACTTATAGTCTTCAAATTTCTTAAGTTCAATTTGAATTGTTTTTTCCCATTCTTCTTGCATGGCAGTATTCATAGAATGGTTGGTTTGCTCGTCGTAAAGTTTTTGAGTTTCACTTACGGCTTCATTAATTTTAGCATGCAACCTACTCATCTGTTCTTTTACATTTTGGTTAACAATCAACTTTATTATTTGCGCTCTAAATTGACGTGCATAAAGTTCCGTTATATCGAAATGTAACTGCTCATGAGCTAAAATATGACCATTCCCTTTTTCTTTTATATACCAAGATTTATTGGGATAAAAGTGCGCTTCTACAGTGGTAGAAAAATCAACGATTCTTTCACCAGATGTTTTTACAGCATACCCAAAAGTAATACCCGAAGCGGTAACAGCAACAGCATTAGACTCTAAACTTGGTGGCGCTTTAAAGTCGGCCCAAGTTAGTTTAGTTCTTTCATTCCAAGTTACAGATTCTTCATTAGAAGTGCTTCCTAGTAAAAGTAGGGTTATAATTATAAGTAGATTTTTCAAGAGTAATTATTTCGAATTAAATGTAAAATCTTTTCCGATATTAGAATACTAAATACGCCATAAGACTAGGAAATCACTATTAAAGACCTTTTCTAAAGACTTACTCAGCCTTTACGATTCTGAGATCATCGTACTTTACAATATAGACAGCCTCATTAACATAACCACCCATTAGAGCTTTATTGTATCTGAATTTATTTTCAATATACTCCGTTTCAATTGAATCTATTGCCGCTTCATATAAATTTTCAGCAGAGGCCAAACGCATTAAAAGATCTAAAGTAATGTCGAATCCACGCGCTACATATTTGCTAGGTGATACTCCATATTCTTTACGGTATCCATCAACAAAACCATTTGATTTCGTTTCGTCAAAATCTTTATGTACAGATGGATAATGAAACTTAAGGTGAGACAAATTATTGTTGTCTATATCCTTACCTTCAAATGCCTTTCCTTTGTTTAGGGTTGCTAATACAATTTCAGTTTTATTTACTGCAAAACCATTAAGCATACTAATAACACTAGAAGCTAAAGATGTATTTTCAGTTTCTAAAAACACGATCGTTTTACCTGCCGAAAATACATTTTGTAAATTAGCATGGTAAATATAATACGCATCTTTTGTCTTATCTTTTTTATCCTTTTGCGTTAAGATCAATTTAGAGTTTGGAAATTGTTTTTGTAAAGCTTCACTACTCGTTCTATGTGCATGATCTGAAATAATAACCACTTTAGTCTTTAAACTATCCGCTTTTACAAAATCTATCATTGTCTTACTCAACAACTTATCTTCTGGCAAAGTCTGAAATACATTATTATAAACTTGTTTTGGCTTATTCATAGCAGCAATAACAGGAACATTATCAGCTTTTAATGTCATTGCGACACGATTAAAACTATTTTCTTCCATTGGACCAATCACAGCATCATAATCGGAAAAATCATTGTCAGCTAAAATCTCAGCTGTTTTTGAAATATGGTAACGTGTATCAAACACCTTTAAATCTGTGGAAATTCCTAATTGTTTGGCAGAATCTAAAGCCATCATAACACCAATATGAAAATCTAGAACAACAGCTAATCGTTTATCTTCTTTTATCTTCTCTTTGGTTTCTTCAACTGCATCTACATCAATTCTATCGAGACGATACGGCAACATTAAGGCTATTTTTTTTGTCTTAAAGTTGGTTAAGTTGCCTTTTAAGTTTGTGGTTTCAACAGTTTCTAAACTGCTAGACGTATCAACACCTGCTGGTACTTTTAATACCATTCCTGCTTTTAGACCTGTCTCTTTTAATTCAGGGTTTAATTTTTCTAGCTGTTCTTGAGTTAAATTTAATTTTACTTTTAATCTAAAAAAACCTTCTTTAGGTAACACTTCATAATACCCAAAAGTCGATTCTACCTGTTTTTCTTCTTTATCTTCAATATTAGGTACGTTTAGCTCGTCACCTGGCTGAATGGTTTCTTTCATAAATGGATTCAAAGCTTCTAACTCTAAGACAGAAATCCCAAATTTGTAAGCAATTCTCCACTTCCCTTCCTTAGCTTGAACCGTATATTTTTTTACTGTATTATTTAATGTTTGCTTAGATACTACCGTTCTGTATTTTGGTATTCTAATTTTATCGCCTTTTTTAAGATTTTCAGAATACAAAAAACGGTTTGCTTTTTTTATTTCTTCTTCAGAAACATTGTATTCTTTTGTTAATCCGTATAAGGTTTCTTTACGTTTTACTTTATGATTTTTATAACCAATAAGTTCTCTACTATCTTCTACAATAGCATTATTCTTAACTTTAGAGTTCGGAATAATTAAAACTGTATTAGGCTGAAACTTACGTTTAGCATCCGGATTTAGTGCATAAATATCAAACGGAGTCACTAAATAACCCTTGGCTATACTTTCAACTGTTTCACCTGGCTTAACAGTATGCTCAATGTAGTCTTGAGCACTTAGACCAATTGTAAAAGCAATTAAAATGATGGTTAAGATATTTTTCATGAATTCTATTTTACTATAAACTGCACTTTGATTATAATTAGCAATCAGTTCTTATTTTTATTCCCACTCAATAGTCGCAGGTGGTTTTGAACTGATATCGTAAACAACTCTATTCACACCTTTCACTTTATTTATAATTTCGTTTGATGTTTTTTGTAAAAACTCATACGGTAAATTCACCCAATCAGCAGTCATTCCGTCTGTACTTTCAACAGCTCTTAATGCGACACATTTTTCATAAGTACGTTCGTCTCCCATGACTCCCACACTATTCACAGGTAATAACATTGCTCCTGCTTGCCATACTTTGTCGTATAAATTCCAAGAACGTAGGTTATTAATAAAAATAGCATCAACCTCTTGTAATATACGTACTTTCTCTGCGGTTAGATCTCCAAGAATCCGAATTGCCAAACCTGGACCAGGAAATGGATGACGACCCAATAATTGCTTATCCATATTCATAGAAGCTCCAACGCGTCTAACTTCATCCTTAAATAAAGCTCTTAATGGCTCTACAATTTTTAACTTCATATAATCTGGCAATCCACCAACATTATGATGACTTTTTATAGTTGCACTTGGTCCTCCTGTTGCCGATACACTTTCTATCACATCTGGATAAATAGTGCCTTGAGCCAACCATTTTACATCTTGAATTAAATTCGCCTCAACATCAAAAACATCAATAAATGCGGATCCAATTGCTTTTCTTTTAAGCTCAGGATCACTCAACCCTTTTAAAGCATCCAAAAAGCGTGCCGAAGCATCTACCCCTTTTACATTAAGTCCCATGCCTTCGTATTGCTTTAATACATCTACGAATTCATTTTTACGTAACAAACCGTTATTTACAAATATGCAATAGAGGTTTTTACCAATAGCTTTATGCAACAACATAGCAGCGACAGACGAATCTACTCCACCTGATAAACCAAGAACCACTTTATCATTTCCTAATTGTGCCTTAAGACTATCAACGGTTTCTTCAACAAAAGATTGTGGTGTCCAATCTTGTTCAACCTTAGCAATCTTAATTAAGAAATTGTTTAAAAGTTGATGACCATCCGTAGAATGGTAAACTTCAGGATGAAATTGAATGGCATATGTTTGTTCACCTTCAATTTTATAAGCCGCATTCTCAACGTCGCTTGTACTTGCTAAAAGCACTCCCCCTGTTGGTAATTGCTTAATTGTATCGCTATGGCTCATCCATACTTGGCTACCTTCGTGTATGTTCTCGAAGAAATCCTCGTCAGGTTTAATAAAAGCTAAATTTGCTCTTCCGTATTCTCTTGTATTGGATTCCGCTACTTCACCACCTGAAAAATGGGCTAAATATTGGGCACCATAACAAACGGCTAGCATTGGTTTTTTCCTCTGATGCCTTCTAAGTCAGGATGAAGCACAGCTTCTCCTCTCACAGAATTTGGGCTACCAGATAAAATAACCGCTTTAAAGCTCTCTGAATCTGAAGGAATTTTATTGTAAGGATGAATTTCGCAGTAGATGTTTAATTCTCTAACGCGGCGCGCAATAAGTTGTGTGTATTGCGATCCGAAATCTAATATTAGGACTTTGTTGTGTTGCATGCGCAAAAATAGTAAGGTTTTCGGAATTACTATTTATCAATCATCATTTTTTGTATTAACTTTTTAACAAGTGAAACGTACTTTTTAACCATCAAAAAAAGAACAGCGTAATTTGGTTAGTAAAACAGTAAAGCAACCAACTATTTAACCTAAACCATCGACTCTAAAATCATCTCAATATCGCGTTCTGTAGTATCTGGATTGATAAAACAAAAACGTGAACAAGTTTCATAAGTATCTCCATTTTTCCATTTGGTTGGTGTGACTAATGCAAAACCTTTTTCGTGATTTTCATAGGTCCAATGTGTATAATCTTCGGGTTGCCAACCTATTCTTCGGTAGAGTACACAAGACAGACTTGGCTCTCGCACCAATTCTAAATTGGGATGTGCTTCTATGAGTCGTCCTGCAATTTGTGCTAATTCTAAACCACGCTCAACCGCTTCCTTGTAACGATCTGTTCCGTGGGTTGCTAGTGAAAACCATAATGGTAATCCCCTAACGCGTCTTGTTAATTGAATTTGATAATCGGTTGGATTAAATCCATGTGCACCTTCATCTTTAAATATTTCGAGATACGAACCTTGTTGTGAATGGGCATTTTTTGCCAATTCCATATTTCTATAAATCACAGCTCCACAATCGTAAGGCGAAAACATCCATTTATGTGGATCTATAGTAATGCTATCTGCTTTTTCAATTCCATTAAATAAATGACGAACAGAATCGGCAACTAAAGCACCTCCTCCATAAGCAGCATCAACATGAAACCATAGATTTTCATCTTCGCATACTTTTGAAACACTTTCTAAATCATCAATAATTCCTGCATTGGTTGTTCCTCCTGTAGCTACAACAGCGAATAAACATTTACGTTGGTGTGCTGTTAAAGTAGCAATAGCTTCCTTAAGTGCATCTCCTGTTAAGTGCTCTTCAGAATCGACCATCACAATATCTACATCAGCAACTTTTGCCATGGCTTTTACAGATGAATGCGCTCCAATAGACGTAATAATTAATCCTTTTTCGCGCTGATATTCTGGATTTTCTCTCCAATGTTCTCTTGCTGTAACAATGGCTGATAAATTAGCTGCTGTACCTCCACTCGTAAACACTCCAAATGCTCCTTCGGGTAAACCTGTTAAAGACACCATCCACTTCATAGCTTCATTTTCGCAAAATATACCTCCTGCACCTTCCATCCAATAAGCACCGTGGATACTCGATGCCGACGTAATTAAATCGAACATAATGGCTGCTTTGGTTGGTGACGCTGGTACAAACGCTAAATTACGAGGATGATCTACAGGCACATTTGCAGTTGCTAAATGTTCTTTCCATAAGTTAAAAGCATACTCTCCTCCGACTCCTTTTTCCGTTATAGTTTCTCCTACAGCTGCTTTTAATTCTTCAGATTTTCTTGGTTTTCCGATTTTATGTTCTGTTGCTGAAACTCGTCCTATGACATATTTCATAACATCTAAGGTCATTTCAACAAGTTCAATATCAATTTTATGCATGAATTATTCTAAATTGAGAATTAAAAATTCGCCTTTTAAAGGTTCTAAGGCTTTTAGTATTTCAGGAATTAATTCGTTCCCATATTCTAAATACAATTCAGAAAAGTTTGTATTTCGTTCTTGTAAACTTTGACCAGGAAACAATTGCTCTTGTAGCTCTGTACAACGTTCTATTTGATCAGCTAATTTGCGTTTCTGAGCTAATAACAATCGCTTTTCTAATTGTTTTAATCCTTTTATTTGTTTGACCTCTTGCGATTTTACAGCACCAACAAAAGATTTATCGGTTTGATCTGCCAAATCATAAAGGCCTTTAAATTGTGATTCTAAATGTTGAATTTGCTCTGAAAAATCAATATCTATATTCGAAATTTTTCGAACTTTTTTATTAATGAACGAATGCCTATCTAAAAATAAATCTTTGTTTGAAATATTTAAATTTTCAAGTTTTTCTGCTTGTTTTTTAGATGTTACTAAAGCTGAATTTCTTAATAACAACATCGGGAATGTCACCTTCTGAGCTTCAAAATTAGACTTTAATTGTAACCAATAAATCATTTCTCCACCTCCACCAATGTAACACAAGTTTGGTAAAATGACTTCTTGATATAAGGGACGCATAATGACGTTGGGTGAAAATCGCTCCGGCTCCTCATCGAGGTGTTCTAGTAGCTCACTCTCGCTCCATGTAAGATCAGTATCGAGTACTGAATACACTCCATCACTTTCTATAATACGTTCTCGTACACCTTCTTTAATATAAAAGAGGTTGATTTCTCTAGGATTTACCTGAATCTTTAATTCTAAATCTTCTAACTTCTTATTGGTTTCAGAAACGGTTTTAAATGCCGTTTGCTCTAACATTTCTTTTTGCATCTGCGGAATAAACAAACGTTTTAATTCGCTATCATCTGCATCTAAAATAACTAAACCGTGTTCTCCAAATAACGCGTTTGCCAAATAACGAGTCCCATCCGCTAAATTATTGTGATTGAGATACCCTTCCTTAAACCACGTTTTTAATTGTTCTGCGTTTTTTCCTGCTCCAAATTCTAAAGAAATCACTTCAAATACCTCATCTAACCCTTTAGTCTCAAAATGACCAACAGCGCCGGTTTGTTCAGAATTCCATTGTATTTTTTTCCCTTTAAAATTGAAATAATTTATTTCCTCAAAATCATGATCTTCTGACGCCATCCAATAGACTGGCACAAAATTGTATTTTGGATAGGTTTCTTTTAACTGCTTGGTTAAATTTATGGTTGAAATAATTTTATACAAGAAATAAAGTGGTCCTGTAAACAGATTCAACTGGTGACCTGTAGTAATTGTAAACGTGTTTTTAGAAGCTAAGCTTTGGATATTCTCAGCCGTTTCATCTGAGGTTTCAATATTTTCATATTGCGAGGTTAAAGTGTTTACTAACACCTGTCGATTCTCGGCAAAGTGATCATCAATATTTGATTGCTTCTCTTCTATCTGAGCTTCAAAATTTTCTAACAACGGAAAACGATTATAAAAGTCGTTTAATTCCGGTTTTTGGTCTAAATAATTACAGATAAAGTCTGAGAAATAATTAGTTTCTCTAAATGGGATATAATCGGTTGGCATACAAATCTCAAATTATGGCATAAATATAAGGCTCTTCATTATTTTAATTCCTAATTTTTAGTTAATTCACTTATGCTACGTATATTTACTAGCATCAAAATAAAACCAACTTCAATGCAAAAATTAGTTACTTCTCTTCTTGTTCTTTTCTGTTTTCAACTTTCATTAATTGCCCAAACCATTTCATCTCCAAGTGACTTTTTAGGCTATGAAATTGGCACACAATTCAGTCGAAATCATCAAGTTATCGATTACTTTAAAACGGTTGAAAAGCAAGTTCCAAACCAAGTAAAATTAAAAACCTACGGTAAAACAAACGAACGAAGAGGTCTTTATTTAGCTTATATTTCTAGCGAAGAAAACATTGAAAATCTTGAAACAATTCGAGAAAATAATTTAAAAAATATTGGATTATTAAACGGAGAGTCTTCGGCAGATGACATTGCCATTGTGTGGTTAAGTTACAACGTCCATGGTAACGAAGCATCAAGCTCAGAAGCGGCAATGCTTACTTTATTTAAATTGCTTACTGAAAAACAAGAGTGGCTTAAAAACACGGTTGTAATTATTGATCCTTCAGTGAATCCTGATGGTCGTGATCGTTATATCAATTGGTATAATGAAACCGCAAGTCAGCCTTATGATATAGACAGACAAGCCAGTGAGCACAATGAACCTTGGCCAGGAGGACGACCAAATCATTATCTTTTTGATTTAAACAGAGACTGGGTTTGGGCATCACAAGTAGAAACACAACAACGTTTAGAAGTGTATAATAAGTGGATGCCTCATGTGCATGTCGATTTTCATGAACAAGGCATTAATGAACCGTATTATTTTGCACCTGCGGCAGAACCATTTCATGAAGTGATCACGGATTGGCAACGTGATTTTCAAACTGAAATTGGAAAAAATCACGCTAAATATTTTGATGCTGAAGGTTGGTTGTTTTTTACCAGAGAACGTTTCGATTTGTTCTATCCGAGTTATGGTGATACCTACCCCACTTTTATGGGAGCTATGGGAATGACTTACGAGCAAGGTGGACATGGTATGGCAGGATTAGGCATCTTTAATGATGAAGGCCACGTTTTAACTTTAGTTGAGCGTTTAACGCATCATACAACCTCTGGACTTTCAACCGTTGAAATGGCTTCAAAAAATGCTAAACAACTAAATACTGAGTTTGCTAAATTCTTTGACAATTCCAACTTAAAATATAAAAGTTACGTTTTAAAAGGGAATGAAGATAAATTGAATAGCTTAAAAACACTTTTAAACAAACACCATATCACGTTCGAAAACGCTACAGCGTCTAAAGTTTCGGGCATGAATTATGCTACCGGAAAACAAGGCTCTCTAAATATTGACAGTAAGGCTTTAGTTGTACATGCCAATCAACCCAAAGGTAAAATGGTAAAAGCTTTATTTGAACCTAATGCTAAACTTTCGGATTCCTTAACTTACGATATCACCGCTTGGTCACTTCCTTATGCATACGGATTAGAAGCAATGGCGAGCACTACCAAAATTCCGAGTGAAACACTTTTAAGTAAAAAAGAACTGCAAACGTTAACCGATACTTACGGCTATGTTAGCAAATGGAATTCTATGGATGATGCTCAGTTTTTAGCAGCGCTATTGAAACATAATTTCAAAGTTCGTTTTACCGAAAAACCATTCACATCAAATAACAATAAATTTGAACGTGGTTCATTAATCATTACTAAAGGAGACAATAAACACATTAAAAATTTCCTAGAAACCTTAAATACGATTGTTCAAGAACAGGCACAACACTTAACGCAAATTAATTCAGGGTTTTCACAAACAACACCAGATATTGGCTCACCAGACATTAAATTGGTGAATAATCAAAAGGTGGCTGTACTTTCTGGAGAGGGTACATCGTCTTTAAGTTATGGTGAAGTTTGGCATTTTTTTGAGCAGCAATTGCACTACCCTTTAACCTCAATCAATACAGATGATTTTGGAAGCATAAATTTAGACAAGTACCATGTGTTAATTCTTCCGAATGGTAATTACAGAAAAGTATTTACCGATGACAACATGACTAAACTTAAAGTCTGGGTACGTACTGGAGGTAAAGTGATTGCTATTGATGGAGCACTGCGAAGCTTTGCTGGTAAAGATGGTTTTAGCCTAAATTATAAAAAACAAGAAGATGACGTTGAAAAGAAAGACAACCTAACCGCTTATGCAGATCGCGAACGCGAATACAGTAACAACTTAATTACGGGAGCTATTTTTAATGCAAAAGTAGATAATACACATCCTATGGCTTTTGGTTATGACGACAATTACTTCACACTAAAATTAGGCAGTACGGCGTATAGTTTATTAGATAGTGGTTACAATGTAGCTTACTTAAATAACACTAAAGTGTATTCTGGTTTTGCAGGACAAAATGCATTGAAAAGTTTAGATCAAACCTTAGTATTTGGTGAAGAACATATGGGCAATGGTAGTTTTATTTACATGGTAGATAATACCCTTTTTAGAAGTTTCTGGGAAAATGGAAAACTGTTTTTAGTGAACTCTATTTTCTTTGTGAATAATAATGCATACGAATTATAGTTTTAAATACAATTAATGAAAACGTTAAAAGAACAAACTGACGCTAAGATTGCTGCTGGAAGAAAAGCAAAACCTGACTTTATGAAAGGAGTTGATGAAGCCATTGATAAAGCAAAAGCTTTCGAACAAGGATCTAATGCTCTTAAAATAGGAGAAAAAGCAGTAGATTTTAAATTACCAAATCCACAAGGAGAATTAATTTCATTATCTAATTTACTAGAAAAAGGACCAGTAATTGTTACATTTTATCGCGGTAGTTGGTGTCCTTACTGTAATTTACAACTAAGAGCACTACAAGCAAAATTAGCCGACATCCATGCTTTAGGTGCTACTTTAGTTGCGATTAGTCCAGAGGTGCCAGATGAATCCATGACAGCAAACGAAATAAACACTATGGAATTTACAGTGTTGTCTGATCAAGATGCAAAAGTCGCTTCACAATATGGTGTGGCTTGGGAAGTTCCTGAATTTTTATTGGATCACATGCGCGTAGATAGACAACTCGATCTTAAAAAAATCAATAATGGCAATGCTAGTGTTTTACCAATTCCGGCTACGTTTATTATAGGAATTGACGGCAGAGTAATATGGAACTATGTCAATGTGGACTACAGAACACGTTCTGAACCAGATGACATTATTGAAGTGCTTAAAGATCTGAGTTAATAAACGAATGCTATAATTCATAGTATTATTTATAAATTATCATTAGTGCTAAAAAGTCAGATACAGCTTTCAAAAGACAGAAAAACTATTATATAAGTTTCAAAAATTTTCAGATCGCATTCAACCTGTTATAACATAAATCATCATCACTCAAATACATAATTATGAAACACATCAAATCAATACTTTTAGTCTTTTTAGTGCTTTTTACAATAACGTCTTGTAAAGAAAACAACACCAAAGAAACGACTCCAGAATTTAAAGTCGAGTACGAAAAATTCACTTTAGACAATGGCTTACAAGTCATTCTTCACGTCGATAAATCAGACCCAGTAGCAGCTGTAGCATTAACAGCGCATGTAGGATCGGCACGTGAAAAAACAGGCAGAACTGGTTTTGCACATTTATTTGAACATTTATTATTCTTAGAATCTGAAAACTTAGGCAAAGGTGGTTTAGACCAAATGAGTGCTCGTATTGGAGGTTCTGGCGCTAATGGTTCTACAAGTCAAGATCGTACCAATTACTTTCAAACTGTACCAAAAGATGCTCTAGAGAAAATGATTTGGGCAGAAGCCGATAAATTGGGGTATTTTATTAATACAGTTACCGAACCTGTTTTGGCTAAAGAAAAACAAGTGGTTAAAAACGAAAAACGTCAGCGTGTAGACAACCAACCTTATGGTTTTAATTCTAGTGTAATAAATAGTAATCTATACCCTGAAGGCCATCCATATAGTTGGGAAGTCATTGGGTCCTTAGAAGATTTGCAAAATGCAACGTTAGACGATGTTAAAGAATTTTACAAACGTTGGTATGTTCCAAATAACGTGACTTTAACCATTGCTGGAGATATAGATGTAGCGCAAACGAAAGAATGGGTTAAAAAGTATTTTGATGAAATTCCACGAGGAGAAGATATTCCTAAAATGGAAAAGCAACCAGTGACACTAAAATCGTCTAAACGCTTATTTTATGAAGACAATTTTGCACGTGCACCGCGATTAACAATGACGTGGCCAACCGTTTATGAATATCATCCAGACACCTATGCACTAAGCGTACTATCGCAATACTTAACTGAAGGTAAAAAAGCACCATTATATAAAGTGTTAGTTGAAAACCAACAGTTAACAAGTAATGTCGGCATGTATCAAAGTTCTTCTGAAATTGCCGGACAATTAATGTTAGGTATTACAGCATTCGATCAAACCAACTTAAATACGGTTGCTAGTGCTATTAATGAAGGTTTAAGAGATTTTGAAATGAATGGGATTTCTGAAACGGATTTAAACCGTATAAAAGCCGGACAAGAAACGTCATTCTACAAAGGATTATCTAGTGTTTTAGGCAAAGGGTTTCAATTAGCACAATATGAAATTTTTGCAGGTGATCCTGGTTTTATCAATCAAGATGTGCAACATATTTTAGCCGTCACTCCAGAAGATGTGATGCGTGTTTACAACACATACATTAAGGATCAGAATTTTATTGCTACGAGCTTTGTTCCAAAAGGACAAATGAACTTAGTTTTAGATAATTCTCAGCAGGCCGTTGTAGAAGAAGAGCAAATAGTTGAAGGTGCAGAAGATACTTTTGATGCAAGCCTAGCGGCAGAATACGAAAAAACGCCAAGCAGTTTTGATAGATCTGTAGAACCAGAATATGGAAAAAGTCCAGATTTAGTAATTCCTAAAGTGTGGAAACACAACTTAGATTCTGGAATCAAAGTTTTTGGTATTGAAAATAACGAAGTGCCATTAGTAGAATTTGAATTGGAAATAAAAGGAGGCTTACTATTAGAACAAACAGATAAAGTTGGAGT
The DNA here is from genome assembly GCF_000427335.1 of Winogradskyella psychrotolerans RS-3. Lineage (GTDB taxonomy): Bacteria > Bacteroidota > Bacteroidia > Flavobacteriales > Flavobacteriaceae > Winogradskyella > Winogradskyella psychrotolerans. The sequence continues at coordinate 99,702 of NZ_ATMR01000128.1, read as the reverse complement.
ATCCAACCTTATGGCCAATTTAATGAGCAAAGGCACAAAAAACAAAACACCTGAAGCTTTAGAAAATGCCATTGAGAGTTTAGGAGCTCAAATTTACAGCTATGCCACCGATAATAAAGTCACTATTTCTGGAACGACCTTAGCAAAACATTTTGATGCGACAATGGCTTTAGTGACCGAAATTCTTTTAGAACCACGTTGGGATGAAGAAGAGTTCAACTTATTAAAACAAAGTACGATTAGCGGCATTCAACGCCAAAAAGCAAATCCAAATAGTATTGCTGCTAATGAATTTGCAAAGCAATTATATGGCGAAAACAACATTTTAGCGTATAACAATAATGGTACAGAAGCCTCCGTAAATGCGATTACGATTTCAGATTTACAAAATTTCTATACGACTAAATTAACTCCGAAACTCACGAATGTACACGTTGTCGGTTCCATTTCAAAAAACGATGTTATCGCAGCTTTAGAAACCATCAATACAACTTGGGAATCTAAAGAGGTTGTCATTCCAGAATTACCACAAGCTATAACACCAGAAACATCTAAAGTGTTTTTCTATGATGTACCCGGAGCTAAACAATCGGTTATCGCATTTGGGTATCCGTCTTTAAAAGCTACTGATAAAGATTACTATGCTGCTGCTGTAATGAATTACCGATTAGGAGGTGGTAGTTTTGCTTCGCAATTAACACAAGAATTACGTGAAGCTAAAGGCTATACTTATGGAATTAGATCTGGATATGATGGTGACGCTAACACAGGAGAATTCTCAATAAACAGTTCTGTTCGTACGAACGTTACTTATGAATCTGCAGCTTTGGTTAAAGAGATTTTAGAAAATTACGGTCCCAATTATAGTGAAGCCGATTTAGAAATCACGAAAGGATTCACCTTAAAAAGTAGTGCTCGTGCGTTTGAAACTTTAGGTTCTAAATTAAACATGCTGAGTAATATTAGTAACTATGGTTATGCAGACGATTATGCCAAACAACGCCAATCTATTGTAAAAGATTTAAGCGTAGACGACATTAAAACACTTGTTGAAAAATATATAAAACCAAACCAAATGATTTATGTAATTGTTGGTGATGCCGAAACACAATTAAGTAAATTAAACGGATTAGGATTTGGTGATGCTGTGTTGTTGAATTAAAGTAGTAACGTTTATATTTTAAGGTATTGAAAATTCAAACATTCAATACCTTTTAGTATTACAAAAAAGAATAAACCATGAAACTAGGAGCCTTTTCAATTAGTCTAGCCGTTAAAGATATTAACGCTTCAAAAGCTTTTTATGAAACCTTAGGATTTTCTGTTTTTGGTGGTGATTTAGAACAGAACTATCTTATTATGAAAAACGAATCAACACTTGTGGGTTTGTTTCAAGGTATGTTTGAAAATAATATGCTCACCTTTAATCCTGGTTGGGATCAAGACGCCAAAACACTTAAAACTTTTGATGATGTACGAGACATTCAAAAACATTTAAAAAATAATACTATTAAATTAGAGAACGAAGCTGATGAAGCGACTTCCGGACCAGCAAGTTTTGTAGTTTTAGATTCCGATGGTAATGCTATTTTAATAGATCAACATATATAAAAAATAGTGCACTTATATTCTTAACACTTGGTTCAGTTCTCGCATACTCAAGAGAATTCTGAATACAAATTAAGGTCAATAATAATTTTCAAACGACTTATTTTTGAATCGAAAAAAGTATTATTTTTAATTAAGAATAAACTTAATTTAAAACGATATGATTCACCCAAAAACAGAATTAAAATTTATTAGTCAAGAGATTGGCTATGGAGTTGTTGCCACTGAATTTATACCAGCAGGAACCATAACTTGGGCTTTAGATCAGTTAGATCGCGAATTTACACCCGAAATGTTCAACGCCATGGATCCCATCTATAAAACTATTTTAGACACCTATTCTTATCGAAATAATAAGGGAAACTTTATTCTTTGTTGGGATAATGGACGGTTTGTTAATCATAGTTTTTATTCTAATTGTCTCACTACAGCTTACGACTTTGAAATTGCAATTAGAGACATCCTCCCGGGTGAACAACTAACAGACGATTACGGTTATTTAAATATTTCGGAACCCTTTGAAGCTTTTGATGAAGGCACAGAAAGAAAAGTAGTATTTCCTGATGATTTGATTAATTACCATAACATTTGGGATCTTCAAATTAAGTCCGTTTTCAATAAAATTTTAGATAACGAACAGCCTTTACAACCCTTAATAAAAAATGATTTATGGTTAAAAATTAATCGTATCGCTAAAGGAGAGGAGGAAATGGATTCTATTTTAAAAAATTATTACCCAGAAAGAAAATAAATGGCTCATTCAAACTATTGAAACCCGATAACAATGATGAAGTCTCTTTATTCCTTTTCTTCAACCAAGGACTCATGCATAAAACCCTGTAAGGTATCATTCAAGCGAACATGAAACCAACGGTCTGTTTTACCTAGAATTTTAAGTGGTGTTTTAGCGGCTATATCTTGAAGTTTTGTAGACCTCACATGGGCGCCCACTCTCAATTCATTTTTTTTAAGACGTGTTTCACCATTCAAAGCTAATGGAAAGCTCACAATTTCAATGGGATCAGCCTGTTTTACAAACGGCAAAGGATTCACAGCTCCACCACTCGTGTAAATCCCAAAATGCAAGTGCGGACTTGTGGTTTTAGCATTTCCTGTATTACCAACAAACCCTAAAGTATCACCAACCTGAACACGTTCACCACCAGAAACCGCAATACTATCTAAATGCGCATAATAAAGCGATTGACCAAAAAGTCCATCACGCAACCATACTTGTTTACCTCCCAAGCCACGATTTCCTGTATTTGAAATAAAGCCGTTGGTTGCGGCAACCACAGGCGTACCTCTTTTCGCAAAAACATCAATACCTTCATGTGAACGACGACCTCCACTTCGCGTGGCTCCCCAAAAACTTTGAATCGCTTTATTACCTTTTCCACTAACGGGAAATGCTAAAGTCGGTTCTGTAAAAAGCTTCAGTCCAAAATTGCGCTGTCGCTTTCGATTTGGAAGTATTACTATTTTATATCGACCCGTTTTAGTCACATCAAATTCTAGACGATTTAAGCTCGATGCATTCGAAAGCATTGGCTTTTCTTCAACTACCGAATCATTTTTAAATGAAAACACATCAATCGCTAGCTGCAAACTGTCGGCATCACGATCCGATTCAATTTTAAAACGTTCACCGCGCTGTAAATTCAAAGTATAGGCTAAAATTTTAAAATCCGACGTATCCGATTTTGATTGTAATACTAACGGTAATTCCAATTCAAGATTATTGCGCTTGGCATTGCGATAGGCTAATTCATAACGTTGAAAAATACTATCGTTATTTTTAAAATCACGTTCAAAAATTACTCGTGCAGAAGGTTTTGTAATAACATCAGCAACGTCCTGCACTTGTTTACAAGATGCTAAAATTAAAAAAAGAATACGGAAATAAGGTTCAATTTCATACTTAATAATAACCATAAATTATACCAAAAAGTGTTATAGAAAGTCTAAAATATAGCTATGAACATCATATCATTATAAGAACAATATCAAATTTTAATTTACAAATTAACACTTCAGTAGTAACAGCCTTTGATTTAAAACTGCTAATTACAGTGCTAATAATCAATGTTAACCATATGTTATATCTCTATTTGAGTTCATTCGAATTTTAAATGAGTCAAAGAAAAACAACAAAAACTTTAATTTTGAACAAACCAAAAATAACGATTATGAAAACGAAAAATACCTTCTTGATTATAGTTCTTATGATTTCCATGTTATCCTGTAAATCTGAAAGAGAGAAAAAAATGACCGTATCTGATGATGAAAAAGAAGCGATATCTGAAGAATCTGCAGATACAGTACAGACCACTATAGGCGAATTGATTCTACCTAAACCCTACACAACAGAATCCGTGAGAAAAGAAAATAGCTTAGTCGATTGGCCAGAAGGCAAAATACCAGTAGCTCCTAAGGGATTTACGGTGACCAAATTGGCGGACGGGTTTAAAAATCCACGTTGGACCTACATCGCACCAAACGGAGATTTATTTGTTTGCGAAGCTAATACCAAAGATAGCGCAGGTCTTATTACCGTTCTACGAGATAAAAATAATGATGGCACCATTGAACTTAGAGAAACCTTTCTAGACGATTTAAAACAACCTTTAGGAATGCTTATAATTGACAACCATTTCTATGTTGCTAATACAGATGGACTCTATAAGTACCCTTATAAAACAGGACAAACAGCTTTAGATCCTTCACAAGGTGAAAAGATAGTGAACCTTCCTGCTGGTGGTTATAACAATCATTGGACCCGAAATATTATTACTAACAAAGCACAAGATAAAATTTATATTTCAGTAGGTTCTGCTAGTAATGTTGGAGAATACGGCATGGATGAAGAAATTCGACGTGCTAATATCTTAGAAGTCGATTTAAACGGCGCGAATGAAAAAATTTACGCAAGTGGACTTAGAAATCCTGTCGGTATGGATTGGAATCCTATTAATGGTGAACTTTGGACCGCAGTAAATGAGCGCGATAAACTAGGAGATAATTTAGTACCAGATTATGTCACTAGCGTTAAGGAAGGTGGATTTTACGGTTGGCCTTATGCTTATTTTGGGGCTATTGAAGATCCGAGATTAGAAGGTAAAGCACCAGATCTAGTCGCTAAAACCATAGTTCCTGATGTTTCTGTAGGTCCGCATACAGCATCATTAGGGTTAACGTTCTATGATGAAGGCAATTTTCCGGCTAAATATAAAAATGGAATTTTTGTTGGACAGCATGGTTCATGGAACCGTTCCGTCCTTTCGGGATATCGTGTTGTTTTTATACCTTTTGAAAACGGAAAACCAACAGGAAAACCTCAAGATTTCTTAACTGGATTTATAAGTGAAGAAAGTGACACTGATGTTTACGGAAGACCTGTTTGTGTCGCTGTTACACCATCTGGAGACCTATTAGTTAATGATGATTCTGGGAATACCATTTGGAAAGTGAGTTACAATAATTAATATAGCGTATCTAAAAGAAACCAACCATTACAACCTACTACATGAAATTTACACCTTTAAAACTATTGGCGGTTATTGTTTTAACCGCCCTTATTAATCCACTATACACGCAAAACATTAGTGGTCATGTGAATGATTATTCAAACAGCCCCATATCTGATGTTGCCGTACTCTTAAATAATAAAAGCATTGCTAAAACAAATGCAGAAGGTGTTTTTACCTTACCTAAAGCCTATCTGCTGCCATTAACTGTTGAATTAAAACATCCTAATTATTACATTAAGACCGTAACCTTAACTCAAAACAACAGTGTTTTTCAACTTTCTATTTTAGAAGACACCTTACATCTTGAGGAAGTGACCATCTCTTCAACGTATCAAAAGGAAAGTCAGGTTATAATTCCAACAGCGAAAATTTCGTCACAAAAATTTGCCGAGTATAGTCCCGTAGATTTGGTTTCAGCTCTAAACGAAACACCTGGAGTTTATATTCAGAGTGGTGCCCTAAACACCAACAGAATTGTGATTAGAGGTGTAGGCTCTCGAACACTTTATGGTACAAATAAAATACGCGCGTATTTCAACGGCATACCCATTACAAATGGTATTGGCGAAACAGCCATTGATGCTTTTGACCCTGAAGATATTGGTAGTTTAGAAATTGTAAAAGGGCCAAAAGCCACTCAATACGGCACCAATTTGGGAGGTACTTTATTACTTAATTCAACACAAGCTTCAGTAGGAGAAACCTTTATAAAGAGCAATCTTACTGTTGGGCGTTTTGGACTGATTAAAAACAATATATCTGTCGCTACTGCAAATGAAAAATTAGCCATAAACTTGAATTATGACCATTTAAAATTAGACGGATTTCGTGACAACAGTAATTATAATCGAAAAGCCGTTTTGCTGACTTCAAATTACAAATTTAACGCTAAGAATGACATCGGAGTTTTAATCAACTTCACTGATTATTTTGCACAAATACCGAGTTCCATAGGTGAAACTGCATTCAATGAAGATCCTTCTCAAGCTGCTTTTACATGGAATGCTGCCCAAGGTTTTGAAGATAATAAACAGGTCTTAATAGGACTTAATTATACCCATCGCTTTTCGGATCATTTTAGTAATACAACGTCAATTTTTTACAACTATCTCGATCATTATGAACCGCGACCTTTTAATATTCTAGACGAATACACCAACGGTTATGGTATAAGAACACTCTTTGCCAAAGATTTTAAATTCATAAATCAAACCGCTCAACTTAGTTTTGGTGGAGAACTTTATAAAGATGACTATAATTGGAAAACCATTGAAAATCTCTACGAGAATAATGCCAACAATGGCAGTTTAGAAGGAGAACTACTTAGTGATAATATAGAAACCAGAAATAACCTTAATGCCTTTGCTACCGTAACATTACCTTTTACAAAAAAATTAAAAGCCCAATTAGGTATTAATGTCAACACCACTAATTACGAATTTAAAGATGACTTTAATATCGGGGAAAATAACAAAAATGCGGATCGTGATTTTGATCCCATAATTGCACCTAATTTGAACGTCTTATACCAATTTACATCAAACATAAATGCTTTTGCAAATATCAGTAGAGGCTTTAACTATCCTTCTATTGAAGAAACATTGACGCCTGAAGGGGTTATTAATCCAGACCTAGGGCCTGAAACAGGTGTTAATTATGAAGTTGGTAGTGAACTATTTTTATTTAAAAGAAAACTGCGATTTCAGCTTACTGCATACTTATTAGATATTGATAATTTATTGGTGGCAGACCGCGTCGGAGATGATCAATATATTGGTCGTAATGCTGGTAAAACAGAACATAAAGGTATTGAATTATCTGCTTCATATGCACAGAAATTTACAAATGGATTTTTACTTTCACCTTACATTAGTGCCGAAATTACAGACCATCGTTTTATAGATTTCGTTGATGACCAAAACGATTACTCAGGCCATCAATTAACTGGTGTTCCTAAGGTTAAAATGAATGGAGGTCTTCAGTTAGGCTTTAAAAACTTCAACTTAAACACTAATTTTATCCATATCGGAGAGATGCCATTAAACGATGCTAACACTTTATCTTCGGATGCTTATACCGTTTTCAACACCAAATTATCTTACAAGAATTCTATTGTGAAGGACTTCGATATTGAAATTAATATAGGTGTTAATAATTTTACAGATGAACAGTATGCATCATCCGTATTAATTAATGCCGTTGGATTTGGCAATTCAGAACCACGTTATTATTATCCCGGAATGCCTAGAAATTGGTTTAGTGGCATTAAGATTGCATATTCTATTTGACCTATAAGCATGGAAATAAAACACAATTAACACAAAATCACATTATGAAAAAGAATTTAATAATAGGATTGACACTTTTATTCGTCTTTCAAATTGCAAAGGCACAAACAGACAGTTTACAATGGTTAGATATTGAATTAGCAAATTATAACTATCCATATCCCGTTTCTAATTTAGAATTGACCATACAAGCGCAAGATTTAACGATGGCTTATATGGATGAAAAGCCTGATAATTATAATGGTAAAAACATCGTGTTATTTCACGGCAAGAATTTTAATGGTGCCTATTGGAAAACGACGATTCAAGCGTTAACTAAAGAAGGGTTCCGAGTTATTGTACCCGATCAAATTGGATTTGGAAAATCCTCTAAACCAGATCATTTTCATTATACGTTTCAGCAATTAGCACAAAACACCAAAACTTTATTAGATACTTTAAATATTGAAAAAACAGCGATTTTAGGACATTCTATGGGAGGTATGCTCGCTACGCGCTTTGCTTTAATGTATCCAGAAACTGTTGAAAAATTTGTTTTAGAAAATCCCATTGGATTAGAAGATTGGAAATTAAAAGTGCCGTATCAACCTGTAGAATGGTGGTATAAAAACGAACTCAAAAAGTCTTCTGAAGGCATTAAAAAATACCAACTAGAAAATTATTACGACAACCAATGGAAACCTGAATATGATCAGTGGGTCAACTTATTAGCTGGCTGGACATTAAATTCAGATTATAAAACCATAGCTTGGAATGCGGCATTAACCTATGACATGATTTTTACACAACCTGTTGTTTACGAATTTAAAAATATTACGGCACCAACACTTTTAATTATTGGAACCAGAGATCGAACAGCCTTGGGCAAAGGACTTGTTTCAGAGGACGTAAAAAAGACCATGGGATTATATGATGAATTAGGCAAAGCAACTCAAAAGAAAATCCCTAATGCCACATTAGTTGAAATAGAAAACGTTGGACATTTGCCTCACATAGAAAAGTTTGAAAGTTTTATAAAACCATTAATTGATTTTTTAAAACAATAATGATTTTTTAAATTGAATAAGGAAATTGTCTCGGAAGAATAATAACTATCAAAATTCTATTATGACAGTCTTCCTCTTAAAGAAAACCTCTACAATTAATAATATATTGAAGTATGAAAAATTTAATTCTAAATGATGGTCATACCATTCCGATTATCGGTTTTGGAACCTTTAAAGCTAAAGAGCAAGAAGGAATTGAATCTGTTAAACATGCCCTCTTAAACGGTTATAGATTAATAGACACCGCTGCCGCTTATAACAATGAAGAAGCCGTAGGAAAAGGCATTAAAGCGAGTGGAGTTCCTAGAGAGGAAATTTTTGTGACAACCAAATTATGGCGAGACAACTTGGGTTATGACATGGCTAAAGAAGAATTTGAAAAATCTTTGAAGAAACTGGGCTTAGATTATATAGACTTGTATCTTATTCATTGGCCAGCAAATGCTAAGAATTATGAGAATTGGGAAAAAGCCAATGCCGAGGCTTGGAGAGCTATGGAAGAACTTCAAGCTGAAGGAAAAATAAAATCTATAGGTGTCAGTAATTTTTTTGAAGAACATCTTGAAGCTTTATCTAAAACTGCTAAGGTAAAACCAGCCGTTAATCAAATAGAGTTTCATCCAGGTTACTGGCAAGAAGATTTAGTTAATTATTGCAAAAAACAACATATTGTTGTTGAATCGTGGTCCCCTTTAGCAAGAGGAAAGGTTTTTGAAAATGAAGTCTTAGAAGACATTGCAAAAGCACACAACACTACAGTTGCTAAAGTTTGCCTTCGTTGGATTATTCAGCACGATGTGATTGTAATTCCGAAATCAACCACCAAAACGCGTATTGAAGAGAATATAAATTTAGATGACTTTGAATTATCTAATAAAGAGATGGAATCAATAAATGGGCTACCTGAATTTGGATTTAGTGGAGAACATCCACAGTTTTGGCCAGACAGAATCTAAATTCTAACTACAAGCCTTTTTAAAAGCGAAAACGCTGATAGAAACAGCGCTTGCATTTTACAAATGATGGTACAAGCTACATCACAAGAACTTGTACCATCGTAAAAAACTTAGAACACTATTATAGTAGTGCATAAAAATAGTTATGATTAAATCACTTCACCATAAAGATCAAAGTCTTCAGCTTCTGTAACTTTAATTGTTGCAAACTCACCTGTCTTTAAATACGTTTTAGTAGCATCAATGCGCACTTCATTATCAACATCTGGCGAATCAAATTCTGTACGTCCTACAAAATAATTCCCTTCTTTACGGTCAATAACCACTCTAAATTCTTGTCCTATTTTGGCTTGATTCAATTCCCAAGAGATTTGAGATTGCATTTCCATAATCTCGTTAACGCGCTCCATTTTTACCTCTTCAGGAACATCATCTTCTAAATTATAAGCGTGTGTATTTTCTTCATGAGAATATGTAAAACAGCCTAAACGTTCAAAACGCATTTCTGAAACCCATTGTTTAAGTTCTTGAAAATGTGCTTCTGTTTCACCAGGATATCCAACAATAAGTGTTGTTCTAATCGTCATTTCAGGAACAATAGCTCTGAAGTCGTGAATCAATTTAGTCGTCTTTTCTTTGGTCGTTCCGCGGCGCATAGATTTTAATAAATCATCAGAAATATGTTGTAACGGAATATCTAAATAGTTACAAATTTTAGGTTCGCGCTTCATAATGTCTAAAACATCCATCGGGAAACCTGTTGGAAATGCATAATGCAAGCGAATCCACTCGATACCTTCAACCTTTACGAGGTTTTCTAATAACTCAGCTAGGTTTCGTTTTTTATAAATATCTAAACCGTAATAGGTTAAATCTTGAGCAATAAGAATCAGTTCTTTAACACCATTTGCTGCTAACTTTTCTGCTTCAATCACTAAGTTTTCAATAGGCGTACTTTTATGCTTTCCTCTCATTAGGGGAATCGCACAAAAACTACAAGGTCGGTCACAACCTTCAGCAATTTTAAGATAGGCATAATTCTTTGGAGTTGTTGTTAAACGTTCCCCAATCAATTCATGCTTATAATCTGCACCTAATGCTTTTAATAAGCCAGGTAACTCGGTAGTTCCGAAATACTGATCTACATTTGGAATTTCTTTTTCTAAGTCTGGCTTGTAACGTTCACTTAAACAGCCTGTTACAAAGACTTTATCAACTTCTCCATCTTCCTTTTTTTGCATGTACTCCAAAATGGTGTTCACACTTTCCTCCTTAGCATTATTAATAAAACCACAGGTATTAATAACTACAACATTTCCTTCTTGCTCATGGACGACGTCCTTTCCGCTTGCTTTAAGTTGTCCCATTAACACTTCGCTATCGTAAACATTTTTACTACAACCTAGTGTAATGACGTTGATTCTATTCTTTTTTGTGCTCTTAGTTCTCATGCTTTTTGTAAATCAGTTTGCAAAGATACGGAATGATTTACTATAATTGATTTCTGAGTCGTGAGATTAAACTTTTTCCTATTTCTAAAGTCCTATTTAAAACCAAATTATGAAACCAAACCATTTCTGCATTTTAGTATTAGGTCTATTATTTTGTTTTTCGTGTTCATCGGAAGATGATTCCACACCAAATGAACCAGAACCTGAAGCCGTTTATTTTCCTCCTATAAATTCAGATAATTGGGAAACTACAGCCATTTCAGAATTAAATTGGAATGAAAGTGAGCTTCAACCCTTATTAGATTTCTTGGAAGAGAAGCACTCCAAAAGTTTTATAATTCTTCATAATGGTAAAATTGTAGAAGAACATTATTTTAATGCTCATGACAATTCTACACTATGGTATTGGGCGAGTGCCGGAAAAACATTAACAACAGCACTTGCCGGAATTGCACAAGAACATGAACTTATTAATATAGATAATAAAGTCTCGGACTATTTAGGAACTGGCTGGACGAGTGCTCCTTTGGAAAAAGAAAACCTAATCACTTGCGAACATTTATTATCCATGACTTCTGGTTTGGATGATACTTTAGGTGACGATGTGTCTCCTAGTAATTTACAATATATGGCAGATGCTGGGAGTCGTTGGGCTTATCACAATGTATATGTAAAACTACAAGATGTTGTTGCAGAGGCAAGCCATACAACCTGGAACAATTATTTTAACACCAATCTTAGAGACAAAATAGGAATGACAGGGAATTGGATTGATATTGGTAACCTAAGTGTTTATGCAAGTACGACGAGAAGTATGGCACGATTTGGTTTATTAAGCTACGCGAATGGCAAATGGGAAGACCAGCAAATTTTAAATGAAAGCTACTTCGCTCAAGCCACAAATACATCGCAAGATATTAATTTAGCGTATGGTTATTTATGGTGGTTAAATGGTAAATCATCTTACCATTTACCACAAAGTCAGTTTGAATTTCCAGGTCAACTTATTCCAAATGCACCAAGTGATATGTATGCTGCTTTAGGTAAAAATGATCAAAAGATCTATGTAGTTCCTAGTAAAAAGCTTGTCATCGTTAGAATGGGGCAATCTGCATATGATGATAATTTTGCCCTATCTAATTTTGATAATGAGCTTTGGGTTAAAATTAATGCGCTTATCTATTAAGAAAAGACATTTAATAAACAGAAAAAGCCGAATACAATAGTGTGCTTATTGCAATCGGCTTTAAAATTATGTTATTTCTTAAATCTGTTACTACGAAAACTGAATAATCAAATAGATTTAACTTACTCTGTTTGTGTTTTTTTATTTAAAAAAAGAATCGACAAACTCATATTTATTAAATACTTGTAAATCTTCGATACCTTCTCCTACTCCAATATATTTTACAGGAATTTGAAATTGATCACTAATTCCGATAACAACGCCACCTTTTGCTGTACCGTCTAATTTGGTTACTGCTAACGATGTTACTTCGGTAGCTGCTGTAAATTGTTTGGCTTGTTCAAAAGCATTCTGACCTGTAGAACCATCTAAAACTAATAACACATCGTGAGGCGCATCACCAACAACTTTTTGCATTACACGTTTTACTTTAGTCAACTCATTCATTAAGTTCACTTTATTATGTAAACGACCTGCTGTGTCAATAATAATAACATCTGCGTTTTGATTGACACCTGACTGTAAGGCATCGAACGCTACAGAAGCAGGATCAGATCCCATTTCTTGTCGTATCATTGGCACATCTACACGATCTGCCCACACTTGTAATTGATCTATAGCTGCGGCTCTAAACGTATCTGCTGCTCCAAGAACAACGTTTAAACCTTTTTCTTAAACTGATAAGCTAATTTACCAATAGTAGTTGTTTTCCCTACGCCATTCACTCCAACTACCATAAGTACATAAGGTGTTTTAGAACCATCTGCTTGTTTTGGTAATTCTGGAATGGTATATTCTGTTTCTTCACCTGACTTAGTTTCAGATAGTAATGCTGCGATTTCTTCTCGTAGAATTTTATTCAACTCTGAAGTGCCTAAATATTTATCTTTTGCCACGCGTTCTTCAATACGCGTAATGACTTTTAATGTGGTATTTACACCAACATCACTAGTGACTAAGATTTCTTCAAGATTATCTAAAACGTCATCATCGACTTTAGATTTACCGGCAACCGCTTTATTTAATTTATTGAAGAAAGAAGATTTAGATTTTTCTAAGCCTTTATCTAAAGTTTCTTTCTTTTCGGAAGAGAATATTTTTTTAAAAAAACTCATTTTTGTAGTTAGGTTATTAATCGCACTTAGATAAGCTCAGTGTGACAGTATTATTTACAATTATTACATTGCAACAACCTTGCCTATAACAATTTACTGTTAAGATGTCAGATGTTTTTCAAATATAAACATAAAAAAACTGCTTTCAAATGAAAGCAGTTCCGTTAATCTATATATAAATAAAGATTATTTTTTGTTTAAAAAGTCATTGACAAATTCTGGTGCCATTACTGATTCTACGAACATGTATGCTCCAGTTTTTGGTGATTTCACCATTTTTATAGCTTTTGTCAAACGTTTTGCTCCTGTCTGTAAAGACGCTACTGATTTCTTTGCCATGGTATCTTATTTTATCTCTTTATGAACAGTCATACGCTTAAGGATAGGATTAAATTTCTTAATCTCCATACGATCTGGCGTGTTCTTCTTATTTTTCGTTGTAATATATCTTGAAGTTCCTGGTTGACCAGAAGTTTTGTGCTCTGTGCACTCTAAGATAACTTGTATTCTATTTCCTCTTTTTGCCATTGTAAATTGACTTAAGCGTAAACGCTATTATTTGTAAAATCCTTTTGCTTTAGCTTCTTTTAACATCGCTTCGATACCAATTTTATTGATAGTCTTTAATGCTGATGTAGAAACTTTTAATGTTACCCACTTATCTTCTTCAGGAATATAAAAACGTTTTTTGATCAAGTTTGCATCAAACTTGCGTTTCGTTTTATTCATTGCGTGAGAAACATTGTTCCCAACCATCGCTTTCTTCCCAGTAAGTTCACAAACTCTTGACATTGTTTTCTTTCTTTAGGTCTATAATTTATTATTCTGCTAACTCTTATTGTATTTAAAGGAATTCCTTCAAATTAATCTCAATAAGAATCTAAAATCCGAACATGGATATTTTAAACAGGGTGCAAATTTAGTAAAACTTTAGGTTTCAGCAAACATAAAACTCTACTTTTTCAAAAAAAATTTCTGAAGCATTTCAAAAGCCTTATTTGAAGCTCTTACAATTACCTTCTCACGTAGATTTCCGAAGTTAAAAACATCAGAGTAAACTTCATCTTTTGAAGCAATAGCAATCCAAACAGTTCCTACTTCTGCGTCTGAATCTCCTTTCAACGGTCCTGCATTACCAGTGGTACTTATAGCATAATCGCTATCAAATAATAATCTTACATTCTTAGCCATGGTCTCAGCAACTTGCTTACTCACCACAGAATATTTTTTTATATCGTCTTCTGAAACATCTAAAATTCTCACTTTAGATTCTGAAGCATACGTAACAACACCTCCTTTAAAATAAGCAGACGCTCCTGCATTTTCCGTAAATGATTTTGCAATCCTCCCTCCTGTACAGCTTTCGGCCACAGCTAAAGTACTTTTTAGTTCTGTTAATTGTTTACCAATTACCGCTTCGATAGACTCATCTTCTTCGTAACCGATGAAAACATCTTTAATTTGCGGTAACAGTAAATTAATTTGGTTGTGTAATTCTGAATCAACCATCACTTTATCAAAAGCCTTTGCAGATAACCGTATGCGTACACGACCTAAACTTGGCAAATACGCTAATTTTATAAAATCAGGTAAATGATCTTCCCATGTTGCAATTCGCTCCGCCAATGCACTTTCTCCAAGACCATAGGTTAAAAGGGTTTTGTGCATTATATATGGAAACTTAAATTTCCCTATTAACTTCGGAATGACCTGCTCTGTAATTAAAGCCTTCATCTCAAATGGCACTCCAGGCAGCGACACAAACACTTTTCCGTTTTTCTCTAACCACATACCTGGTGCTGTACCATTGTGATTCATAAGAACTGTGGCTTTAGAGGGTACTAAAGCTTGTTGTTTATTAACTTCTAAAAGCGGTGCTGCACTGTATTTTGAAAAAATCTGTTCTACATTAGTCAGAACAGCCTTATCTTCTATTAAGGTGTCATTAAAATATTCGCAAATAGTGTGTTTGGTAATATCGTCTTTCGTTGGTCCTAAACCACCCGTTATAATAATGATATCTGCATTTCCTTCAGCTTCTTTTAAAGCTTTAAGAATATGCATCTTATCATCTTGAATTGATGTAATCTGATATACTGAAATACCAAATTTATTCAACTCCTTGCCTAAAAATGCCGAATTTGTATCTACAATCTGACCAATGAGAATCTCATCGCCAATAGTAATAATTTCTGCTTGCATTTAGAGTCCGAAATTGGCTTTAATCTCATTAACAGCATTATCTACTGCGGTTAAAACCTCTATAAGTTGTTGATCTACATTTTTGTCCGATTGCTCCAACTTTCCCCAATCTTGTACTTCGATCAGCCTGTCTAGAACACCAAGCTCAAACAAATCTATAGTAGGTTTCATTTTATGAGCGGCTTGATAAACTTCTTTATAATCTTTTGCTGGTACTGCTGTTCTTAAACGTTCAGCATCTTCTGGCACTTCTTCTATAAAAGCGGCCGCTAAAGCTGCAACGAAATCTTCGTCGCCCTCAGCCATTTCTCGTACACGATGTAATTGATAATGTTGTGACATTTATTTAATTTTAATTGAAAACATTTCCACGTCCTCAAGATATCCTTTTAATTGATCTTCTGCAAAAACTTTTCCAACTCCTGCTGGTGTGCCCGTAAATATAATGTCTCCAATTTTTAAAGTGAAATATTTTGACACATATTCTATAAGTTCATCAATTTTCCAAAGCATCAGTTCTGTGTTTCCAGACTGAACAACCTCTTCATTCTTCTTTAAACTAAAATTGATATTGTTTATATTTTGAAATTTAGATTTCGGCAGCCATTTACCAATAACCGCAGCACCATCAAAGGCTTTGGCTTTTTCCCATGGTAAGCCTTTTGCTTTTAATTGCGCTTGAAGATCGCGCGCTGTAAAGTCTATTCCGAGTCCGATTTCATCATAATATTTATGTGCAAATTTCTTATCGATATGCTTCCCAACTTTATTTATTTTCACTAAAACTTCAACCTCATGATGTACATCATCCGAAAAATCTGGAATAAAAAAGGGTTGTTTCTTCAGTAAAATAGATGTGTCTGGTTTTAAAAACACAACAGGATCTGCAGGCTTTTCGTTTTTGAGTTCTTTAATGTGGTCGGTGTAGTTACGACCTATGCAGATTAGTTTCATATTTCTGTAATTCCTGCGAAGGCAGGAATCTTATTAATTTGACCTTTATTTTATATTATGGATTCCTGCCTTCGCAGGAATGACAATTAGCTTAACTTATTATTAAATTGACGAAGCTTAATAGCAGTCAAAACCTTCTTCGTATATAACGGAAAATCAGCATTTAGCAACCAACCAAAGTAGCCAGGTTCTTTATCTAAAACTTCCAAAACACGTTTCCCTTTATGCTTTCCAAATGAAAAACACTCTTCATCTTCTTTATTAAAGATTAAGAAACCTGCGAAATCTGCGAATTTTTTACGTGAACTGAACTCTGCTAAAAACTTGGTATCGTTTTCTAAATCTTCGTAACGGTCTAATTGCGCTTTTAAAACTTCGTAAGTAGCTTTTGTATCTGCTTCTGCACTGTGTGCATTACTTAAATCCTTATCGCAGTAAAATTTGTAAGCTGCGACTAATGTACGTTGTTCCATTTTATGAAATATGGTTTGTACATCTACGGATTGCGTATTCTTCATATCAAAATCTACTTCTGCTCTTAGCATTTCTTCTGCCAACAACGGAATATCGAAACGGTTAGAATTAAAGCCTCCTAAATCCGAATCCTTAATTAGATTATAGATTTCCTTAGATAATTCTTTAAACGTTGGTTTGTCAGCGACATCAGCATCCGAAATACCATGTATAGCAGTTACTTCTGCAGGAATTGGCATTTCAGGATTTACAACCCACGTTTTAGATTCTTCCTTACCATCTGGATGGACTTTAAGAATTGAAATTTCTACGATTCTATCTTTTGAAATATTTATACCTGTGGTTTCTAAATCGAAAAAACAGATAGGTTTTGTTAGATTAAGCTGCATTGTTTTTGTTTTGAGAATCAAAGATAATTAGAATAACTAGAATAGCCTTGATTGGGATGAAAAAGCTGTAATGGGATTAAGAAACTAAGCCTATAGTTTTAGTAAACTATTGAAAGCTAAATATTAATATCATAATTTATAAAAACTATGG
Source organism: Winogradskyella psychrotolerans RS-3 (assembly GCF_000427335.1). GTDB lineage: Bacteria > Bacteroidota > Bacteroidia > Flavobacteriales > Flavobacteriaceae > Winogradskyella > Winogradskyella psychrotolerans. The sequence continues at coordinate 82,352 of NZ_ATMR01000128.1, read as the reverse complement.
TTGCCACTCTAAAACCTAACTTGCAACCCGTTTTAAAGCTTATTTTACATTAACCAGCGCTGTGACCTCCATAATATTAGAGATTAAAATGATAGGTTTTATACAAAAAATAAGTACTTTGACAGCTATTACTATTCTTTATCAATGAATATGCGAACATTCTTATTTGCCCTAATTATCACTTTTCAAGTATGTGGCCTTCATGCACAAAAAAAGAAAGCTCGCTCAACGGTTCTATAAACCCTGAAGATTCTGAAACCAAAATTTACTTAGACTCAGTTAAACAACTGATGATCGCTGATTACTATAAGGAGGATTACAGTTCTGTTATTCTTAAAGCAAATGACATACTTAAAGTTGCAAAGGACAATAAGCTAAATAATGAGATTAGTAAAATTCGTAGTTTCTTAGCAAATTCTTACCTCAACTTAAATGACTCTCTAAAATCACTTGAGTATGCTCGAAAAAATATTCAATTAGCTAAAAAACTAAAAAACAACACTTTATTAGTAGGTTCTCATATAGATATAGGCAATATATATTATGCCTTTGGAGAACCAGACAAAGCGATACATTATTTTAAGGAAGGAATACCATTGGCAAAAGAGGAAAATAATGATCTTGCTCTTTTCTTCCTAAATCATAACATAGCTCAAATATATTTTGATCATTATAATGATCATAAAGAAGCGAAGCCATACCTCGATACCGCAGAGATTCATATACCAAAAGACTTTAAGATAGGACGCGCTGGTCTTAAGTTATACAAAGCCGATTATGCTTATAGAGTTAACGATTATAATTTAGCTATAGACCTATACCAACAGGCTATTCTTTTATCAAAAGAAACGAATAACCTTGATGTATTAAAGAAAGCTTATAACGGTTATATTGAATGCCTTGCCTTTAAAGGTAATTACAAAAAAGCCTATGATATAGGTAAATTAAAAGACAGCCTTTTTTTAGAGCAAAGCAAATTAGAAATTAAAAAATCGGCTAACAACCTTATCACCTCTCTTAAAAATGCTAAAATACAGGAAGAACTAAAAAACGAAGCGCTTAGAAATGAATTAATAGTCGAAAAGTCAGAGACTCAGAGTAAATTATTAATCTTTAGTGCTATAGTCTCTTTTATACTTTTAAGCCTCTTACTTTACCTTCTTAAAGTGATTAAAAACAGAAGAAGATTAAACTCTGAATTAAAGAAAAAAAATCAAGAATATTTAGACGCCAAACTAGAGTCTGAAAAATTAGCAGAGGCTAAATCTCGATTTTTATCGACAATGAGTCACGAGCTACGCACACCTTTATATGGAATCATCGGCTTAAGTACTGTTCTTTATAACGACAGTAATCTTAAATCTCATAAAACAGAATTGCAATCCCTAAAGTTTTCAGCAGATTATTTACTAAATCTTGTAAACGATGTACTGACCTTAAATAAGATGGATTCTGATGAAAAAATCAAATTTGAATCAAAAGCTTTTCATCTTAAAGATTTTTTAAATAATATTAAAGAATCATTAGAATACTTAACCAGGCAAACTAATAATGATTTAGTTATAACTCTAAACCCTAATATTCCTAAATGGATCAATGGAGATCAAACCAAAATGTCTCAAGTCCTCATCAATTTATTGGGTAATGCATTAAAATTTACAACCAACGGAAAAGTAGAACTCGTGGTTAGTTTATTAGACATCAAAGAAAATAACCTAAAGCTTAAGTTTGAAGTTAAAGACAATGGACAAGGAATTCCTATAGCTGATCAGCAAAAAATCTTTGAGGAATTTGGACAACTTAAACACGAAGGTGATTTTCAAGGTTCTGGTTTAGGACTTACCATTGTTCAAAAGTTACTCATAGACATGAAGTCTAACATACAACTAGAAAGTATTGTTAACGAAGGTTCAAATTTCTTTTTCGAAATAACATTTGGAACTGCAACAAAGGAGCATACAAATAAAGAAATTCAAGACACTGTTTCAATTGCTATGCTTCGCGGAAAAAAGATATTAGTTGTAGACGACAACAGAATTAATCTTATGGTGACTAAAAAGACATTGGAAAGTCATGATATTTTAGTAGAAGTTGCTACTAATGGTCAGGAAGGTATTGATAAAATTATGCTAACAGATTACGACTTAGTATTGATGGATGTTCACATGCCTGTATTAGACGGTATAGAAGCCACTAAAAAAATCCGAGAACTTCAAAAACCCGTCATTGTTATTGCATTAACTGCTGTAACACAAGACGAACAAGATGACCGTTTTAAAAGTGCACAATTTGATGATTCCATTGTAAAACCCTATAAAGTCAATGAATTTATAAAGACACTTGCTACAAATCTTATTATTAAACCTTTATAAGTGACAGCATAAGAAAACAGGTGTTCTGAGCGCTTTAAAGAGTTGCTTGTAAAAAACAAAAAAAGCACAGTTTTAAAACTGTGCTTTTTTATTTATTATAATGTGATATCTTTTAGGTTGCAAACAACAAAACTAGTGATACTAGGTAGTAAATAATTACAGAACCTATGGTTATGAGAATAATACCTCCTATCCAATACAATATAACTTCGCCAACCTCAATAAGTGTTGCTTTTGTTTTATCATCAATTAGTTTTTTAAGATTCATTATATCTCTCTGTCAATATCCCAACCTTCTAAATAATCTTTAACAGCTTTTACAAACTGACCTCCAAGCGCTCCATTAACCACTCTGTGATCGTATGAATGTGATAAGTACATTTTAAAACGGATACCAATATAATCTCCTTCTGGACCTTCTATAACTGCAGGTGTTTTTCTAATGGCACCTAAAGCTAAAATACCCACTTGTGGTTGATTGATAATTGGTGTTCCCATGATGCTACCAAACGTACCAACATTAGTTACGGTATACGTTCCACCTTGTATATCATCTGGACTCAATTGCCCTAAACGTGCTCTATTCGCTAAATCGTTTACACGTTTTACCATGCCAAATAAATTTAACTGATCAGCATTTTTAATGACAGGTACAATTAGATTACCATCTGGTAAGGCTGCTGCCATACCAACATTAATAGCTTTCTTTTTAATGATTTTATCTCCTTGAACAGAAATATTCATCATCGGGAAATCTTTTAAAGCTTTAGTGATTGCCTCCATAAAGATTGGAGTAAAGGTTAGGTTTTCACCTTCACGCTTCATAAAGCCATCTTTAACCTTCTTTCTCCAGTTCCAAATATTAGTAACATCAGCTTCTATAAACGATTGCACGTGTGCAGACGTCTGTACTGAATCTACCATATATTTTGAAATGAGTTTCCCCATTCTAGTCATTTCAATAACCTCATCACCTCCTGGAACCGCAACAGGCTTATCTGTTTTTGGTTTTTCTTGAGCCGGAGCGATATCTTTCTTAGGAGCTTCTATTGAGTTTTTACTACGCTCAACGTCTAGCGTCTTTGTGTCTTCAGATTTCGTTGCCGAAACAGGAGTTGGCACAGAACTACGAGATTCTAAATACGCTTTAATATCGTTTTTAGTAACGCGTTCATCTTTCCCTGTACCCAAAATAGCGTCTAATTCAGCTTGAGAAATACCCTCTTGTTTTGCTATATTTTTTACTAGTGGGGAATAAAATCGATCTTCAGTAGAGACAACAGGTTCTACAGAAGCTTTTGCAGCTACAACAGTTTGTGCAACCTCTGCAACTACTTTTGGGGCTACTGGTTTGGCAGTAGGTTCAGGTTCTGCAGCAGTAGCTTTAACTTCTACGGTTTCACCACCTTCAGTTTCTATTACTGCTATAGTTTGCCCAACTTGTACAACATCATCAACGTTAAATAGTTTTTCAACTAAAACGCCATCTACTTCACTAGGCACTTCACTGTCTACTTTATCTGTAGCAATCTCTAAAACTGCTTCATCTGCTTCAATAGTATCTCCAACATCTTTAAGCCATGAGGTTATGGTTGCTTCTGCAACACTCTCTCCCATTTTAGGTAACTTAAGTTCAAACTTTGCCATATCTATAATTTGTAGGTCGTTATTTGCTAATCGCGTGCAAAATTACTAAAAAAATACATGTTTTATTGATTTTTATTCAACAAATACATTCTAAAAGTGAAGTACTTCCCCTCTATTAATAGCGCTATCACTTCCGAGGATAAATTTACTATTTTTTAAAAGAAATCTAAAACCAATATTTTCTTGCTTCGATTTTTGTTTCATATCTGCAATTACAATGCTCGCAATCAGAATTTTAAAATCGTAAACGATTAAACTGTTATTCTTAATAATATCTTGTATTGTATTTTCTATTTGGGTTGGTTTTGGTAATTGTTCTACCAAAACTGGATCAAAATCAACTGAATATAAATAGGACTGATTCGACTTTATTTCTACATCAACCGGATTCTTTCGCAAAATATGCGCCATTTTAATACCTACCCAAACCACAGCATTAAATAATAGATTCTGTTTAAAATGCTTTTTGTAGAATATTTGCATGGCTCCGTAAAACCGTTTTGCATACTTCGAATCTTTTAAGGTACTTTCTCCTTTAAAGTGAACTACAGTCGTTTCACCGAAATAGAAATTATCATATCCTGCCTTAATCACTTTATAGGATAAATCGATATCTTCTCCGTACATGAAATAAGCTTCATCAAAACCACCAACAGCTTCGTACACGTCTTTTTTTAACCACATAAAGGCTCCGACTAAAATATCTACTTTAGCTGTTTCTTCGATGCTGACATGATTAGCGTAATAATCATTAGTATTACCTAATACTTTTCTTAAGGACACTTTTGGCGTTGGTATATTACGTTTACTTTCTGGTAGAAATTTCCCTTTTCCATCAATAAGTTGACAGCCTACAATTCCGAGATTATCCTTTAATTCTGTAAAATTTAAAAGTTTAGAGAAGGTGTCTTCTGCGACAACCGTGTCTGGATTTAGAATACACAAATACTCTCCTTTTGCTTGCGCAACTCCTATATTATTACCTTTAGAAAATCCTGAATTATCCTTATTTTCAATCAATTTTACTGAAGGAAACAATTCCTTCACCATGTCACAACTATCATCAGGAGAATTGTTATCTATCACTATAATCTCGGCATCAATATCAGCAATGGCAGCTTCCACACTTCTTAGACATAATTCTAAAAAGTAGCGTACATTATAGTTTAATATGATGACAGAAAGTTTCATTTGGTAATATTCATTGTTTTTTTTAAGGACACATGGAACATCCAAAATAAAATGAGTTGAATTAAATAATATTTTGAGTTTGGATGTTTCAAAATAAGGTTATGATTTTAGAGATGCTTCAAAAGGCACACGATCAATAATACTGCGACCCAAGGTGATTTCGTCTGTATATTCTAATTCGTTTCCAGCGGCAACACCTCTTGCAATAGTTGATGTGGCAACACTATAATCTTGAATTTGCCTAAAGATATAAAAATTAGTCGTATCTCCTTCCATCGTTGGACTCATAGCGAAAATTAATTCTTTTACTTCACCTGTTTTTACTTTTTCGACTAAAGTTGTAATATTCAAATCCTGAGGTCCAATACCATCCATAGGAGATATTTTTCCACCCAAAACATGATACAAACCTTTAAAAGAACTTGTGTTTTCTACAGCCATAACATCTCTGATATCTTCAACAACACAGATTAACTCACTATTACGTTTTGGGTTTGAACATATTTCGCACAACACATTATCACTAATATTATGACACGATTTACAAAAATTAATTTCTGCTCTCACCTTCGTTAACGCATTTGCTAGTTGAAAGGTTTGATTTTCAGGTTGTCGTAGCATATGCAACACTAAACGTAAAGCCGTACGCTTACCAATACCTGGTAATTGCGACATTTCGTTAACTGCGTTTTCTAAGAGTTTTGATGAAAATTCCATAGGCGCGAAGGTAAAGATTTTTGGACATAAAAAAGGAGTTGTTTTAAAAGTCTATTTTTAAGTAAATTACCAATTATCATATAATTTTTAATAATTAATTCTGTTTAAAGGCAGTCTTATTTTTTGAAATACACTACTTTCATAAATTATACTAAAACTTTACTATCATGTCGCCAACATCAATCCTCCTTTTAATTGTATGTTACTTTGGATTGCTTATTTTAATCTCTTATTTCACAGGAAAAGAAGATTCTAATGCCGCTTTTTTTAAGGCTAACAAATCTGCTCCATGGTATTTGGTGGCTTTTGGAATGATTGGAGCATCATTGTCTGGAGTGACTTTTATCTCCGTCCCTGGTGCTATTGAAGCTAAGCAATTTGGATACCTGCAGGTTGTTTTTGGTTACTTTTTTGGGTATTTGATCATTGCTTTTGTGCTATTACCACTCTATTACAAACTCAACCTCACCTCTATTTATACCTATTTAAAAGACCGTTTTGGTATTGTCAGTTATAAAACTGGCTCTGTTGCCTTTCTTATTTCTAGAACTGTTGGAGCTTCGTTTCGCTTATTTTTAGTTGCTAAAGTTTTACAACTTTTAGTTTTTGATCTGTTTGATATTCCATTCGCAATAACCGTAATTATCACCATTGCCTTAATTTGGCTTTACACCTTTAGAGGAGGTATAAAAACTATTATTTTCACAGACACGCTTCAGACGTTATTTATGTTAGTTTCTGTTGTTGTAACGATTGTGTTTTTGGCATCTGCATTAGACTTGAATAGTATTGGAGAGGTTATCACCTATACCAAAGAAAGTAATCTCAGCAAGGTATTCTTCTTTGAAGATGGTAATGATTCTCAATATTTTTGGAAGAGCTTTTTATCTGGAATTTTTATCACCATCACCATGACGGGTTTAGACCAAGATATGATGCAAAAAAACTTAACCTGTCGTAATTTGAAAGACGCTCAGAAGAACATGGTGACCTTTAGTGTAGTTCTCATTTTTGTAAACATCCTTTTCTTAGTCCTTGGCTTGATGTTAACACAATATGCCGCTAAAAATGGAATTACAGCGTCTAAAGATGATCTTTTCCCTACAATTGCAATGCTTCCTGAAATAGGAATCGTAACCTCAGCATTCTTTTTACTCGGTTTAATTGCTGCTGCTTATTCTAGTGCAGATTCTGCTTTAACATCACTAACCACTTCATTTTGTTTCGATATTTTAGATATTGAAAACAAACCTGAAGCTAAACGACGAGGTTTAAGAAAACGTGTTCATATTGGCTTTAGTGCTGTACTCGTTCTAGTCATCTTATTATTCGATATCATTTTTACAGATGTTTCTGTAATTTGGAAACTCTTTAAAGCAGCAGGTTATACCTATGGACCGTTACTAGGATTGTTTGCTTTTGGCTTAATTACCAAATTTCAAATTAAAGATAAATTAGTGTGGATTATTGCCATTGCGGCTCCAATCCTTTCATATATCTTGAACTTATATTCTAAAGAATTATTTAATGGTCACGAAATCGGATTCGAAATATTAATCTACAATGGTCTATTAATGTTCCTAGGATTACTTCTTATAAAAAAGAAGCCTTAATATTGTCCGGTACTTAATAATACTAAGGTACAAGCCACTTCATAATCAATATTATGCTGTTCTAAAACATTATAAAATTCTGGGTTTTCTGTTCCTGGATTAAAGATAATACGTTTAGGTTTTAGCCCAATTATGTAATCATAGTAGGGTTTTTGACGTTGCGGATTAAGATACAATGTCACTGTATCTATTCCTTTGTAAGGCATTAATTCAGTATCAATAGATACATCTTCAACTTTTCCTGTTTTTAATCCAAAGGCTTTCACCTCATGATTATAACGTCTTAATCGTTTTATGGCAATATTGGAATAGCGCTCTGGTTTTAAAGATGCTCCAATAACTAATGTTGTTTTTTTCATAATGTTAAAATAATGTTAAGTAAACTTTTTAGAGTAACACAACCTAAATATAATCGTCTACTGTTAAACAAACTGTTAAATCAATCAAAAAAATTAACCAAAATTTCAATCAAAAATGAAGCATTTCTTACTAATGCTTATAATGATCTCATCAACCATTATAAGTGCACAACCCAACTCCAATTCTGACATTAAAGATGGTTCTGTCTCAGGACGTGTTATTGATGCAGAACTCAACGAACCCTTACCTTATGTAAATATCGTCATTAAAGACATGGCGAATAAAATCATTACTGGAGGTATAACTAGTGACGACGGCACTTTCGAAATTCAAAATATTCCTGAAGGAAAAGTTATTGTTTCTATTCAATTTGTAGGTTTTAAAACGATTGATAAAAACATAACAATTGGCAAAGGCAACTACAAACCCAACCTTGGCGACATTAAACTTGAAGAAGAATCTACCGGTTTAGATGAAGTCACTATAGTTGCAGATGTGTCTACAATACAACAGCGTGTGGACAGAAAAGTAATTACCATAGGTAAAGATTTACAAACTGCTGGCGCAACGGCAAGTGAGATTATGAACAACTTACCTTCTGTAAGCGTCGATCAACAGACCGGTTCTGTAAGCCTTCGTGGTAACCAAAATGTACGCGTTATGGTTGATGGAAAGTTATCTAACATCCCTGCCGATCAATTACTAAAACAGATTCCTTCAACATCAATTAAAAGTATTGAATTGATCACTAACCCTTCTGCAAAATACAATCCTGAAGGTATGAGTGGGATTATTAATATTATACTTCATAAAAACACACAAATTGGTTTTAATGGTAATATTAATTTTGGTTTATCGCACGATATTGAAGCAAAATTTAATAGCTCTATTGATGCGAATTATAGAAATGGAAAATTAAATGTTTATGGTTCTTATAGTAATAGTATTGCTAAAAACGCGAATAATGGAGCGTTTAACAGGACTGAGCAAGGGATTGAACAAAACTTTGACATTTTAAACAACAACAAATCCCATTTATTTAAAGTTGGAGTCGACTATTACTTAAATGATAAGAATACTATTTCGGTTTTCACCAATCAAAATATTTTTGATAACTGGAATACTGCAGATTCTAATATCAATTACCTGTCTAATCCGGCATTAAATGAATCGCAATTCACAAACGGAGGTAGTGATAATGATTCGCAACAATACAATGTTAATTATAAGCACGATTTTAATGAGGAAGGCCATAGTATAGAACTTGAAGCAGATTACAATACTTTTGAGGGAAATAACGAAGTAAATAATATCTTTTACAGCTCTCAACGTCCTAACTTTTTAGAAGATACAGACACAGATAGAACAAATACCACTTTAAATTTAGATTATGTCAATCCATTATCGGAAACCACTAAATTAGAATTAGGATTGCAAGCACGTTTATTTGACACTAATCTTTTTTACGAGTCTGATGCACGAGAAACCAACCAAGACGGTGACTATATTCCAACAACCACACGTTTTGATTATACTAGAGATATTTATTCTGCTTATGCAACTTATGGTGCTAAATTAGAAAAATGGAGCTACCAAATTGGATTAAGAGCAGAAACCGTAAATGTAGATTCTGAAGCTTTCAAAAAAGATTTAGCCTCTAACGACGAACTTATAATTCCTTTTGAAAACAATTATTTTGAATTATATCCATCAGCATTTTTCACCTATTCTCCTACAGATAAAAACTCGTATCAATTAAGTTATAGCAGAAGAATAGATCGTCCTGGTATTGGACAAGTAAATCCATTACCAGAATGGAACACCCCATTAATTTCACAATTTGGAAATCAAGAATTAAGACCTCAGTTTACGAATTCTATTGAAATGAATTACACCAGACAGCTTGAAAAAGGAAGCATTACCGGTGGTGTTTTTTACAGAATTATTGAAGACGAAATACAACAAGCCGTTTTAATAGACCGAGCAGATATCAATCGTTTAATTTTAACGAATTTGAATTTTGACAACACCACATCCTATGGTGTAGAATTATCATCAAATTACCGTCCTACAAAATGGTGGAGTGTTAATGCTAGTTTTGATTTGTACTCACAATCTCAAAAAAGTATTGCTGAATCGTTTGATACGGATTTGAATATCATCTTAAACACTATTGAAGTAGATAACATAGCTTGGAGTGCAAGAGCTTTCAATAGCTTTAAAGTCGATGAAAGTTTGAGTTTTTCTATTTTCGGAATGTATAGAGGGAAAAATAAAAATATTCAATTTGAAATGAGCGATATGCTCATGGTTAATTTAGGCCTTAATTATAGTTTTCTGGAAAAGAGAGCTAATTTCAGCTTAAGTTACAATGATATTTTCAACACGATGTATGCCGAATTCACGAGTGAAAGACCGTATGCACAAACCGGACGATTTAATTGGGAAAGCCAACAAATATCAGCACGTTTATCTTATCGTTTTGGTGGAGGAAAATACAGAGCAAAATCTCGTAAGCAGCGTGATAACGACGTTAAAGAAGGTGGAGGCATGTTCTAAACCCATTATTTAATAGTTAAAAAGAATGTTTATAGTTAGTGTTAATTCTTAACTATTAAATAAAGAAAACCCGAAACGCAAGTTTCGGGTTTTTGTTAAATACACGTTAAAAGTCAAAACCTGTGAAATATTATAGGACTTTTTACGTCTAGTGTAGTATAAGTTTTAAGTAATAGTAATTATAAATTAATTTTTATAATAGTGTTAGTTAAGTTGGTTAATAGCTGAAAAGCCCAGACAGATTTTTGTTTGGGCTTTTTTTAGTTTTATGAATTAAGTAAAATATGTAAATTGTTTAATTGTGTTTGCTCACGTAGACCTTTCCATCTTTCATTACAAATACAACCTGTTCTATTGTATTTATAAAATCGGTAGTTATATGTCCTTTGACCGCAATAATATCTGCTTTTGCACCAGACTTAAGAACTCCTATTTCATTTTGCTTATTTAAATTTAGTGCAGAACTATAAGTTGCCGATTGTAGAATATCTAAAGGCTTCATTCCTGCTTCAAAATAAGTACGAAACATATCTCTTGACGATTCGCCACGCGTTCCACCAATATTAGTATAGTTATCCGAACCTGCTACAATTGTCACGCCTTTTTGAATAGCCCTATCAAGTCTATTTTTCATCCTAGCTAAATAATTATCTATCCAACCTAAATCACCATCGTTATAACCTGCAAGTTCGCTATACGTTTTCATATACGCTTTACTATTTTCGGTAGGTACCAAAAACACCTTTTTATTAGCCATTAAGGTTAATGTAGAATCTGCTAATTTAAATCCATGCTCAATGCCATCTACACCTGCTTGTATGGCATTCCATGCGGATTGGTTTGTAATTGAATGCGCTACAACAGAAAGATTATACGTTTTTGCAGTTTCTACAATCGCTTTCATTTCAGCAATGGATAGGTGTGTATTATTCGGGATATTATCTGCACAAATCTTAATAACATCTACCTTTTGATTTACGTGTTCTCTAACCGCAATTTGAGCATCTTCTACTCCATTTATAATACGGTATTCTAAATCTATAAGATTTTGATGTTTTGGAGATACACCATAAACTTGACCACCTGTAGCGGCCATAATTGGTCCTGATACAAAAATACGTGGGCCATCAATAGTCCCTTCATTAATCGCATCACGCAACGCTACATCTAGAAAAAGTCCTGAATTACCTAAGTCTTTTACACTTGTAATTCCAACATCTAAATACGACTTGGCTCTTTTTGATCCTCTGAGCGCTCTAATGGCATCACTTTCCATAGTGAGCGAATGGATGCTATGTTCTGAAAAGTCTTCGGTTGCATCTTGAGAAAAAAGGACATGTGTATGCGCATCAATTAAACCTGGAAGGACAGTGTATTCAGTTAAATCAATAATTTCAGCATCATCTGGAATGGTATTAAAAGCACCAATCGATACGATTTTGTTTTCCTTAACATGAATGACTTTATCTTTTAAGAGGACATTATTTTCGCTGTCGTATAAAAAACCTGCTTTGATGTAAGTATCTTTTTGCTGCGCGAATAAACTTGAATATGAACAAAGAATTAAAAATAATAAAGAGAATAGTTTGTTCATAAAGCCTATGTTTTATTTTTTGCTGCTCTTTTTAAATCCATAAAGCACAAAACCAAATAATAAAATTCCAATAATTAACATGGCATAAGCCTTATAATTATATCCAAAATTCAAATTATCAAAATCTAAATAGGTAATTCCGAAGGTCAAAAAAATGATTGCAATAAATCCGAAAAATCCTAAACTGTTCTTCATAATTAATACTATTCGATCTTATAAAACATGATGTTTTTTAATCAATAATATTGATCTAAACTGTATGAGATCCCTTTTTTCAAAGGGATTTGTTTACCACTTCATAATCACACTTCCCCAAGTAAATCCACTACCAAAAGCAGCTAATACAACGGTATCTCCTTCTTTTATTTTACCTTCTTCCCAAGCTTCAGTTAATGCAATGGGGATAGAGGCTGCAGTTGTATTTCCGTATTTCTGTATATTATTAAACACTTGGTCGTCACTCAACTTAAACTTGCGCTGTATAAATTGTGAAATACGTAAATTCGCTTGATGTGGAATTAACATATCAATATCATCAACTTCTAGATTATTCTTCATTAAGCCCTCCATAATCACTTCGCTAAAACGAACTACAGCATTTTTAAATACAAACGGACCATTCATGTGCGGAAAATAACTTTCGTCATTAGGATCGTTATCTTCTAGAATATCACTAACCCAACGTTTCCCCATTCCTGGTGCTATTAATACTAATTCTTCTGCATGTTCTCCTTGCGAATGTAAATGTGTTGATAAAATTCCTTTTGAATTATCCTCTTCTCTTGTTAAAATGGCAGCTCCTGCTCCATCACCAAAAATAACAGAGACTCCACGACCTCTTGTTGTTTTATCTAAACCAAAAGAATGCAATTCACTACCTATAACAAGGATGTTTTTATACATTCCTGTTTTAATAAAATTATCGGCTACAGACATGGCATATACAAAACCAGAACATTGATTACGCACATCAAGAGCTCCAACCGTTTTTATATCTAAAGCATACTGTACTTGCACACCCGGACCAGGAAAATACATATCAGGACTCAAGGTTGCAAAAATAATAAAGTCGATGTCATCTTTATCAATACCTGCGCGTTCAATAGCAATTTTAGCAGCTTTCACTCCCATGGTTGCCGTAGTGTCTCCACTACCCTTTTCTACCCAACGACGCTCTTTTATACCTGTGCGTTCTTGTATCCATTCGTCATTTGTATCCATGAGTTTAGATAAATCATCATTGGTTACAACATTGTCTGGCACATATTTACCTAAGCCTATTATTTTTGAATTGTACATCGAAAATTTATTTTCGTTTCCGAAACATCGGAAAACTTATTATTTAGTTCAGCAATTTAAGATATAAGATACAATTTATTTTTATTAGAATTTACATTCGTTATGCACGCATAGTATTTATGTCACTTTGTCACATTTTAAGTCTTGGTATTTTATTTGACTATACCTAATCATTCAAATTAATTATACAAAAAACTATATATCATGACAAAAGGAAGTATTAATGTATCGGTAGAGAATATCTTTCCGTTAATTAAAAAGTTCTTATACAGCGATCACGAAATCTTTTTACGTGAACTTATTAGTAATGGTACAGATGCCACACTAAAATTAAAACACCTTACTAGTATAGGTGAATCTAAATCTGACTATGGAAATCCTATTATCGAAGTAAAGATTGATAAAGAAGGAAAAAAACTTCACATCATTGACCAAGGTTTAGGGATGACAGCCGAAGAGGTTGAAAAATACATTAACCAAGTGGCATTTTCTGGTGCTGAAGAATTCTTAGATAAATACAAAGATTCTGCAAAAGATTCAGGAATTATTGGACATTTTGGTCTTGGGTTCTACTCTGCGTTTATGGTGGCAGAAAAAGTTGAAATTATTACAAAATCGCATACTGGTGCTGATGCGGCACATTGGACTTGTGATGGGTCTCCAGAATTTACATTAGAGCCTTCTGATAAAGCAGACAGAGGAACAGAAATTATTCTTCACATTGCAGAGGATTCTACTGAGTTTTTAGAAGACAATAGAATTAGTGAACTACTTAATAAGTACAATAAGTTTATGCCTATTCCAATTAAATTTGGAACTCAAGAAGTAAACGATCCAGAATTTACTCCTGCAACGACTACAGATGCTGAAGGTAAAGAAACAACTGAGCCACACAAACAAATTACGGTTGATAACATCATCAATAATCCTAATCCGGCTTGGACAAAACAACCAACGGAATTAGAAGATGAAGATTATAAAAGCTTCTACAGAGAATTGTATCCAATGCAATTTGAAGAGCCTTTATTCAACATTCACCTTAATGTAGATTATCCGTTCAACTTAACAGGAATCTTGTATTTCCCTAAGATGACGAACGATATGAACATGCAAAAGGATAAGATTCAATTATACCAAAACCAAGTTTATGTAACGGATAATGTTGAAGGAATTGTTCCTGAATTCTTAACGATGTTACGTGGTGTTATTGACTCTCCAGATATTCCATTAAACGTATCACGTTCGTATTTACAAGCGGATGGAGCTGTGAAGAAAATTTCATCTTACATCACTCGTAAAGTAGCAGATAAATTGAAAGCATTATTCAACGCGAATCGTGAAGATTTTGAAGCAAAATGGGATGATATTAAAATCGTAATCGAATACGGAATGTTATCTGAAGAGAAATTCTTCGAAAAAGCTGATGCTTTTGCCTTATACCCAACAGTTGATGGTAAATTTTATACGTATGAAGAGCTTTTCAACAAAACAAAAGCAACTCAAACGGATAAAGATGGTAAGTTAGTTATTCTTTACGCTTCAAATAAAGACCAACAACACAGTTATATTGAAGCTGCAAAGGCTAAAGGTTATGAAGTGTTAATTTTAGATTCTCCTATTGTACCGCATTTAATTCAGAAGTTAGAATCTACTAAAGAAAATGTTTCTTTTGCTAGAGTTGATGGTGATCATATTGATAATTTAATCAAGAAAGACGAAACTGCAATTTCTAAATTATCAGAAGAGCAACAAACAGAATTAGATACCATCTTAAAAGAAGTAATACCTTCTGAAAAGTTCGCTGTACAGTTGGAAGCTATGGATAGCGATTCATCTCCATTTATTATTACGCAACCAGAATTTATGCGTCGTATGAAAGAGATGCAACAGACTGGTGGCGGCGGAATGCAGATGTTTGGTAATATGCCAGAGATGTACAATCTTATCGTAAACACCAACTCTCCTTTGGTTAGTGAAATTTTAGAAACTAAAACCAAAAAGAAACAAGAACGTTTAATTACGCAAAGTTTAGATTTAGCACGTTTATCTCAAGGCCTTTTAAAAGGAGAAGAGTTAACGAACTTTATTAAGCGTAGTTATGAATTATTAAAGTAAGTAGATTTTTGTCTCATATTTTTTTTTAAATATGGATAACAAAAACGTGCTTTCAAAAATAATCAGCGTAGCTATATGATTAAATAGATTAAAGACCGCTTCGCTTTTAGAGCCAAGAGTCAAGACCAAAACCACTTTGTTAATTCAAAGTGGTTTTTTTCTTTTAAATAAAAGCTAGCCAACATTTTTTAAATTAAAGTGTCGTATTTAAATAACTCATTCAAAAGTATTTACCTATCTTAACTCAACTATAGTTAAGTTTAAAGTGAAAAACGATATTTCAAAAGTCAAAGAAATTTATAAAGGACTCTCATTTACAGATGAAGAGTTAAAATTTGTGTCTTCTCTTTTTCATAAAAAATATTACAAAAAAGGAACTATCATTTTTAAAGCCAATGATATTGTCGATGATATGTTTTATATCTCTGATGGTTGTTTAAGGACGTATTACATGGGCAGATCGGGAAAAGAACACACTGTTCAATTTGGCATAAAAGATTGGTGGATTACAGATTTCACAGCTTACTTTTCTGCATCAAAGGCTATTATGAATCTTGAAGTTATTGAAGATGCAACACTCTACAGTCTGTCTAGATCTGATGAAGAGCTTTTATATAGCGAAATTCCTCAAGTAGAAACTTTCATTAGAAAGAAACTAGAGAGAGCTTTTGCTGCTTTTCAGAAAAGAATTATCGTTAGTTTATCGCAATCCGCTAAAGATCGCTACCTTGATTTCCTTGATACTCATAATAATATCGAGAAAAAATTGAAGAATTATCATATAGCATCCTATTTAGGTATTACTAACGAAAGTTTAAGCCGCATTAGAAAAGAATTATACAATTCTTAGAGTTTCTCTATTTATTAACCTACATCAATTTTTATTACTATTAGACCCTATATTTTTGTACCTGTACAAATCCCTAACTAATTGTACTAATTTATTCCCCCTAAGGATTAATAGCTAAAAAGCGCAAGTTGTACAACTTGCGCTTTTTATTACACCTTTTTGTCTATAAATTAAATGATAATTCTTAGTTGGATTCACTTACAAGACTTGCAGAAAAAACTATTGATTTTAATAAAAAAGAAAAAGACCATCTTTCGATGGTCTTTTCAATTATTAAGTAATTACTAACTATTAATCCAAAATCAACTTATGTGATACTCTTCCTTGTTCTGTAAATACATTAACAATATAAACTCCAGCAGACACCCCTCTAATGTCTACGGAATTTGTTCCATTCACTATCTTAACTTGCTTTACTATCCTTCCAGATAACGCAGTAACCTCAGCTTTTATTTCACCAGAAACCGAATTATCAATCACAATATTAAATTGTCCTTTTGTTGGATTTGGATAAAGATTTAAAACTGAAGCAGCATTAAAATCATCTACTGATAAAGCGACTTGTGCTTCTACAGATCCTATATCTCTTGCTCCTCCAAATACAACCTGACCAATTTGATCTACAAACATATCCGTTGCATCACCAGCATCATAAGCAGGTGAATTAGTTAATAACAGATGTGTTAATGTAACACCTCCATTATCTTGTAACGGTCCTAATAATGGATCTACTCCTTCGACATCATTAGTTTGAGTTGTAAATACTGATAAATCATCTGATCCAATTAAATTGAAATCATTTGATGTTAGCATTCCTGATACGTCTGTTCCTGTAACTGCAGTGTTTAAAGCTACAATCGTATTTTTTAAAGTAACTGTATTAACGGCATCAATACCTCCACCAATTCCGGCAGACGTATTCATTGCTACAGTTACCGCATTAAGATCTAAACTCGCTCCATTATTTGTTAATCCACCACCAGAAACTGATGCTGAGTTACCAGAAATTGTACTCGTCATAACCGAAGTCATTGACCCCGAGTTATTATAAATTCCACCGCCTTCAGCAGCTGTATTATTATCTATTGTAGACATAGAAACGGTCATCATCGTTCCTCCTTGATTCCATAATCCACCACCTTCATTAGCCGCAGCGTTTCCTGTTATCGTACTAGTAGAAATTGTAAGCATTCCTGACATCCCTGTAACGTGGAATCCACCACCATTTCCTGGAGCAGCAGTTCCTGCTAAGCCATCAACATCGTTATTAGACATTATTGAATTTGAAAACATTAAGTTACCATCAATCAGTTCAATAGCACCACCTGCTCTGTTGGCTGCATTACCATCAAATGTTGAATCTATAACAGTAACATCTCCAGCCGTGCTCAATAATCCACCACCAGATGCAGAAGCTCCTGTTGCCATATTATTAGAAATTATACTGCCATTGGTAATATTTAACGTTCCTCCATTATTGAAGATTCCTGCACCACCATCATCAGCTGCAGCACCTAAAGCCATATTAGAATCCACAAGAACATTATCTGTTGTCATTATGCCAGAACCATTCCATAAACCACCACCTTCACGAGCAGCATTATTTACATTTACAGTTCCACCAACAATATCAACAGTGCTATCTCCACTTACGTGAAGTCCACCACCATTTCCGGGTGCACCTGTTCCTGTTACAACTCCTGTTATATTATTATTCAAGCTTACATCAGTCAATAATACTGGTCCACTTCCATTAGTTTCAATTCCACCACCTGCTCTATTAGATTCATTAAAAGCAATTGTAATTCCGTTCGCCATTAAAGTACCTGCTGCGTTTAAAATTCCGCCACCAGTAGAATGTGCTCCATCAGCGCTATTGTTTGTAATTTCAGTTGTTCCTGAAAGATCAAGTGTTCCACCTTCATTATAAATTCCACCTCCACCAGCAGCACCTGCTGTCATAGCATCATTTCCTGAAGCTGTATTTCCATCAACCATATGATTTACAATAGTCATTACTCCTGAACCATTCCATAAACCACCACCTTCATTAGCGGCAATATTGTTGTTAGTTGTACCACCTGTAATGTTCGTTGTCGCAGCACCAGATACATGAAGTCCACCACCAGATCCTGGCGCAGCCATTGCCGGAGAAACTCCTGCATTATTCATATCTAAGGTTGTATCTATAAGATTTAAAGTTCCACCAGCATGTTCAATTCCACCACCAGCTCTATTGGCCTGATTCATCGTAATTGTAGAACTCGTTACGGTAACATCACCACCAATTGTTAATATACCACCACCAGAACCTGAAGCTCCATCTGCTATATTATTGTTTATTGTTGTATTATTTTGAACGATTAATGTTCCACCATTATTAAAAATTCCGGCACCACCATCATCTGCTGCTGGTCCACTTGCCACATTCCCGCTAATTAATACTCCATCTACATTCATTGTTGCCGTACTATTCCATAAAGCTCCACCTTCTCTAGCAGCCACATTATCACTCATTGTACCTCCTGTTAGTGTTGCTGTTCCTGATCCACTAATATGAAGTCCTCCTCCATTACCTGGACTTGCTACTGCTGGCGCAACACCTGTATTGTTACCACTTACATTGTAGTTTCCTGAGAAATCGATAGAACCATCTATAATTTCAATTGCTCCACCCGCACGGTTAGATTGATTAAAAGCCAAAACAGCATCTGTAATTGTAACAGCTCCATCTGTACTTAAAATTCCACCACCAGAACCTGAAGTTCCATTAGCGATATTATTTGTTATAGCTGCGGCATTACCTACAACTAAAGTTCCACCATTATTAAAAATAGCACCACCACCATCAGTTGCCTCATCTCCTGAAGCGATATTAGCATCCAAAAAAGTTAAGCTAACATCCATGGTTCCTAAGTTATTCCATAATCCACCGCCTTCTTTAGCTGCATAATTATTTGAAACTGTTGAAAACCCAGAAATTGTTGCATTGGTTGTACCAGATAAATGTACAGCGCCACCATTTCCAGGATTTGGTGTAATTGTATTTCCTAATCCGATATCTACACCTGCAGCATTTCCTGTAAGTGTAACACCCGATAAAATTAAAGTGCCGTTTGAGCTATCTTCAATCGCTCCACCTGCTCTACTGGCATAGTTTCCTGTAATTACCAATCCATTTGCTAGATTTAAAATCCCATCTGTATTATTAAAAATAGCACCACCACGTCCTCCTGGAGTTGCTCCTGAAGCTATATTGCCTGATAATATTGTTCCTGCTGAAATATTTATAGTTCCGTTACCATTATTATAAATAGCACCTCCACCTGTAGCATCACCTACAGCTGAGTTTTCTGTTATTGTGACATCAATTACATCTAAAACACCACTACCATTCCATAGTCCACCACCTTCTTTACCAGCGACGTTTCCATTTACAGTACCTCCAGTAATAATAGCACTTCCTGCTCCTGTAATATGCAATCCACCTCCATTTCCTGGAGCTGCTGTTGCAGGTGCGATACCTGCATTGTTATTATCTAAATTAACATTCAATAATGTGATTGATAATCCTGCACCAGAATTATCCTCAATTCCACCACCTGCTCTATTCGCTGTATTGTTTGAAATTTCAGAATTATTAACGACTAGAACTCCACCTACATCATTAAAAATCCCACCGCCAGAACCTGAAGCTCCATTAGCTGTATTTCCTGATATTGTTGAATTGTTAATCGTTACAACTGCGTTTGTCATATAAATGGCACCACCATCAACATCAAGACCGTTGATTAACATTAAGTCATTTAATACGACTAAGCCTGTAGTGATATTAAATACTCTACCATTATTATTAGCATCTATAGTTAATGGTGTTATTGAATTCCCACTAATTATTAAATCTTTATCAATTACAAGTTCGCTATTTAAAGTTACTGTTGTCACTGATGTGTCAAAAGTTATTACGCCACCAATTGGTGTGTCTGCAATTTCATTTCGTAGTGTTCCGTCTGTTCCATCATCTGCTCCGCTAGTTACTAGCTGCGCAAATGCATCTGCTGAAATAAAAAAGTCATTGCCATAGCAATAACAAAAGTAATTTTGTTTTTCATGTTGATTAGTATTTGATAAAATGGTTAATTGCTTTGCCACTTTGGAAAGCACAAATACCTACGAGATTATCTATGGGTGGGTTTTAAAATATAAATGCTTTAACATTTTTTTAACATTTTGATAAAATAACAGAACGTGTTAAGAGGAATATATTATTGAAACACCCCACATAAAACATACTATTGAGTGCGCTATTTTTTATACTTTTAATGCATGAAAATTATCTCAACTAATATTGCACAACCCACCAAATTTCTCTGGAATGGAAAAGAAGTCACCACTGGTATTTATAAAAAACCAACTGACAATCCAATTTATTTAGGAAAAGAAGATGTGAAAGGAGATGAAGTTTCAGACCGAAAAGTACATGGAGGAGAATTTAAAGCCTGTTATTTATTTTCAGCAAATCAATATCCATACTGGCAAGATTTATATCCGCATTTAGATTGGACGTATGGTATGTTAGGAGAAAACTTAACTATTGAAGACTTAGATGAAAGACAACTTTTTATAGGTGATATATACAAATTAGGAAACGCTCTAGTTCAAATTACGCAACCGAGAGAACCTTGTTTTAAGTTTGCTCATAAGTTTAGAACAAACGACGTACTAAAACAATTTGTAGATCATGGGTTTTCGGGTACTTATATAAGAGTTCTAAAAGAAGGGAATGTCGCGGTTGGTGACCAATTTAAACTTGTTGAAACTAAAAAGCAAAGTCTTTCAATTTTTCACTTTTTCGAATTATTATATGCAAAAGACAAAAACAAAGACCATATTGAATTAGTACTGAATAATGATGCACTACCGCAAAATATTATAAAGCGGTTGAAGTTATATTTACGTTAAATCAATCATAAACAGTTTAATCTGATCAACTATTTAGATTATAGTTTTTATCTTACTACTCAGCTAATATCAAGTTACAAAATTCTAATTTGCTAATAATTTATGTAACTTTCACAACAGCGTTATAAAAGCATTTTTAACAAATAATAGGCTGTAAGTCAACCAATAAATATCGTTAAAGACAGTCTATTCATTACTTAAATCACATATTCTTCGCCTTATGAAAATTAAAAAAATTTTAGTCGCCAATCGAAGTGAAATTGCTATCCGTGTCTTAAGAGCATGTACAGAGCTTAATATTGCTACGGTTGCGGTTTACACGTATGAAGATCGGTATTCACAACACAGAAATAAAGCTGATGAATCCTATCAAATTGGTGAAGATAACGAGCCTTTAAAGCCGTATTTGGATATTGAAGAAATTGTGGCTTTAGCTAAAGAGAAAAACGTAGATGCTATTCATCCTGGTTATGGTTTCTTATCTGAAAATTCAGAATTTGCGAGACGATGTGCCGAAAACGACATCATTTTTATTGGTCCAGATCCAGAGGTTATGGATGCTTTGGGCGATAAAATTACAGCTAAGAAAATCGCTGTAAAATGTAATGTTCCTATTATAGAAAGTAACAAGAAAAGCTTAAGCTCATTAAAAATTGCACTTTCTGAAGCAAATGAGATTGGTTATCCTTTAATGCTAAAAGCCGCTTCTGGAGGAGGTGGACGCGGTATGCGTGTAGTTAGGAACGATAAAGATTTAGAGCAACATTTTGATTCCGCTAAAAACGAATCTTTAAATGCGTTTGGTGACGACACCATGTTTTTAGAGAAGTATGTTGAAAACCCAAAACATATTGAAGTACAAATTGTAGCCGACAAACATGGTAATATTCGTCATTTATTTGAGCGTGATTGTTCTGTACAACGACGACATCAAAAAGTAGTTGAAATCGCACCTTCTTATAACATTTCTCAAACGGTAAAAGATGCTTTATACAGATATGCTGTCGTTATTACTTCCGAAGTTAATTATAATAATATTGGAACAGTTGAGTTTTTAGTCGACCAAGAAGACCGTGTCTATTTTATTGAAGTCAACCCCAGAATTCAAGTTGAGCATACGGTTACGGAAATGGTCACTGGAATCGATTTGGTAAAAACGCAAATTTTCATTGCTGGTGGTTACAAATTATCTGATCAGCAAATAAAAATATACGAACAAGAATCATTAGCAACTTACGGTTTTGCTTTACAATGCAGATTGACAACCGAAGACCCTGAAAACAATTTTACACCAGATTACGGAAATATTACCACTTATCGAAGTGCTTCGGGAATGGGAATTCGCTTGGATGCAGGTAGTATTTACCAAGGATATAACGTGAGTCCGTTTTTTGATTCTATGCTTGTAAAAGTATCTGCACATGGTAGAACTCTTGATGGAGCGGTTCGGAAAATGACACGTGCCTTAAAAGAATTTAGAATTAGAGGTGTAAAAACTAACATTCATTTTCTTCAAAATGTCATTCAGCATGAGACCTTTAAGGAAGGAAAGGTCACTGTCAATTTTATTCAGAATACTCCAGCTTTATTCGAAATAAAACTACCTCAAGACCGAACAACTAAAGCTGTTAATTTCTTGGCTGAAGTGATTGTCAATGGCAATTCTGATGTTAAAAATATTGACCAATCAAAAGTCTTTAGAACTGCTAAAGTTCCAAAATACAATCGTTCGGAGGCTTTTCCAAAAGGCACCAAAGATCTATTAACAGAATTAGGTCCTGAAGCATTTTGCCAATGGCTAAAAGACGATAACAAAATACATTATACAGATACCACCATGCGCGATGCGCATCAATCGCTTTTAGCAACACGCATGCGAAGTTACGATATGCTAAAAGTGGCCGAAAGTTTCGCAAAAAACCATCCTAACACTTTCAGTATGGAAGTGTGGGGAGGAGCAACCTTTGATGTTTGCATGCGCTTTTTACATGAAAGTCCATGGACACGCTTAAGAGAATTACGTAAAGCCGTTCCAAATATTTTATTTCAAATGTTATTACGCGGCTCTAATGCTGTGGGTTATAAAGCCTATCCTGATAATTTAATTGAGAAATTTGTTGAAAAATCTTGGGAAAATGGAGTTGATATTTTTAGAATTTTCGACTCGCTGAATTGGGTAAAAGCGATGGAACCTAGTATAAATTATGTTCGTGATAAAACAGGTGGAATCGCGCAAGCTGCGATCAGTTACACTGGTGATATTTTAGACCCAAAGCAAACCAAATACAACCTCAACTATTATACGCAACTCGCTAAAGATTTAGAAAATGCAGGTGCACATATGATTGCTATTAAAGATATGGCTGGCTTACTAAAACCGTATGCTGCTACAGAATTAGTTGGTGCTCTAAAAGACACTGTAAATATTCCTATTCAACTACATACGCACGATACCTCATCCTTACAAACTGCAACCTATTTAAAAGCCATTGAAGCCGAAGTTGATGTGGTTGATGTGGCTCTTGGCGGCTTATCTGGATTGACTTCGCAACCCAACTTTAATGCCGTTGTTGAAATGATGAAAGGCCAAGAACGTGCGCATGACTTTGATATGAATATGCTTAATCAGTTTTCAAACTATTGGGAAGATACACGCGAAATGTACTATCCTTTTGAATCGGGTTTAAAAGCAGGAACAGCTGAGGTGTATCAACATGAAATTCCTGGCGGTCAATATTCAAATTTAAGACCACAAGCCATTGCCTTAGGATTAGGAGACCGTTTTGATGACGTCAAGAAAATGTATGCGCAAATCAATGCCATGTTTGGCAACCTCATCAAAGTAACCCCAAGCTCTAAAGTGGTTGGTGATATGGCTATTTTTATGGTAACTAATAATCTCACTCCAGATGATGTTATGGAGCGTGGTGAAACGATTTCGTTTCCAGAATCGGTAATCAATTTCTTTAAAGGAGATTTAGGTCAACCTGTTGGAGGCTTTCCTAAAACACTTCAAAAAATTATATTAAAAAATAAAGAAGCCTATACAGACCGACCAAATGCCCATTTAACACCTGTAGATTTCACAAAGGAATTTACTGCTTTCAAGACAAAATTCCAACAAGGCTTTACAAGACCTATTGAAATGGAAGACTTTTTATCGTTTATGTTATATCCAAAAGTTTTTGAGAAAGCCCATGAAAATTATAAACTTTACGGAAATATAGCACTCATACCAACTAAAGATTTCTTTTTTGGCATGAAACTTCAAGAAGAAACCAACATTACGCTTGAACCAGGAAAAACGATAATTGTAAAATTACTTTCGGTAAGTATTCCCAATGATGCAGGTATAAGAACGGTCTTTTTTAAAGTGAATGGTGAAAACCGATTTGTTGAAATATTTGATACGTCATTAAATATAACTAAAGTAGAAAACGTAAAAATTGATAAAGAAGATGCCAACCAAATTGGAGCTCCTTTGCAAGGATCGTTATATAAAGTTTTAGTAAAGAAGGGTTCAAACGTTAAGGAAAATGATCCTTTGTTCGTCATTGAAGCCATGAAAATGGAAACAACCGTTACAGCACATAAATCCGGAAAAATAAAATCGGTAAGCTTATCTGAAGGTAGTATGGTTAAACAAGATGATTTGGTAGTTACTATGGAATAGTAATCAAACTATGGTGTTTAATTTAAAATTGGCAAGACTTTTGATTTTCAACTATCATAACCAATATTTATATTTATGACTATACTAAAAACAATGTCAGTAGTAATTTTAACAGTAATGCTAACCTCTTGCTCCACAACAAAAAAAACGACAGCTACCTATTGGGTAAACAGCGCCAAAGTAGATTGCGATGCTGGAGTCGGAAAAACAACATGTTTGCAGATTTCAAAAGCCGAGAATCATGAAAATGCAGAATGGTCTAATTTTTATGCACCTATAAATGGTTTCACTTTTGAACCTGGTTACTTACAAAAAATTGAAGTTACAGAAACACAGTTAGATGCTGAAGGTGTTCCTGCTGATGCATCTTCAATTCAATATGATCTTATAAAAGTGTTAGAAAAAAAGCAAGATCCAAAATTAGCGATTCACGATATTTGGGCGGCCACACATATTAATGGTAAAGTGATAGAAAGCACAAGTAATGTACCAACGCTTGAACTAAACACCACTGAAATGCGCGCTTCTGGAACTAATGGTTGTAATAATTACACCGGACAAATAAAAAACATCACTTCTGATACTATTGAGTTTGGCGCTATGGCATCCACTCGAAAAATGTGTATGGATATGGCAATTCCAGATCGTTTTGACAAGGCATTTAACAGCATTTCAACGTATAAAAAGAAGGGTTAACGTTAACTTTTTACAATGAAGCTGGTGACGAAATGCTACGTTTCAAAAAAGTAGATTAATTTCATTGTTATTATATTCAAAATGAATTGGGTTATTTAGGCTAAGGTCTCAATAACCCAATTTCTTTTCCACTATCTTTGCCTCCATAAATTATTAAGTATTGGAAAAGAAAAAACAGCATCCTGAAGTAAAATCAGAACTTCACCCAAGAAATCAACATAGATCACGCTACAATTTTGACGCACTTATAAAAAGTTCACCAAAATTAAGTCCTTATGTTGCACCTAATAAATACGGTGACGATTCCATCGATTTTTTTAATCCTGCGGCTGTTAAAGCATTGAACAAGGCTTTACTAATTCACCATTACGGATTAGACTACTGGGATATTCCTGAGCATTATTTATGCCCACCGATTCCAGGAAGAGCAGATTACATTCATAATATTGCCGACCTTTTAAAAGGTGAAGGCACTGTTATTCCTAAAGGAAATCATATTAAAGGTATTGATATTGGTGTGGGTGCCAATTGTATTTACCCTATTATTGGTCATCATGAATATGGATGGTCATTTATAGGAAGTGATACCGATGAAGCCGCTATTATATCTGCGAAAGAAATTGAGCAGAAAAATTATGATTTAAGATCTACTCTAGAAATTAGACGTCAAGAGAAAGCGAACAACTTTTTTTATGATATTTTAAAACCTGAAGAAAAAGTAGATTTCTCTATTTGTAATCCACCGTTTCATGCGTCTGCAGAAGATGCTCAAAAAGCAAGCTTAAAAAAACAAAGGAATCTTAAAGGGAAACGCCCTAATAAAGCACTTTTAAATTTTGGCGGACAACATAACGAATTATGGACCAAAGGAGGTGAAGCACGCTTTGTAAAAGACATGATTTATGAAAGCAAGCATTTTGGCAAACAATGCTTCTGGTTTACAAGTTTAATTTCGAAAGAAGTGACGCTAAAACCAACTTATAAAGTTTTAGAAAAAGTGAATGCGACTGTTGTAAAAACTATAGAAATGGGACAAGGCCATAAAGTTAGTAGGTTTATCGCTTGGACCTTTTTAACAGAACAAGAACAAAACGACTGGATAAAAGAACGTTTTTAATAAGATTACGTTACTTAGAGTAATCCTTTTTTTCAGCGGAGTATTTCGAGAAGTAATTGAATCAATAGAGTTCTCGATGCTACTTGCTTACACTTCACAAATCACTCGAAATAAGCGGTTTGTAATTTTAAAATTTTTATACCAAAGTTTGAATTAACAAATATTCTACCTTTGTTACCTTATTTGTCGGTCCTGCGAAGGCAGGAATCTACAAGCTACGATTAACAAAGTGGATTCCTGCTTTCGCAGGAATGACAAACTTAATAAACACAATACCTATGTCATTTAAAGACTTACATCTTATAAAACCCATTCAAAAAGCTGTTGCAGCTTCTGGTTATGTTGAACCAACTTTAGTTCAACAACGTTCTATTCCACTAATTTTAGAGGGTAAAGATGTTATTGTATCTGCACAAACAGGTACAGGAAAAACAGCTGCTTTTGCGTTACCTATTTTGCAAAAATTGTATGATAAGCAAGATGCACCAAAAAAGGGTAAAAAGATAAGAGCACTAATTATAAGTCCAACAAGAGAATTGGCTATTCAGATTCAGAAGAATTTTAAAACCTATGCTGAGTTTACGAATCTAACGTCTTTAGTCGTTTTTGGTGGTTCATCTATAGAACCTCAAATAGATGTATTAAAAAAAGGTGTCGATATTTTAGTCGCCACTCCTGGTCGTTTACTCGATTTACACAAACAAGATTATATTAATCTCGATTTCATTGAAACTTTTGTTTTGGATGAAGCCGATTTAATGTTGGCCATGGGCTTTATTGATGATGTAAAAAAGATAGAACGTCTTTGTCCTCAAGAAAAACAAACCTTATTATTTTCGGCAACGATTCCATTTAAAATTGAAGAATTAGCCAATACACTACTTAAAGATCCTGAACGTATTGATGTGACTCCGACAAAATCGGTTGCTAAAAATGTAAATCAGACATTGTATTATGTGCCTAAACAGAATAAAATTGAACTGTGTTTACATTTAATGCGTAACACTATTGAAGGTAACGTTCTTATTTTTAGACGTACTAGAAATGGTGTAGATAAGCTTGAAGAAACGTTGTTGAAAAATGGATTCTCAGTAAATAGCATTCATGGTGATAAACCTCAAAGTGAAAGACAAACGGCTTTAAACAAATTTAAAAACGGTTACGTTAAAATCCTTATTGCTACAGATGTTGCAGCACGTGGCATTGACATTAATGAGTTAGACAACGTTCTTAATTTTGATATGCCAGGCATACCCGAAACGTATGTACATCGTATTGGTAGAACTGGTAGAGCCGGACATACAGGTAATGCGTATTCACTGTGTTCTGCTGATGAGAAGAATTATGTAAAAAAGATAGAACAAGCTATTAATGTTCAGATTCCGGTAGTAACCGATCATCCTTATCCGTTAGATCCGAAAGCGGAACCTGTTGTCCATAAAAGACAAGGTAGTAAGTATAAGAAAGGTCGTAAAAGTGAAGCTTCTAAGAAGAAGAAAAAGCGTTGGTATTAGATTAGCTCTTGGCTGTTGGCTGTTGGCTGTTGGCTGTTGGCTGTTGGCTGTTGGCTGTTGGCTGTTGGCTGTTAGAAAAAATAAAAAGCACTTAGTGACCCTAAGTGCTTTTTTTGTTTGTTTTAAGAATGAATTATTTAAATTTTATTTTTTGATTGAATCGTTGTATGAGTAAATAATACCATTGATAATATCAAAGAAAATAAAACCCGAAGATTTCTCTTTTGGGTTTAATGGCTTGGACATTAATCGATTTCTCTCCTTACTTTTTGGTTGCATTGTTACTTCAAAATTGTCGTTTCCCACGACATTCCTAGTATTATAACCAATGACTTCCAAACCATGATTTAAATTTGGATAGAAAAAATGAATTTTTGAGTAGTCGGAAAATAGATCGAAACGTTGAAAATCTTCAGTCCAATTATAAAAGAAATATTCACTATTAAAGTCTGTGATTTTATTATTGCTTCCTAATTCACCAATTTCTATTTTTGAGAATTCAGATTCAATATCTACATTATTTAATTCTGTTATTAAAGCCTTAAAAACTCTATCTGTTTCTAGTTTACCACCAGAAATATTACGAGCAATCAATAAAGAATTATGAATTTTCAATTCATTTTTTGGGTTTTCTATTCTATTGATGTAGAGTCTTCCATAATCTAAACGAAGGGATAATTGATTATCAAATTCGTCATGAAAATTTAGCAAACTACCTTTAGCAATAATTTTAAGACTGATGTGCTTTGGGATTTTAATTATAAAATTTCTTTTAAAATTTCTGTTATTTTGCCATTTAACTGCTTTTTTTAGAAGTCTCTCTTTTCGCTTTAAATCATTAACATATATGATTTTTGCTCTTGCTTCATGATATGATTTGTAAGATTTAATTTCTGTAATTTCATTTGAAATATCTTCCTTTAGTTTTCTAGATATTGTCGTTGTATCTTTTGCTTCGTATATAAGTCTATCTAATGAAAAAATAGATACATAACTAGATGCGTTTAAACTTTGCTTAACATTTGGATGTTTCTTAATACTTATAAGATTGTTTTCTTGAGTCGCTTCAATTCTTACACTATCTAGTATTCTTTGATGTTCTTTTTTAGGTAATTTAATAAAATTAATATCATAATCAATATGAATACTATCGTCTGGTGAGGACACGAATTTCACTGAACCGTCAGGTATCTCAATATATGCGGTTGTATTTTTATCTGTTTTAAAACTTTTAGAGAAAACTTTTACATTTTGCCCTAATACTGTTTGCATTGTGATGAGCAATACAAATAATAATCTAAATAGTGTTTTCATATTGTTCGTTTGTTTGATTTAATATGTTGATGTGATTTTGAATGTCTTTTAAAATCTGTAATCGCGTTTGAAGATTTTCAACCAATGCCTCAATGACTAAAATGTTATTAGAATCGTCTTTAAACTGAACAGAAATAGCTTTGTAATCTGTATCTAGGTCTTTTAGCTTTTTCCTGAAACGTTCTATCAAAACGGCATCATCTGCGATAGCTACAAAACTCTGCCATTCGGTTTCAATATCTTTAAGATACTCTGCCTCTACGGCTTCTACTTGTGCTATAATTGGAGACACTTGATTTAGTTCTGGTTTTGATTCCATGTCCCTCACATTAAACCCTATAGCTAATGCAATAATCAATATAGCTGCAGCGCTTAACCAAGCATAAGGATTCTGTTTTGGTTTGGATTGCTTCTTAAGTTTATCTGCAAATTCACTTCTATGATTTTTAGGAAGCGGTTTTAAATCGTCTTCCTCTGTAAATAAGGTTCTAATATCTTGCTTCATTATACTTATGTTTTAATAGATCTTGTAACTTTAATTTACCACGTCTTAGATGTGTACGTGATGTTTTTGTGGGAATTTCTAATATCTCTGAAATCTCTTCGTGATCGTAGCCTTCTAATAAATAAAGCTTTACTACAATTCTATGTTTTTCATTAATCTGCTCAATGGCAAATAAAATCTCTTGTTTCGTAATTGAAGTATCAAATTGCCAATCATCCTCATTTGAAATCTGCAATTCTGACACCTCAACCGCTTCAAACTCTATTTTATTTTTCTTTAAAACGTCTAAACATTGGTTAACGATAATCCGTTTTAACCAAGCTCCAAAAGTGGCTTCTGGCTTATAAGATTCAATATGTCTAAAGGCTTTTAAAAAGCCTTCTTGCATCGCATCTTTTGCATCTTCTTCACTTAGATATCGACAGGCAATGGTGAACATAGCTTGACTATACTTATCATAAACTTGCATTTGCGCAACTTGATTTCCTTTTTTGCAAAGCTTAATAAGTTTAGTTTCTAATTTCTGCATTGGGTTGGTTAGCGGTTTTAAGAACTCATATTGACTTTTTCTATTTCCTAAAAAATGGCTGAAATTCACACATTCTTCATCTATTTTTTTACGCGTAGCTATGCTATGACTTTCCAAAATAGACTCGTCTGAATAAATTTCTTCTCATTTTCGGCTAAAAACAAAAAATCAAGATGAGTTCTATTATAAAAACGATAGAATTTAGAAAGCGTTTCAAAATAGAATAAAAAAGATTGATTTTAATTGAATATGTCTAATTTTAACCTGAATTTCAATCTACCCAATATAAAGATGAGCGACGATTACAAGAAACCTGCGTTTAAAAAATTATTAGATCGATTACAAGAAGAAAGCTGGCAATTAGAATTGCTGATTTCTGGTTTTGCTATTTTTGGATTATTCTCAGCCTATCCAGCTTTAGAAATGAAGATGGCCTATCACCAGTCTCAAAACGATAATAATCTGTTTTTTACATTGATTTTAATTCTTGCACTTTCTGCATGTTCCATATTAATTTTTAACTTACTTCTCCATGTGCTTTTACGAGGCTTATGGATTGGTGCCTTAGGATTACGGTATGTTTCTGGAGACATTGAATACGACACTTTAAATTATACCGAACGATTTAGCAATTATCTAAAAATAAAAGTAGGCTCGTTTGATAGGTATATTGCAAGATTAGAAGACTACTGTAGCATTATTTTCGCAATCACGTTTTTACTCATCTTTTATTTACTCGCTCTTGTTCTAATCATAGGATCAATTGCTACAATAATTTCAGTGTTTTTTAATGGTCATACCTTTCGTGATTTTTCTACGTACGTTGGTATTATCCTTTTAGCATTTGTAGTTATTGGTATGCTACTAACTTTTATCGACTTTATTACGCTCGGTTATTTAAAAAGAAAAAATGGCTTAGCAAAGTATATTTTCCTTTCTACTGGGTTTTTAGCATTATCACACTTTCCTTTTTATACCGACCATTAATTTATAATTTTCTAGACAATAAATTTGGAAAACGGCTGAGTCTTTTTTTACTTCCTATATATATTTTATTGATATGGATGACTTCTTTATATTACAATCAATCTAACTATTTTAATTTTATTGAGGACTCGAGCAATAACATTTCTAATTCTTTAAATTACGAAGATATGTTAGTTGAGGAATCTGATTTCATTAAAAATATTGCGATTAATAGTAAAGTAATTAGCGAACCATACGTTAAAGTCTTTATAGCTTTTGATAAATTTATAGAAGACGAAATTTACCAATTCAACCCAAGTTTAAAACCTGAGGAAGACACTAGAGGGATTACATCTGAAATAGGTTCCATGAATTCTGGCTCCAATGATAGCTCATTAAAAAGTGACTATTTAAAAACTTTTAATACGCTCTATTCTGTTGAAATTGATTCTACTCTGTATAAAACCGATTTTGTACTTGGAAAAACCGTAAAAAAGCAAAATGGCTTTGAAACTTATATTGGTATTAAAAACATAGAAGAAGGTAAACATATGCTTTATGTAAAACGAAGAGAACTAAAAGAATCAGATACTATATCAAAAACTGAAGCTTCTATACCATTTTGGTATTATCCTGATTAGTAAACAATATAAAAAACGTCTCGAAATGAGGCGTTTTTTTATGCGTATAAATAATGTATCTTTAAAATCTATAAGCTTAACCATGCAGAAATTCTTATTTATTCTTTTATTCATTGGGCAAATCTCGTTTGCTCAAATTACAATTAAAGATAGCATCACAACATATCCTGTGAGCTACGCAACCATATCTTTTGGTAATGGTAACGGTCTATTTGCTGACGATGAAGGTCAATTTGTCTTTACAAAAAAATTATATCCAGATATTGATTCATTATTTATATCCGCTTTAGGTTTTAAGGACCTAAATATTGCAACAAATAATTTACCAAATCAATTAGTAATGCAACCAGAAGCACATCAATTAGATGCCGTTATGATTGCTAATAAAATAGATCGAAAATTTAAAGAAGAGAAACTAAAACCTTATTTAGATGACGACTATTATAAATGTTGGTTACCTACTATTGAATCTGAAATTGCTGTTTATTTCCCTAAAACAACTTCTAAAGATCAACAACTTTCAGAGGTACTATTCCCTATTGCTTTAGAATCAAAAGATTGGAATAAAAGAAACCGCTCTAACAGTGATAAAAAAAAGTTCTCTACCCTATTTAAAGTGCAATTCTACGAAAATAATGATGGAAAACCGGGTAAGGTTTTAACCTATGAAACGACTGTTTTTAGAGCCACTGAAAAAGATGGAGATGCTTATACACTAAATATTGAGGACTATAACCTTTTTATTCCTGAAAATGGCTTTTTTGTATCGCTTCAGGTGTTAGGCTATACTAACGATGAAGGCAAATTATTACCGAATAAAAAATATAAAGAAATAAAATCTAGACAAGGAGACGTTGTAAAAATACCAACCAATTTTAGACCATTATTACCTTTTACTGATCAAATGGAAACAAAAAACACCTTTATAAAACGTGTATTTATTAATGGCAATAATTGGTTGAAATTCGACTTAGGCGATCAATTTAAATCGAGTTTATTAGATAAAAATCTATTTAATTACGGTATAGGATTGACCTATAAAACTTATAAAGATGAGTGAACCTATTGGACTTTATATAATGGCTGCAATGTACATAATTGCAGGACTCATACATTTTATAAAGCCAAAAATGTATATGCGTATAATGCCAAGGTATTTACCAAATCATAAGGCTTTAGTGTATTTGAGTGGAGTTGCCGAAATAGTCTTAGGCATAGGTTTGTGTATTCCCGCAGTAAAAGCATTTTCTATTTATGGTATTATGGCAATGCTCGCCGTGTTTCTTTTAGTTCATGTTTACATGCTTTCTAGCGAAAAAGCGGCTGCCGGAATTCCGAAATGGATTTTAATATTACGCTTACCGCTTCAGTTTGGCTTGATGTATTGGGCTTGGATCTATTTAAACTAAGTTACTTTTGAAAAATCAGACTACGATTATAAAATGGGTGCTCCCCATAATTATCTTTTCTCAATTTTGTTGTACGTCGTTGTGGTTTGCAGGAAACTCTATTATAGACGATTTAATTTCGTTCTTTAATCTTAGTTCAGAATCCTTAGGCTACATTAGTTCTTCTGTACAATTCGGATTTATTATCGGTACTTTTATTTTTGCCATTTTTACGCTAAGCGATCGATTTTCACCATCTCGTGTATTTTTTATCTGTGCTGTTTTGGGTGCCATATTTAATCTTGGTATCCTATATTCTAGTAATACGATTTTCACGTTATTAGTTTTTAGGTTTCTCACTGGATTTTGCTTAGCTGGTATATATCCTGTGGGAATGAAAATTGCAGCAGATCATTTTGAAAAAGGCTTAGGGAAATCACTGAGTTTTTTAATTGCAGCCTTAGTTTTAGGCACCGCTTTTCCCTATCTCATTCAGTCTTTTGAATTTAATCTTAAATGGGAAGTCGTCATATGGGCAACTTCAGCATTAGCGTTAATAGGTGGCTTTCTAATTGTAATATTAGTGCCTAATGGACCTTACCAAAAGCGCGCTGCTAAATTTGATATGTCTAAGGTGTTAAACGTTTTTAAAAATTCTAGTTTTCGCTCTGCAGCATTCGGATATTTTGGACACATGTGGGAACTCTATGCCTTTTGGACATTTGTTCCGATACTACTAATGATGCATTCAGAACTACATAATGTATCACTGAATATACCTTTATATTCTTTTATTGTTATAGCCTCAGGAACGGTGTCTTGTGTTTTAGGTGGACTTATTTCTCATAAATTAGGCGTCAAAAAAACTGCTGTTTGGGCATTAACCATTTCCGGATTGTGTTGTTTGTTGTCTCCGTTATTTTTTATGATTAGCTCTACACCTATTTTTATTCTGTTTCTAGTAATGTGGGGAATGGTAGTCATCGCAGATTCACCTTTATTCTCTACTTTGGTTGCTCAAAATTGTGAAGTTCAATCTATTGGAACAGCATTGACCATAGTAAATTGTATTGGATTTAGCTTAACAATAATCAGCATTCAATTATTAAACTATTTATTTACGGATATCGCTTTTGCACCTTATGCTTTTGTAGTTTTAGCATTAGGTCCTATAATTGGGTTGATTTACTTAAAAAAAACTAGATTATTCTACTTCAAAATCAAAATAGGTCTTTGGGAAAGGCTCCCAACGTAATGCAAAATGCCACCACTCTTTTGAGTAGTTTCTAAAATTATGTTTCAGCATAACCGTTTGTAATAACTGTCTGTTTTTCTTTTGTTCGTCCGTTAAGGCATCATGAGCAACCCAAGAGGCTTCACCAAAAAAATCATAAGGACTTCCCATATCTAAAGGTTTCCCTGTTTCACCATCTGTAATCGTTAAATCGACGGTACTACCTCTACTGTGGCCAGATCGTGATGCAATATAACCCGCTTTAAATAAGTTTTTCTTTTGAACTTCAGGATAAAAAATGGCTTTGTTAACGGTATCATTCAGCTTGCGTGCCCAAGTTATAAAATGATTCACGGCACGTTGTGGTCTGTAACCATCATAAACTTTAAGACAAAGATTTTGCTCTTGTAACTCGTTTTGAACTAATTTTAATTTTTCCGCTGTGCCTTTGGTAATAATTAAACGATTGGCATTATAACCATCAATAGTATCACCAACAAAATTGTTTTGCGAGAAATATCTTAACTCCACATCTAAATCCGGAATTACAGATTTAGCATACACAAAACCATCAGGTAAGATCTGTTGTTTACTAAAACCTAAAGTGATTAACAACAGGCTTCCTAAATATATAAGCGTTTTATAATTCATATCAATGCACTAATTTAATCAAAAATAAAATTATGAATTTGTTTTCAGAAGAGAAACAACATTTTTAGTTGCCAAATGCGGAATTAATTTACATTCCAAATTCTATTATGAGACATTATGAATCTTTGATAATAGACTTGGTGGCTGAGCGTAGTTGAAGCCATAAAAACAAAAAACCGAGATCCCTCAATCTCGGTTTTCATTTATTTGCTTTTTTTTATGCTAGTAGATTTAGGGTCTCTAAGTCAACAAAACACAAGGCAAATATTAATTAATTAATCCATTGAACTAAAAACTAAATTTTAGTACGAGTCAAATATATAATTCATTTTCAATTACAACGCTAAAAAACATATTTAATCGCTGAAATACATGTAATTTTAACATTTAAAGATAAAACGAGGCATTTCAACGATGAAATACAGTTCTGTACGTGGCGTGATTTTCATAATAGGACGCATAGACTGGTATAAAATTTGAAACAAATATAGAATTCAGTCTAATATGGATTAACTTTATACCTCTTAAAAATTTAAAAAAATGAAACACTATTTAATTTTCATTCTATGTTTAGTTAGCACTCTTGGGTTTAGTCAAGATAAAACTTATAATGAGGAAGAATTATCAATCTCAAAATGGATCGATGGCACATTACTTATTCCTAAAACTATAGATAAACCTAATTTAGCAATAATAATAGCAGGCTCTGGCCCCACCAATAGAAATGGTAATCAAAATTTCCTTAAAAACAACTCTTTAAAAAAATTAGCAGAAGGCCTTACCGAAAACGGCATTGCCACATTTAGATACGATAAGCGTATTGTAAAACAAATTCTTCAAAATAAGGTCGCTAAAGACATCATGTTCGATGATTTTGTGAATGATGCATCAGATGTTTTAAATTATTTTAAAGACAAAGAGACTTACAATAAAATCTATATCGTTGGTCATAGCCAAGGTAGTTTAGTTGGTATGTTATCCGCTAAAGATAAAGCTGACGGATTTATTTCTCTGGCAGGTGCTGGTAATAATATAGGAGATGTTCTCATAGAACAAGTCACTAAAATGGCTCCAAAACTAGGTGAGGAAACACAGCGTGTCGTCACTTTATTAAAGAAAGGAGAAACTACAACGGATTTTCCTGATGCATTGGGATCACTATTTGGTCCGGACATACAAGATTTTATGATGAATTGGATGTCTTACAATCCTACTGAGATTATTAAAGAACTACAAATGCCAATTCTTATTATTAATGGCACAAAAGACCTTCAAGTTTCTGTTAGTGAAGCTGAAGTCCTAAAAGAAGCGAATAGCGAAGCAGAACTATTGATTATAGAAAACATGAACCATGTACTTTTTGAAATTGAAGGTGACGATTTAGAAAATTCAAAATCGTACAACGAATCGTTTAGAGCTATTTCTCCGCAACTTATAACTGGTGTAACAGCATTTATGAAGTCTTAATCTTATTTTCTATCCACATAAAACAAAAAGCATCTCTACTGATAAATATCAGAAATGAGATGCTTTTTTAACTTAACTAACTTAATAAAATGAAAAGCATCCCAACCACGAGATGCTTTTTCTAACTAACCAACCAATGTAATGTTACGACTTTGTAGTGCTGTTATCAGTTGACAACAGCTGTAATAATCATTACAATTATTAGTGTGCAAACCTTGTGCCAAACTTTATTTTTTTAAAAATTGCATACTTATGAATTTAAGTATATCTTTATGATATCATTTTAATATCACTTTGAATTAAAAAATAATTAACCAACCAAATTCTAAACTTATGAAAGAAGAAAAAATCATCGTCCCAGCCAATGGCTACCTAATGCTATTTTTATTTATATTACTCTTCTTTGGAAGTATTGCCTTAATCCCAATTACAGAAACTGGATGGCCTGTATTTGGTATCGTATTCGCATTGGTATTAGCCTTCGGGTTTTTAATGGTACAACCTAACGGTTCTAGAGTTCTACTTTTATTTGGAAAATACGTTGGTACCGTAAAAAAGAATGGTTTCTATTGGGTAAATCCGTTTTACACTAAAAAGAAGATTTCACTTAGAGCAAGCAATTTTGATAGCGAACGCTTAAAGGTGAATGATAAATTAGGTAACCCTATTATGATTAGCACCATCTTAGTTTGGCGTGTTCATAATACTTATAAAGCAGCTTTTGATGTAGATAATTACGAAAACTTTGTTCGTGTGCAAACCGATGCCGCTGTTCGTAAACTAGCAAGTATGTATCCTTATGATAATTTTGCAGATGAAGGTGTAGACGAAGATATTACGTTGCGCTCTAGTGTTAATGAAGTGAGCAACGCCTTAGAAAAAGAGATAGACGAACGTTTATCCATTGCAGGCATCGAGGTTTTAGAAGCACGAATTGGCTACTTGGCCTATGCGCAAGAAATTGCTAATGCTATGCTTAAGCGCCAGCAAGCCACAGCGATTGTTGCAGCACGTCACAAAATTGTAGAAGGAGCCGTAAGCATGGTAGAAATGGCCATTGAGCAGCTTAGCAAAAAAAATGTTGTCGATTTAGATGAAGAACGAAAAGCAGCAATGGTTAGTAATCTTATGGTTGTGCTTTGTGGAGATAAAGATGCCTCACCAGTTTTAAATACAGGAACTTTAAATCATTAAAATGAATCAAAAACAGATTTATAGTATCGGTATAGGATCAGCTATTGGAAGTAGCATAGGTACCACTATTGGTGCTATAACAGATACCATTGCAACGAGTTTAATATTTGGTTCAATTATCGGAACATTAATAGGAATTATATTTGCCTTCGTGTTTTTTAAGGCAGACCGTAAAAATGATACATTATGAAAGAATATAAAGTGGTGACACCCAAATTAGGCTTTAGAAATCGTATTCAAAATTTTGAAGATCTTCTTAATCAATATGCTCGTGAGGGTTGGGTTGTTAAGGATATTGCTGTGAATTGGGCAACCGTAGTTTTTGAACGTGATAAAAATAGATAATGAAAATCTTTAAAGAAGAACAACGTTTTAATCAACCATGGTTAATTATACTTATGCTAATCAGTTTATTCGTTCCTATTGGTGTTGTAATAAAAACTTACATCGAAGACCCTAACACGTTAACCACCTCAGAATTATTATCAATTATTAGTTTCATTATTTTGGCTTCTGCAATACTATTTCTGTTTAAGCTGAGTACCAGAATAGATGAAAAAGGCATTCACTATCAATTTTTTCCGTTTCATTGGAGTTATAAAACCATTACATGGAATGCTATAGATAACGTTTATGTAAGGACCTACAATCCTTTTAGAGAATATGGTGGTTGGGGTATAAGAGGTACAGCAATTTGGAATACATCATCTAAAGGAAAAGCCTTAAACGTTTCTGGCGACGTCGGAATTCAAATCACATTAAAAAACGGTAAAAACCTTTTAATTGGTACACAACACGAAGAAAATGCTAAAAACACTATTGCGACCTATAAATTAAAATTTAAACAGTAACATTAATATGTCTAAGAAGAAAGCCTTTGCTTTACGAATGAATGAAGATATGCTGAAAGCCGTTGAAAAATGGGCATCAGACGAATTTCGTAGTACTAATGGCCAGATAGAATGGATGCTAATGCAGTATCTAAAAGAACATAACCGGCAACCCAAGCCAAAGGATAATTCAACAGAAAAAAAGTGATCGGAAACGGTCACTTTTTTAGTTTTAAATTTTCGTATTTTGCGTGTTCTAAATAAACTAAACCATGGATAATACTCCGATTTTTACTGATGATACTATTGTATTTGGGCTCTTAATGTTAGCCTTAGGATTTGTGTTTATAACCGAGTCCATAAAAACAGGATTTTGGGCTAAGTTTTACAAAATAGTCCCAGGATTATTTATGGCCTATATGGTTCCTGCTGTTTTAACAACCACAGGTTTAATTTCACCAGAATGGACAACGATTTCTGACACAGGTGTTATTACAGAACATAGTTCTAGTCTATATTATGTGGCTAGCCGCTACTTACTACCTGCTGCTTTAGTATTAATGACTTTGAGTATTGATTTAAAAGCCGTTTTCAATTTAGGTTGGAAAGCTTTAGTTATGTTTTTCACAGGAACAATAGGCATCGTAATCGGTGGACCAATTGCGATTATATTAATTGCAAGCGTATCACCAGAAACTGTTGGTGGTGTTGGACCAGATGCAGTTTGGAGAGGCCTTTCTACTCTAGCAGGAAGTTGGATTGGTGGCGGAGCCAACCAAACGGCGATGTTAGAAATTTATGGATACAACCAAGCTAAATACGGCGGAATGGTATTTGTAGATATTGTTGTCGCTAATATTTGGATGGCTATTATATTAATTGGTATCGGAAAAAGAAATCGTATTAATAAATGGTTAAAAGCAGACACATCGTCAATTGAGGAATTGAAAGAAAAAATGTCAACGTTTTCTGAAAAAGTAAAACGAAATCCATCGCTTACGGATATAATGGTTATTTGTGCCATTGCTTTTGGTACGGTAAGTATTGCACACTTAAGTGCCAATTTTCTCGCCCCACTTTTTGAGGGCATTGTTGCAGATATTCAATCACCAACCACACGTAATATCTTTACCTTTTTAGGTTCAAAATTCTTTTGGATGATTAGTATTGCTACTATAATCGCCATCGTATTATCTAACACAAAAGCTAAAAATTATGAAGGTGCTGGCGCGAGTAAATTCGGTAGTGTATTTATCTACATTCTTGTAGCTAGTATCGGAATGAAAATGGATCTGACAATGATTTTTGATAACCTTGGACTTATTGCAATCGGTGTTGTTTGGATGACAATTCACGCCATACTATTAATTGTTGTTGCTAAACTTATTAAAGCACCCTATTTCTTTTTAGCCGTTGGAAGTCAGGCTAACGTTGGTGGCGCAGCCTCTGCTCCTATTGTCGCTTCTGCTTTTCACCCTTCTTTAGCTACTGTTGGAGTTTTGCTTGCCGTATTTGGATATGCGGTTGGGACTATTGCTGCCATTGGTTGTACAATTTTAATGGAATTAGCAGCTGTTAGTTAGTAATATTAAAACTATTATAAGATATTTGCGCACCTAATTATTTAGCAAAAAGATGACAAAATTAAACAAAGTACTAAGTCTCATAATTTTAATAATATTAGCCGTTTCTTGTGGTAAAAACAACGACGCTAACTTTACCTTAAAAGGAAATATTAAAGGTTTAAAAAAGGGAGTCGTTTATCTTCAAAAGGATGGAGATTCTAGTATCGTAGATTTAGATTCTATGACTATTAAAGGTCAAACAGAATTCACACTACACACCAATATAGACGAGCCTATTCTACTCTATTTAAAACTTTTCAAAAATGATGGGGCTGAGCATTATATTCCGTTTTTTGCAGATAAAGGTATTACTGAAATTTCAACGTCATTAAAAGGTTTTAATTATGATTCTGAAATTAAAGGTTCTAAACAACAAGAACTTTTGGAAGAATACCTAAGCGTGATGTCTAATTATAATAATAGAAATTTAGATATCATTGAAGCAAGTTTTAAGGCTCAACAAAAAAATGACAGTATTGCACTAGATTCTTTGAACACATTAGCAGATCACCTTATAAAGCGTAAATATGCTTATACCATTCAGTACGCCATGAATAATAAGGATAGTGAAATCTCGCCATATTTAGCCTTATATGAAGCACGAAATGCCAATCCGGTTTATATAGATTCTATCTATAACAATTTAAATCCTGAAATTAAAAATTCGCTATATGGTAAAAAGTTAAGTGAAGTTATAGCAAATAGAAATTCTAATAATTAGTACGCGATAAAAAACTTCGTCTAGTCTTTCTGCATTTAAAAAATCCAATCATTAATATGATTGGATTTTTTTGTTTTATAAAGCTTATTGAAGGACTGAATTGACTTAAGCAAGTTCGGCCTAATCTTCTCTTCTGCCGTTTATCATTGCTTGCACCAAATAAAAAAACTCCAACTACTTTACAGTAATTGAAGTTTTAATTAAGAGCCGATGGAGGGACTCGAACCCACGACCTGCTGATTACAAATCAGCTGCTCTAGCCAGCTGAGCTACATCGGCAAAAAATGCTTACCTTATTTCGGTAAGCGAGCGCAAATTTAAAATAGATTTTCAAATTTGCAAATCAATTTACTTTAATTTATTGATTTTTTCGATAAGAGCTCTTCCTTTAGTTTCAAGATCTGCGCTAATCGCTTTAAAATGAGCTTTTTTATTTTCTGCACCCCTATCATTAACACGAGCAATTAACTCATCAAACGTTACGATAGCTTCATCTATAACAGCTTCGCTTTCTTTGGTTGGCTTTTCAGCATTCGCTAATTCCCAAACGTAAACTGCTTCAATAATATCTCCTAATACGTAGTTGATATCTTTTTTTAAATCTCTTTTATTCGACATGATAATTATTTTTTATAATAACCGCAAAAGTACTAAATCCTTTTAGTTATTTGATTCTCATTATTATTTTTTATCGTAAGTTTTAAACGTACACTTCTAGAAGTTTACCGTAAACCGATTTTAATTTAAAGTTTTTAATTTCAGCAGGAATCAAAATGGTTTCCCCTTTAGAAATATGTTCTGTAGAATCTTTAGTCAAAACCTCAACATCTCCATCAACACACATATATATTACAAATGAATCGTGTGTGTTTTGAATGTCTAGCTCAGACGCTATTTCTATAAAATTTGTAGTAAAGAAATGGCAACTTACCATTTCGTTAGATATATTTTTTTGTTTTTGGTAGTCGATTCTAAAATCGTTTTCCATTTCAAAATCAAAAGCATCAATGGCTATATCGTTATGTAATTCGCGCTCATTACCATTATCATCAACACGATCCCAATCGTAAACACGATACGTTACATCACTAGTTTGCTGAATTTCTGCTAATAATACGCCTGCACCAATAGCATGGACTCTTCCTGCTTCTATAAAATAGGTATCTCCTTCTTTTACGTTGTCAAAATTTAAAATTTCAGTAAGCGTATTCTTTTCTAAATTCTCTAAGTAAGTTTCTTTATCGACCTCTCCTTTAAATCCAACAATAAGATTAGCGTCTTTATCGGCTTGCATTACATACCACATCTCGGTTTTACCAAATGAATTGTGTCGTTTTTTCGCCAATTCATCATTAGGATGTAACTGAATACTTAGATCTTGTTTTGCATCAATAAATTTTATGAGCAAAGGAAATTCGTTACCAAAACGTTTCCAGTTTTTATCTCCTAAAAGATTTGATTTATAATTATTTACTAAATCTTGAAGTGATTGTCCTTTTAATTGGCCATTACCAACAACAGAAATATCATTTGGCACTGTACTAATCTCCCAGCTCTCACCTAGGTTTTTTGAACTCGAAGCTTTATTGAAGTACTGATTTAACTTTTCTCCTCCCCAAATTTTATCTTTAAGAATCGGTTGAAATTTTAACGGATATAACATGCTTCTTTATTAATTTCCTGAATAGGTTACAAAGTTACGAGGCGTTTCGTACAATGTGATTTCGAGATGAAACTTAGCGTTGAGTTTTGGTTTAATTTTATTGTAAATAACCACAGCAATATTTTCTGCTGTAGGATTTAAATCTTTAAACTCTGGGACTTCAACATTTAAATTCTTATGATCAAAAGCATCTTCAACTTCTAATTTAATAATATCCTTCAATGTTTTAATATCAATAACATAACCCGTTTCTGGATCAATTTCTCCTGTAACACTCGCAATTAACTCATAATTGTGACCATGAAAATTTGGGTTATTACACAGACCAAATACGGCATCATTTTTTTCAAAAGTCCAATCCTTTCTATATAATCTATGCGCTGCATTAAAATGTGCTTTTCTATGTACTGTAACCTTCATTATTGTTTGTTAACATTTATGAATTCGTAAAATTTTTCAAAAATAATTTTGAACCAAGCCGTGTATAGTTGTGGGTTTTCAGCAATATCAGCTTTTACAGCTTCTAATGACATCCATTTCCAACTCGCCACTTCCTCCGGATTAATATTTGGGTTATCGTTAAAATATCCAACCATGACATGATCATATTCATGCTCTGTTAATCCATTATCAAAAGGGGCTTTATAGATAAATGAGGTCTTTTCTTCTAAATCTGTTACAAAACCCATCTCCTCTTGCAAACGTCGTTTACCGGCTTCCAAATTACTTTCACCATCGCGTTGATGACTACAACAGGTGTTAGTCCATAA
This sequence comes from Winogradskyella psychrotolerans RS-3, assembly GCF_000427335.1. Lineage (GTDB taxonomy): Bacteria > Bacteroidota > Bacteroidia > Flavobacteriales > Flavobacteriaceae > Winogradskyella > Winogradskyella psychrotolerans. Next base: position 38,575 of record NZ_ATMR01000128.1, on the reverse strand, counting down.
ACCTGGAGTATGATATTTGTGCATAGCACGTTGCTGAAGCATTAGTTCGTTCTTATCATTAAATATAAATACGGAAAATGCACGATGTAAAAGCGCCTTCTCATGTGCTTCCATCTTTGGCATTAAACCAATTTTATTATCATTTTCATCTACTAAGATGACTTGTTCTTCGATCATGTAGCAAAAATACCAAGTAAAACTTTAAAATCCATTAATGTTTTCATAAAAAGGAATTGAAATAACGCAAAAAACCTTGACTATATAACACAGTCAAGGTATTTTATATTCGGTGAAAATTATGAGTTATTCTTTTATAATAAACATTGATCTACGATTTAATTGATGTTCTTCTTCACTACACTCAACATTATTAACACATTTATTAATCAATTGAGACTCTCCATAACCTTTTGCTGACAATCTGTTTTTAGCAATTCCTTTATCTAATAACCATTGTAATGTAGATTTAGCTCTACGTTGCGATAATTTTAGATTATAGGCATCTCTACCTCTAGAATCCGTATGAGATTCTATATGGATTCTTAATTGCGGATATTCATTTAATGCTGCTAATATTTTAGCTAATTCTATCTCTGCATCTAGGCGAACATTAGATTGATCATAGTCAAAATAAATGGGCTGCAACGTTAACTTACAACCTAAATCATTAGGTGGACAAGGATCTGAAACCTTCATCGTCAAAGGAATATTTAAAACAATTGGCATCTCAATGGTCTTAGGATTTTTAGGCGTTTCAAAGATTTCCTCTTTAGGATTATACCCCTCTTTTTTTGCTCTAATGACATACCTTTGGTTACACTCTAAATTGAATGTAAATAATGCATCATCTCCTGTAACTAGTTTTTGAATTTCGTCATTGTTACTATCCAACAGCGTAACTTCTGCATTAGGTATTAATTCACCTGTATCTTCATCTGTAATTGGTCCTTGAATTGTAATTTCGCAATGCTCCCAAATTTGATAAATATCATCACTTTTACTGCCTTCATCTCCGTCTCTATTTGACGTAAAATACCCAATTCGTCCTTCTTTAATAATAAAGCTAAAATCATCTTTCACACTGTTAATAGGCTCGCCAAAGGTTGCGATCTCTCCAAAATCATCTTCGTTTAATTTGGTCACAAAAATATCTAAGCCTCCATACCCTTTATGACCGTCACTAGAGAAGTACAAGTTGTTTTCTGTACTTACAAATGGGAATGTTTCTCTAGCAGCCGTATTAATTTTATTACCCATATTTACAGGTTTGGTATAGCTATCGTTTCCTAAAACATCAACATACCATAAGTCTGACATTCCAAATGTACCAGGCATATCAGAAGCAAAATAAAGTCTATTTTCATCAGTGCTTAATGCTGGGTGGCCAATAGAATAGCTATCGCTATTAAACGGAAGCTCCTTAATATTTCCCCATGCATCTCCTGCCTTGGTCGCCTTATAAATCTTAAGCCTGATGACAAAATCTTTATCTTTTCTTTTCTTACCGTCTAAGAAATTATTTCTTGTAAAATACATTGTATTTCCATCTTTAGAAAAAACAGCAGTAGACTCATGATATTTCGTATTAATCTCACCTTTAAGAAGTTCTACCTCTTTAAGATTCATGTCTTCATCTACAACAACCTGATACAAATCTAAAAAAGGTTGTTTATCCCATCCTGCAAGATCAACAGATTGATCTTCAAACGCATTTACAGATTTATCACTTGATGCAAAAACAATTTTATCACCGTAGAATGCAGGACCAAAATCTGAGTACTCAGTATTGACCGTTATTTTAGCTAGCTCAAATAATTTATCATTCACCCCTTTTTCAAAAAGCGTATCTGCCACATTTTTATAAGAATCTATAGTTAGAGCCGTGCCTCCTTTAGTTTTATAAATTTCCATTAAACGTTCTGCTTCTCTCGGTTCGCCTGAACTTTTCAAACATTGTGCTGCTCTAAAATAATCAGTAACGACCAAATCATCTGGAAACTCATTTAATAATTTATAATACCATTTAGAGGCTCCAGAATACTCACTATTAAAATAATAGGTTTCGCTTAACTTTCTATAAATTTCAGCAGATCGGTAACCATTATCGACTACTTTTAAATAAATTTCTCGAGCATCTATATAATGATACTTATCGAATTTAACATTTGCCTTTTCTAATTTCCCTGTTTGAGCAAAAGAACTCACAAAGAAAATGAGTGATAAAAAACATAGTATTATTTTATATATACGTGTATTCATAATCTTAAAAGTTTAGAAAAATCTAGGGGTTAGTATACGTTCGACATTTTTGAAAACATCAAATTTTAAGAATACCTCATATGAGCCATCACTGTAAGTTTCGATATCTGTTGTTTGATAATCATATCCCATACCTATAAATAGTTTATTGGTAATTTGAAATCCTGCCATGGCAGTAATTGCAGCATCAAAGCGATATGCTGCACCCAATGTAAATTTCTCATTAATCAGAAAGTTTCCTGAGATATCAACTTGAAGCGGAGACCCATCAACCATCTTAATCATCGTTGCTGGTTTAAATTTTAAATTCTCATTAATATCAAAAACATAGCCTGCTATTAGAAAGTAGTGTAAGCGCTCAATGGCGAGTGCATCAACACTTATATTATCTATATTATCGGTGTTATAATGCTTTGAATTTAAAAGATTAGGAACCGATAACCCTAAATACATTTTATCTGTATTATAATATATTCCAGCACCTATTTGTGGATAAAGCTTATTATTTATATTCTCTGAAAACTGATAATCATTAACATCGTAAATATTAAGCTTAGTATAATCAACGTCTAAGAAGTTCACACCTGCCTTTACGCCAAATGACAATCTTGACACCTCAGAAAACATTAGAGAATATGAATAATCAACAACAATATTTGTTTCTGCAGCAGGACCAATTTGATCACTTACAATAGAAAGCCCTATTCCCATTTTTTTAGTTTCTCCTATGGGAGAACTTATTGTAAATGTCCCTGTCTTTGGTGCGCCTTCAAATCCTACCCATTGTGATCTATATAACAGTCCAAAACTAAGTACATCTTTAGACCCTATATAACCAGGATTAATAACTTGCGTGTTATACATGTATTGTGTGTATTGCGAATCTTGTTGAGAAAAGCTCAAACTAACACTCATAAAAACTAGTAGTAATAAAAAATAATATTTCATAAGATTTCTGGGGTTTAGTTATTTTTTATATATAAATATCCTTCATTAGTTAATGTTTGGTTTCCGACAAATCGTCTCAGTATATAGAAATAAGTTCCTGTAGGTAGTTCCTCATCCCTATTAATAGTACTTCTACCATCTGAGAATCCTCTAAATACTTTACCATTTATTCCATAGCCATCCATTTCGTAAATTAAAATTCCCCATCGATTAAATATTTTAAGATTATTCTTAGGAAAATCTTCTATCCCAACTATTTTAAAGAAATCATTTTCACCATCTCCATCTGGAGTAATTGCATTAAATATTTCAAAGTCTGAACTCAATATTTCAGGCAAGTCTGTAATTGTAGGATCATCTGGTTCATCATCATCGTTATTATCTACATCATCAAAATTATTTGGATCATCAGATGTATCGGTGTAGGTTTCACCATCCGATCCAGTACTAGTAGCAACAGCTTGATTTGTTATCTCGCCATTATCAATATCCTCTTGTGTCAGTGTATATATTGCTGTAAAAGTAAAATCATCTATTTCGCCAGCCGCTAAAGAAACAATCGGCCCGCCTTCAATCACTATACCTGGAAGCGGATCTTCTATACTAATATTATAGAGCGTAATTGATCCTGTATTATAAACCGTAAATGTGTAAGTTAAAGTCTCACCTATCTCAGCAACACCATTTCTATTCTCATCATTAAATACACCTACTTTTTCGAGAGATATCGATCCTGATTGACATATTACAGTAGTTGTGACATCATCTTCCATCGCATTATCATCATCTGATAAATCTGTTAGCATGGTACCATCCATAATATTCATTCCCGTAAGAGTAGCTTGATTATTTACAACACCTGCATCTATATCAGATTGTGTTAGCATATAATCTGCCGTGTACCACCACGTTTCATCAACATCTAGCTCAGCATCAGCATCATCGTCTCCAGACGCTAAAACCATTACTCCACCTAACATACTATCCCATAACTCTACTACAGGTACACTTATATTACCCTCATTAGTAACTTCAAATGTATAGGTGATTGTCTCCCCTAAATTTCCGCATCCATCTGAATTATCATCGTTAAATACGCCTGTTTTTACAACTGCGATAGATGCTCTCTGGCATAAAAACATTTCTGTGATATCATTTTCTAATGCACTATTATCATCAGACAAATCGGTTAATACAGCACCATTTATGATACTAATTCCTGTAACAATGGCCTGGTTATTTACAACACCTGCATCAATATCTGCCTGTGTCAATATATAATCTGCTGTATAGAACCAAACCTCATCGACGTCTAATTCATTATCCGCATCATCATCACCAGAAGACATGTCCATTATTCCACCTAACATAGTGTCTGTTAACTCTACCGAAGTAATACTTGAATTCCCTTCGTTAGTTACCGTAAAATTGTATGTAATTGTTTCGCCTGCATCCGCACAGCCATCAGTATTTACGTCATTATAAATGCCGGTTTTCACAACTGCTATTGTTGCAGTTTGACATAAAGCCGTTTCAGTAACATTATCTTCAGAAACACTATCATCGTCTGAAAGATCTGTTACTACAGAACCATCTATACTATCTAAACCTGTAACAGTCGCTTGATTATTTACAACACCAGCATCAATATCGGATTGTGTTAATGCATAGTCTGCTGTATAAACCCAGGTTTCATTAACTCCTAATTCATTATCAGAATCATCATCTCCAAACGCTAAAGCAATAACTCCACCTAACATCGTATCATTTAATTCTACTGAGGTAATAGTTGTATTTCCTTCGTTAGTCACCGTAAATGTATAAGTAATCGTTTCATCTACATTACCACATCCATCATTGTCCTCGTCATTAATTTCTGCTGTTTTTATTAATGCTATTACAGCTGATTGACATACTGATGTTTCAGTGACATCATCTTCAGAAACACTATCATCATCTGAAAGATCTGTTACGATAGAACCGTCTATATTATCTAAACCTGTAACCGTAGCTTGGTTAGTTACAACACCTGCATCAATATCAGATTGGGTTAGTATATAATTTGCTGTATAAATCCAGGTTTCATCAACATCTAATTCATTATCAGAATCATCATCCCCAGACTCTAAAGCGATTATTCCTCCTAACATCGTATCGGAAAGCTCGACTGAAGTGATAGTCGTATTTCCTTTATTAGTTACCGTAAATGTGTAAGTAATTGTTTCATCTACGTTACCACACCCATCGTTATTAGCGTCGTTAACGTCTCCCGTTTTTATTAAGGCAATTTCAGTTGTTTGACATAAAATGGTTTCAGTAACTTCATCTTCCAAAACGCTATTATCATCTGATAAATCCGTTAATACTGAACTATCTATAATATTGATTCCTGTTACGGTCGCTTGGTTGTTTACAGCACCTGCATCAATATCAGATTGTGTTAGTGTGTACGTTGCTGTATAAATCCAAGTTTCATTAGCATCTAATTCATTATCCGCATCTGTATCGCCAGACTCTAAACCGATTATTCCTCCTAACATTGTGTCTGTTAATTCTACAGAAATAATACTTGAATTCCCTTCGTTGGTTACGTTAAACGTATACGTAATCGTTTCACCTGCATCGCTACAACTATCATTGTTCTCATCATTGAATACACCCGTTTTAATGACTGCAATTTCTGCAGATTGACATAAGTCAGTTTCAGTGGCATCGTCTTCTAAAACACTATTATCATCTGAAAGATCTGTTACCGTTGAACCATCAATACTATCTACTCCTGTTACGGTCGCTTGATTATTGACAACACCAGCATCGATATCTGTTTGCAATAGCGTATAATCTGCTGTATAGATCCAAGTTTCATCAACATCTAATTCATTATTTGTATCATCATCTCCTGATGCTAAAGCGATTATTCCTCCTAGCATAGTATCTGTTAACTCTACTGTAGTAATGGCCGTATTTCCTTCGTTAGTAACTGAAAATGTATACGTAATAGTTTCACCTTCATTCCCGCAACCGTCTGTATTATCATCGTTATAAATGCCTGTTTTGATTACAGCAATTTCTGCTGTTTGACATAAATCTGTTTCAGTTGCTTCATCTTCTAAAACACTATTGTCATCAGACAGATCTGTTACTATTGAACCATCAATACTATCTATTCCTGTAACAGTCGCTTGATTACTGACAATACCAGCATCAATATCAGATTGCACTACTGTATAATTCGTCGTATAGATCCAAGTTTCATCTACATCTAATACATCATCAGCATCATCATCTCCAGATGCCAAAGTGATAATTCCACCTAACATAGTATCAGTTAATTCTACCGCAGTAATACTTGTATTTCCTTCGTTAGTAACATTAAATGTATACGTTATAGTTTCTCCAGAATCCGTACAATTATCATTATTCTCGTCATTAAAAACAGCTGTTTTAATTATTGCGATATCTGCTGATTGGCATAAAATTGTTTCGGTTGGATGATCTTCTAGAACACTATTATCATCAGAAAGATCTGTTACCTCTGAACCATCGATACTATCTATTCCTGTAACCGTCGCTTGATTATTTAAAATACCCGAATCAATATCAGATTGTACTACTGTATAATTCGCTGTATAGATCCAAGTTTCATCACTATCTAATTCGTTATCTGCATCATCATCTCCAGATGCTAAAGCGATAATTCCACCTAACATGGCATCCGTTAACACTACTGAAGTAATACTTGTATTTCCTTCGTTAGTAACATTAAATGTATACGTTATAGTTTCGCCAGAATCACTACAACTATCATTATTCTCATCATTAAAGACAGCTGTTTTAATTACTGCGATATCTGCAGATTGACATAGAATTGTTTCAGTTGGGTTATCTTCAAAAACACTGTCATTATCTGAAAGGTCTGTTTCCGTTGTACCATCGATAACATTTACAGCTTCAACCGTAGCTTGGTTACTCACGACACCCGCATCTATATCAGGTGGCGTTAATGTATAATTAGCTGCATATAGCCAAGTTTCATCAACGTCTAATTCATTATCGGCATCATCATCTCCAGAAACCAAAGTAAGTACTCCACCTAACATTAAGTCCGTTAATTCTACTGAAGCTAAATCGACAACTCCTTCATTAGTTACACTAAAATTATAAGTTATGGTTTCACCAGAATCGCTACAGTTATCACTATTCTCATCATTAAAGACTCCTGTTTTTACAATCGCAATTTTTGCTGTATCACATAATATTGAATTTGTGGCGTCAATATAACCACCATACACTTCAATTGAATTAATAACACCTACGAGTGATGCGATGGTAATTTGTATTTCATCAAAGCTTAAAGCAGCATTAAAAGCAACAATGTATAAACCATCAGTAGTTAATGGAGTAATATTAATTAAACCCAATGCTTCTAAAGCTAATAGATTACCTGCTGTTTTTTGTTCTTGTTGAAGACCATCAAGATAAGTTGTCAGTGTTATTGAGTTTAATAAATCAACTTCTAATAAATCATTTGTATCTCTTATAATAAAACCTGCTCTTGTACCAATCGGATAATCTAAAAGTACATCTTGTACAGAAATTGAAGCTGTACTTGCAACTCCTGCTACAACATTAATTAGGGCAAAATCACTTCCATCTTGAGAAATTACATGTTGAGAATTATCAACTTCACATGCCACACAAGCTATGCCTTCTGTTCCTGTTCTGTATGAATTGATAATTACAGAATCGTTTGGATTAGATAATACATAAGGCTCATCACAATTTATCGTTCCAGGACAAAAGGATTCTAACACCACACTATAGACGCGTGTACTTCCTAAATTTAAGGATACAAGTTGAGAAAGGGTGATTTGCACTTCATCAAAAGGAGCTGTTGAAACAAATCCCACTCTTAAAGCTTCGTTACTAGTTAGTAATAAACCTGAATTTACAGGAACAAGCTCAGTTGACCCTGTGCGCGACTCAACAAATGTGCCGTCTAGATAGGTCGAAACCGTTATAGCATCAAACAATTGTGTATTTAAAAGCGTTGCATTTTCAATATCAAATCCTGCATAAGTCATCGCCGGATAATCCGTTATTTCATCTTTAACCGCTAATGAAACAGTACCCGCAACACTTGCTAACAAATCGATTGTAGCATAATTCCCCGTATTTGAATCAAAAAGACGATTTGTATTATTAATACTTCCAACACTTAATATCCCACCGGTACCTGTGCGTTCGTCCACAATTCTTACCGGAAAACTTGGTTTTGTCAATGCTGTTGGCGTATTACATATTAAATCTGGACCTTCACAAAAACTGTTGGTCACAGCATGATAGACATTAGTAGTAGAAAGCACATTCAATAAACTTGATATTGAAATTTCAACGGCATCATAATCCATGGTTGTATAAAACCCTACATAATATTTATCAGTTCCTAATAATGTACTATTCACTACAGCTAAAGCTGTATTTGTTTCTGATTCTTGTTCTACACCATCTAAATAGGTTGTGATTACAATAGCTTCCAATAAATCTGCTTGAAGAATAGAATTGTTCTCTATTAACATACCAGCATAACCACCTCCTGTAAAAAATTCATCAACCGTTTCGTCTGTTACTGTTAACGAATGCGTTACACCTAAACCAACGACCGTTGCTAGGGTTGCGTAGTTGTTATTATCTTCATCTAATAGATTCCCTTCATTATCAACACCACATCCTATAGCACAGATCCCTGTCGTATTTTTAAACACTGATAAATCCGTAAAACCCATTGATGTAATTTCTACGGGATCGAGAGTATTACAAGGTACAGGATATTGAACACCATCTGTATAAACAATAAATTCAACCGTATCTACACAGTCTAAAGCATCCGTAACCGTTACCGTATAAGTTCCTGGAGATAAACCGCTAATTGAATTTGAAGTTTCGCCGTTTGGACTCCATAAATATGAATACGGAGGCGTACCACCTGATACAGATACGGAAATACTCCCATCTGAAACACCAAGAACAGTCTCATTGACAATCGTTCCCTCAATTTTAATTGAGGTGTCTACATAACTTCCATAAACCTCTATACTGTTTATAACAGCTACCAACGCACCAACTGTTATTCTGACTTCATCATAGGGAAGACTCGTTTCAAAACCTACTAAATAAAATCCATCAGTATATGAAGGTGTAATATTTATTAATCCTAAAGCCTCGAGTGCTAGTAAACTACTCGATGTTTCAGACTCTTGCACTATACCATCTAAATAGGTGGTTAATGTTAGCGAGTTTAATAAATCGACTTCTAATAAATCATTGGTATCTCTAATTATAAATCCTGCTGTACTTCCTGATGGAAACGTAGTTAATACATTTTCTACTGAAATAGAAGCTGAATTAGCCACACCTGCAACAACATTTATCATTGCAAAATCTGAATTGCTTTCACTGATTACATTTATAGCATTATCAACTTCACAACCCACACAAGCTAAACCGTCTACTCCTGTATTCGAAGTATTAATAATTACCGGCTGCGATGGATTGCTTAATACTGTTGCTGTATTACAGTCTAATTCTCCTTCACAAAATGATTCTAAAACTAATCCGTAAACTCTCGTACTTCCTAAGTCTACTGAAACAGTTTGATTAATACTGATTTGAACCTCATTAAAAGGTAACGTTGATACGAAACCAACACGCGAGCGTTCAGTTCCTGTTAATAGTAAAGCACTATCTAAAGCTATGAGTTCTGAGCTTCCTGTTTGACTTTCTTGAAGTAAACCATCCAAATAGGTTGTAATAGTAACCCTATCAAATAAATCTAAATTTAGTACGGATGAATTTTCAATATCAAATCCAGCATATGTATTTGCTGGATAGTCTGTAAACTCATCTTTTATAGCTAAACTCCCTGATGCTAAGGCTCCTAAAATAATATTGATACTCGCATAGTTATTTGTATTAGAATCTACAGCTGCTTCAGCATCAATAACATTTCCAACACTTAAAAATCCGCCCATCCCAGTGTGTTCCTCCACTATTCTAGCAGGAAATTCTGGTTTGGCAAACATGGTTGGAGTATTACATACTAATTCTGGTCCTGCACAAAAATTTTCAGTGACAGCAGCATATACTTTTGTTCTAGAAAAAACACCCGCAATACTTGATATCGAAATTTCAATAGCATCAAAATCTAGCGTTGTTTCAAATCCGACATAAAATTGGTTACTCGATAATAAGTCACTATTTACAACAGCTAACGAACTACTTTCCTTTAACTCTTGCACTACTCCATCTAAATATGTTGTAATCACCATTTTATTGAGTAGATCAACTTGTACCACAGAGGTGTTTTCAATTAAAAAACCTGCAAAACCACCTGCAGTATAAAATTCATCCGTAGTATTATCAGTCACCCTTAGCGTATGAGTGACACCTAAGCCAACGAGTGTAGTTAAAGTGGTATAATTACTGTCATTTGAATCAATTAAATAATCTTCATCATCTATACCACAACCTAAAATACAGATACCGTCAGTATCAGATGTAACGGATAAATCATCATAATTTAATGCTGTAATAGATGTAGGGAAATCTGTATTACATGGATTGGTGATTGGAACATCAACCTCACTAATGTTTTCATCTGCGCCTAAATCTGCTGAATTAACAAAAGAAAATAGCGTTAACGCCAAACCCATTAAGAATAATACTGATTTGGTATGTAAAAAAAACTTTTAATAGCCGCGTAAGCAGAGAAGGTAGTAGGTACTCTCATAATTTATGATAGTTAGGTTAGTATATATAATCCATTAACCATTAGCAAATTAATAGCTATGGGCAGACTTGTTAAACAAAAACGAAACATAATTACTCTTACATTAAGCATGAGCATTTAACTGCTGAGAAAAATCAATTATGTTTTGTTAACAATGTTTCGTAGGGGAAAAATTATTAAATAGGGATAAAAAAATAAAAGTGTTAAGAAATCGTTAACAAGATAGCAAAAACTCAGTAATTAACTTAAAATCATAAATTAAAACTAACCATAACAGCTTTAAATAACAATATATTATGAAATTAACATTATTTAACTAAAATTAAATTATATGCATTTTTATTCGACGAAATACACGTTTTTTTAACATTTAGCGCTCTCAATAATCTAAAACAATGAATCTCTGACACTTAATTCTTACAAAAAAGAACATATTATCTAAAGCAATTAGATATTCTTAGAGCTAGAATAAATATTCTTCATACGTCTTTAAAAGATTAATATTTATTTTTAATAACTTATAATTATTATGGTTCTATAATTTATCTTTTTATACTCCTATATTTGCACTCGATTTTTAATAATACCTATGAGCTTTTTAAAAGAAATAAACAGACGACGAACCTTTGGAATCATTTCGCATCCAGATGCTGGTAAAACGACCTTAACTGAAAAACTACTTTTATTTGGTGGTGCCATACAAGAAGCTGGTGCCGTAAAAAGCAATAAAATAAAGAAAGGAGCCACAAGTGACTTTATGGAAATTGAACGTCAGCGTGGAATTTCTGTAGCAACTTCTGTTTTAGCCTTTGAATATAATGGTATAAAAATTAATATTCTTGATACGCCTGGTCACAAAGATTTTGCTGAAGACACCTTTAGAACTTTAACTGCTGTAGATAGTGTTATTGTTGTAATTGATGTCGCCAAAGGTGTTGAAGAGCAGACTGAAAAATTGGTTGAAGTTTGTAGAATGCGTAACATCCCAATGATTGTTTTTATTAATAAAATGGATAGAGAAGGTAAAGATGCTTTTGATCTGTTAGATGAAATTGAACAAAAATTAGGTTTAAAGGTTGTGCCTTTAAGCTTTCCTATCGGAATGGGCTACGATTTTAAAGGGATTTACAACATATGGGAAAAAAACATCAATCTTTTTTCTGGCGATAATCGAAAAGATATTGAAGAAACTATTGAGATTTCAGATTTATCTTCACCAGAATTGAATAAACTTGTAGGTGAAAAGGCAGCCAATACTTTAAGAGAGGAAATAGAATTAGTAGACGGAATTTATCCTCACTTTAATAAAGAAGACTATTTAAATGGTAAGCAACAACCTGTTTTCTTTGGTTCTGCTTTAAACAATTTTGGAGTCAGAGAACTATTAGATTGTTTTGTTGATATTGCACCTAAACCTAGATCAAAAAATAGTGAGGAACGATTAGTTAAACCTGAAGAGGATCAGTTTAGTGGATTTGTTTTTAAGATTCATGCCAACATGGATCCTAATCACAGAAACCGATTAGCGTTTATTAAAATTGTGTCAGGGGAATTTAAACGTAATACACCTTATCTGCATGTAAGACTTAATAAGAAAATGAAGTTTTCTAGTCCGAATGCCTTTTTTGCTGAAAAGAAAGAGATTGTTGACATTTCTTATCCTGGTGACATTGTTGGTTTACAAGATACAGGAAGTTTTAAAATTGGAGATACACTAACTGAAGGAGAAATATTAAACTATAAAGGTGTTCCAAGCTTCTCTCCAGAACATTTTAGATACATCAACAACGCAGATCCGATGAAAGCTAAACAACTCTATAAGGGTATAGATCAGTTGATGGATGAAGGAGTTGCGCAATTATTTACCTTAGACTTAAATGGTAGAAAGGTAATTGGTACTGTTGGAGCGTTACAATATGAAGTTATCCAGTACAGACTAGAACATGAATACGGAGCAAAATGTACCTATGAGAACTTGAATGTACATAAAGCGTGTTGGGTTGAAACAAATGATAAAAAGAGTACTGAATTTAAAGAGTTCTTGCGCGTAAAACAGCGTTTCTTAGCTAAAGATAAACAAAATCAGTTGGTGTTTTTAGCTGACTCTATGTTTTCTTTACAAATGACACAGCAAAAATACCCAAATATAACATTTCACATGACCTCTGAATTTGAATAAAACCTACGCTAAAGTCAGTTTAAAATGTTAAAATAACACGCATTTTATCGAAGATTTTTGCTTTTAGCTTTTGTTTAAATTAGGTTTACTAACTATTTTTAGCTTAAAATTAAGATTAACCCCAAACTAATCTATTTATTATGGATAATAACGAAAACGTTTTCAGTAACAGTGAGATTACTGTAACCTACGAGCCTCGCTGTTGTACGAATGCAGAATTTTGTGCAAAAGAATTATCAAATGTATTTAGAAATTCTGTGATTCCTTGGATTGATTTAGAAGGCGCTCAATCTGATGTCATTATTAATCAGATTAACAAATGTCCTTCTGGTGCTTTAAAGTATCACTTAAATAAAAAGGAAGTTGCTTAAATTTTAAGAATTAATCAAATAACAAAAAACCTTTGAATGTATAATTACAAGGTTTTTTTATGACTATATACTAGTTAATACTTTAAGCTTGACCAGTTGGCCCAAAATTCAATGGAATTGGTGGTTGCTCATAATCCTTAATTTCACCATGTGCTTTTTCAAAACGCGTCACATTTTCACCTAAGGCTTTTAATAAACGTTTAGCGTGCTGTGGAGTTAAGATAATCCGAGACTTTACTTTACTTTTTGGAGTACCAGGCATAATGCTTACAAAGTCTACCACAAATTCTGATACTGAATGGTTAATTATTGCCAAGTTAGAATATGTACCTTCTGCTATTTTCTCGTCTAGCTCTATATTAATTTGACCTTTTTTATTATTAGGATTATTCTTTTCGTCTGCCATTATAAATTTATTTTATGTTTCTCACTGAATGAAAACCTTGTTTATATTTATTTAAATTAAAAAGCCTTCATGCAAATAAATGCTTGAAGGCTTTTTGTTATTTAGATTCCTATTTTAATCATTAATTAGTTATTCGATATTAATGAATTTTTTAATCTTAGATCTCGTAGGAATGACAACTACTAATTGAAGTTCATTTCTTCTTTAGCCTTCATCATTTCATTAAACTCTTCTCTAGAACCTACAATGATGTTTTCGTAATCTCTAACACCTGTACCTGCTGGAATTCTATGACCAACAATTACATTTTCTTTAAGTCCTTCAAGCGAATCAACTTTACCATTTACAGCGGCTTCGTTAAGAACCTTAGTAGTTTCTTGGAACGATGCTGCAGATATAAACGACTTAGTTTGTAGTGAAGCTCTTGTAATACCTTGTAAGATTGGAGTTGCAGTCGCAGGACTAACATCTCTCGCTGTTACAAGATTTTTATCTTCTCTACGTAAGCTTGAGTTTTCATCTCTTAAATCTCTAACACTTACAATTTGACCTGATTTCAAGTTTTCTGAATCACCAGCATCCTCAACCACTTTCATTCCGAAAATCTTATCGTTTTCTTCAATGAAATCTGATTTATGAACTAATTGGTTCTCTAAGAAAATAGTATCACCAGAATCAATGATTCTAACTTTACGCATCATCTGTCTTACAACCACCTCAAAGTGCTTATCATTAATCTTCACACCTTGTAAACGATATACTTCTTGTACTTCATTTACTAAGTATTGTTGAACCGCAGATGGGCCTTTAATGTTAAGAATATCATTTGGTGTAATAGATCCATCAGATAAAGGCATACCTGCTTTTACGTAATCGTTTTCTTGTACAAGAATTTGACTAGATAATTTTACTAAGTATTTCTTAACCTCACCTAATTTAGACTCGATTATGATTTCACGGTTACCACGCTTAATTTTACCGAATGAAACAACACCATCAATCGCACTAACTACAGCAGGATTAGAAGGGTTACGTGCTTCAAATAATTCTGTTACACGAGGAAGACCACCTGTAATATCACCCGCTTTAGATGATTTACGAGGAATCTTAACTAAAATCTTACCTATATCAATCTTGTCTCCATCATTAATCATAATGTGAGCACCAACTGGTAAGTTGTATGAACGTATAGTTTCTCCTTTAGAATCTTCAATTAATAAAGTTGGAATCAACTTCTTGTTTCTAGATTCTGAAATAACTTTTTCTTGGAAACCTGTTTGTTCATCAATTTCAACTTGATATGTTACCCCTTGTTCGATGTTTTCATACTTCACTTTACCAGCAAATTCTGAAATAATAACACCATTATATGGATCCCATTCACAAATTACATCACCTCTCTTAAGTTTGCTTCCACTGTTCACATAGATGAAAGAACCATAAGGGATATTATTTGTACTAAGGACGATTCCCGTCTTAGCATCTACTAATTTCAATTCTGAAGTTCTTGAGATAACAACATCAACCTCTTTACCTTCTTTATCTTTTGATTTAACTGTTTTTAAATCTTCAATCTCAGCAATACCATCAAACTTAACAGTTAATTTATTCTCTTCAGAAATGTTACCTGCAATACCACCTACGTGGAATGTACGTAATGTTAACTGTGTTCCTGGTTCCCCAATAGATTGAGCAGCTACAACACCAACAGCTTCACCTCTTTGTACTAGTTTACCAGTAGCAAGGTTACGTCCGTAACATTTAACACAGATTCCTTTCTTAGCTTCACAAGTTAATGCAGAACGCACTTCTATAGCATCAATTGGAGAATTTCCAATTTTCTTAGCAATAGCATCATTAATATGACCACCTGCTTCCACTAATAACTCTTCAGTTAATGGATTATATACATCATTTAATGATGTTCTACCAACGATTCTAGCTTCTAAGTTTTCAACGATTTCTTCGTTCTTCTTAAGTGCTGAAACTTCAATACCTCTTAATGTGCCACAATCTTCTTCGTATACAATTACATCTTGAGAAACATCTACCAAACGACGTGTTAAGTAACCTGCATCGGCAGTTTTAAGAGCCGTATCCGCAAGACCTTTACGCGCACCGTGAGTAGAAATAAAGTATTCTAAAATTGAAAGACCTTCCTTAAAGTTAGAAAGAATTGGATTTTCAATAATTTCTCCACCTGCAGCTGTAGATTTTTTAGGCTTAGCCATTAATCCACGCATACCTGTTAACTGACGAATTTGTTCTTTAGAACCCCTTGCACCAGAATCAAGCATCATAAACACCGAGTTAAATCCTTGTTGGTCTTCTCTAATACGTTTCATTGACAATTCAGTCAATTCAGCATTTGTAGATGTCCAAATATCAATAACCTGATTATAACGTTCGTTGTTGGTAATAAGTCCCATGTTATAGTTACCCATAATACCATCAACCTGCTTGTTAGCAGCATCAATCATACCTTGCTTCTCCTTTGGAATAATAATATCACCTAAACTAAATGATAATCCACCTTGGAATGCAAACTTATAACCTTGAGTTTTAATTGCATCTAAGAAATCAGCCGTTTCAGGTACACTTGTCTTTTTAAGAATACCGTGAATAATTTCTCTTAATGATTTTTTTGTTAAAACCTCATTTATATAACCAGCAGCTTCAGGTACATGTTCGTTAAAAAGTACACGACCTACAGTAGTTTCTATAATTTGACTTGTTAACTCTCCTTCTTCATTAAAGTCTTTTGTTCTTACTTTAATTCCGGCATTTAAATCAACTTTTCTCTCGTTGTAAGCAATATTTACTTCTTCTGGAGAATAGAATGTTAAACCTTCACCTTTTACAGTATAAGTTTCATCAGTTACACGCAACTTAGTCATATAATATAGACCAAGTACCATATCCTGAGAAGGTACAGTTACTGGTGAACCATTTGCAGGATTCAATATATTATGTGAAGCCAACATTAAAAGTTGACATTCTAAAATAGCTTCTGGTCCTAATGGTAAATGCACAGCCATCTGATCACCATCGAAATCGGCATTAAATGCAGTACACACTAATGGGTGCAACTGAATTGCTTTACCTTCGATAAGTTTCGGTTGGAATGCTTGTATACCAAGTCTGTGTAACGTAGGAGCACGGTTTAAAAGCACTGGATGTCCTTTTAAAACATTCTCTAAGATATCCCAAACTACAGGTTCTTTTCTGTCTATAATTTTCTTTGCAGATTTTACAGTTTTTACAATTCCTCTTTCAATTAGTTTTCTAATAACAAAAGGCTTGTAAAGCTCAGCAGCCATATCTTTTGGTAAACCACATTCGAATAATCTCAATTCTGGTCCAACAACAATTACAGAACGTGCTGAATAATCCACACGCTTACCAAGTAAGTTTTGACGGAAACGTCCCTGCTTACCTTTAAGTGAATCTGATAATGATTTTAATGGTCTGTTAGAATCTGTTTTTACTGCAGATGATTTACGTGTGTTATCAAACAATGAATCTACTGATTCTTGTAACATACGTTTTTCATTACGTAAAATAACTTCTGGTGCTTTTATCTCCACTAATCTCTTAAGACGATTGTTACGGATAATTACACGACGGTATAAATCATTTAAATCTGAAGTCGCAAAACGACCACCATCTAAAGGCACTAAAGGTCTTAATTCTGGTGGAATTACAGGAACAGCCTTCATGATCATCCATTCTGGTCTGTTTTCTCTGTTTAAGTTCGAATCTCTAAACGCTTCAACAACTTGTAAACGTTTTAAAGCTTCTGTTTTACGTTGCTTAGATGTTTCATTATTAGCTTTATGTCTTAAATCGTAAGATAACTGATCTAAATCAATACGCGCTAATAAATCGATAAGACACTCAGCACCCATCTTAGCGATGAATTTGTTAGGGTCTGTATCGTCTAAATATTGGTTTTCTTTTTGAAGAGATTCTAAAATAGTTAAATATTCTTCTTCAGTTAAGAAATCCATTTTTTGAACTGGCTCACCTTCTGCGTTCATGGCAATACCTGGTTGAATAACCACGTAACGCTCATAATAGATAATCATATCTAATTTCTTAGATGGTAATCCAAGAAGGTAACCTATTTTATTTGGTAACGAACGGAAGTACCAGATATGCGCAACAGGTACCACTAAATTAATGTGCCCTACTCTATCTCTACGTACTTTCTTTTCTGTTACTTCTACACCACAACGGTCACAAACAATACCTTTGTAACGGATTCTTTTATATTTACCACAAGCACATTCAAAATCCTTCACAGGACCAAAAATACGCTCACAGAACAAACCATCTCTTTCTGGTTTGTGTGTTCGATAATTAATAGTTTCTGGCTTTAATACCTCACCACGAGACGCTCCTAAAACAGACTCAGGTGACGCTAAACCAATAGAAATTTTGTTAAATTTCTGCACTGTATTTTTATCTTGTCTTCTTGCCATGTTATTTTTTGTTATGTATGGGCAACTCGAAAGTTGCCCTTACATTATTCTTCTAATCTAATATCTAATCCTAAACCTTTCAATTCGTGCATAAGTACGTTGAACGATTCTGGAAGTCCTGGTTCTGGCATTGGCTCTCCCTTAACGATTGCTTCGTAAGTTTTAGCTCTACCAATAACATCATCTGATTTTACAGTAAGGATCTCACGTAGTGTGCTTGATGCTCCATATGCCTCAAGTGCCCATACTTCCATCTCACCAAAACGTTGACCACCAAATTGTGCTTTACCACCTAATGGTTGTTGTGTAATTAATGAGTATGGTCCTATTGAACGTGCGTGCATTTTATCATCAATCATGTGACCAAGCTTAATCATATAAATCACACCAACTGTTGCTGGTTGATCAAAACGATCACCTGTTCCACCATCATAAAGATACGTATGACCAAATCTTGGAATACCAGCTTCATCTGTATAAGCGTTGATTTGATCTAAAGTTGCACCATCGAAAATTGGAGTTGCATACTTTTTCCCTAAATCTTGACCAGCCCAACCTAAAACGGTTTCATAAATCTGACCAATGTTCATACGAGAAGGTACACCAAGTGGATTTAATACAATATCAACTGGAGTTCCATCTTCTAAGAAAGGCATATCTTCTTGACGAACGATACGAGCAACAATACCTTTGTTACCGTGACGACCTGCCATTTTATCACCAACTTTAAGTTTACGTTTTTTAGCAATATAAACTTTAGCTAACTTAATGATACCTGCAGGTAATTCATCACCAACAGAGATTGTAAACTTCTCACGTCTTAAAGATCCTTGAAGATCATTTTCCTTAATCTTGTAATTATGGATTAAATCTGCAACAAGTTCATTTGTATGGTCATCAGTAGTCCATTTTCCTGATGTTAAGTGCGTATAATCATCTACAGCGTTTAACATTTTTAATGTATACTTCTTACCTTTAGGAATAATTTCTTCTCCTAAATCATTATAGATACCTTGAGCAGTCTTACCATTAACGATGTTGAATAATTTATCAACAAGAACATTTTTAAGATCATCAAATCTGTTATCGTAAACATCTTCTAGCTTTTCGATATCTTCTTTATCTTGAGCTCTCTTACGCTTATCTTTAACGGCTCTGGCAAATAATTTTTTATCAATTACGACACCATGAAGCGATGGAGATGCTTTTAAAGATGCATCTTTTACATCACCTGCTTTATCACCGAAAATTGCTCTTAAAAGTTTTTCTTCTGGTGTAGGATCTGACTCCCCTTTAGGTGTAATTTTACCGATTAAGATATCACCTGGCTTAATTTCCGCACCAATGCGAATCATACCATTTTCATCTAAATCTTTAGTTGCTTCTTCAGAAACATTAGGAATATCATTAGTTAACTCTTCGTTACCTAATTTTGTATCTCTAACTTCTAAAGAATATTCATCAATATGAATAGATGTAAATACATCTTCTCTAACTACTTTTTCAGAAATTACAATTGCATCCTCAAAGTTATACCCTTTCCAAGGCATAAAGGCTACTTTCATATTTCTACCAAGTGCTAATTCTCCATTTTCAGTTGCATAACCTTCACAAAGTACTTGTCCTTTTTCAACTTTATCTCCTTTCTCAACGATTGGCTTTAAGTTAATTGATGTACCTTGATTGGTTTTTCTGAATTTTACTAATGGATACGTTTTAGTATCACTCTCAAAGCTAACCATTGCAGCTTCTTCAGAACGTTCGTATCTAATAGTAACTTTCTGAGCATCTACATACTCTACAGTACCAGCTCCTTCTGCATTAATTAATACTCTTGAGTCTGATGCTACTTGACGCTCTAAACCAGTACCTACAATTGGTGCTTCAGGACGTAATAATGGTACAGCCTGACGCATCATGTTAGATCCCATCAATGCACGGTTGGCATCATCATGTTCCAAGAATGGAATTAAAGATGCTGAAATCGATGCAATTTGGTTTGGTGCAACGTCAGTATAGTTAACGCTTGTTGGTTCGATAACAGGGAAATCACCTTCTTGACGAGAGATAATTTTATCTGCTAATATTTTACCATTGTCATCAACCTTAATAGTTGCTTGTGCAATTAACATATCTTCTTCCTCTTCAGCACTAAGATATATTGGTGCATTTTTAATATCTACAACACCGTTCTCAACTTTACGATATGGAGTTTCAATGAATCCCATAGCATTCACTTTCGCAAAACAAGATAAAGAAGAAATTAAACCAATGTTTGGTCCTTCTGGTGTTTCAATAGGACATAAACGTCCGTAGTGTGTATAGTGAACATCACGTACTTCGAAACCTGCTCTTTCTCTTGATAAACCACCTGGTCCTAATGCTGAAAGACGACGCTTATGCGTAATCTCTGCAAGAGGATTCGTTTGATCCATAAATTGAGATAACTGGTTTGTACCAAAGAATGAATTAATAACAGACGATAATGTCTTCGCATTAATTAAATCTATTGGAGTAAACACTTCATTATCACGAACGTTCATACGTTCACGAATAGTACGTGCCATACGTGCTAAACCAACACCAAACTGAGAAGATAATTGCTCACCTACTGTACGTACACGACGGTTAGATAAGTGGTCAATATCATCAATCTCTGCTTTAGAATTGATAAGTTCAATTAAATATTTTATGATAGTTATGATATCTAATTTGGTCAAAACTTGTTTGTCCATACCAATATCTAACTGTAATTTTTTGTTCATTCTATAACGACCTACTTCACCTAAAGAGTAACGTTGGTCAGAAAAGAATAATTTATCAATAATACCACGTGCAGTCTCCTCATCTGGCGGCTCAGCGTTACGTAATTGACGGTAGATGTGCTCAACAGCTTCTTTTTCAGAGTTTGTTGGATCTTTCTGTAATGTATTATGAATAATTGCGTAATCTCCTTGTTGCGCACTTTCTTTATGTAAAAGAATTGTTTTTACGTCTGCGTCAAGAATTTCTTCAATATTGTCTTTGTCTATAATTGTATCACGATCTAGTACAATTTCGTTACGCTCAATAGATACCACTTCACCTGTATCTTCATCAACGAAATCCTCATGCCATGTATTCAATACACGAGCAGCTAATTTACGACCGATAACTTTCTTTAATCCAGATTTTGAAACCTTTACTTCTTCAGCAAGATCAAAAATCTCTAAAATATCTTTATCACGTTCAAAACCGATAGCACGGAAAAGCGTAGTAACTGGTAATTTTTTCTTTCTATCAATATAAGCATACATTACTTGATTGATATCAGTTGCAAATTCTATCCATGATCCTTTAAAAGGAATTACTCTGGCAGAATACAATTTAGTTCCATTAGCATGAAATGACTGGCTAAAAAACACACCAGGTGATCTATGTAATTGAGAAACTACAACACGTTCTGCACCATTGATACAAAATGTACCACTCGGAGTCATGTAAGGAATAGTACCTAAATACACATCTTGAACGATTGTTTCGAAATCCTCATGCTCTGGATCCGTACAATACAATTTCAATCTTGCTTTTAAAGGCACACTGTATGTTAATCCTCTTTCAATACATTCTTCTATAGAATATCTAGGTGGATCGATAAAGTAATCTAAAAATTCTAGTACGAATTGATTACGCGTGTCTGTTATTGGGAAGTTCTCCATGAAGGTGTTGTATAAACCTTCAGTACCTCTTTCTTCTGACTTTGTTTCTAATTGGAAAAAATCCTGGAAGGATTTAATTTGGATATCCAAAAAGTCTGGGTAATCTGTCCTATTTACAATAGAAGAGAAATTAATTCTTTCAGCCTTTTTTGCTAACATTGATGAACGAGATTTTATTAAAATAAAAACTAAAAAATGTATATAACGTTTATATACACAAAAGGGTTTAGGTCTTAGAGTACGACTCCAGACCTAAACCTTGTATTGTTAAATGAGTAAGCTTACTTAAGCTCAACTTCAGCTCCAGCCTCTTCTAATTGAGATTTTAAAGCTTCTGCTTCGTCTTTTGTTACACCTTCCTTAATTGGGCTTGGTGCATCATCAACTAATCCTTTAGCTTCTTTTAAACCTAAACCAGTTAATTCTTTAACTAATTTCACTACAGCTAACTTAGAAGCACCTGCTGCTTTTAAGATAACATCAAATTCAGTTTGCTCTTCAGCAGCTTCTGCACCTGCAGCTGGACCAGCCATAGCTACTGCAGCAGCAGCAGGCTCGATACCGTACTCATCTTTTAATATTGTTGCTAATTCATTAACTTCTTTTACTGTTAAGTTAACTAATTGTTCTGCGAAATCTTTTAAATCTGCCATTTTTCTATTGTTTAATAATGTGTGTTATAATATAATTTTCTATGTGTGTAGTTCTAAAATTATCCTTCTCTTTCGGATAATGTTTTAACGATGCCTGCAATAGTTCCTCCACTTGATTTAAGTGCTGAGATAACGTTCTTAGCAGGAGACTGTAATAAGCCTACTATTTCGCCAATAAGTTCTTCTCTAGACTTAATATCAACTAAAGTATCTAATAAATCGTCGCCAATGTAAACCGTCTCCTCAATAAATGCTCCTTTTAATAAAGGCTTTTCAGATTTTTTGCGGAATTCTTTAATTACTTTCGCTGGACCGTTACCTGTTTCAGAATACATTACTGATGTATTTCCTTTTAAAGTTGTAGGTAAGTCACCGAATTCTCTATCCGATGCTTCCATAGCTTTCTCTAAAAGTGTATTCTTTACAACTGCTAATTTAATGTTAGCTTTGAAACATGCTCTTCTTAAGTTTGAAGTTGCTACAGCATTTAATCCCGAAATATCTGTTAAATAGATATTTGAATTATCTGCTAATTGAGCAGTCAACTCTTCAATTACTTGGGATTTTTCTTCTCTTGTCATAATATTCTAAGTTTAACTACTATCCTATTTTTGTATCAACTGCTATACTTGGGCTCATTGTACTAGACATATAAATGCTCTTTACATAAACACCCTTTGAAGCAGTTGGTTTTAACTTCATAATTGTAGATAATAATTCTTGAGCATTCCCAATAATTTTATCAGTATCAAACGACGCTTTACCTATCGGTGCATGTACGATACCTGTTTTATCTACTTTAAAATCTATCTTACCAGCTTTTACTTCTGCAACTGCTTTAGCTACATCCATAGTTACTGTTCCTGTCTTAGGGTTAGGCATAAGACCTCTTGGTCCTAATACTCTACCTAATGGTCCTAACTTACCCATAATACTTGGCATAGTAACGATAACGTCAACATCTGTCCAACCATCTTTAATTTTCTGTAAGTATTCATCTAACCCAACATAATCCGCGCCAGCTGCTTTAGCCTCTTCTTCTTTATCTGGAGTTACAAGTGCAAGAACCTTCATATCTTTACCTGTACCGTGTGGTAATGAAACTACACCACGAACCATTTGATTGGCTTTACGTGGATCTACACCTAATCTGATCGCTAAATCGATAGAAGCATCAAACTTTGTGTATGTAATTTCTTTTAGTAAAGCTGAAGCTTCTTCTAAAGAGTAAATCTTGTTATTATCAACCTTTGCTCTTGCTTCTTTTTGCTTCTTTGTTAATCTTGCCATTTCTAAAAATTTAGTTTGGAGCTTCTCCTCCTTTAACAGTGATACCCATCGATCTTGCTGTACCGGCAACCATTTTCATAGCTGATCCGATTTCAAAGGCATTTAAATCTACCATCTTGTCTTCAGCAATCGCTTTTACTTGATCCCAAGTTACTTTTGCTACTTTACGTCGGTTTGGTTCTCCTGATCCTTTCTTTACTTTGGCCGCTTCTAATAATTGTACTGCTGCTGGTGGGGTCTTGATTACAAAGTCAAATGATTTGTCTTTGTAAACAGAGATTGCCACAGGTAAAACTTTACCTTGTTTATCTTGTGTTCTAGCATTAAACTGCTTACAGAACTCCATGATATTAACTCCAGCGGCACCTAAAGCGGGTCCTACCGGTGGCGATGGATTCGCAGCACCTCCCCGAACTTGTAGCTTAACTACTTTGTCTATTTCTTTTGCCATTTTTTAATGTTTATTACGCTTATCTATATTGGAAGCATAGATAATACGCTCTTTATGTAACAATTATTAAACTTTTTCTACTTGCATATAACTTAACTCTAATGGCGTTTTTCTTCCAAAAATCTTAACCATTACTTCAAGCTTACGCTTTTCTTCATTAATCTTCTCGATTGTACCATCAAAACCATTGAATGGACCATCGATAACTTTTACAGTTTCCCCTTTTGTAAATGGAATCGCTACATTAGCATCTGCTTCTACAGACAATTCATCTACCTTACCTAACATTCTGTTTACTTCAGATTGTCTTAACGGTACAGGATCACCTCCTTTTGTTTCACCTAAGAAACCGATAACGTTTGTAATCGATTTAATAATGTGAGGAATCTCACCACTTAAGTTGGCTTGAACCATAATGTAACCTGGAAAATAAACCTTCTCTTTGTTTATTTTTTTCCGTTACGTATTTGAATTACTTTTTCGGTTGGGACTAAAACTTGATCAACAAAATCTTCTAAACCTAATCTTGAAATTTCATTTTCAATATAAGTTTTGATTTTGTTTTCTTGACCGCTTACCGCTCTAACAACATACCATTTTTTATCAGACATACTCTCTTCTTGTATAATTGTTAGTGAATCATTTCAAAATAAGCTTTTACCGCTCTACTAAAAACAGTATCAACTCCCCAAATGGCTAATGAAAAAATAATTGAAAACACAGCAACAATCACTGTTAATTTTTGAGCTTCTGGCCATGGTGTCCAAGACACATTGTTCTTTAACTCTCCAAACGATTCCTTTACATATGTTATTAATCCTGCCATTTGATTATTACTTTTATTAAGGATTAAAAAAATAATCCATTTATACTTTTTTGCACGGGTTGAGAGACTCGAACTCACGACACCTGGTTTTGGAGACCAGTGCTCTACCAACTGAGCTAAACCCGTAAACAATAATCAAGGCGTCCCGAATTATCGAGACACCTTAATTAAATATTTTAACTATATAGATTAGTCTAAAATCTCAGTAACCTGACCAGCACCAACTGTTCTACCACCTTCACGGATAGCGAAACGTAAACCTACGTTCATTGCAATCGGTTGAATTAAATCAACAGTAATAGTTAAGTTATCACCTGGCATTACCATTTCAACACCATCTGGAAGCATAATGTTTCCAGTTACATCCGTTGTACGAACGTAGAACTGTGGACGGTAGTTATTATGGAATGGTGTATGACGACCACCTTCTTCTTTTTTAAGAACGTAAACCTCAGCTTTAAATTTAGCATGTGGTGTTACAGAACCTGGCTTACAAATAACCATACCTCTAGAGATTTGAGACTTCTCAATACCTCTTAATAAGATACCAGCATTATCACCAGCTTCACCTCTATCTAATATTTGACGGAACATTTCAATACCAGTAATTGTAGATGTTAATTTCTCAGCACCCATACCGATAATCTCAACTGGATCACCTGTATTACCAACACCAGTTTCGATACGACCTGTAGCAACAGTTCCACGACCTGTAATTGAGAACACATCTTCAATAGGCATTAAGAAAGGCTTATCCATATCACGAGTAGGCTCTTCAATCCATGAATCAACTGATTCCATCAATTCTAATACACTATCTACCCATTTTTGTTCACCGTTAAGTGCACCTAAAGCAGAACCAGCGATTACAGGTCCATTATCACCATCATACTGATAGAATGATAATAAATCTCTAATTTCCATTTCTACTAATTCTAATAATTCTTCATCATCAACCATATCCACTTTATTCATGAATACAACCATACGAGGAATACCTACCTGACGACCAAGTAAGATATGCTCACGTGTTTGTGGCATAGGTCCATCTGTTGCAGCAACAACTAAAATAGCACCGTCCATTTGAGCAGCACCAGTAACCATGTTCTTTACGTAATCCGCGTGACCTGGACAGTCAACGTGTGCGTAATGACGATTTGCTGTTGCATATTCTACGTGTGAAGTATTAATTGTAATACCTCTTTCTTTTTCTTCCGGCGCATTATCAATTTGATCAAATGATCTTGCTTCAGAATAACCTGCATCAGCTAATACTTTAGTAATAGCAGCAGTTAAAGTTGTTTTACCGTGATCTACGTGTCCAATAGTACCTATGTTTAAGTGCGGTTTTGAACGATCGAAAGTTGCCTTTGCCATGTTTAATTTATTTTAATCTTATTATATTATTAGTGTTCAATTGTTATTCTAAATGTATCTTAGAAAAAAGAGCCAATGACGAGAATTGAACTCGTGACCTCTTCCTTACCAAGGAAACGCTCTACCCCTGAGCTACACCGGCATTTCATTTACGATTACCGATTGGTTAGATTTACGAAGTGAAAATCACGCGTCTTAATTCGCAAATTTTGAGCGAGAGACCGGGTTCGAACCGGCGACATTCAGCTTGGAAGGCTGACGCTCTACCAACTGAGCTACTCTCGCATTTCTTAATTAATCTTACTTAATTAATGGTTTTCAATATTTCAAATTTAATCACTTCGCTGTGCGCGTTGATTAGTTCATTTTCTACTTTTAGCTTTGCAAAGGTATAACTTTTATTAACTAATCGTTAAAAAATATTTGTGGGGAGAGCAGGATTCGAACCTGCGAAGACGTAGTCAGCAGATTTACAGTCTGCCCTCGTTGGCCGCTTGAGTATCTCCCCAAAACTTAATTTCAATATTTCAAAAACATTAAGCGTTTGTTTTACTAAAAACTAAACTCTTAAAGAGCCGATGGAGGGACTCGAACCCACGACCTGCTGATTACAAATCAGCTGCTCTAGCCAGCTGAGCTACATCGGCTTTTATTACTTGTTTATCATCTAAATGAGACTATAAAAAAGTCCGCTATTTCTAACGGACTGCAAATGTAAGACTTTATTTTACTATTCAAAACATTTTTTAAAAAAATTTAACTATGTGCCCTTAATTTTTCTTTTCGCTTTTTAATTTGCCTTCCTAATGAGGCAATTGCGGCATCTGCACCTTCTTCAAAAGTTTTACATTGTTTCTTCACTACAAAGCTATCCCCGGGGACACTAAGCTTAACTTCAAAGATTTTATTCTCCTTATCGCTTGTGTTTTCAACTTTCAGATATACATCGGATTGAATTATTTTATCATAGAACATATCTAGCTTATCCATTCGTTTCTGAATGAACTCAATTAATTTGCTATCTGCTGTAAAATTTACGGATTGGGTGTTTACTTTCATTTCGTTTATTTTAAATTAAACATAAGCGTTAGATGATTTAACCTAACACGGATTTGTAAAAGTTAAGTGGAACTTAACTTTGATTTCTGGGATGTGCCTTGGCGTGTACCTTTTTTAATTCGGCAATACTATTGTGTGTGTACACTTGAGTTGCTGCCAAACTAGTATGTCCAAGAAGTTCCTTTATTGCATTTAAATCTGCACCTTGGTTTAGTAAGTGCGTTGCAAACGAATGTCTTAATACATGAGGGCTGCATTTTGCTTTCGTAGATGCTATACTAAAATACTTATTTATTATTCTGTAAACAAGCTTTTCGTAAATTTTAAGACCTTTTTTTGTTAAAAACAAAACCTCCCTATCTTCTATATTTAATTCGCTTCTATAACTTAAATAACGTATTAAAGATTTAGTTATAGAATCTATTAAAGGAATGTAACGTTCTTTATTGCGTTTGCCAATTACTTTTATTTGATGGTTGCCACTATCGACATCTGACAACTTCAAGTTTACAAGTTCAATACGTCTGATTCCTGTTGCATAAAATAATTCGATAATCAAATGATTTCTGGCACTTTCAAAATCATTGATTTCAATAGCGTCTTCTAACACGGATTTTAATTCTTGCTCTGAAAACGGAAGCTGAACCTTCTTTCCTACTTTTAAAGCTTTATGCTTTTTTAAAGGATTGACATCAATATCTTCAGTTTTAAGTAAGAATTTATAATACGTATTTAATGATGATACTTTTCTGTTAATTGTTCGGTTAGAAATTTTACGATCTACCAACGCAACAATCCATTGTCTTAATTCAGAATAACCTACTTGAGCTACATTTTGTGAATCGTGATGCTGATTTAAAAAGTCTTGAAAATTTTCAATATCTCTTGTATAAGCTAAAACTGTGTGCTTAGAATATGCCTTTTCTAGTACTAAATAATCTGAAAACGATTTTAGGCTCATTAAACTTGTTTGATGAATTTTAAATATAACTATTAACTTCAACTAATATTGAGTAAGAACAAAAAAATCCTGCCGAATAGCAGGATTTTAAATTATATATTTCTATATACGCTATTAAGTCGCTGGCTTATAATCTTTATTATCGATTACCATTTTAGCAATGATTTCTTTTAGTATTTCTGATGTTCCTCCTCCAATTGGTCCTAATCGACTATCTCTAGACATACGTGCTAAAGGATAATCTTCCATATAACCGTAACCTCCTAAAAATTGCAGACATTGGTAAATAACATCATCGGCCATCTTTGTGGATTGTAACTTAGACATCGTCGCTTCTTTCACAACATAATCTCCCATATCTAAACGTTTAGCAACGTAATAATTGAATTGCTTACAAATTTCCATTTGTGTTTCACAATCTGCATAAGTATGTCTTAAGGCTTGAAATTTATCAATGGTTCTTCCGAAAGCAGTTCTTTCAGACATGTATTGTTTTGCGTATTCTAAAGCATATTGTGCTCTAGCATGAGAATTTACACCCATAATTAAACGCTCTAATGAAAAGTGTTGCATTATATATGGAAATCCTTGCCCTTCTTCTCCCATTATATTTGAAGCAGGAATCACCACATTATCAAATGCAATTTCCCCTGTATCTGACGCTCTCCAACCTAACTTATCTAATTTGGTCGCAGAAATACCAGGAGTATCCCTATCCATTACAAAAATACTAATGCCTTTATTTCCTAATTCAGGACTCGTTTTAGCCGCAACTACTAAATAATCGCTATAAACACCATTGGTAATAAACGTTTTAGAGCCGTTAATTACATAGGTATCACCTTTTTTAGCTGCCGTTGTTCGCATACCTGCAACGTCACTTCCGCCAAAAGGCTCTGTAATACAAAGACAACCTATAGCATCACCTAATGCACTTGGTGTAAGATATTTTTCTTTTTGCTCGTGGTTACCTTCTTTGTTTAAGTGTGTCATTGCTAAATAAGCATGTGCCCACATTGCTGCTGCAAATCCACCAGAGTTGATGCGTTGTAATTCTTCAAGAAAAATCACCGTATAAAATAAATCTAAATCCAATCCACCATAGGCTTCTGGTGTTGCCAAACCAAAATATCCCATATCACCAAACTTCTTCCAGATGAAACGTTCTATGTGACCTGTTTCTTCCCATTTGTCAATATGCGGCACCACTTCTTTTTGTAAGAAACTCCTGAGACTTTCCCGGAATAAATTGTGCTCTTCAGTGAAATATAAATTAGACATAAATTATTGTTTATTAGAGATGCAAATATAACTTAATTATCTCGATTTTTTGGATAGGAAAATCTTCTACTTTTGTTAAATCCTCTAAAGAATTAAAGCCGTCTCTTAGCGTCCGTTCTTCAATAATATTATTTGCGACTTCATAATCTATATACTGAATGGTTACTAATTCATCTCTAGTTGCGGTATTGATATTAAAGGTTTTAATTGCTCGTGGTGTTTTAACCGTGAAGTCATTTTGAATACGCTCTATAACTTCTGGAGATAAACCATAAACTTCACTCAACTGTATATCTGCAATAAAACCACCTCTAAATTTAGTGCGATAGGTAATAATACGTTCAGATAGCTTCTCACCTACTCCATACACTTTCTTTAATTGAGCAGCCGTGGCGCTATTTAAATCTGTTTTTTGATCAAATGATTTTGGTTTTGTGTTACTTGAATAGGAATTTGAAAACGCTTGAGTTTTTGGTTTAGGATTCGTTACCCATTCTGGAAATTTAAAATAGGATGAAATAGTTTCTAAAAAAGAATCTGAAACTTTAGTGACGTGTTGAAACTGTTTGGCAGAATTCACCCATTGATTTGTTTCTCTAAATTTATGAAGTCTATCGGTTTCTTCATTGGTCATTCCTAAAGTATAGCCTTTATAATCTGTAATGTAATTGGGGTTGAATGGATAGATTTTTGGTTTACTATTTTCTAGTTCAACCAAACGAAGTGAATCTAATTCGTTTTTAAAAGCCTCTAATTGATTTTGATTTTCAGCAAGGTCTTTATTAGACCTCGTAAAGCTATTGGGAGCAAACCAATATACACACTGACCAATGAGTACAATTGCTAACAATAGAAAAATCCCATTCCGCTGTTGATTAGAAAACTGGAAATGGGATTTCATATGAGATTATTGTTTATTTATAATATTTCATTTAAATCTTCTGCACCTTCTTCAATAGCATCATTCTTAACATTAATTGCCTTGTAGTATTTCTTTAATTCCATTTTAATAATAGGTGATAATATAATTACACCAATTATATTCGGTACTACCATTGCAAAAATCATAGCATCAGAGAAATTAATAACAGCACCTAAACTAATGGACGCTCCAACAACAACAAAGAATAAGAACAACACTTTATAAGCTAAATCAGATATTTTACCTTTTCCGAATAAAAACACCCAACCTTGCATACCGTAGTACGACCATGAAATCATAGTTGAAAAAGCGAATAATATTACTGCAATAGTCAATATAATTGAGAAATGTGGAATTACAGAATCAAAAGCTATAGCTGTAAGTTCTACACCTTCTGTAATTTCTACTCCATACTCCATAAATTGACCATCAAAATTAGTAATTACAATTACTAAAGCGGTCATTGTACAAATTACAACAGTATCTACAAACGGTTCTAAAAGCGCCACAATACCTTCTGAAGCTGGATATTTTGTACGTACGGCAGAGTGCGCAATAGCTGCAGAACCAACTCCTGCTTCGTTAGAAAATGCACCTCTTCTAATACCTTGAATCATTACACCTACAAGTCCACCTGCTATTCCTAGTCCTGAAAAAGCTCCGTGATAAATCAATGCGAAAGCATCATCAATTAAGCTAAAATTAGCTCCTAAAATTATTAAAGCCGCTAATACATATATTCCAGCCATAAACGGCACTACTTTTTCAGTCACCTTAGCAATACGCTTAATTCCACCAATAATTACTATAGCCACAAGTACAGCCATAACCATACCAAAATACATACCTGCGTTAGACGCTGGATCTAAATCGAATACCTTAACGAATTGTGCAGCAGCTTGATTGGCTTGGAACATATTTCCACCTCCAAAAGATCCTCCTATAACAAATATGGCAAATAATACAGCTAATACTTTACCAAAACCACCCATACCTTTGGCTTTTAAACCTTTAGTTAGGTAATACATTGGACCACCATAAACGGTACCATCTTCACCAACATCTCTATATTTTACACCAAGTGTACATTCTGCAAATTTTGAAGCCATACCTAATAAACCAGCAACAATCATCCAAAATGTTGCACCAGGCCCACCAATAGATAAGGCTACGGCAACACCTGCAATATTACCCAAACCAACAGTAGCAGACAGTGCTGCTGTTAAAGCTTGAAAGTGCGAAACTTCACCGTCTGCACTTTCATCTCTTATCGTTTCAATAACATCTTCTTTTTCATTACTTGTACTATCTCCGTAAAGCGTATCTGCACTTATTTTATCAGCATCAATTTGCTGAATATCTGCTAAGTTTTCTGATGCATTATCTCCATATAAATTATCAGCACCATGTTTTTCAATATCTTCATACTGTCCTCTAACAACTCTAATAGCCATTCTAAAACCTGTAATATTGATAAATTTAAAATAAATAGTAAAAAACAAAGCACCTCCAACTAATACAATAAGTACCCAAGGAATTTTATAGGTTTCCGAAAATGGAATTTCATAAAAAATAGCTTCAACAAACCAACCTGTGTAATCCTTAAAAATAGTATCAATTTTTTCGGAAGTTGTTTCTTGTGCGAAAGTCAAAAAGGGTAATAAAATTGTAAAAATTGATAGAAGATATTTCTTCATGAGTTGTAGTTATTAGTTAGTTTTATGGTTAGTTATTGCGTTTTAAAGACGACAAGATGCAAAAAAAAATTGAGCTTGTAAAGTCTCAACTCATAAAATGAATGTATTACTTATTCAATATTGTACTCAGAATTCAATTTTATAATCTGTTCTGGACGTCCTAAAACAATGATTTTTGAGCCAGGAATTAATTTTGTATCTGCTTCAGGATTCACAATATACTCGCCTTTATCATCCTTAAAACCAATGACTGTACAGCCCGTGTTTTTACGTAAATCCAAGTCCCTTATTGTTTTAACTTCATTCATATTATAAAGTTGTTCTACTTTAACTTCTTCAATATTAATGTTGCGTTCTCCTACAATACCTAAGTTGTCGATAAACTCTACCAAATCTGGAATCACCACTAAAGATGCCATATGATCTCCTCCTATTTTATCTGGTAAAATAACATTGTTAGCACCTGCTAATTTCAATTTATTATAGGATGTTTCCTCAGAAGCTCTACTAATAATAGATAATTTAGCATTAATCTGCCGAGCCGATAATACCACAAATAAATTATCTGCATCATTTGGCAAGGCGCAAATTAGCGTACTCGCTTTTTCAATACCTGCAGCAAAAAGGGTTTCGTCTTCGTTGGCATTTCCTTCAATAAAAGCTATAGTATCGTCTTGACATTTTTCAATAATATCTTTATTACGTTCTATAATTACAAAAGGCTTTCCGTAATCACTTAGTTTTTTTGCTGCTTGTTTACCGTTACGGCCATAACCACAAATAATGATATGATTGAGCATTGCATCAATTTTCTTTTGCATCTTACGTTGTTTTATATCTTCCATATTATTTCTACTAAGAATGTAATCAGTTATGATAGAAATGGCATAACCAACAATTACCACACTGGTTAAAATTAAAAAAATAGTAAAAATTTTAGAAACGGGATCGAGAGGGATGACTTCCGCAAAACCAACAGTTGTTACTGTAATCACCGTCATATAAACAGCATCTAGCCATAAATACCCCGAAATAAATCTATAACCTAAAACGCCTATACAAAGCAACAAAACCAACATCATTATGGCTGTGTAGATCTTAGACCTATAAAGTTTTAATAACGGATTATCCATATGACATCAACATAATTATAAATCGAAAACTGAAGACCGTTTTGTATACACGATATCTTTAATACGCATCCAAAAGGCTAAGAATAAATAGAGTGCAAATCCGAAACCTACAGTAACAAACGTAAGATATATAAAAGAAGTTCTTACAATTTTTGCTCTAATCCCTAAACGATCTGCTATACGTTGACAAACATAATAGCCACGTTTTTGAAAATATAATAAGAGGTTGTAGAACCAATTCATGCGTTTATATCTATTGTTTATTTAGGATACTTGTTGCAAGTTACTTAATTTTCACGATAAAGCTATTACCAATAGCACATTGCAAACACTTATTTTTATCACAATACTGATGCTTTAATTGCAATAAAGCTTGAGAATTTAAGGAGTTCTTCTCAATAGTTTTTAAGTCTAGAAATTTAGACACAATACTATTGTTTTCCATTTTAATGTCTTTTAAAAGCTGAAAAATAGTGTCTTCAATCGATTTTCCTTGTGCTTTTGCGTAGCTGAATTTTAATGGAATAATTGTATTAATAATTAATAAATCTATAAAAGACTTGGTGATTCCTTTTTTATAAGGCTTAGATGATTTTGCAAATGTATAATGCGTCATCCAAAACTGCGTAACGCCTATATCTAAGAAGTTATAAAACTCCTGTCGTGTATTTAAATCCATCACTTTTGAAAACAAATTCGGTTCTGAACTATACAAATTAGCAAATTGAGATAAACGTATCGTTGGAAAATTTGGCGGTCTCAATCTAAAAAACTGTAACGGTAGAACTCCATTGTTATCTAATTCAAATTTTCGTTTTAGGAATCCATACCGCTGCTTAAGGTCTAAAAAATAAATATCTTCAATAGTACTTTCTTCTAGTAAACCAGATTGTCCAAAAAACAAAGCTTCCAAATTTAAAACATCCTTTTGCAATTTTCTAATTATAGAAAAATCAAAAGAATTTGCCAAACTTAAAAAAGGATCACCATTAACTTTTAAACCAAAGTTTTTCAATAGCATTTTGAATAACACGGTTTCCCAATCGTTATTGGAAGATTCTAATAAGTGTTGAATAGTTTTTGATTTCTCCTCTAAGCGCTCTATATAAAGACGCTCTAACCAATTATTAAGTAGAAAATCATCAACGCCATTGAAATCAGATTCGCAATTAATCCACGATTTTGATTGCATCAGTTTTTGATATTTATGGAGTAGCGATTTATCAACGTAGTGTTTTAATTCTAGAGTAGGAATTTCAGAATTATCTTTTCTAAAAATTTCGGTATCGTGCTCCCAAACTACATGAAGAATTACATTATCATAAGCTTTATCAACTTCATGATTATGCACATACCAATCCGACGATTTAATATGAATTTCAACATTACCAGCCCAAAGCTGATTAGCAATACTCAATTGCGCATTGAAGAAATCTGGACCAGAATTATGATTGTGTTGGCCTAAATTAGTAATAGCAATAGACTCATCTTTTGTTGTTTGTAACAAAGACGTATTGAAGGCTTTATGTTTCCATATGTAATGAAGGAAGTCTTCTTGCATGTACTAAAATACTAAAATCTTAGATTAAAACCTCTAAACGGCTTCTTGTTTTCTAACACTATAAAAACTTAGAAGCTCATGCAGTTCATTAACATTAAATGGTTTACTGAGATAACCATTCATTTTATAACGTTTTGTCTTTTCTTTAACTTCAGACTGAGAAAAAGCAGTAAGCGCAATAATTGGAACTGTAGATTTACTTTTATCATTCATCTTTCTAATAAATCTAGTGGTGTCATATCCATTTAATATTGGCATTTGCAAATCCATTAAAATTAAATCAAAATCTTTTTGATCATATATATCTAAAAGCTCTTGCCCGTTTTTTGCTATTTCATAGGTGACTTCCCACTTATTAAATAACTTTTTAAGTACCAAAGCATTAATTTGGTTATCTTCTGCTACGAGCACTTTTAAAGCAATTGGATTTGTTTTTGATATATGATTTTGTTTTAAAGCACTTTCATTATCTGAATTTTTAAGTGAAATATCAAACCAAAATTTTGACCCTTCTCCCTCAACACTTTCTAATTGCAGACTTGTAGATTGAATACTTAAAAGTTCTTTACATATGTATAACCCAAGCCCAGAACCACCATATAATTGAGACGTGTTATCACTGGCTTGCACAAAACTTTTAAAAATATCTTTTTGTTTATTATAAGAGACTCCAATACCCGAATCTTTTACGCTAAATCTAATTATTGTAACATCTAAGTCTGAACTTAATAATTCTACCTTAAAAACAATACCTCCTTTATGAGTAAATTTAAAAGCATTACTCAGTAGGTTTTTTAAGACTTGAGATAGTTTTAAACTATCTCCTTTTAAAACAGCAGGAATACAGCTATCTAATATGGTTTCAAAACTTAGACTCTTATTAACCGCCGTATGCTTAAAATGTAATTGAATATTTTGAATTAGTTCTGAAAGGTTAAAATCATCTTCAGCTAATTTTACTTCATTAGATTTAAATTTATTGAGATTTAAAAGATCATTAATTAAAGCTAATAAATGCTCACTAGAATATTTTAATACTTGAAGATTTTCTAATTGCTCTGGCAAAAAATTTTCCATTAATAGAATATCAGACATACCAATAACGGCGTTTAATGGTGTTCTGATTTCATGTGACATTGTAGATAAAAATTCGTCCTTAGTTTTATTGGCTAGATTTAGTTTAATTTCTGTTTCCTTCAATTGCGTAACATCGGTCATTGTACCAATAGTGCCGTTAGCTAAGCCATCATCATCGTATGTAAGCACCAAACGCAGTTGAATCCATACCTTCTCCCCTGTGGGTTTGAAAAATTTAAACAGGGTAACAAAATCTTCATGGTAGTCCGAAAAAAACGTTTGAAGTCTTTTGTTTTCACTATTATTAATACCAATTAAAAAATCTAGATAATTTTTATTTAATGCGTCTTCTGCTGAAATACCTGTTAACTCTAAACATCCTTTATTTAGATACTTGAAATTGCCATCCATGTCGGTTTTAAAAATGACACCTTCAATCGTATCAACCATAATGTTTATCTCAGATTCTGCTCTTACAACTTCAGATTTTAAAGTTTGATTCGCTTTAAAAAGTTCGTTAGAGCTTTCTTCTAAAATATTTTCTGCATTTTTAACATCATCATCAAAACCATTATAGGCATCATTTACAGCATCGAAAAAAATTTAAATTTTTCTAAATCTTCTGGGTCAAAACCTGCCTTAGCGATTTGCCTACTTAAAAGTCTATGTCGATCACCGTTTAGCATTCCGATAATATTGTAATTGTTATAGTTTGATTATGAAATTTACATGGTGCAAATTCTCTATACGGTCCTATTTCACCATAAGAATAAATACCTGTGATTTTTGGCTTTTCTCCAATAATATTCCTAACAGCATCAACCTCTTCTTCAACCAACTGTTTAAGCATTAATCGCCTTCCTGCACAACTGATTAAAATGGCTAGTTCTGCATTTTTATTAATTACATTAGTAGCCTCTTTAGCAGAATCCTTTGCTCCATCAATTAATCGATTAACATTAGAATTCATTAAACGAACTAACGCACCTTCAGGTATTCTGTCCGTAAACGTTAAACTTTGATGCTCTTCATTGAAGCTTACAACTGTTCTAACAACTGGTTCTTCAGTTTCATTGACACGTATGCTAAGCGGAAAACGCAAAGCTCCTCTTGACAGGTCTGTTACCCTATCGCCTAAAAATGATTTATAAATTTTTAATGCCGGCAAACCATCTAATTCGTACAATACGTTATTGTCTGATTTAGTTACCAATCGCTCAATACCAAAACCATCCCATCCGCTCTTAGAACTGTAACCCACTTTTAAATGATCTCCATATAAGCCTAATCCAACAACAATGCCATCTGATATTAGACCATTTGAAATCACAAAGGTTTCCTTAAAATTGTAACCATCTCCAGCTAAAGCTCCGGTAATACCCGTTTCTGGTAACATACTTCTTAAACCAGACACCAAATCTGAACCATTAACATTAAGCCCATCACTAAATAATAGAATATGTTTTAAATCATTAGACCTAAGTTTTTGAGCTAAACTAAAACCTGCATTAAAACTTTCGTCTCTATTTCCTACTTCGACTGTTTCTAATCTATGCTGTACTTTTTCAAATTTAATTGCCGTTAATGATACGGTTTCGTCAGAAACCGTAATTCCAGATATTTCACCTGCAGTAGAACACCCCAAGAGGTCTACCTCAGGGTATATTTTCAATAAGTGATTAACCAAATCTGCTTTAGCATAAAACAAAGGAGACACAAATAATAAGATTACATTGGGTACAATCTCAATATTGTTTATGCTATTATGCCATGTTGAATCGTTTAGAGATAACTGCTCTACAATCATTCTTGGGTAAGTTAGGTTAGGATAAACACAATTTAACGATGAAATATGCGTTTAGACGAATATATGCTAAATTTTTGATATTTACTTCATCTATACCTCCTGAAAAAATAATAAACCTAACAATCATATATTTAAGCTCTCATTATCAGAGTTTTATTTCAACATGTGATACTATTTTATTTTAACTATTACTAAACATATTGAATACTTAAAAGTAAAATTAAGTTTAAACTGTATGTTTTTATCGAAATATCATAATTGACTAAGAACGTATTATCAAAGCTTTGAGTAAATAAATAACTTGTAAGAGATTGCTTCGGTCCACTCGAAATGACTTCACAAAAAA
>NZ_ATMR01000127.1 GCF_000427335.1 Winogradskyella psychrotolerans RS-3 | reverse complement strand
TTAAAAGCTAGAATAGAAGAGATCAACATAAAAATGGCTAAAGTGAAGACTTTAGGGGTTCACTTTAGAAAAACGGATCATTTTTTAGAAGTGAGACCAGCCAGTGATGAAGCATTTTTTAAGCAGATAAAAAATAAAATACCAGGATATGACCAATTATTTGTAGCTACAGATGACAGCAATTTATTGGAAATATTAAAAAGAAATTTCCAGGAAAAATTTGGGCACATGATTGTGTCAGGTCTAAAGGATCTTTGTCCATCCATCACAATGAAGAGCATAAGGATGGATTGCTATTAGCCAAAGAAGCCTTGCTGGATTGCATAACCCTTTCCAATTGTGACGAACTTATTTTATCGCCTTCAAACCTCTCTTATACAGCCTTGGTCTTTAATCCTGAAGTAAAGTATACGATTATTGAAAGCAAGGTAGCTACTTGGAAAGGTTAAAACCTTACTGGGCTATCATTTGAACAGGTTGGGAATTAGAAAATGGTAGGGAATGATTGAAATCTATCCTGAAATAGTCAAAAGTGAAAGTCAATGTCCAAGGTGTTCAGAGTTACAAAATTCAGGAGGAGCGCTTTATTTTCAAGGAATTCATGTATTGAGTAATTGTACCTGCCAAGCCTGCGGTTTGGAATATTATGCAACATTACCGTCAGGCCATTCATCACTCTTTCCTGTATCGTTTACATTGGATAAAAATTACCAACAATTCGATAAAGAAAATGCTAGTTGGATGGCCATTCCACTGCTTGCTTCTATTGGCGACAATTTGAGTGTTGAAGGGAATTTTCAGATTTATAATCAAGGAGAAGGGAAGGAATTGATTTTGATTAATTGCCTGGACGATTGCTTTGGTCATGTGTTTACC
>NZ_ATMR01000126.1 GCF_000427335.1 Winogradskyella psychrotolerans RS-3 | reverse complement strand
TTTTTTTATTCTATTTAGATTCTTTAATCAGCGTTCTAACTTTCGCTTCTAGTTCGTCCATAAGATCCGGATTATCTTTAATAATCATCTTCACGGCATCACGTCCTTGTCCAAGTTTTGTGTCGCCGTAGCTAAACCAAGACCCACTCTTTTTAACGATTTCGTGCTCTACTGCTAAGTCTAAAACTTCACCTACCTTAGAAATTCCTTCGCCATACATAATGTCAAATTCTGCCAATCTAAAAGGTGGTGCTACTTTATTTTTAACCACTTTAACTCTGGTTTTATTACCCATTACGTTACTATCGCTATCTTTAATTTGTGTAGATCTTCTAATATCTAAACGTACAGAAGCGTAGAATTTTAAGGCATTACCACCGGTCGTAGTTTCTGGATTACCGAACATTACACCAATTTTTTCACGTAATTGGTTAATAAAGATAACAGTACAATTCGTTTTGCTAATAGAGGCTGTTAATTTTCTAAGTGCTTGAGACATTAAACGTGCATGTAGGCCCATTTTAGAATCACCCATTTCACCTTCGATTTCACTCTTAGGGGTTAGGGCTGCAACAGAATCAATTACAACAATATCAATAGCACCAGATCTAATTAAGTTATCTGCAATCTCTAAGGCTTGCTCTCCGTTATCTGGTTGAGAAATAATTAAATTATCAATATCTACTCCTAACTTTTCAGCATAGAAACGATCAAAAGCGTGCTCTGCATCAATAAATGCAGCAATACCACCTGCTTTTTGAGCTTCAGCAATAGCATGAAGTGTTAAGGTTGTTTTACCAGAAGATTCTGGTCCATATATTTCAATAACACGGCCTCTTGGATAGCCACCAACGCCTAAAGCAATATCTAATCCTAATGAGCCAGAAGGTATAGCTTCAACATCAACAACAGCTTGATCGCTCATTTTCATTACTGTTCCTTTTCCGTAAGCTTTATCTAACTTGTCTAAAGTTAATTTTAAAGCTTTTAATTTTGCATCTTTTTCGCTACTCATATGTTCTATTTTCTTAGAATTCGTCATTAAATAATTATTCAAAAATACCACTTATTTTAATTAATAACATTTCTCGTTTCAAATTACTACAAATGAAAGTGATGATTTTTTGACTTTTTTAAGATTCCAGAGAAATCATAGTGTTAACGAACCTTATTTACCATAAAAAAACCAGAGTATGTATTTACTCTGGTTTCTTATTGAAATAGTTAACCTATTCTTTAAGCTATAGGTTTTTTTGTGATTTTAGGTTTAGAACAACCCAATATAAGAGGCGTCTGTTGTTCCTGTTTGTAAAGTCGCACCTGTAGTGTAGCCATCTGCACTTGTAGTACTAGGATCAAAAATGTAAACTTTGCCTTCACCACCTAAAGATGCTAAAGCCATGTATAATTTACCATCAATTACGCTTGCCCATTGGTATTGACGTAACCATAAATCTAATGGTACATTCATTGTGGTAGCTGTTTTATTATACACGTCAATACGTACAACATCCCAATTAGAACTTGCACTATCTCCTAAATCGGTATTTAAAACAGGTACATAACCAATACCATTACCGACGTAAAACCAACCTGTATTAGCTTCTGCATTATGACCTAAGAGCGACATAATATCGAATTTACCATAAGCTGAATCGTAAGCTCCGTTGCTAATTTTCATAATTGAAACATCTCCAGATGTTATTAATTGGAAGGTATCTCCATTCTCATCTTTATGAGCAACAGGTGTTCTGTAGCCATTGGTAGATCCTTGTGCTAATGTTGAGGTTATCGTAGTTTCGTTTTCTAAAGAAGGATAATCTACGACTAAGGTTTCAACGTTATCATATACCATATCTCCAACCTCACCAGTTAAAGCGTCATAAAAACGTTTAGCAACACCATAGTATAATTTTCCATCAGTAATTACTGGCGCATCTATACGGAAGGTGTAAATACCTTCTGTAGATTCATCTTCGTTGTAAGGAAACTCAAATGAGGCATTCTCTAAAACATTCATAGTACCTAAATCTACGCGAGCTAAAGTTACTGTAGCTGTAGTCTTAATGTATGGTGACGTTTCATCTGTTGGATCTTCGTAGATGTTTTCTGTCGTTACATTATGCAACATCGCGTAGTTATCATCAATTTTTGTCCAACGTGGATATGCTGTTCCCATTACGGCTTGAATATCCGTTGTTAAAAGTAAACTATAGTTTTGTCCGCTGATATAGTCATATTTCGCAATATCGCCACCACCATAATTTAAGTTATATACTGTTTCACCATCATCTGAGGTATACAATCTTGCGGTACGTGTTGATGGAATCTCTTGACCATAACCATTAAATGTAAACGTCTTATTAGGGTCGTTAAGCTCTTCTACAGTTACTCCTTGCGTGTAGGTTTCAGATTCGCCAGTCGGACTAGAACCGATTACTAAGTGGTATGGTCTATAGTTTGAAGGTTCAGATGGTCCTGAGGAAGGAGAATCATCTTCACTACATGAAAAAGTTGCTAAAGTTAATGCCGATATACAGGCGATATTTAAAAATGATTTTAAATTCATAATATTAAATTGTTTTATAAAATTGTAAATGAAAGTTTGCCATAAAACCCTCTTCCGGGTTTTTGAAGCGCGTAATTGTCGAATAATTGATTGTTAAATATGTTTTTTACATCAAAGCTTAGTGATATTTTGTTTTTTGGAAATGTGTAAGCAAAACCAGCATCAAAAGAAACTTGAGAAGGAATTACTGTTTTTCCTGAGCCACCAAGTACACTGCTGCCTCTAAAAAAATCGTGTACATATAGTAAATTAGTGTATGTAGATAGTGTAGACCCTTTTTGAATAAAATTCTGTGTGTTGAATTTTAAGTTGTAGTTCATTGTAAAATAAGGTGTATTGGCAAGTCTTTCGTAACTTGGAGTAATTGGATTTCCATTGACATCATAAGTCACATTATAATCCCTAGCATTAAAAAATGAAGAATTGGCACTAAAGAAAAGCCTTTCTTTATAATTATAGTTTAATGTGAAATCGACACCTTCTGTATAAATTTTTCCAATGTTAGAGTTTTCAAAGAATTCTTCATTACTGCCTGTTGGAAACTGCATAATTAAATCCTCTGTGTCTCTAATAAATAGATTAGCTGTAATACCAAACGTATGTTCTTTAAGCTTTAAGTTATCGTAGGTGAATCCTAAATTGTAGTTGTTGCTGTGCTCTGGTTTTAAGTTTACTGAAGCATTTAAATTTGCTGCGACATTACCAAAGACCTCATTAGCTTCTGGTAAACGAATGGCTTTCTCTGCAGATCCAAATACGGTTAATTTAGGAGAAATCGAATAAGAAATAGAGCCGCCAAAACCAAAATCATTAGAAGTAATATTGTTTTCTTCAATAATGATGGTTGAATTTGATGTGTTAGAAGTTCGCGTTCGTAATTTAGAAGTTCTATCCATATAATACGATTTTCCAAAAACTGAAGTTCTTAGCTTTTCATCAAAGGCACTATTTTCAAATGAAAGCGTTAAGATGGATTTCAAATAGTTGCGTTCTTCTTTTAAGGCGTTTTCTGCAGCAGGAAGCATTGGGTCATCAGAATCTCGCGTAAATGTGTTTAGTAAATGATTTAGCTGAATCGTGTTGTTGTCATTGATGTGGTATGCTACATTAGTACGTGCATTAATCGTTTCATCAATATCTTTTTGAAGTGTTGGATCTCCTGCTTCTGCTCCTGTTGCCCAAACATCAGGATCATTATAGTAACTCGTAGGATAACCTAACCAGCTGTACTGCGTTGCAATAGTATCTATGGTTTTTCTATTAAGACGCGAATACGATGCAAAAGCGCTGATATCTAAATTTTTAATAACTTCTTTTTTTGCATACTCTAGGCTATACATATTAGTATGCTGCTCTGTAAATCGGTTACCGTATACAATTTCCATAGTGGCACCGGTTTGAATTTGTTGATCCATATTGGAAAGTAAAACACCAGCCAAAAACTTATCTGCCCAAGAAACATTTGTATATCCAAATTCAGCTTTACCACCTTGTGATCTGTATCTATCATGAAAACGTTTCGCTCGAATGTAAACATCAGGCGTTCCTGCGGA
The DNA here is from genome assembly GCF_000427335.1 of Winogradskyella psychrotolerans RS-3. Taxonomy (GTDB): domain Bacteria; phylum Bacteroidota; class Bacteroidia; order Flavobacteriales; family Flavobacteriaceae; genus Winogradskyella; species Winogradskyella psychrotolerans. The sequence continues at coordinate 116,240 of NZ_ATMR01000126.1, read as the reverse complement.
AAGTGCTACAGCAACTTGGTCTCCCCAAACTTCATAATCGTTATCGGCATAGTTTACAAAGGCAGAACCTCTAGCTGTAAAACCATTTTTATTGTTTCTATAACCACCATTAATATCTGTGCGGTAGGTGCCAAATGATCCCGCCGAAATAGACGCTTTTAATTCATTTTTAGTAATATCATTTAGCACAACATTTATGGCTCCACCCATGGCATCATCAGATAAATGTGGAGGTACAACACCTTTGTAAACTTCAATACGTTTAATTAAAGACGGAGGAATACTGTTTAATGAAAATGAAGGTCCAAAATTTCGAATAGGAACACCATCAATAAAAACTTTTACAGAATTCCCTGTCATTCCGTTTAAGTTATAATGTGCATGAGATCCTAAACCACCAGATTGACGCACTCTAACTCCTGCAGATTGGTCTAATAACTCATTAACTTGAATCGATTGAATTGCCGCTTCTTTAGTTTCTATAACATTAACTGCAAATCCTTTTTCTTCAATTTTTTGCTGTACGGTTTTAGATCTTACAAAAACTTCATCTAAGGCTGAGACTTCTAAAGTAATGTTAACCTCCTGATTTTTTAATGCTAAATCTACCGTTACGGTTTTAGGAATGTCATTTAATGAATAAAAGGCTATGGTGTAAGTTCCGTAAGGAATATCTTTAAAGCTATAGCTACCATTTATATTAGAGTTGGTTTCTTTCGAGATGTCATTCCCATTTAATACAATAAATGTAGAAACAGCAGGTTCATTAGAATTGTATTTTACCTTTCCATAGAGACTTCCATTCTGACTAAAGCCAATGATGCTAAAAGCTAGGAATAAAAAAACAGGAAATATTTTGAAATTGGACACGTCTAAATTTTTGGCAAAAATATCCTTATTTATATTTATTCCAAATAAAAATAGCGATTATTTTAATTTATTTTTAGCGAGGGGTATGCGTATATACAATCATAAAGTAAGATTCATTTTCTATTAGTTTGTAGGTAATTGATTTACTAGTTCTATGGAAGTCTATGCAATAAAAGCATGTCTAAGTTATTCGTCTTTAAAAAGACATCATATTTTTTATTATTTTGACGCAACCATTTTACACTTTTTGCATCTACTAAATGAAAAAGGAAATGATTGCTATGATTGCCCTTAAAAAGTAGAGCTATTTTTCTTCTTTTTAATATAAGCTAGTAAAGCATTAGGTGTTTCAGTTATCGTTTGTTAACCCTCAATAACTGTTAAGCCGATGTAGATTAACTTTTTAATTTGTTTTAAGTTGATAAGTTAATCTAGTAAAGCACTTTGAAATATTCAAGGTGCTTTTTTTTATGCTTATTTTGAAGCGTTTTCAGTAAAAACGATACCTTTGTATTAATGGAATATAAGATTAAGATAGAAGTTGCTCGTTTTTAGAATGATGCTTTTAACTTAAGAATGATTGTAATTTAATTACGGTCTAGTCTTGTTTTTTTGCTCTTAAAGCGAAGCGGTCTTATGTTTTTTATGTAATTCTTTAACCTTAAAAATTAGTATAGCATGCAACTGTACAATAACTTAAGTGCTAAGGAGAGAGCAGAACTTATTGAACAAGCGGGAAAAGAACGCTTAACAGTCTCTTTCTACAAGTACGCCAAAATCAACAATACCGAAATTTTTAGAAATCACCTATTTCTTGCTTGGGACCAATTAGAGGTTCTTGGAAGAATTTATGTGGCAAACGAAGGTATTAATGCCCAACTTTCTGTACCTGCAGAAAATTTTGAGCCATTCAAAAACCATTTAGACACCATTTCATTTTTAGAAAATGTAAGATTAAATATTGCCGTTGAGCACGATAATTTTGCATTTTTAAAATTGAAAGTTAAAGTGCGTAACAAAATAGTCGCAGACGGTTTAAACGATGCATCTTTTGATGTGACTAACAAAGGAGTTCATGTTAATGCTGAAAAGTTTAATGAGCTTATTGAAGATCCAAACACCGTTTTGGTAGATATGCGAAACCATTACGAAAGTGAAATCGGTCATTTTAAAAATGCCGTAACACCAGATGTAGATACGTTTCGTGAATCTTTAGATTTAATTGAAGAAGATTTAAGAGAACACAAAGAAGATAAGAAACTTGTAATGTATTGTACTGGAGGAATCCGATGCGAAAAAGCAAGTGCCTATTACAAGCATAAAGGCTTTAAAAACGTATTTCAATTAGAAGGTGGTATCATCAACTACGTTAGGCAAATTGAAGCTGAAGGTTTAGAAAATAAATTTTTAGGTAAAAACTTCGTATTCGATGAAAGACGATCTGAACGTATTTCTGATGATGTCATTGCGAATTGTCACCAATGTGGAAATCCTGCAGATTTGCATACCAATTGTGCTAATGAAGCGTGTCATTTATTATTTATTCAATGTGATGAGTGTAAAGAAAAAATGGAAAACTGTTGTTCTTCAAATTGTATGGAGATAAACCAATTGCCATTCGAAGAACAGAAAGCACTGCGAAAAGGACAAGGTAATAGTAACGATATTTTCAAAAAAGGACGTGCAGATCATTTACCTTTTAAAAAGGATTTGCGTAATATCTTTGAAAGCTTTGAGCCCAAATAAATCACGCCTTACTCTGTTATATTTGTTTCTAAAATGACAATGCCGTAAGAAGTCCATAAATAGTTTTATCTTTACTCATTAATTATTTACGAATCCTATATCTAGGCTTTTAATGGTCTAGATTTAATATATAAAATTTTATGGCTTGTAACAGTTGCTCAACTGGAGAAGATGGCCAACCAAAAGGATGCAAAAGCAATGGAACTTGTGGTACAGATAGCTGCAATAAACTTACTGTTTTTGACTGGTTAGCTAATATGTCACTACCAAACGGACAAGAACCCTTTATTGGTGTTGAAGTGCGTTTTAAAAATGGTAGAAAACACTATTATAAAAACACCGAAAAACTTACGCTAAGCATAGGAGATATTGTGGCGACTCAGGCAAAATCTGGTCACGATATTGGTATGGTTACACTGACAGGTGAATTGGTAAGTATACAAATGAAGCGCAAAAAAGTAAGACTTGATGACGCTGAAAATGTTTTAAAAATATACCGAAAAGCATCGCAAAAAGACATCGACATTTGGTCTGCCGCTAGAGATAAGGAAGAACCAATGAAGGTTAAAGCACGTCAATTTGCTATAGATTTGAAGCTGAAAATGAAAATTTCAGATATAGAATTTCAAGGAGATGGCAGCAAAGCTACATTCTACTACACTGCAGAAGAACGTGTAGATTTTAGAGAGTTAATTAAAGTCTTTGCACGTGAGTTTAGAACACGTATTGAGATGAAGCAAGTCGGCTTTAGACAAGAAGCAGCAAGGCTTGGTGGTATTGGCTCTTGTGGTAGAGAATTGTGTTGTTCTACATGGTTAACGGATTTTAGATCTGTGAGCACTTCAGCGGCACGCTATCAGCAATTATCTTTAAACCCTTTAAAACTCGCAGGACAATGTGGAAAATTAAAATGTTGTCTTAATTACGAGTTAGATTCTTATTTAGATGCATTAAAAGCGTTCCCTAAAGCGGATACAAAATTATATACTGAAAAAGGAAATGCCGTTTGTCAGAAAACAGATATTTTTAAAGGTTTAATGTGGTATGCTTATGAAGGTGAATGGATGAATTGGCACATTATCACTACAGATCAAGCTAATGAAATTATTAAAAAGAATAAGAATAAAGAAATAGTAGCAAGTTTAGAAGAATATGCTGTTGAGCATATTCAAGACACTAAAAACGAGTTTGAAAACGTTGTAGGGCAAGATAGTTTAACACGTTTCGATAATCCAAAATCGAATAAGAAACGTAAAAACAATAAGAACACCCAAAATAACAACAAAAACAAAACTCGAAATCGAAACCGCAATCAAAGTTCTAATGCAAAGCCAAAGCCAAATGCTAAGAAAAGTTAATGGGTTATTTCTTGTAATTATCAGTTGTTTTTTATTCACAAGTTGCGACTCGGATGCTGTATTTGATACCTACAAATCCGTGCCAAACCAATGGCATAAAGATTCGGTAGCGAGTTTTAAATTTAAAGCACCAGACACATTAAAAAATTATAACTTATTTGTTAATTTAAGGAATACTAATGCTTATAAATTTAGCAACTTATTTCTTATTGTAGATATTGACTATCCCAACGGAAAGGTTGTAAAAGATACTTTGGAATATAAAATGGCAGCACCAAATGGTGAACTTTTAGGTACTGGCTTTTCAGATTTAAAAGAAAATAAATTATGGTTTAGAGGTTTCGATCAGCCTTTTAAATTTAATGAAGAAGGTGAATATACGGTCAACATTCAACACGCTATGCGAAATAATGGTGTTGTTAATGGTGTCGAGAATTTACAAGGAATAACAGATATTGGTTTTAGAGTAGAACAAGCTCAAAAGTAGTGAATATGGCAAAAAAGAAGACAACGAAATCTAAATCAGAAACGTTAGATTTTTCAAAATATGTACGTTGGTTTTGGATAGTATTTTTAGGTGGTATCTTAGCTGTAGTATTAGTATTTCTATTGGCATCTTGGGGAGTTTTAGGTGAAATGCCAGACTATACAAGATTAGAAAATCCTGAAACCAATTTGGCTTCAGAAATAATATCTTCAGATGATCAAACATTAGGTAAGTTTTATTTTGATGATAACAGAACTCCAATTGGTTATGAAGATTTACCAAAAAATTTAGTAGATGCCTTAATTGCTACAGAAGATGTACGTCATTATGATCATTCTGGTATTGATGGCAGAGGAACTCTAAGAGCTTTTGTCTTTTTAGGAAGTAAAGGTGGAGCAAGTACCATATCGCAACAGTTAGCTAGACAATTATTTATTGGTGTTAGGGATAAAGACAATACAACAAATGCTATAATTCAAAAAATACAAGAATGGGTCATAGCCATTCGTTTAGAACGCCAGTACACAAAGGAAGAAATTATTGCCATGTATTTCAATATCTATGATTTTGGTAATAATGGTGATGGTATACGTTCTGCATCTCGTATCTATTTCGGAAAAGAACCAAGAGACTTAGATGTCAAAGAATCAGCAATGTTAGTTGGTATGTTTAAGAATTCTTCCTTATACAACCCAAGACCACATAAGAATCCTGTAGGTGTTAGAAATAGACGAAATGTTGTCTTAGCTCAAATGGCTAAATACGATTACATCACAGAAACAGAAAAAGATTCGCTTCAAAAAACAGAATTAGATTTAAATTATTCACCTGAATCGCATAGAGAAGGGATTGCGACATATTTTAGAGAATACCTAAGGGGTTTTATGAAAGATTGGGCAAAGGATGATAAGAATAGAAAACCAGATGGTGATAAGTACGACTTGTATACTGATGGGCTTAAAATTTTTACAACTATAGATTCGCGTATGCAGCAATATGCTGAAAACGCCGTAAATCAACACATGCCAAGGTTACAAGCTGAATTTGATAATCAGAATACGCCAGAGCGCAATAAAACAGCACCTTTCTTAGATCTTAGTACTGCTGAGGTTAATAAATTGATGAGTGATGGAATGAGACGTGGTGAGCGTTGGAGAATTCTTAAAAAGCAAGGAAAGTCAGATAAGGAAATTGAAGCGTCGTTTCAGAAACCAACGGAAATGAGGGTTTTTAAATGGATAGATGGTGATGCTAGTGAGATAGATACCATTATGAAACCTATAGATTCTATGCGTTATTATAAATCGTTTTTACGCACAGGAATGATGTCTATGGACCCACAAACGGGTCATGTAAAAGCTTGGGTTGGAGGTATGAATTATAGACACTTCCAATACGATATGGTAAATCAGGGAGCGCGTCAAGTCGGTTCTACGTTTAAGCCTTTTGTTTATGCTACAGCAATCGATCAATTACAGTTGTCTCCTTGTGATATATTTCCAAGAGCACCAATTACAATTGAAGCCAATAAATTTGGAAATCCAGAACCTTGGACAACTAAAAATTCGGATGGTAACTATTCAGGTGAGCAAACGCTAAAAGATGCCTTAGCGAGTTCAACAAATACAATTACAGCACGTTTAATGAATGAAGTTGGACCACAACCTGTTGTTGAAATGGCTAGAAAACTGGGGATTACATCAGAGATTCTACCAGTTCCGGCTATTGCTTTAGGAACAGCAGATATCAGTGTTTATGAAATGGTTGCAGCCTATTCTACGTTTGCGAATAAAGGGGTTTACAACAAACCCGTAATGGTGACGCGTATTGAAGATAAAAATGGTACGATTCTATATCAATTTGTTCCTGAGAGTAAAGATGTGTTAAGTGAAGAAGTTGCTTATGTAACTGTAAATCTTATGGAAGGTGTTACAAAAGCGGGTTCCGGAGGACGTTTAAGATCTAAAGGAGTTGATAAGTACAATCAAATGTATAGAGAAGTCATGACGGGTTATCCTTATGATTTACAAAATCCAATTGCAGGTAAAACAGGTACTACGCAAAACCAGAGTGACGGTTGGTTTATGGGTATGGTGCCAAATTTAGTTACTGGTGTTTGGGTTGGTGCAGAAGATAGAGCAGCGCATTTTAGAACCATTACTTATGGTCAAGGTGCTTCAATGGCATTGCCAATTTGGGGATTATACATGAACGCTTGTTATGCAGATGAAACCTTAGAAGTGTCTAAAGGACAATTTGAAAAACCTTCAAATTTAAAAATTGATATTGACTGTACAGCTAAAGACGAAGGCGATATTCTTGATGAGTCTGATGGTGTCGATAATATTCAGTTAGATTTCTAGTTACCCGGAATAATCACACTCTTCTTTTATGACTATTAATTATAAATTTAGGACTTAGTTTTGTATTTTTCAGAAGCAAAATTTTTCTAAATATGATTAATAAAAAAGTGGACAATATTTCTGAAGCTCTAAAAGGCGTCAGTGATAATATGACCTTTATGTTCGGTGGTTTTGGCTTATCTGGAATACCAGAAAATGCCATTGCCGACCTCGTAAAACGTAATATAAAAGGACTGACTTGTATATCTAATAATGCCGGAGTCGATGATTTTGGCTTAGGCTTATTACTACATCAAAAGCAAATTAAAAAGATGGTCTCATCTTATGTTGGTGAAAACGATGAGTTTGAACGACAAATGCTTTCAGGTGAATTAGACGTTGAGTTAATTCCTCAAGGTACCTTAGCAGAACGTTGTAGAGCTGCACAAGCAGGATTTCCTGCCATATACACACCTGCGGGCTATGGAACAGAAGTTGCAGAAGGTAAAGAAACCCGAGAATTTGATGGAAAAATGTATGTCTTAGAGCATGCCTTTAAAGCTGACTTTGCTTTTGTAAAAGCATGGAAAGGTGATGCTGCCGGCAACTTAATATTTAAAGGAACGGCTCGTAATTTTAATCCTGTAATGTGCGGAGCAGCAAAAATAACAGTTGCTGAGGTTGAAGAATTAGTACCAGTCGGAGAGTTAGATCCTAATCAAATTCATGTACCAGGTATTTTTGTGCAACGTATTTTTAAAGGAGAAACATACGAAAAGAGAATTGAGCAACTAACGGTAAGACAAAAGAGTTAAATAGTATATAAAGTTTGTCATTCCTGCGAAGGCAGGAATCCACTAGTAGAGATAAAGTTTTAATTAAATAGATTCCTGCTTTCGCAGGAATGACAGTAGATATGTTAGATAAAAACGGAATAGCAAAACGAATTGCAAAGGAAGTACAAGATGGATATTACGTAAACTTAGGTATTGGTATACCTACGTTAGTTGCTAATTATGTAAGGGATGATATTGAAGTAGAATTTCAGAGTGAGAATGGTGTTTTGGGAATGGGGCCATTTCCTTTTGAAGGAGAGGAGGATGCAGATATTATTAATGCAGGAAAACAGACCATAACAACATTGCCAGGAGCTTCATTTTTTGATTCAGCAATGAGTTTTGCTATGATTAGAGGTCAACACGTTGATTTAACGATACTTGGAGCAATGGAAGTGTCAGAAAATGGTGATATAGCCAATTGGAAAATTCCAGGTAAAATGGTTAAAGGGATGGGAGGCGCTATGGATTTAGTGGCTAGTGCAGAGAATATAATTGTAGCTATGATGCATACCAATAGAGCAGGTGAGTCTAAGTTGCTCAAAAATTGTTCTTTACCGTTAACAGGAGTTGGTTGTGTGAAGAAAATAGTAACAAATATGGCGGTTATAGAAGTAACACCAAAAGGGTTTAAACTTTTAGAACGCGCACCTGGAGTCTCTATAGAAGACATCAAAAAATGCAACAGAGGGAGAGCTGATTATTGAAGGAGATATACCTGAAATGCCATTATAAATAATTCTATAATATAAAACTAGAGCCGTTATTTTATAACGGCTTTTTTGTGAGTAAATTCCTCATTTAGGGCTCTTAATGTTAAAAATAATTGCATTTCATCGATTTATAATGTATTTAGGCAGATATATTGAAAATATATTCCATATTGCAGTCCCCAAATTAACCTATTATTAACTGATTTAACATAAACCGCAATTTACCTTTTTGCCCCAAATCGATCATAAATTCCTGCTTATGAAAACTCAATCAAATCTACCAGAACCTACTTTAAATGAAGATTACCAATTTTCAGCATTAGAAGACACTTTAGAGTTAGTCTCAAATGTTTTAAAATTAGCAAAAAGAGTATTCATGCTATAATCCTTTCGGAATAGCATGAATTAGCTTTTTTGTGTATGCTTGCTTTGGAGACGCATAAATAAGATCAGCATCTCCAATTTCTTCAATTTTTCCTTGATTCATTACTAATAACTGATCTGCCATATATTTTACAACAGCCAAATCGTGTGAAATAAATATATAGGTAAACCCAAATTGGGCTTTTAGATCATTCAATAAATTTAAAACTTGTGCTTGTACAGAAATGTCTAAAGCCGAAACCGATTCGTCACAAACTATAAGTTGCGGTTCTAAAGCAATTGTCCTTGCGATACCCACACGTTGACGTTGACCTCCAGAAAATTCATGAGGATAACGATCAAAAGCTGAAGCATCTAAACCAACTTTTTCTAAAATATCTATTACTTTTTCTTTTCGTGCTTTGTTAGACGTTTCGATATTATGAACAATCATCGGTTCCATAATAGCATTGCCAACGGTTAACCGAGGATTTAAAGAAGCGAAGGGATCCTGAAAAATAATCTGAATATCTTTTCGCAGCGTCCGCATTTCAGAACGACTTAAATTGATAATGTCTTTTCCTTTATATAAAATACGTCCAGATGTGGCTTTGTCTAGTTGTAAAATCGCATTACCTAGAGTAGATTTACCACAACCAGATTCACCTACCAAACCTATAGTTTCACCAGGGTACACTTTAAAGCTTACACCATCAACAGCATTAAAGGGTTGGTCTTTTGTGAACCATCCTGTTTTTGAGAAATATGTTTTTTCAACATCTATAACTTCTAATAACGGTTTCTGTGCATATAGTTTTTCGTGATTTTCTGCTCTTTCTAAATCTGAAACAATTGCTGTACTCACCTTATCAGTCATAAAATCTGAAATTGTCGGTAATTGTTTTAATCTAAATTCAGTTGAAGGTCGTGCTCCGATTAATGCTTTCGTATAATTATGTTCCGGATAATTAAATATGGTGTCCGTAGTGCCTTGTTCTACAATTTCTCCTCTATACATTACGAGGACACGATCTGCGAGTTCGGAAACCAAGGATAAGTCGTGCGAAATAAACAATACACTCATTTTTGTTTCGGTCTGAATGGTTTTCAACAACTCTAAAATCTCTTTTTGAACCGTAACATCTAGAGCTGTTGTTGGCTCATCCGCAATTAATAGTTGTGGTTTGCAGGCAATGGCCATGGCAATCATGACGCGCTGTTTTTGTCCACCTGAAATTTCATGAGGATAAGCTTTGTAGATCCGTTCTGGATTGGGAAGCTTTACTTTTTCAAATAAATTTAATACTTCGGTCTTTAGTTCTGAATTAGATAATTTGAAATGTTGTTCTAAGATTTCTTCAACCTGTCTACCACATCGCATCGAGGGATTTAAAGAACTCATAGGTTCTTGAAAAATCATCGCAATGTCTTTTCCTCTTTTGGCTTGAAATTCTTTTTCAGACAAACCAACTAAATTTTCATTTTTAAATAAGATAGAACCAGAAGTAATTTTAGAAATCTGCTTAGGTAATAAACCCATTAAAGCTAATGATGAAATAGATTTTCCAGAACCAGATTCACCAACAACAGCTACAATTTCATTTGGATTAATATGAAAGGAAACATTTTTAATAATTTCCTTTTCAATTTTATCCTTATAAAAGGAAATTTGTAGTCCCTTAACTTCTATTAATTTCTCATTTGCCATATGTAAATGTAGTTATTTTCTTCAATAGTGCTGTGGTAAAACCGTAACCTTAAAAAAGACACGTATGTTTCAACGAAAACGTTTTCGTTAAATTGTGATTTTAACAAAATTTTAATACTTTCAAGAAAATTAACAAATAAATAATCATAAATAATCCCTATTTAGTATGAAAAAAAAGTATTTTAATGGTGTTTGTGTAATCATATTAATGCTGTCTGTTCTATCAGCATATGCACAAACCGATTCTCAAAAAGAACAGATCACAAGTCGCTATGATAAACTAGCGATTAAAGAATTAAGTGAAAATTTTAATAAACTAGCTAAAGCCGAAAAAGATTTTGCTACACAGATGGCATTAGTTAATGGTTGGCCACTTATTATTAAAACTGAAGATTCTTATATGGAACTTCAAAAAATCTCTTCAGAAGGAAAACCTATTTATTACAGCACATTTAATGTCGCTGCAGCAAAGTCTACAAGAGCAAATCATTTAAATTCTGGTGGTTCTTTAGGATTGAGCCTCGATGGTCAAAATATGATAGCCCATGTTTGGGATGGGGGTTTAGCGCGTGCATCTCACCAAGAATATGATGGACCTGGTGGTAATAACAGATTTTCGATAGGAGATGGCACCACAACCTTAAATTACCATTCTGCACATGTTACAGGAACTATTATTGCATCTGGTGTTGTTGCTAATGCAAAAGGAATGGCTCCTCAGGCAAGTGCTGTGGGTTATGAATGGAATAACGATACGTCTGAGGCCGCAACAGCTGCAGGAAACGGAATGTTAATTTCAAATCATTCTTATGGGTATGCGGCTAGAAATTCAGCTGGACAAGCTCAATTGCCTAGTTATTATTTTGGAGGTTATATTACGGATTCTAGAGATTGGGATGACATTATGTTTAATGCACCAAATTATTTAATGGTTGTTGCCGCAGGTAATGATGGTTCTGATAATTCAGCAAATAGTTCACCTTTAGCTGGAAATTCTTCCTATGATAAACTTTCTGGTCATGCAACGGCTAAAAACAATATGGTTGTAGCCAATGCTAATGATGCTAATATTGATGCTAGCGGAAACCTTGTAAGTGTAACGATAAACAGTAGTAGTAGCGAAGGACCTACCGATGATTATAGAATTAAGCCGGACATTACAGGTAATGGGACAGCTGTATATTCTACATATGAGTCTAGTAATACAGCATATGCTAGTATCACGGGTACGTCTATGGCATCACCAAATGTTGCAGGTTCTTTATTATTACTACAACAACATGCTAACAATGTAAACGGGAGTTATATGAAAGCTGCTACTTTAAAAGGATTGGCACTTCATACTGCAGATGATGCCGGTACTAGCGGACCAGATGCTGTCTTTGGTTGGGGTTTAATGAATACCAAGCGTGCTGCTGAAGCAATTACAAGCAATGGAAATGAATCTAAAATTGAAGAGTTAACACTATCTAATGGACAGTCTTATCAAATTACTGTAGACTCTGACGGCATAAATGATTTATATGCTTCAGTTTCTTGGACGGATAGAGCAGGGACAGCGTCTACAGCTGTAAATTCTACTGCATCTAATTTAGTTAATGATTTAGATATTAGAGTGACTAAAGGAGGTACAAGTTATACTCCTTGGAGATTAACAGGAGTTACAACAAATGGAAAAGGAGACAATACTAAAGATCCTTACGAACGTGTCGATGTCGCAAATGCTTCCGGAACGTATACGATTACAATTACGCATAAAGGCTCATTAACAGGTGGAAGTCAAAACTATTCATTAATTGTTACAGGCTTATCTGGAACGCCAATAGTTTGCAGTGCAACGACACCAACAGGTTTATCTATTGATGGGTTTGGGTCTTCTACAGCAACTATATCTTGGGATGCTGTAACTGGTGCGTCTTACGATTTTAGATACCGTCAAGTCGGAACATCGACATGGACAACATCTGCAGTTTCAGGAACATCAACATCTCTGTCTGGTTTATCTTCAGAAACGTCTTATGAAGTGCAGGTAAGAAGTCAATGTGCAGATAGTTCAACATCAAGTTATACAAGTTCTGTGAATTTTACGACAACAGAAGTGCAATTAAACTATTGCACGTCAACAAGTAGTAATGTTAATGATGAGTACATTAGTAGAGTGCAATTAGGAACTATTAATAATTCCTCTGGAGCACAGTTTTATTCGGATTTTACAAATATGTCAACCAATTTAACTCAAGGCCAAAGTTATACGGTAAGTGTAACTCCAACTTGGACGGGGACTCAATATAATGAAGGGTATTCCGTATGGATTGATTATAACCATGATGGTGATTTCTCAGATTCGGGAGAACAAGTTTTATCACAAGCAGCAACACAAACGTCACCTGTTAGTGCAAGCTTTACAATACCAGCAGGAACCTATTCTGGAGCTACAAGAATGCGTGTGTCTATGAGTTATAATGCGATTCCTACAGCGTGTCAATCATTTACTTATGGTGAAGTTGAAGATTACACCGTTAACTTAATTGCAGGCACTGCAGATACAACAGCGCCAGTTATTACGCTAAATGGAGCAGCGACCATTAACTTAGAAGTTGGAGATACTTACAGTGAGTTAGGGGCAACTGCAACAGATAATAGTGATGGTAATTTAACATCGAGTATCGTCATCACAGGAACGGTAAATACCAATTCAGCAGGAACTTATATCAAATATTATAACGTAAGTGATGCAGCAGGAAATACAGCAACGCAACGCACAAGGTCGATTGTTGTAACACAGCCTGCAGACACCACTGCACCAGTAATTACTTTAACAGGAGCGTCAACAATTAACTTAGAAGTTGGAGATACTTATAATGAGTTGGGGGCAACTGCAACAGATAATATTGATGGCAACTTAACGTCGAGTATCGTAATCACAGGAACGGTAAATACAAATTCAGCAGGAACCTATACTAAATATTATAATGTAAGTGATGCCGCTGGAAACTCAGCAACGCAACGCACTAGGTCTATTGTGGTAACGCAACCTTCTACTGGTGATTGTTCAGGTGGTATTTCTATGTTTCCTTATTCTGAAAGTTTTGAAAACACTTTAGGATCTTGGTCTCAAAGTTCTAGCGATGATTTTAATTGGACCAATAGAAGTGGAAGTACACCATCTAGCAATACAGGTCCTTCAAGTGCCGATACTGGTTCTTATTATGTGTTTATGGAATCGTCTTCACCTAATTATTCTACAAAAAGAGCAATTCTAAACTCTCCTTGTTTTGATTTAGGAAGTGCATCACAAGCGACTTTTACTTTTAAATATCATATGTATGGTACGACTGCAATGGGAAGTTTAGCTTTAGAAGTAAGTGGTGATAATGGATCATCTTGGACAAGTATTTGGAGTGAGTCTGGTAATCAGGGAAATTCATGGTTAACAGGTAGTGTGAATTTAGCTGCTTATGTTGGTAGTTCAATTCAATTACGTTTTAATGGAATTACAGGAACAACTTGGCAAGGTGATATGGCTATTGATGCTGTTAATCTTACTACAAGTGGAGGTTCTAGTTCATGTTCTGATGTGTCACTTTCAATTACATTTGATAATTATCCTGAAGAAACGGCTTGGAGTATAAGAGATGCATCTGGCAGTACAGTGGCTTCTGGAGGAACTTATGGCTCTCAGGCAGATGGTTCTACTTTAACTGTTGATGTAGGCTGTTTAGAAGATGGTTGCTACGATTTTATAATTACTGATGTTTATGGAGATGGTATTTGCTGTTCTTATGGGAATGGTTCTTATTCTCTAACAAATTCAGATTCGGGAGTAATTTTAGTATCTGGTTCATCATTTACAAGCTCTCAAACGACTAATTTCTGTTTAGGCAATGTGGGGAGTTCAACCTTAGATACGAATCCTGGTACAATCTCAGATAATCCAAACCAATATTTTAAAGTACATCCAAATCCTGTTAAGCAGACGCTTAATATTGATTTAGTTGGTTTTGAAGCACAAACATTTCAAATTACAAATATGTTAGGACAGACGGTAGCAAAAGGACGTTACACCTCGGCAATTGATGTCTCTAAATTTGATAGTGGTGTTTATATGTTACAAGTAAACATTGGTGAGAAAACTAAAGTAAAGCGATTTATTAAGGAATAAGATCTTAATGAACTAGTTGAAAATGAAAAGTCCAGATTTTAAATCTGGACTTTTTTTACACATGCTTTATTTCATTGTCGTGAAGTAATTCATCTCCTCTTAATCTTAAGAATATTTGAGCTACAGCAATCGTATCTTTTTCACAATAGACAACAATACGATCAACTTCTTTTTCTTTGTAATAAACGCGGTAAACTTCACTGCCATCAATATCATCTTTAGGTGAAGGAATGCCTAAAACGTTCGTCAATAATTTTAAAGAAGTGTATGTTTTGTAATCTCCAAATTTCCATAACTCTAAAGTATCGAGATGAGGTACTTCCCATGGTTTTTTGCCGAAGAGATTTAGTTTGTGAGGTAATTCTATGTTGTGGATAATCATGCGTCTGGCAATGTATGGAAAGTCGAATTCCTTACCATTATGGGCACATAATAAATGCTTATTAGAGCTAAAATGTGAAATCAGTAAATTTTTAAAGTCCTTTAATATTTTAATTTCATCTCCATAAAACGACGTGACTCTAAAGGTTCGTGATTCACCTTCTATATTAAAATACCCAACGGAAATGCATACAATTTTTCCAAACTCAGCCCAAATGCCTGCTCTGTCGTAAAATTCTTCGGCTGTAAATTCTTCTTTGCGTTGATAGCGCGATTTAGCATCCCAAAGATCTTGTTTTGTTTTGTCTAAATCAGTGAAATTTTCCGTTTCAGGAACAGTTTCTATGTCTAAGAATAGAATATGTTCTAGGTTGAGTTTTGAAATCATAGGTGTCAATTTTTAAACCTCAAAAGTTTAAAAAGCCTTAGAGATTTTAATTCTAAATAAGTCTATTTCTTCATCATCGCATAAGCTTCATCAATATAAACATAAAAATCCGAAGGGAAAAAATTAACTTTCTCAGGACTTCTATGATGTCCTAGTCTGATAATGATGATGTTATCTTCAGGAATTGTAATTACATATTGCCCTAAAATACCAATCATTGCAAAGGTGTGTTTATTGTTATAATCACTTATCCAAAAACCATAACCATAGGGCTGACCTTTAAATCTAGATTGGGTTGAGGTGGCTACAAAAGTAGAATCTAGTAGTTGTTTGCCATTCCATTTTCCATGGTCTTTGTAGAGCTTACCAAAGCGCGCAAAATCGCGAGCATTACTAGAAATACAGCAAAAGGCTTTTGCTAATTTATTTTTATCATCATCTAATTGCCATAAGGCATCGTTTTCTGCTCCTAAAGGTTGCCAAAAACTTTCAGAAAGATATGTTGCTAGTTGTTTTCCGGTGGCTTCTTTGATGACCATACCTAACAATTGTGTACTGCCACTTAAGTATTCAAATTCTTTACCAGGTGTTTTTACGACTTTCTGATTTAAAATTGTTTCAGCTAAATCATCATCATAATTCGCTCTTGCCGTAATAGAAAATGGGCTTGTATAAGATTCTACCCAATCTAAGCCAGAAGACATAGACGATAAGTCGCCAACTGTTGTTTTTGTACCTTTAAATTGCGGGTAAAAATCACTAATGGGTTGATCTAAATTCTTTATATAGCCATCCATAATCGCCTTACCAAGTAAAGCTGAGGTGATACTTTTAGCCATTGAAAATGAATTGGTTTTAGAATCTTTACTGTAATCTTCAGCATAATTTTCATAGAAAATACTATCATTTTTTATAATCAAATACGCAATTGTACCATACTGATCATTTATTGCTTTTAATGCATCTGTAGCAGTTACCGAATTGTAATTTTTGTGTAATGGCCAGTCATCCGTTGTTGTCCCTTTTTTAATCGTATCATTTTCAAAATAAGGGTAATCGTCAATAAAGGCTGTAGAATGGCCTGTGAAATAAACAACACGGACACCTTTTAAGATGTAATCATAATCAAAAATATAAGCAGCAATAACTAATGCGACAATAATTCCGATGAGCCATTTTAGTAATTTTTTGATGAATTTCATGTGTTTATACGTATTGGTTTTTAATTGTCATAGGCTATTTGCTAAATATGACTTGTTTATCTGAGACGTTTGCGAAACGCTAGTTTTGTAGGAGCAATTTAAAAACTAAATATAGTAAAATTCTGACTAAAAAAGTGACTGTTGTTTATGTTCGCTTTCATGATTTAGTAACCATTGTTTTCTATATAATCCACCAGCATAACCTGTGAGACTTCCACCACTACCAATCACACGGTGGCAAGGTATAATAATCCAAAGCGGATTTTTTCCATTGGCACTTGCAGCAGCTCGTATGGCTTTTACATCACCTAATTGTTTGGATAATTGTAAATAGGATATGGATTTACCAAATGGAATAGTTTCCAATTGCTTCCATACTTTTTTCTGAAAATCAGTGCCTTCAGGATGTAATTTTAAGTCGAAATTTTTTCTAGTAGTGTTGAAGTATTCTTTAAGCTGAATCACACAATCTAATAAGGCTTCTGGAATACTTTCTGATAATTCTTCTTGTGTATTTACAATTGAAACCGAGGAAATACCATCTTCATTACCACTAATTTTTGCATGTCCAAGTGGAGTTTCAATATAGCAGATTTGTAGAGGTAACTGTTCCAATAAAAAGTTTAGTTTTCTGGATTATCATTCTCAATGATACCCAAACGTTTTGCTCTAGATTCCCAGCTTCGTCTTGCCAAAAGCTGTAAGTCAGATACATTATCGCTTTCGTCCATAATTTCAAGTCCAAGGAGTGTTTCTATAACATCTTCCATAGTTACTAAACCACTTACGGTACCGTATTCATCTACAACCAAAGCCAAATGATTTCTGCTTTCTACCAATTGTTCAAATAATTTTGGAATTGGTAAACTACGATTCACAATAATGATGCTTCGTTTAATATCAGCCAATAATTTAGAACCATTACCAAGCGCCATTTCTTTAAAGACTTCAGCTTTTAAAACCAAACCTGTTATATTATCAGATTCATCAGTAAAAACAGGAATCCTAGAAAATCGAATATTAGAATTGGCTTTAAAAAATGTTTCAATCGTCAAACTTTCGTCTTCAGTTTTCATAACTGTACGCGGTGTCATCACATCTTTGGCTTGTACTTCTTTAAAGTTTAGTAAGTTTTTAATGACTTTACTTTCGTTTTCTTCAAAAACACCTTCTTCGTGAGCAATCTCTGCCATAGCAGCAAAACTTTCTCGACTTAAAATACTACCATGACCTTTACCGCCAATTAGTTTTGTGGTGAGTTGAAGTACCCACAAAATACCAGTCCATTTTAGTGGAAATATTAAAATATTTAAAGCTTTTGCCGTAAAATTAGATAATTGTCTCCAATAGGTAGCTCCTATAGTTTTAGGTATAATTTCTGAAGCTACTAATATTAGAATCGTCATAACCGTAGACACAACAGCAACCATGATATCTTCTGTAAACTCAAAACCTAAAATAGAGCGTTTTGTAGTACCATAAATTTCTACATAAGCAACTTTTGCCTGTACACCAACTAAGATGGCACCAACAGTATGTGCAATAGTATTTAATGTTAGAATAGCAATTAATGGACGATCGACATCCTTTTTTAGTTCTTCTAATTCAAGAGCATAAGCTTTACCTTCTTTCTTTTTAATATTAAGAAATGTTGGTGTTAAGCTTAAAAGTACAGCCTCTAAAATAGAACACAAAAATGAAAAGAAGATAGATATGACAGCGTAAAAAATGAGTAAGCCCATTAATGTTTTGAAGTTTTTAGATGTACAAAGTTACGAAATGAATACGAATTTAAAGCTAGCTATTTTTTTAGTTATTACTAAGTTATAGTTAATAATCAAAAAGAACAAGTTAAGAAAAAATTGTAAATTTAGAGTTATGAGAAATACAATTTTAATAGTCGTTTTACTAGGGTCATATAGTTTATCTGCACAAATTAAGGGAAAGATAACATATCGTCTCGAAACAATTAAGGACAGTATAGAGCAACCTTTTGAAAATAAGGAAAACACAGATGCTCAAAATGAAGTATTTGCATTGATGCACGAATCGCAACCCGTTGAAGGCTATTTGATATTTAATGATAGTATTGCAATTTATAATGTAGAGCCTAAAATTGATATTCCTGGATGGAATAATGGCAGTGACGGACTTATAATTACGCGAAGTAATATTAATTTGTCATGGATAATGGCTGGAGGAAGTACAACCTATTACAATGATTGGAGTCGGGATTATAGTATTACTCAAAATTCTGTATCGGGACCTACCAAAAGAGTTATACAAAAACCAAAAGAATGGACCATTACGGAAGAATCTAAAGTTATAGATGGCTATACGTGCTATTTAGCAACTATAGATAAACGCAACGATAAGAAAGTAAAAGCGTGGTTTACACCAGAAATCCATGTAAAACATGGTCCAAGAGGTTTTAACGGTTTACCCGGTTTAATTATGAAAATTGAAGATGTTGTATTGCTATGGACCGTAACAAAAATTGATATTGATAATCCTGAAGCTGATGATATAATAGAACCCATTGAAGGAGAATTACTAACACAAGAAGAGTATATAAAATCTAGTGGTAACCCTTTTGGGGATAACTAAAGTATGTGAATATAAACTTACTGGTTTTTAGAAATCACTAACTTTCTAAAATAATACTTGTATTTGGAACTCCATATTGGGAGATGCGTTCTAATAAGATTACTAATTCTTTGTTGCTTTTAAAATAAGCTAAAATACACAAACTGTCTTCCCCTGTAATGCGATCGCAACGCTGCACTTCGTCTAAGTATTTAATTTGATTGTATGCTGTTCTTAACGTACTCGATTGATGGATTTTTAAATTGATATAAGCCTTAACATTGACTCCTAGTTTTTCATGATTAAGGCGAAGTGAATAGCCTAAAATAAATCCTTTATCTTCCAATTGTTTGACACGTTTCCCAACAGCAGGAGCAGATAAATCTACCGATTTCCCGATGGTTGCAAATGACTCTCGTGCGTTTGCACTAAGCATTTTTATGATTTTTTCGTCAATAGTGTCCATTTCTAGTTTCGAAATCAATTTATTGGTTATTCGATTGATTCGAAACTAAATATAGTAAAATTAATTTGATTATTAATCAAAAATCAAGATTTGATGAAGGGGTTTATAGTATGTTTTTCAAAAATAGCATTTATTACTAGCTTTATGTATTCAAAATAATAACGACACTTTTGGCATAATTAAAAGGGATACTCTAATGTTAGTTTGACGTGTTTTCTATTTGATGTCTAAAAATACGCCAGCTCTAAATGATGGATTTGCGGCAATAATTTTTCCACTTAAAAGTGAACTATAATTTAATGAGACTCCTAATTTTTTAGTTATATAATAAGAGGCTTCCCCTCCAATACCTACATATTCAATATTATTGGCGAATATACTGCCCTGAGAATTCTGTGCATTTAGACTTCCGTTATGCAGGGATTGAATTGTGTTTAACCTTCCAATTAACCAAAATTTATTTTTAATTAGTTGTGTTCCAAACTCTATTCCTGTTGTAATTTGATCTGAAAAATCATTCGTTCTATTGTTAAAACCTAAATACGCTTTACCATAAAACGATTGGTTATAAACGCTGAATGATTTACCTAAGTTAAGTTGTAATAGTTGATTAAATTCTCCATCACCTGTTTGAAAACTACCGTCAGAGCCTCCTTCACTTTTACCTGTTGGAAGTCCTAATGTAAATGTAGCAGATAAGGCCCAAGAATTCTTATTTAAAATACCATAGCTGACTCCTAAATCAATGTCACCAATAGAATTAACGGCTTCTCCTTCTGTAAGAACATCTCCTGTTGTACCAGACACAACATCATTTTGAGTGGTTCTTGCGAAAAACGGAACATACGCAATTAAATCCCATTTTTTAGTCAGTCCGTATTGACCATAAAAGTTGAAATTGAAATCTGTTCGCGTTGCGTTAGGATCTTTATCTCCTGTATCTGTATAGTGTTCGTCTGACTCTAAATACCAAGCAGAGACTTTGTAATAACCTTTGCCTTTATCTTTTGTCCATTGCGAAAAAGAAAATTGAAAACAGAAGAGAATGATTGCTAGTGTAGCGACTAATTTTTTTATGGTCATTGTAATGGTCTAAAGATGATGAATTAATCTACTATTTCGCCTGTTCCTACTTTTACGCCAAAAGGTTGACACCAATAAAGTAAATAGGCATAATCGTTAATATTAGTTTCAGGGATAGTATATGTATGTGCGCCATTGAAGACACTTACGGGGCCTAGGCTATAAGCACCGGAAATTGAATTCGGATTATTGGTTAGGTATAAATAAAGTCCAGGTAAGCTTGTTGTTGCTTGGTAATCGCTATTTACGGAGAGTAGTAAACTATTTGAGTTTTCTTGTTCTTTTAGCGTGAATGTGCCTGTGAGTAAATAACTGCTAGTGGTAATTATGGTTCCAGATTTTACAACAGGTTCTATGATGACAACCGTCCCGTCTTCAGTAATAGTGACTGGAAAGTTTTCTTCTAAAAAAATGTCATCATCTTGAATGCTCGCCGAAATGGTTGAGACTCCTTCAGATATTGCGGTCAGTAATCCTGTAGAATTAATAGTAGCAATGGTTTCATCAGAACTACTCCATATTACTGTAGTTTCTTCTTCAATGCCAATATTATTAAAATACGCCGTGTTAAATTGATAGGTTTCGGAAGCAGGTAATGAACTTATTGGATTGAGAATTCTCAACTGGGGTTCTATAAAATCAGTAATAACATCTTCTCCTATACAACTTGTTTGTAAAATGAATATTGAAACAAACCAAAACGCGTACTTTTTAATCATAGATAATAGATTTATAGAGTAGTTGTCTTTAAAATTCTATAAGCCTTACAGGTAATGTTTAAAAAAACACCCTTATATATAATATGAGGGTGTTTTTTTGCGAGTATAGATTATAGGTTTTGAGAAGATTTTAATCTACTTCTATATGATTTTTTTGTTCAGTTAAATGCACAAATTTCCCGTTTTTATATTCAAATTCTCCTTTGTAAGCATATATTGAATCAATTTGACAGCAATAAGAAAAATCTGTGGCATAACCATATGACAGTTTTTTTGAGCTGTTGTTAAAAGTTAGATATTGCGCTGTTTCAATAAAATGTTCTTGAGACAAGGAAAGTTTCCCGCTTGGATTATAAATACTGTCGTTTTGAATCTCGTTGTATTTAGGGTAATTATAATCAAATCGGTGATAATTTATTTTATTACCTTCAAATGATATTAGAGTCGCCGATGTTGTTGTTTCGGAATAAACAGCTGCTGGTCTGCCATAGCTTTTTTCCTTTATTAGATATTTTCCATCAGGCATTAGATAAATATTTTCAATATCTGTAAAATTTAAGTTATTAAAGATATGTCCATTTGCTAATACAATTTCTGAAACCCAATAAGGATTACAGTATGCACCACAAGATTCTCCACGTCCAACAACTATTTTAAACAGTTTATCTGGCGAGGTATAAACTCTACCTACAGTGATACCTTTATCTCCGTCAGAATAATCGGATAATAATTTTTTGATTTTTAAATTTGAAAAGTCAGCATTTATGGTATCTAATGTTGAAAAGGCTGATTTTCTCCAAAAACGAAGTAAATCTAAAGAGTCTTTATAAGACGTTCTAAAGTTTGAATGAATTTCGTTGATAGGATAATCCGCAAATTCATTATCTCTACTGTTTAAAGAATCTTCATTAGAGTGAATTTCAAAAACGGATGATTCTTTAATTTTTGATTGATTCTGGTCTTTGCAACTAAAAAACAAAGCCAAGATTATAAATGCTATCTGTATTTTCCAATTGTATTTCATAGGTTACCTAACTTTCTAATATAATATTAGTACTAGGAACGCCGTATTGAGAAATGCGTTCTATAAATGTAATCAAGGTTTTATTATCTTTAAAATAGCCTAAAATACTCAAGCTATCTTCTCCTGTAATACAATCACAAATTTTTTTGTTATCCATTTATAATTTTAACCACATCCTTAGCAAAATAACTCGCAATAATATCGGCACCTGCACGCTTAATAGCAGTCACTTGTTCCATCATGACAGCATCATGGTCTAACCATCCTTTTTCTGCTGCAGCTTTTAACATGGAATACTCTCCAGAAACTTGGTATACAGCAATAGGCACATCGACTTTGTTTTTAATATCGCGTACAATATCTAAATAGCATAGCCCTGGTTTTACCATAACTATATCTGCGCCTTCTTCAATATCTATTAAGGTTTCTCTGACAGCTTCTATTCTATTACCATAATCCATTTGGTACGTTTTTTTGTCCTTTGGCACGTCAACTAAATCAACTGGAGCAGAATCGAGAGCATCGCGAAAAGGACCATAAAACGATGAGGCATATTTTGCTGTATAAGCCATAATACCTGTGTTTTTAAAACCCTCTTGTTCTAGTAATTGACGAATTTGTAAAGTTCTTCCATCATTCATATCGCTAGGTGCAATAAAGTCGGCTCCAGCTTTTGCATGGCTTAATGCCATTTTTGCTAATACTTCTGAAGATTCATCATTTAAAATAATACCATTTTCAACAATTCCATCGTGACCATAACAAGAAAATGGATCTAAAGCTACATCTGTCATAACTAACATCCCTGGACATGCGTCTTTAACTGCTTTTATGGAACGTTGCATTAATCCATTTGGATTTAAAGCTTCTGTACCTTTATTATCTTTTAATTTGTCGTCAACTTTAACAAAAAGTAAAACGGATTTTAAACCTAAAGACCATAGTTCTTTTACTTCTTTTTGAAGTGTGTCTATACTTAACCTATAGTAATTTGGCATAGAAGGAATTTCATCCTTAACACCTTTCCCCTCAACCACGAAAAGTGGTACTAAAAAATCGTTTGGTGAAATAATAGTTTCACGAACCAAAGAGCGTATAGCTTCGTTTGTTCTTAAACGTCTGTTTCTTTTTATAGGATACATAATAATGGACTAAAATAAGATTAATATTGATTACTTTTAATGCCTACAAAGTTACTCATTATAACCCATTTTATATTGCTAGAAAGCCTAAGACTTTTACAATTTATTTTTCCTTGGAGAAGTTATCAGGCTGAACTTTTAAAGCATTTTAATAGTCATATTGAAGACCATCATTTTCATGTTATTGCGCCTCCAGGTTCAGGGAAAACCATCTTAGGATTAGAAATCGTTAGAAAATTAGGAAAGAAAACATTAGTTCTTGCGCCAACGTTGACCATAAGAAATCAGTGGGAAGACCGATTACAATCCTTTTTTACTGAAAATTGTGATTTTAAACCCTATTCATTCGATATTAAATCCCCAAGCGATATCACGTTTTCTACCTATCAATCGCTTCATGCATTTTATAAAACTTTTGAAGATAAAAATGACTATTACCAATTCTTCAAAAGCCATAATATTGAAACTTTAGTTTTAGACGAAGCCCATCATTTAAAAAATGCGTGGTGGAATTGCTTAATGGATTTAAAACGGAATTCTCAGTTTTACATAGTGTCATTAACCGCAACACCACCTTACGATAGCAGTAGAGCAGAGGTGTCTAAATATTTTACCCTTTGTGGCGAAGTCGATGATGAAATTGCAGTGCCAGATTTGGTGCGCGAAAAAGATTTGAGTCCACATCAAGATTTTGTCTATTTCTCAAAACCTGAAGATTTAGAGATAAATTTTATCGTCGATTATAGACGGAATATTGCCGATTTTAAAGACGAATTATTAAAAGACCAAACCTTCATTAACTTTCTAATTGAACATCGTTTTTATAAAAACCCGAATTGGCATTTGGATGAACTCTATTCAAATACCGAATATTTTTCTGCGATTCTCATCTTTTTGTATGCCTGTGGCTTTGAAATAGATCATCAAAAACTAGAAGTTTTAGGGTTTGATAAACAAGAAATGATTCAGTTTCCTGAACTCGATTTGCATTGGCTTGGTATTTTGTTTCAGAACATCTTAGTTTCAGACAGAGAACAATTAATTGAGCAAGAAAAGTACGTTTCAACTTTAGAAAAACGACTAAGACGACTTCATGTTTTTGAACGGAATACAGTCGATTTTATTGGCGAACAGCGACTATATAAGTCACTCTCAAACAGTCCTAGTAAATTAAAAAGTATTGTCAGTATTGTTAATGCCGAACGTAAAAGTCTAAAAGCCGATTTAAGATGTGTGATTCTAACAGATTATATCCGAAAGGAATTTTTAAATATTAAAGTTGAAGAAATAGAAGACATCGATAAAATTGGTGTGCTTCCTATTTTTCAATATATAAGACATTTTTGTGATAAGCCTGAAGAATTAGCGGTGCTTTCTGGTAGCATTGTTATCCTTCATCAATCTATTTTAAGTGCTTTTGAAACGATTGAATCTTTAGATGGTTTTTCGTTTTCGCCATTACAAATTGATGCATCATTTTTATTGGTAACACCAAAAGGAATATCTAAAAATTCGATTGTAAGTGTCATTACGCAACTTTTTGAAGCAGGAAACATTAAAGTGCTCATTGGTACAAAATCCTTGCTTGGCGAAGGTTGGGATGCGCCATCTATAAACAGTTTAATTCTGGCCTCTTTTATCGGTTCGTTTGTGTCGTCCAATCAAATGCGTGGCAGAGCAATCCGGAAAGATGTAAAGGCGCCTAACAAAACCGGAAACATTTGGCATTTGGCTTGTGTAGATCCAACCGCTTTAGATGGTGGAAAAGAGGTTGATACTTTAAAGCGACGCTTTGAAGCGTTTGTAGGTGTTACTAATAGTACAATTCCATTTATTTCGAATGGTTTTGAGCGGTTAAATATTCCAGATGAAATTCCAACAGAATCCATAGAAACGTTAAATGCTTCTACGATAAAACGAGCGACAAAACGTATTTTAATTACTGAAAAATGGAATAATGCCATCGGAAAAGGAACTAAACTAACCAAAGAGGTCAAAATTTTACATTCAGGAAAACGACCTTTTAAAGCTCAAAAACAAGTCTATTATTTTGATGCGCTTCGCTTTTTTGTGGTGGAATTGTTTTTTACCATGATGCTATTTTATGTTGAGTTTGTTGCCCAAAGTTTTCACCTCATCTTACAACGTGGTGTTTTTTATTTTATATATGCG
Organism: Winogradskyella psychrotolerans RS-3; assembly: GCF_000427335.1. Classification (GTDB taxonomy): domain Bacteria; phylum Bacteroidota; class Bacteroidia; order Flavobacteriales; family Flavobacteriaceae; genus Winogradskyella; species Winogradskyella psychrotolerans. The sequence goes on along the minus strand of NZ_ATMR01000126.1, from coordinate 90,492 downwards.
CTTTTAGCAGCCTTTGTTGGTGTATTTGGCTATAAACTGTTGAAAGCTTTAAAACTATTTATACGTCATGGTTATCTCTATAAAAAGATTGGAAAAATGGGATTAGCCATTCTCGATACTTTGGATGAATTGGGTTATATCACCTCAGGTAGAGCTAATATTAGTGTGAATTCTTATGTATTAGGTAAAGGTGATGTGGTTTGTAATTTGGTTGGTGCTAATGCGCTAGAAAATTCTTTATTCGCCAAAGCCTTGAGTGAGCTTTTAGAACCTATAGAATCACCAAGATATTTAATTATAAAAACGAATCTTTTCAGAAAACGTTTAGATGTAGAAAATTTTTATCCTATCCCAGAATTATTTGGTGATAAAAAGGAAAATGCGATAGTGTTTCAAAAACACTGGAAATCATATTTAGGGAAAAGCAAACTTTTATTTACACGAAGCGTTGAAGGAAGAAAGCTGCTATTAAAGGCACGATTGTTTCATGTGTATAATGCGTTTAAGGAAGTAACCAAAGAGGTTATGGTTTGGAAGTGATTAATTATACCTGCAAGGTTTCCAAAACCTTGTAGGTCTATAAGTCCTTGTTTAGTTTTTAATTACTTAAGCCAAAATAAAACCATTGCTCATTCTCTTTTACAAAAGCTGATTTTTCATGGATGACATCTACGTTTCCATTTTCAAAAAAGTAAGCATTAAAGGTTACCGTGCCTTCTGTATCGTTCTCAGTTCCTTTTGTGGTTTCTAGAACCTCGAGTCGTATCCACTGAACAGATTTTGCCCATTTTACAATCGCTTTTTTCTCTTTTGTTGGTCGTGTAGAGCTGTGATGTGTTGCCATTAAATAATCGCCATCCGCTAAAACAAAAGCACTATAGCGCGAGCGCATGAGCTGTTCTGCGGTTTCTGTTTTTCCGTTGTTGCGATGGAATATTTCGCAGCATTCTTGGTAGGTTTTGGTATTTCCGCAATGGCAATTCATTGTTGCTATTTTTTAGAGACCTGCTAGGTTTGAAAAACCTGCTAGGTCAAACAGTAAACCTGACAGGTCTATTCCATTTAAATTAAATCCAATCTACTGGATTTTGTAAAACGTTTATTAGTTTTTCTTCCTCACTTCCAGCTTCTGGTTGGTGGTCGTATACCCATTGTACATGTGGTGGTAAACTCATTAGAATACTTTCTATGCGTCCATTAGTTTTTAGTCCAAACAAAGTGCCTTTATCATGCACTAAATTGAATTCCACATAACGTCCTCTTCTAATTTCTTGCCAATCGCGCTGAGGTTTCGTGTATTCTAATGTTTTTCGTTTTTCAACAATTGGTACATAAGCTTCCAGGAAACTATCTCCAACTTCAGTTACAAAATCGTACCAATTTTGCATACTCATCTCGTCTGTGGCTTTGCAATAATCAAAGAATAAACCGCCAATACCACGACCTTCATTTCTGTGAGCGTTGTAAAAGTAGTCATCACAACGCGACTTATATTTTGGATAAAACTCTGGGTTGTGTTTGTCGCAAGCCGTTTTGCAGGTTTGATGGAAGTGTTTGGCGTCGTCTTCAAATAAGTAGTATGGCGTTAAATCTTGTCCACCACCAAACCATTGGTCAACGATGTTACCTTCTTTATCATACATTTCAAAGTATCTCCAGTTAGCATGAACTGTTGGCACCATTGGATTTGTAGGATGCAATACCAAGCTTAATCCACAAGCAAAGAAATCAGCGTCTTCTACACCAAAATATTTTTGCATGCTGTCTGGTAACTTACCGTGAACACCAGAAATATTTACACCGCCTTTTTCAAAGACAGCACCATTTTCTATAACGCGTGTTCTTCCACCACCACCTTCTGGTCGGTCCCAATTATCTTCTTGGAATTTGGCTTTGCCGTCGACTTCTTCAAGTTTAGAAGTGATAGTGTCTTGTAATTGGTGAATGTATTTGAAGAATTTGTCTTTCATGTTATTGTTTTCTTTAAAACTCACAGAGTCTTTGAGACCTTTCAGGTTGTTAGTTTCCAGACCTGCAAGGTTTTGAAAACCTTGTAGGTCTTCATTTTTGTATCCTTTATGGACAAATTTAAAATTATTTAAATAATCAAATAATTGTAAACTATAGGTTTTGTCAATCTTAAGTTGTGGAGGTGATTTTTCCTTTAAATAATAATGATAAGATGAAAACTTATAATTTTCCCAGTCATTAAAAGGATTTCGATGAATGTAACAAATAACTGTTTTAAAATATTCTTCTGATCTTATTTTCTTTCGCTTGAAGTGTTTTTCAAAAAGACTTCCTGTTCTATTGTTTTGCTTATTAAAAGCTTTAGAATAAGCGTTAAAAAGATTAGAAAAAGCTTGAGTTATTTCCTTTGTACTGCAATTAACGCAAATTAGAAGATGGTAATGATTATCCAAAAGACAATAAGCAGAAATACTAGCTTTTTTATCTAGATACTTTCCTGTTAACTCAAGAAAATAACGTTTGTTCTCATCTGAATTGTAGATGTTACAACCATTAATACCACGATTGTATATATGGTAATAGTGATCTTTTTCTAGTGTTTCTAACTTCATATTAAGTTTTTGTTTCTATACCTACAAGGTTTTTGAAACCTTGCAGGATTATAAGCTTTTGTCTTTTTTATAAATACCTGTCAGGTTTTTGAAACCTTACAGGAATCAGAAACTAGTTCATACAATTCCATATCCAAAGGCGCTTCGCCAATCGGTGTAAACTCATTAGCCAAAGTTTTAACCCATTTAAAATCATTGTTTAAAGCCACTTTTACGCTCGGTAAATTGTCTTTATGTGCAATAATTTGAAGTGTTTCTAGACCTAAATGACTAAATGCATGTTGTGATAGCTTATCAATAGCTTTAGAAGTCAGTCCTTGTCCTTCAAAAGGATAACCAATACAATAAGCGAATTCACCTTGTTTTATGGTCCAATCGAGTTCTTTGATGTAAATAAGTCCTGCGAGTTCTCTTGTTTCGGAATGTTTTAAAGTGAATAAAAACGTTTCTTTTTCTTCAAACTGCTTTACCATCTTTTCAACAAATAGTTGAGATAAGGTTGGGTTTAAATTCTGTTCTAAAGTTTTTGGGAAGTAGCGTTTTAGTCGATCTTCATTGGGGACACACAAATCACAAATTTTCCAGGCGTCTCCTTCGTGTATCGGATTGATTTCAAATGTATCGAATTTTGCAACCATTATACTGTGAGGCTATTTTGGTTGAGAGCTTTTTCCTTTTCTAAGAGCTTTACAGTATTCACAGAAGACGCTGTAACACTCAGTGGTAAAACAAGAATAACCCCGACAACCGGAATCAATAAAAAGAGCATAAAAACAATACCGTTTCCTATAGCAACACCTCTATATTTTCTTACAAATTGAATACTCTCACGATACTTAAAATGACGTTCTAAAGTATAATCCATATTACCGAAACCAGCATAATAGGATTGGACTAAAAATAATAAGACAGACGAAGCGATATTACCAATTAATGGGATAAAATTTAAAAGCAAAATAGGAATTGTAACTAACAGTTCTTTGGCTAAATTCCGGATATTAATTCTTATGCCTCTCCACAGCTGGTCTTTAAACGATGTGTTTCTGTGATTGTGTTGTTCTACTCCTGTTAAATGCGCTTCAATTTTTTCTGAAACCGGACTCATAAATGGCGCAGATAATGCCATTATAATGTGTTTGTACAAAATTAAGCCTATGGCAATTACGATGATGCCTCCAATAAATGTTGAGATGGCAGTAAAGGTTTCTTTTCCCCAATCCCAAGGCCAAATACTGGCAATAAAACGACCGATATTATCTGATAATCCATAAGCGGATAATCCAATCATTACCGCGGTTACAACACTAATAAGTATAGGAATGGCGAAGTATTTCCAAAGTTTTAATTTTGAAATTAAAGCGAAGGAGCCTGCATAAGCTTGGATCCCTTTTAATATGTTATTGATCATATTATTGTTTTTAGTTGACGACACTTAAAAGACGTTAAAAGGTGTTCTAAGTTACAATAATATAGAATTAAACTTAGTCTGCTTTGTATTCCTTAACGGCGTCAATAAATGCTTTGGCGTTTTCTAAAGGGATGTTTGGTAAAATTCCATGTCCTAAATTAACGATGTATTTATCTTTCCCAAACTCATTAATCATTTGAGTCACCATCTTCTTGATTTCAGCAGGTGGCGAAAATAAACGTGTTGGGTCAAAATTACCTTGTAAAGTGATATTTCCTCCTGTAAGGTAACGTGCATTTTTTGCAGAACAGGTCCAATCGATACCTAAAGCAGAAGCTCCTGATTTTGCCATTGAATCTAAAGCAAACCAACACCCTTTTCCGAAGGCGATAACTGGTGCTTCATCTTTTAAAGCATCAATAATTTGTTGCATATATTGCCAAGAAAATTCTTGATAATCTACAGGAGACAACATGCCTCCCCAAGAATCGAAAACTTGTACGGCATTACAACCGGCTTTTACTTTTTCTTTAAGATATGCAATGGTTGTATCTGTAATTTTTTGTAATAATTGGTGTGCAGCAATCGGATTGGTAAAACAGAACTCTTTAGCTTTATCAAAGTTTTTAGAACCTTGACCTTGCACACAATAGCAAAGAATAGTCCAAGGTGAACCAGCAAAACCAATTAATGGAATCTCATCATTCAGTTTTTCTTTGGTCGCTTTTATAGCTTCGTAAACATAGTTTAGAGCTTCTTTTACATCAGGAACAATTACATTATCGACATCTTTTTGAGAACGAATAGGATTTGGTAAATAAGGACCGAAATTAGGCTTCATTTGTACCTCAATATTCATCGCTTGAGGAATCACTAAAATATCTGAAAACAAAATAGCAGCATCCATTCCATAACGACGAATCGGTTGTACTGTAATTTCACTTGCTAATTCTGGTGTTTGACAACGTGTAAAGAAATCATATTTCGCTTTGATTTCCATAAACTCGGGTAAATAACGTCCTGCTTGACGCATCATCCAAACTGGTGGACGTTCTACTATTTCACCTTTTAATGCTCTTAAAAATAAATCGTTCTTTATCATAATTGGCTTTTAGCTTTTAGCTGTTGGCTGTTGGCCACTTACTCTAGCTATTTTTGATTGTATTTATTAATCCATTTATCATTCTACCTTCAGTTTCAATTAGCTCAAAAATGTCTGCTAAATCTTCAGGATTGATAAATTTTAATTCTTGTATAATAATTAATTGGGTATGAACTTCAAAGAGTGAACCCATAGCAATTTCTAGAAAGCGTTTGAATTCTACTTCACTATTTCTTGCGCAACCTTCAGCAATATTTGAAGGAATAGAAACTGCAGCTCTAGTAATCTGAGATTTTAAACCAAATTTTTCAGATGAAGGTAGTTGTTCTACTAAAACATAAATTTGTTTTACCAGTTCAATCCCTTGCTCCCAAATCTTTAGGTTTTTATAATTTCTCATTTTTTTAGCTTTCAGATATTAGCCATTTTGCGCTTAGCTTTTCATAACAGTGAGGGCTAACAGCTAAAGGCCAAAAGCCAACAGCTCTATTCATAGAACGCGTTGACCAACTCAACAACACTCTCAACCAAAGGAACTTTAGCAACTCTCACCTCTTTAAAGTACTTTTTAGCTTCAGTAGCCGTTGTATCACCTATACAAAAAGCAATACCTTTGGCTTCATTTTGTTGTAAAAAACTTTGCACTGTAGATGGACTATAAAACATTACACCATCTAAATCGCCTTCTACTTTCTTAGCATCAAGCTTAGTTTCGTATGCTTCAACTTCGTTGACTTTGATGTTGTTTTCAGATAAAATATCGGGTATGGTATCTAATCTTAAATTACTACAGAAATAAGTCACTTCTGTACCATCCATAAATTCAACTATGTGGTCGGCTAAATCTTTAGCGTATTGCTCGTAATGCTTAACTTTTCCAATACGTTTTTCTACCATGCGTTTGGTTTTTCGACCAACACAATAAATATTTTTGAATTGCAATTCTACTGCCGAAAAATTTGTAAGTAGCGATTCTACTGTATTCTGACTTGTAATAATAACGTTCTCAATTTCGTTACGAACAACACTCTTACTAAGCCTATTAGGATTAATTTTAATATCATCGTTACTTTCAGCGACAACATCATCATGAAGCATTGCTTTCTGATCGTTAGTTAATTGTTTTGTAGAATAAATATTAGTGATTTTGTCACCTTGGCCTAACTGATCTATTAAGACTTTACCACCTTTTCCAATGATATAATCAGCACAGAATTCTGCTACGTTATGATGATTTCCAAGTGGAACCACTTTAACCACTTCTATTTTTTTAGAACCATCTGTACTTAAAAGAATCCCTTTAAAATTGAGTTCTTCTTCTTTGTTAATATAAGCAATAGCGCCAATAGGTGCTGTACAACCACCTTCTAAACGATTTAAAAATTCGCGCTCAATAGACGTACAAATTTCGGTTTCTTCGTGATTTATTTCTTTAAGAATTTCTCTTGTTTCCTCTGCAGATTCTAAAGCCGTAATCATAATGGCTCCTTGTGCTGGCGCAGGAACCATCCAGTGTAGGTTAATTGAGTTTTCGGGTGTGATATTTAAGCGTCCTAAACCAGCGCCTGCAAAAATAGCAGCATCCCAATCTTCATTTTTTTCTAATTTTTCTAATCTTGAATTTACGTTTCCACGCAAACCAACAATGGTATGTGTTGGATAACGGTTTAACCATTGTGCACGTCGTCTTAAACTTCCTGTCGCTATAATGGCGTCTTTAGCTGATAAAAACTCTTCATTGTCTTTAAAAACTAAGGTGTCATTAATATTTCCACGTTTTAAAACTGCCGCTTGTATAATGCCTTTAGGTAAAACGGTTGGTACATCCTTTAAAGAATGAACCGCAATATCAATAATGCCCTTAAGCATGGCGATATCTAAAGTTTTAGTGAAAACTCCGGTAATACCGAGTTCGTGCAACGGTTTATCGAGAACTAAATCTCCTGTTGATTTTATCGGAACAAGGACGGTTTTGTGACCTAAATGTTCAAGTTGAGATTGAACGGTTTTTGCTTGCCACATAGCGAGCTGGCTGTCGCGTGTGCCAATGCGAATTATTTTAGACATTATCGGTAGTTTCTAACTGAAATATTTTTTTGATGAGCTCTATGCTTTCATCTGAAGTATTGCCATCTTCTCTTAAGTGATGCGCAAATTGATTTGTTATTTTCTGAATCAAATTATTGGTAATCAACTCCGCCTGAACCTCGTTAAAGTCAGACATCTTTTTGCGTTGTGTATTGAATTCAGAATTTTTAAAATCTGTTAATTTATGTTTTATAGCCTGAATGGTAGGTACGAATTTTAACGTATTTAACCATGCATTAAATTCAGCTGAAATTTCTATAATAATCGCTTCAGCATGTGGAATGTATGCTTTTCGCTTTTCTAAAGTATCATCTGTGATTTTTGCTAAATCATCTAAATGCACTAAAGTGATATTAGAATGTTCTCTAATGTCTTCATTAACGTTCTTTGGAATCGATAAGTCTAAAACCAATAATGGCTTATCGGTTGAAATTAAAGATTTGTAAACCGTTGGATTTTGAGCTCCTGTTGCTACAATGACAATATCAGAAGCGTTAATTTCGTCTTCTAAATTCTCGTAATCTTTTACAACAAGGTTAAACTTACCGGCAACTTCTTCCGCTTTATCCTTAGTTCTGTTAATTAATGTGATATGAGAATTCTTAGTGTGTTTTACTAAGTTTTCACAAGTATTTCTTCCGATTTTTCCTGTTCCGAAGAGTAGAATATTCTTTTTAGAAATCTGCTCAACGGTATTCATAATGTACTGAACAGAAGCAAAAGAAACCGATGTGGCACCAGAAGATAACTGCGTTTCGTTTTTAATACGTTTGCTTGCTTGAATCACAGAATTCACTAAACGTTCCGTAAATGAATTTAATAAACCTACTTTTTTCGAGATTCGTGCACCAGCTTTAAGCTGAAATATAATTTCGAAATCTCCAAGAATCTGACTATCTAAACCAGAACCTACACGGAACATATGGTTGATAGCATCTTTGTTTTTATGAACATAAGCAACCTCTTGAAATTCCTCAACGGTACCTTTTGTGTTATCACATAATAATTGAATCAGTTGAAAAGGATGCTCGGCAAAACCGTAAAGTTCAGTTCGGTTACAAGTAGAAACTACTAAAAGACTTTCGATGCCGTTTTGCTTAGCTTGCGACAATACATTGTGTTTAGCCGTGTCACTTAAACTAAAATGACCGCGCACTTCTGCATCTGCTTTTTGATAGCTGAGACCTATGGCGTAAAAATATTTGCTTCTATTTGGCATGTGTTGCTTTGCTCTTTTACCTGACTTTGGAAAGTAACAGCGCAAATGTAATTTTGATATTCAAATAAAAACAACGCTAGAAGAACTTAAAGTATCGTTTCTGGTTTTTTAGGATTGTTTTTCACTAAAACATGATAAATATCATACTTTTGTAGTAAAATCAAGGGCTTTTTAGGCTTTTGTTTAGAATGAATCTAAATAATAACGAAATGGATTTAGAAAAAACTAACTCAGAAAGTATCGCTATAAGTACTTTTGAGGAAACGCGTATTGAAGATGGCTTTTTTGTGTTAACCCATAAAAATGAAAATGACAGCCTCGAAATTCTTGAGCGTGAGATTGATAGTAGCTACATTCAGTTTCATTTTTGCACTAAAGGAAAAGCTGCTTTTAAGTTTAATCAGGGCAATTATACCTTGAATATTGATGAAGAAACGTCCTTATTGCTTTATAATCCAGAGCGTGATTTGCCGATTCATTTAGAAATTCAGCCACATTCTTGGTTGGTGTCTTTAGTGATTTCTATTAAGAAATTTCATGGTTTGTTTTCAGAGGATGCTAATTATGTTACGTTTTTAACGGACGATAATAGAGATAAAAAATATTATAAGGATGGAAAAATTTCGCCATCCATGGCTGTGGTTTTGAATCAGCTCATCAGTTTTAACCTGAATAATTCTATTAAACCCTTATACTTTAAAGGTAAAGCTTATGAATTATTGAGTCTGTTTTTTAACCGAAGTGAAGATGCCGATATTGAACAATGTCCGTTTTTAGTGGATGAGGTCAATGTGGCCAAATTAAAAAAAGCAAAAGACATTATTATCGCCAATATGGCAGAACCGCCAACGTTGCAAGAATTAGCTGACGAAATAGGTTTAAGCCTCAAAAAATTAAAAGAAGGTTTTAAACAGATTTATGGCGATTCGGTTTTTAGTTTTCTATTCGATTATAAAATGGAAGTCGCTCGTAAACTTTTAGAATCTGGTGATTATAATGTAAACGAAGTTGGACTAAAAGTTGGTTACAGCACAGGAAGCCATTTTATAGCCGCTTTTAAAAAGAAATTTGGGACGACGCCTAAGAAGTATATAATGGGTTCTAGTTAATTAACTTGCTAGATTATTCGTATTGGTCTTAGATGAAGTGTAATGTTTAATTAAATAACTAATGCTACCAAGAAAAGGTACAAACAGAATTATAAGTGACCAAACTAAAAAATTAAATCTAATCTCGTTTTTTGATGCCAAAACTAAGCTTGTAATAATTAATGAAGCAAATATTAATAAAAGGACGATAATTTGAAATGGGGAAATCATTAGATTAAAATTTAAATTGTTATAGTCGAAAATACGAAAAAGAGTTTAATAATCATAATACCCATCACCACCAGTAGGCGTAACCCGTTGTCTATCTTTATAAATCGCTAGGTTAAGAATTTCGGTATATTGCTCTTCGAGTTCTTTCGTTTTATCAACCATAGTACCATAACTTTCAGATACAGAATAGTAATCTACGACCAATTGCTTTGGGTCTTTTGGCTTAATAAATGAAATGTAATGTAAGGCTTCTACCTTGCCAGAATACTCATCATCCTTATCTATTTTGAAGAAATACATTACGGCATTTTTACCTTTGTCGGTCACAAAATCGCGCTTAAAAAGAAAGGCAATAGAATCTTTTTCTTTTTCATAATTAGCGTCCGATAAAAGTTTCGATTTGGCAAATTGTTGTTGATTAATACCAATAGATTTTAGTTTACCTAATAATTTAGAAGCATCTAATTCTTCTAAAAGTAAATATTGGTTTTCTTCATCATTAATAAGCTTTTCTGTAAGTTGAGCCGGAATTGTTTCTTTGGCCTTCGTTAATAATACATAATATTTTACCAAGGCATTTATATCATCTACATTAAGTAATTTTGAAAAGAAATCTTTAGCTGTACGTTCATTTCTATAAGGAAAAATGAGTCGAACATAGGTTGCCAAATTATGAGAATACGAATTGTAACCGTAATTATTATAGCTTCCTAAATTCCGCTTTATTTCCATTTTAGCGTCATTTATCAACTGATTTTTATATTTTTTATAGGTCTTTTGTTTTACTAATCCGCTGTCTTTTACCTTAGCTAGTAAAGTGTAAAGTGGTTGTTTGTACTCTTGTATGGTGCTGTACTCTAGTATTTTTGGAAACAATGAGGCTTTCAACTCTAAAGAGTCTTTGCCTTTGTAATTATAAAACATACTACCAACACTTCCTAAGGGTAAATCGCGCTCCATTAATTCTAAAGCAATGTTATAAGATTCTTTGGTGTTAGAATCTAATAAGCCTTCTAAAATAGAGGTTTGAGTTTGTGGATCAGAATAACTATCGTGATAGAGTTGCTTTATAAAAGGCAGATTGTTTTTTAAGTCAATTTCAATGAGTTGTTCTACGAGGTACGATTTTATCTCTAAGCGTTCTTTATCGAATTCAAAATCCTTCAGAATAGAAGCAATGTCTTTACTGTTGTGTTTCTTGAATTTAATAAGACCGTAAGATTCTAAAACAATACTGTCTTTTGCTCGTAAGGCTTCAAAAAATTGTTTGGTTTTATCGGTCAACACATTTTTCCCTAAAAGGGTGTCTTTTGGTGTAAATGACTCGTAAAATTCTGTTACAAATTTTGAAGGACCGCTTATGGAATCTACCAATGTTTTTAATTCGAAAAGGACTCCTTCTTTCAAAATATTTTTGACGAGCACTTGTTTTGAGCTTGCAGAATCTGTGTAGCTAAAACTGTTAGTGTAAATATTATCATCGGTTTTAGACGACTTGCGATTGGCGATATGAAATGCTTTTTCGGCTTTATAATAACGTGCTCTGTAATTTACTTTCTCTTCTAAATCTTTCCAAAGACTATCTACATTATGAAACATTTGTAAATCGTGAAACTTAGTCCTAGATATTGAGATTTGCTCGTTGGCATAAGTAGAATAAACCGCTTCGCTTATGGTCTGCTCATAATCTTTAGCTTTTTTACCTCCGTTATAATTATAGTTGTATGGATTAGGTAAAGGTGCTTTTCCGTTTGTGTTAACCGAAAAGTGTAAGGATGTGTCTATCACTTTTTCAAACCCTTTGTAATCTGTTTTATTGAATTTAAACGACTTAAAAAATGCCGTTTTATCGGCTTCATTTGTGCCAACATAACCCAACAGATAGTAACTACCATCTTTTACAATGGTTTTTAGATATAATCTTTTGTTGGTGTCAGCATCTAAAATGGCGTTAGATTCATACGTTTTGTAATCGCCTGCTTTAAAACCACCTTCAGCTTCAACTAATTTGTAATTTTTATATAAGGCATGGTGAAAATACTTAGCCTCAAAACTGTCTTCTTCAATATAAGTTAAGTCGTTTAAAACGGCTTCTTCAACAAAATAATAAGCACCATTTTTATGACCTTCCACTAGCTTCTTTCCATAGTTATCCATGTTGCTAGAAATATAATATTCAGGAAAATCTATTTGAAACTTACGCTTAGGAGAGGTGAACAGTTGTGTGTCGTCTGAAGGAGTTCTCAATACTATTGAATTGAAAATCTTATCTTCATGTTTGAGTACAAAATCACTGCGACCAGCAAATTTTATAATTATAATTTCTAAAGGGGTTTCATAGATGTGATACTTCTGAAACTCACCTTTTTTGGTTTTGTTAACGATACTTATGCCGGGATAAGGCGTGGTTAATTCGTCCTTCTTAATAATATCTCCAGGAATGTCTTCGTACAATAAATGGTCAATGTCTTTAAGGCTAATATTTTCTTTTTCGTTTGGTAAATATGTAAAACGACTAATTCTGTTAATGGTTAAATAGGCACCATTGGTCATGTCTGGATCTAAATAATATTTCTGTCCACCATAAGAAAACTCTCTAAGCTCATCGTAGGTATTGATGCTTAAAAATCCATCCGGACTACTATGCATTTTTAGTTCTGGTGTTACAAAAAGGCTATCGAGTTTTGTTTTTTCTGTTTTACTATAATCTGTCTGGTCCGACGTTAGTGCTTTTACGATATAACCGCGTTGACGTAACATGTTAATCATACCGTGTTCTCCTGGTAAATGTGCGGCACCAACTCCTGCAAATACAGATTTGGTAGGCATAAGTTTTTCTAAAGAAATTACCATATTCTCGTTTCGAATATAGAGCATGTTTTCGCGGAAGAATTCAGTGTTGACACCAGCTCCAATAGAATCGAGTAAATCTAAGTTTCTATCGCGGTATAAGTTTTCTTGAATTAAATACGCATTCTCTTTAGCATACAATTTTTGCAACCAAGGGTCTAATTCTTTTTATTGGCATTATAAGCCGCTTTTGTGGTTAAGTATCTAGATTCTTCTAAATCCTCTAAGGCATATATTTTTTTATTGTTTTCTTTCCCGCCTGAAAAATAAACATGTCCAAATACGTTTCTTCTTCAAAATTATCTGAAGAGCTACTTTTTCTGTACAAATAGGCATTAACCGCATTATTGTCCATACGAACCGACCCTCTAATTGCCATTTCTTCCGGATGCGTTAACTTAAAAAGATTGGTGTAAAAATTATCATTATAATTAGTGTACGCAGCCATTTGTCCAAGCATCATTTCATAATTAAAACCTGGCCAAGTGGTTGGGTCAGATTCTAGTGCAATACAATCACTTTGATCTAAAGCTTTATAAAATACATCGTCTAACCTAAACGCTACCTTTTTACTAACGTGCATGGTACCATATAGATAGGATGGTTTCTTTAGTCCGTTTCCTGTAATTTTCCAAAGTAAACTCTGATATTGTTGTTGTGAAAAGGCAACTATTGTAAATAAAAAGAGAAGTAGTGATAGGGTTTTTTTCATGTGTTTATGTTTATTGACATTCTAATTGTCACATGCAATTCGCTATTAATTATTTTTTTAAATAATAAAATTTTGAACATGCTCGGTTGATAATAAAATGTTATCAAGGCTTGTAAAGATATTTAAATCCTTTAAACAGACTTATAGTTTAACTTAAACTCGATTAAAAACAAGCAATAAAACTATTTGTTTTGGTATTTATAACCTAAAAGTAGATAAAATATTTTATGATGGTAGGATAAATAAAACGAATACAAACCATTATTAAGTATTGCGATTAGTATCGTATTTTTGCAGTTGAAAATGTAAAGCATGTCAAAAGGAATTTTATTAGTTAATTTGGGCTCTCCAGACAGTCCAAGTCCTAAAGATGTTAAGAAGTATCTTGGCGAGTTTTTAATGGACGAACGTGTTATTGATGTGCCATTAGTGGCACGTACTATTTTGGTAAAAGGTATTATTTTAAATACCAGACCTAAAGCATCGGCTGCAGCCTATCAAAAAATTTGGTGGGACGAGGGCTCTCCGTTAATTGTACTTTCAGAGCGACTTCAAGAAAAAGTACAGCAAAAAGTAGATTATCCTGTGGCTTTGGCCATGCGTTATGGCAGCATGACGATTAAAAAGGGATTGCAAGAATTAGTTGATAAAGGCTGTACCGAAATAAAGACCATTCCGCTATACCCACAATTTGCGATGGCAACAACGGAAACGATTGATGTAAAAGTAGATGAGTTGGTTGCAGAACATTTTCCAGACCTAAAAATTACACGAACCCCAGCATTTTACAATCGTGAAGATTATATCAATGTACTTTCAAAAAGCATTGGTGAAACGTTGAATGATTTGGATTATGAGCATATCCTTTTTAGTTATCACGGAGTTCCAGAAAGACATATTCGTAAAAGTGATATTACCAATGGTAACTGCCAAATGAACGGCAAATGCTGTTTTAAAATGGGTAGTAAACAACATGAATTTTGTTACCGTCATCAATGTGAAATTACCACTGTAAATGTGGCTAAAAAATTAGGATTAAAAAATGGTACGTATTCTACGACGTTTCAATCGAGACTAGGTTTTGATCCATGGTTGAAGCCCTATACAGACCGTACTATTGAAAGAATGGGTAAAGCTGGTACCAAAAAAATGGCTATTGTAACGCCTGCTTTTGTAAGCGATTGTTTAGAAACCTTGGAAGAAATTGCGATGGAGGGTGAAGAAATCTTTCATGAAATGGGTGGGAAAGAATTTACAGTCATCCCTTGCCTCAACGATCGTGACGATTTTGCTGAAGTAGTGGCTAAAATGGTAGACGAATGGGCAACCGCTGAAACCAAAGCCGTATAATGGCAAATGTGTCGTCACAAGATCTAGGTAATGAGCCTATAGGCAAATTACTAATTAGGCAAGCCGTACCAGCATCTATAGGTATTTTGGTGATGTCGCTTAACATCTTGGTCGATACTATTTTTGTTGGAAATTGGATTGGCTCTACAGCCATTGCCGCAATTAATGTAGTGCTGCCAGTGTCGTTTTTTATTGCAGCGCTTGGTATGGCTATTGGTATTGGAGGATCTTCTATGATTTCTAGAGCTTTAGGTGCTAATAATACAATTAAAGCGCTTAAAACTTTTGGGAATCAGCTGACGTTAACGCTATTATTTACGGTGACGTTTGCGGTGTTTGGACTTTATTTTGTGGATACATTAATTCCTGCTTTTGGTGGGAAAGGCAATATCTTTGAACCTGCAAAAGTATATTATGAAATCATTCTCTACGGTGTACCCATCTTAGGGTTTGTAATGATGGGGAATAACGTTATTAGAGCAGAAGGGAAACCTAAATTTGCGATGTATGCTATGCTTATTCCTTCCGTCGGCAACTTAGTTTTAGATTATATATTTATCAATGTTTTAGGTTACGGGATGGCAGGAGCCGCATGGGCGACAACAGGTTCTTATGTTGTAGCGTTTTTGTTCATTTTTTGGTATTTCTTATCCGATAATTCCGAATTAAAAATCAACTTTTCGCATTTTAAATTACAGAAGGCTATTGTATCTGAAATTGCATCATTAGGTTTTGTAACCTTAGCGCGACAAGCTGTAGTAAGTGTTACCTTCTTATTAGTTAATAATGCGCTCTTCAACTTTGGTGGTGAAACATCAGTGACAGCCTATGCAATTGTTGGTAGGATGATGATGTTTGTATTGTTTCCGGTTTTCGGAATTACACAAGGTTTTATTCCTATTGCAGGTTTTAATTATGGTGCAGAAAAATATGAACGCGTAAAGGAATCTATTTATACAGCCATAAAATATGCTACTATTTTAGGAACCATAGTATTTATTGGTTTAATGTTCTTTCCCGAAATTATTACAAAATGGTTTACATCAGATCCTGATGTTATTAGAATAACCCCTAATAATATGAGATGGGCTTTTGCTGCGGTGCCAATATTAGCTTTGCAACTTATTGGAGCGGCCTATTTTCAGGCAGTTGGTAAGGCATTGCCGGCATTGTTATTAACACTAACGAGACAAGCTATTTTCTTTATTCCATTAATGTATATCTTACCAGTATATTTTGGTGAATTAGGGATTTGGATTGCGTTTCCGATTTCTGATGTGTTATCAACCCTTGTTACTGGTTATTTTTTGAAAAGAGAGATTAATAAAACATTAGTAGATAAAATATAATCGCATGGAATATTATAATTACATAAAATCATTACATCTCATTTTTGTGATTACTTGGTTTGCTGGCTTGTTCTACATTCCAAGATTATTTGTGTATCAGATTGAAGCCTTCCATAAAACATCACCAGAAAAGGAAATTTTAGGGAAACAGTTAAAATTAATGGCAAAACGCCTTTGGTTTATTATCACTTGGCCTTCTGCAATTTTAGCGACACTCTTTGCGGTTTGGCTACTGATTTTAATGCCAAGTTGGTTGCAACAAAGTTGGATGCATGTAAAATTGCTATTTGTGCTTCTATTGTTCATCTATCATTTTAAAACCCATTTGTATTTTAAACAACTTCAAAAAGATGAGGTTAAAGTTACGTCTAATTTTATGCGAATTTGGAACGAAGGAGCCACCTTTATCCTGTTTGCTGTTGTTTTTCTAGTCATTCTAAAAAGTTCTATAAACTGGATTTTTGGAGTATTAGGTATTGTGGTTTTAGGGGTTTTATTGATGTTAGGTTTTAAGCTGTATAAAAATATACGTTCTAAAAATCCGGAAGCATAGAATCGAATTCCAAAATCTAAAATCCAAATCTCAAATGGTACGCATTGGAATTTGAGTTTTTTAAAATTGGAATTTACACATAGTGTCTTTGGATTGATTATTGTTATATTTAAAACTTATATTTCAGAATTAAAATACGTCCATTTTCTTGGGCACTTCAATAATGATGCAACGCCTTTCCTTAAGAGCCCGAATAAATATAGCCATGATACTTTTAGTACTTGTAGCCTCGGTTTTGATCGCTGCAGTAACTATTTATCAATATAGCGAAGAGGCTAGGGAATACCATAGCGAACGTTTAGAGCGTAAAGAAAAAGCGATTAAGCAAAGTATTAATTTCGTTATCGGTGAAACCACATATCCTGTTACAACAGATAATATTCCGTTAATTTTTAAAGATGAAATTTTTGAAATTGATGCCATTCATAATTTACAAATTAACCTTTATGATTTAGAAGGGCAATTACTAAAAAGTTCAAAACGAACCATTCAAAGAGATTCTTCAGATCTCTGTTTAGATGTTGAAATATTAAACACCTTATCTAACACTTTAGAACATCGTTTTGTGGTGAAGAATAATGTTGCCGGACAAACTTTTCAGTCGTCGTACACTTATATCATGGATGAAAAATTTAAGACTTTGGCCATTTTAAATTTACCCTATTTAGAAAATGATGATTTTTTTAATAAAGAGCTAAAGGAGTTTTTAAAACGTTTGGCTTATGCATATTTAGTATTGATTTTAGTCGCTATTATTATTGCCTATTTTATATCTAAATTCATAACCAAATCACTTCGGACTATTAGTGATAAGATGAATGAAACACGATTAGAAAAACGAAATACAAAAATTCAGATAGATTCTTCAAGTGATGAAATCGGAACGCTTATCAATTCTTATAATAGCATGATTGATGAGCTCGAAGCTAGTGCTGTAGTTTTAGCAACAAATGAGCGCGAGCAAGCCTGGCGCGAAATGGCAAAACAAGTGGCTCACGAGATTAAAAATCCATTAACGCCCATGCGATTAACCGTGCAAAGTTTCCAGCGTAAGTTTAATCCAGAGGATGAAAACATTTACAAAAAAGTAGATGAATACAGCAATACGTTAATTCAGCAAATCGATACCATGAGTTCTATTGCTTCTGCATTTTCAAATTTTGCGAAGATGCCAGCTCAAAAAAGTGAAGTCCTCAACGTGGTACATATTGTAAAAATGGCTCTCGATATTTTTAACGAAGAGTACATTGAATTCTATTCTGAAACTGAAGAAATTATTGCTAAATTTGATAGAACACAGTTAATAAGAGTGGTTACTAATTTAGTAAAAAATGGTATTCAAGCAATTCCTAATGACGCTGAAAAGCCTAAAATTGTAGTACGTGTTTTTAGCGAAGGAGACAATGTGAATATTACGATTGAAGACAATGGCTCTGGGATAGATGAAGACACTAAAGACAAGATATTCGAGCCGAAATTTACTACTAAATCTAGCGGAATGGGCTTAGGTTTGGCTATGGTAAAGAACATTGTAGAAACTTATAATGGAAGTATTACCTTTAGCACGCAATTAGGAAAAGGGACTGTTTTTAAAGTCACATTTCCTGCGCAGGCAGAAATCTCTTTGTAAAGAAACTTAGATAAAATAACAATAAGATTCCCATTTTCATGGGAATGAAAACATATTTCAATGAACTACGAAAACATACTTTCAGAATATTCCAACGGAATTACAACCATCACAATCAACAGACCAAAGAAGTTAAATGCCTTAAATAAAGATACCATTCAAGAATTACATGATGCTTTTGAGGATGCCGATACTGATGCAAATACTAAAGTCATTATTATCACAGGTAGTGGTGAAAAAGCATTTGTAGCAGGTGCAGATATTAGTGAATTTGCAGATTTCAGCGTCGAAGAAGGTGGAAAACTAGCCGCACAAGGACAAGCGTTATTATTTGATTTTGTGGAAAGTTTAAGCACTCCTGTTATTGCGGCAGTCAATGGTTTTGCACTTGGTGGAGGCTTAGAACTAGCTATGGCATGTCATTTTAGAGTGGCAAGTAGCAACGCAAAAATGGGATTGCCAGAAACGTCTCTAGGAGTGATTCCTGGTTATGGAGGTACGCAACGTTTACCGCAATTAGTAGGTAAAGGCAGAGCTATGGAAATGGTAATGACAGCAGGTATGATTGATGCCAACCAAGCATTAAATTACGGATTAGTAAATCACGTTGTTGAGCTAGAAGAATTACTACCATTAGCCGAGAAGATAGCTAGTAAAATAATGCGAAATTCTTCTGTTGCCATTAGTAAAGCCATAAAAGCCATTAACGCGAATTACAAAGACGGAAAAGACGGTTACAAAGTAGAAATTAAGCAATTTGGAAAATGCTTTGGAACAGAAGATTTTGTTGAAGGAACTACAGCGTTTTTGGAGAAGCGTAAGGCTGATTTTCCTGGGAAGTAACTTCTTTTACCTAACTAAATTTATTATACCTCTGATGATTGACTACTATTTAACGTCAATTGACAGAGGTTTTTTCTTGCAACAAATTAAAATTTAACAAAATATACGGTTTTACCATAATGGGCCTCTCTGTTATTTCTATTTCTTTATTTTTAGAGAATGAAAAAGTATTTATTTTTCTTATTAACCATATTCGTTTTTGTTTCTTGCAAACAAGACGTATATACTAACGAAGAACCACCTCTACCTAAAGAGGTGGATTCTTTGTTTATTGTGGCGTATAATAATTCGTTGACTATTTATAACAGAAGAGAGGCTATTAACCACATCGAGGATTACCTTGCCCAACGTTTAAACGATTCTACCAAAAGAAGAAATTTTCTAAAAGTTGCTAATAGATATTTTAGTATAAATGATTATAATTCTTATTATGAAAGTGCTAAAATAGCTAACGAATTAGCCATAAAAGCACAAGATACTTTCATTACTGCTCGGAGCTATATGTATCTCGGTAAATATTTTTTGCATCTAAACAAAAAGGATAGTGCTTTTTACTATAGTTATAAGGCTTCAACTTTATTTTCTATTACTGAAGATACTAAAACGCAGAGGAGTACTCTTTTAAATTTATCTATAATCTTACGGTCAGTAAAGGATTATACGAAAAGTGAGAAATATGTAATTGAAGCACTAGAAGTATTGGAAAGTGATAATGATTATTTATCTAAATATGGGGTTTATAACACTTTGGGTAAATTATTTGCTGAAACCCAAAAATATGATTTAGCTTTTGATTACCATAATAAAGCACTTAATATAACAGAATATTTTAATGAAAAGCAAAAAACCTATAAATTAAGATTAAAGGCTCAATCATTATTAAACATTGCCATTTTAAAAATGGAACAAGGGTTATATAGGGAAGCTGAAACCTATTTTGAACAAACCGATAACATCGGGGTACTCCCCAAGCAGAACCCTTTTAATTATGCTTATTTATTAGAGAATTGGGCATATAATAGGCATAAGTTAAACAAAAATAAGGTGATGCCGCTTTTTAATAAAGCGCTGCGCGTTCACGACAGTGTAGAGTCGCCGTCGCGTAGTACGGGAGAGTTGCTTTTAGCTAATTATTATAAGGATATAAAAAATAAGGATTCGGCTTTTTATTTTGCACAAAAGGCATACCATACCACTAAAAAAAATGGACAATTAGGAGAGGAGCTTAAAGCTATACATTTAATGGCACAAACCGATAGTCTAACAAAAACAGGACAATGGTACGAAACCTATTTAATCTTACAAGATAGCATTACCTTAAACGAACGCAACCAACAAGAAAAGTTTGCTTTAATTGAGTTTAATACTGAAAACTTAATAAAAGAAAAACAATCTGCTGAAAAACAAAGAGACAAAGCCGATAAAGGATTTTGGGTTGCAACACTATTAAGTGTACTCATTTTAGTAATATCAATTATGGTCTATATCAATAGAGCCAGAAAATTAAAAACAAAGAATTACTTCTAGCTCAAAAGGAATTAGAAGCCAATGAGAGCTTGTATAACCTAATGCTAGAAGAGCAATTTAAAATAGAGCAAGGGAAGCATTTTGAAAAAAAACGAATGTCTCAAGAATTGCATGATGGTATTTTAGGTAAGCTTTCTGGTATTCGTTTAAATCTATTTGTGCTTAACAAAAGAAAAGATGTTGAAACCGTTGAAAAGTGTTTGCCCTATATAAAAAGTTTACAAGACGTAGAAAAAGAAATACGTGCTATTTCTCATAATCTGAGTGAGGGCTTGTTTTCAGATCAAGTGAATTTTACTAAAATGATTTCAGGTTTGTTTGAAAATATTACTGGTGATTCCAAATTAAAACTCAATTTATATTTTGATGAACTTATAGACTGGAAGGTTGTATCTAATTCGACTAAAATTGAAGTATACCGTATACTCCAAGAGGGACTACATAACATTAAAAAGCATGCTAAAGCCAATACGGTTATAGTAAAGATGGCGCAAACCGAAACACATATCATTATTGAGCTTATAGATAATGGTGTAGGTTTTTCTAATACTACCAAATCAAAAGGTATTGGTCTAAAAAACATGAAGGAAAGAGCTGAAAAAATCAACGCGGAACTAAAAATAGAATCGCAACACAATATGGGCACTACGCTTTCAATTTCTATACTCAAAACGTTTTAATACTTTTTATAAAAAGGGATTAAGTTGAATCTAAAGTTAAGTATTGATTAATTTTTTTATATTTGGTTTTACACCTTTCTATTTTTAGAACTACTTTATGGAAGTATTGATTATTGACGACCATCCTATCCAAATAGATGGCTACAAAAGTATTTTGTCTTTAAGCGATCTCAATGAGTTTCTTAATATTACGGCATGTTATAATTGTGAAGAAGCATATAAGATTATAACAACATCTCAGAATAAAAATCGTTTTGCATTAGCCATAATAGACTACAGCATTCCGCCTTATGAGGATCAAAATTTATTTAATGGTCAGGATGTTGCCCGTTTAATGCAAAGGTACTTCCCGGAAACTAAAATTGTTATTATTACTTCACATACAGAAGCTATAGTTTTATATAATATTCTTAAAAAAGTAAACCCTCATGGACTTTTGGTTAAAAGTGATATTGATGGGGAAGAGTTACTTGTCGCTTTCTCTGAAATTACAAAAGGGAATACTTATTATTCGGAAAGTGTAATAAAAGCTAAAAAAACACTTATCTCTAAAGAAGAGCTTTTAGATACGACTAATAGAAAAATCATTGAACTCTTAGCGCAAGGTATAAAAACAAAAAACTTACCTACGCATCTGGCACTTTCTCAAAGTGCAATAGAAAAACGCAAATCTACTATAAAAGATGTCTTAGGTATTACCAAAGGTAACGATGAAGATATTTTAAGAGAAGTACGCAAACTTGGCCTACTTTAACATATAGTACGGTTTTACCGTAACATTACTTCTTTTTTACAAGTTACATTTACAAAGTCAATACGTTGCAACATATTTGGTATTGTATAACCTTAAATTTTTTTTTGAAAATGAAAAAAGTGTTATTTAACATTTGTTATGTTATTGTCATTTAATGTGAGTCGATAGAAAAAATTAAATTATAAATTATGTTTAAGAAAAATATAATCCTTTTTATTTTAGGTATAGTTACGGTGATTGTTGGGGCAATGCTGAAAATTGGCGACAGTATTGATAACACTGATGTAATACTAGCAATTGGACTATTAATAGAAATAGTTGCAATTATAGGACTAATACTATTTTATAAAAAATCTAAAACTTAATAAAACTATATTCTCAAAAACATGAAACGATTTATTTACATCTTATTGATAGCTTTATTGGCCGTTGCATTAGTATCATTGATATTTTGGCTAATAACAGGAGAACTCAACTTAGTTGCACCAATATTTGGAGCAATTGCGTTCGTGATTTTAGCAATTAAAACATCAAAAAATAAAATACTATAACTATGAAAAAATATTACATCATATTAGGTTTTCTTGCTTTTACATTATTATCCTCTTTTTCTTTTAGTGAACTAAGTAAAGGACACTTTAGTATTAAGGGGGATATTTCTGGTTTTGAAGATAATACTAAAGTAATGTTGCTAAACGCTGAAACCAATACTGTTTTAGATACAGCGTTTGTTAAAACCAACCGTTTTGAATTTTCGGGTGAAGCAACAAGTGAACCTCAAAATTTTGTTGTGTACATACCTGTGGAAAACAATATGAAATACACCTACCTTTTTATAGCAGATGAAGATGTTACTGTAGAAGGCAGTATTGATGATTTTCCTAATAACTTAACTGTAAAAGGCTCTGTGCATCATAATCTTAAAGCTGCGTATGATAAACGAGTGGCAGAATATGACACAGAACTGAACACCTACAAAACTAAAGTTTTGGAAATGCAGCAACAGAAGCAATGGAACGATAGTTTACAACGCGAGTATTTAGGTGAAAAAGGAATTCTAAAGAAAATTGTTGCAAAAAAAACAGCAGACGAAAAACAATTTATAGCTGATAATAGTGATACATTTTATGGGCTACAGATTTTATATTACAAAAAAGCTGATTATAAAGATAAAGAACTTAAAAGAGTGTTTTCTAAATTTAGTAAAACCCTTCAAAATACCAAAAACGGAATAGCAATTCAAGCATTTTTAGATCATCCTGAAATAAAAAAAGGAGACCAATTTGTAGATTTTGATGCTTTGAGTAAAGACGGATCAACTAAAAAATTATCTGAACAATTTGATGGTAAAAATTATGTTTTATTAGATTTTTCAACACCGACTTGTCCCAATAGTGTAAAAGCAGTTCCTATGTTACAGAATCTTAATGAAAAGTATAGTGAAAGTTTAAATATTGTAACATTCTATACTGAGGATAAATTAGAACATTTTAATTATTTTTCTAATCCAGAAACAAGTCCATGGGATTTTATGTGGACTAAAGAAGGTACAGAAGGGTTTCCTTATTTTAGATACAGAGTAAATAGCACACCGACGTATTATCTGTTTTCACCTAACGGAAAGCTCATAGAAAAGTGGTCGGGCTTTCAGCAGGGTTATTGTGATGATACTCAAAGTAAAATAGAAAATCTTATTGGTATTAAATAACATGCTTTAGCTAAACCATTTTTTGACTTTAACATAGATTATGGTTTTACCGTAACAGCACCTCTTTTTTTTATATTAAACTCACAATTACAATGTGTTGCAACTTAAGTACTATAAATATTTTTGGTGGTAACCAATATGTTTTTAAACGAAAACGAGGGTATAGTTACATATTTGATAAAAGCAGATAGTTGAAATATAATCGAGAAAGCCGCTATAAGTAAAGTGCCGTCACAAATTTGCTAAAACCAGAATATACAGTGTTTAGTTTTTGTGTAAAATACTTGAAATAAGGTTTTCAACTAACAACATAATTTATATAAATCCAAATAAACAATTAAAACTTAAAACCATGAAAACAAGATTATTTATTATTGCATTTTTTCTCTTTAATTCTATCCTATTCGCTCAATCTAAATTTACATTAGGCTTTGATCTAAGTGAGCAGTTTATGCAAAAGGATGTGGGACTAAACATTGAAGGTTTGTTAGGCTACAACTTAAATTCTGATATAACTCTTGTTTTAAGTGCGTCCAATGCAACAATGGAAAATAAGGATTTAGACTTAAAGTATAAACTAGACAAATATGCATTTCAAGTAAATTATGATTTCGGAAAATCTGAAAGTTCTAAGTTTGAATCTATTTTTGGATTTTCTTACGTTAATTTTGATAAGAAGCTGAATCTTGAAGACGATAATGGATTAGGGATTGATTTAGGTGTTCAAGTCTTATTTGGTTTAAAAAACAAACTGCATTATGGCCTTAGAATAGTTTCAACTTACAGCAGTATTTCTCCGGGAGGCGTATTAAATGCAGGAGCAATTTTTAAATACAACTTGTAAGATTTGTAACCGGGTTCGCTTTAATGTAAATGCTTTTCTTCAAAATTAATCATTAGTCCTTATGAAACGTGTAATCTATATCTCACTAGCTGCTTTATTGGCCGTTATGGTGGTGTCTTTGATATTCTGGTTGGTAACAGGGGAAGTTAATATTGTCGCCCCAGTTATGGGAGCAATCATTGTTGTTCTATTGGCAATTAAAGCCTCAAAAAATAAAAACTTTTAGAGCTATTATAATTTTCAAAATAGTCTCTATTATTTTAAATCTGAACTCTGGATTTGTCCATGTACAAATTCAGAGTTTTATTATTAGTAAAAGGCAATAGATCTCAATAGGTCGTCTTGCATTAGCATCCTTTTTCAGTGCTCTAGATAATGCGCATTCTGGTATTTAAGCTGTTATTTCTAGTTTTGAGTAAAACACCAAAGTAATTTAGTTAGATGCAAAAACTAATACGGTTTTGGATATCATAGTTAATTAAGTTAAAACTACAACCTGTAGCCACGCTCAGTCAGCTTTCATACTAATTTTAGGGTATGATACATCCCAAATCAACTATAAAAGGCAGAGGCGCACAACAAAATACACACAATCGGTTTTTTGAGTTGTCTTACGAAATGCGAGATGATTTCTTAGAGTTTTGCCATAAAGAAGGTGAACTCTCGGACAATAATAAAACTCAATATCTTAACGTATTTCCTAGGACCATAGTTAATAAAGTAACGAGTCCAGATGTTGGTATGGCTTATTCCATGAATATGTACCAAGGCTGCGAACATGGTTGTATTTATTGCTATGCACGTAATAGTCATGAATTTTGGGGTTATAGTGCTGGCTTAGATTTTGAACGTCGCATTTTGGTTAAAAAAGATGCACCAAGCTTGTTAGAATCTCATTTAAAAAAGAAAAATTGGAAAGCACAAACTATTGTAATGTCTGGCAATACCGATTGTTACCAGCCAGCAGAAAAGCAATTTGAAATTACTAGGCAATGTTTAGAAGTCTTTTTAAAATACAAACATCCAGTAGCAATTATTACTAAAAACGCTTTAATATTAAGAGATTTAGATCTTTTAAAGGCCTTGGCAGAGGATAATTTAATATCAGTAAATGTTTCTATAACATCGCTATCAGAAGATACTAGACGAATATTAGAGCCAAGAACAGCAACGATAAAACGACGACTTCAGGTTGTAAAAGAATTGAGCGAACAGGGTATTCCTGTAAACGTTATGCTGGCACCTATAATTCCTTCAATAAATAGTCATGAGATTCTGCCAATGGCAAAGGCAGTTTCAGAAGCTGGAGCTTTAAGTATTGGGCACACTATTGTAAGATTAAATGGAGCTATTGGAGAAATTTTTAGCGATTGGATAAAAAAAGCAATGCCAGACAAGGCTGATAAAGTATTACGACAAATTGAGGATTGCCATGGCGGTACGCTTAACGAAAGTAGGTATGGAGTGAGAATGCGAGGGGAAGGACAAATTGCACAACAGATTAATGATTTAGTGAAATTGGCGAGGTTAAAGTACTTTAATAATAAAGTGATGCCTGTATTAAATACAAAGCTTCATGAGCCTTTTAAAAATAGGCAAATGAAACTGTTTTAAACAAAAAAAAGTGGGCTCTCTACAACCCACTTTTAACTAAATAAACTAATAAATAAACAATAATCTAAATTTTGAAGTTTTCAACAAACACACGACCATTTGCTCTGATTATAGCAGTGTATTCGCCTTTAAGGTTTTGGTCTAATTTGTAAACACGGTTTAATACGTCACTACCTTTAATAGTTTCAGAATAGATGATTTCATTTTTGAAATATAATTCTACATCCATTTCGTTACTATCTACAGCTAATTTTGAAATAATAAGTTGAGCGTTATTAAGTCTAAATACAGGCTTAAAAATCTGCTTATTTGTAGTTTCCAAAAATGTAACTTTATGCGCTTTTACTTTTATAGAGTTAATATTTATTTCGAAATCTTTATTCACTTCAACAGTGTAAACACCATCTTGTAATTGTGAAAAATCATAAAGATTCTGTATGTTTCCGTTGAAATTAATACTACCACTGTAAAGTACTACTCCTGATGCATCTGATACAGAAATATGATCTCCTTTGCTAAGCATCTTAGAAGAAGGTATTACATCTATTTTTGCGTTTGCATAGCTAGTTAGTGATCCTAATGCTAAGGCTAATACTAAAATCTTTTTAAATACTGTTTTCATAATTTTTAATTTTAATCGTTTAAAAGCTGGACTTATAATTTGGGTCATAGCAATTTTTTCAGACTCCAGCTTTAAACGATTCAACACTGCAAATTTAGGGTAGCATTAGGCTTTAGAAAACAACGATTTTGGCATATTTATATGCAAAATTAACCTTAGGAGTTTAGCTGCTGATTTTTCGGGTTAAAATAGTATATATTGGTGTTAATTTTCTATAGGTTTATTTAAGGTGTTAGACTTAAGTGTTTGATTACTGGTGTCTATTTGTCTTTTATCACTAAAACGATTAAAGATAAAAACGAAGACTATAGTATGTAGATAAGCGAAATTGTTTTGAGCAAAAAAAAGTGAACCAATCAAGGTTCACTTTTAAAATAAATCTATTTAAATATACTCTAGATTTTAAAGTTTTTAATGAATACTCTGTCGTTAGATCTAACAATGGCAGTATATTCTCCACTAATATTATGATCTAGTTTATAGGTCCTATTTAATACGCCATTTCCTTTTACGGTTTCAGAGTGTATTAATTCATTACCAAAATAGAGTTCTATTTTCATATCTGAAGCATCTAAAGCTAATTTTGAAATCAATACTTTATCTTTTTCAACTCTAAATACAGGCTTAAAAATCTTTTCGCTTTTATGGTTTAAAAAGTTAACATTGTTGTTTTTAACTTCTACAGTATTAATGTAGATTTCAAAGTCTTTATTAACTTCAATAATATATATACCATCTTCTAATTGTGAAAAATCGTAAAGACGACTGATATTACCATCGTAATTAATAAGACCGCTAAAGACAACTTTTCCTAAAGCGTCAGTTACAGAAATTGAGCTTCCTTTTTTTACCTTATTAAAAGTAGGTAAAACTTCTAATGTTGCATTGGCGTAGCTTGTGTATGTTCCTAACATTACAGCTAATACTAAAATGTTTTTAAATAATGTTTTCATAACGTTTCATTTTTTTGGGTTACAACTGACATTCCAAAATTCGCATTTTTTTAATAATCAGTTCAAATGATTTAACACTACAAATGTATAATGTCTTAACCTTCAATAAAACAAGCATTTTGGTGTATTTATGTGTAAAATTAACCTTATCACTGCTTCAAATGCTATATGTGGTTAAAATAGAATATATTATTGGTAATTGTATATAGGTTTTCATTTTAAATAGACTTAACTTTGCAGTAATAAATCTATTATGAATACAAGAAAACCTACATTAGAAAAAATAAGTCCCGAATTTGGTAGTTCTCTTAAGGTTAAAAAGAACGATGTATATACAGGAGAGAGTAAACCGTTTTGGCACTTTCACCCAGAAATGGAACTCGTATATGTTAACAAAGGCCAAGGTAAACGCCATATAGGGAATCATTTATCATATTTTAATAACAGTCAATTATTACTTTTAGGATCTAATTTGCCTCATAACGGGTTTACAGATCGTCTTACAATTAATGGAAGTGAAACTGTAGTACAGTTTAAACCAGAGTTTTTAGGTGAGCATTTTTTTGATATTCCAGAAATGGAGGATATCAATAAAATGTTTGAGCGTTCTAAAAAAGGAATTCTTTTTGGGATTAAAACAAAGCAAAAATTCGGAAAGAAAATTGAAAAGTTAAACGAAAAAGAAGGCTTCAAAAAAATATTAATATTTCTTGAAGTGTTGCATGGTTTAGCTAAATGTGAAGATTACACATTATTAAATGTAGATGGTTTTGCCTTTGAAACTGAACCACAAGATAGTGCTAAGATTGATGTTGTTATTAAACATATAAATCAAAATTTTCAGGAGCATATCAGTTTAGACGAAATTGCCGATAAGGTAAATATGACGGTTCCTGCGTTTTGTCGTTACTTTAAAAAAGTAACAGGTAAGACATTTACAAAGTTGGTTAATGAATATCGTATTGTGCATGCTACCAAATTGCTTTCTGAAAGTCAAAAGAGTATAGCAGACGTTAGTTTTGAGTGTGGATTTAATAACTTTTCGCACTTTAATAAGCTATTTAAAGAGTTTACAGGTAAAAGTGCTTCTAAGTATAGAGGCCAGTTAAAATTAATGGTTCAATAATTTAATTGTGATAGTTATGGATGATAAAATCGAGATTGCAATAGTATATTATTCTAAAAAAGGCCAAGATATTTTAGATGCTGTAAACTCTAATAACAATTTATCTGCAGATGAAATTATTCATTACGGACAAGAGATGGCAGAAATTGAATATAAGTTAACTGCTTTAGAGGTGGCTAAAGAAAACTAATAAATTTTACTTTTCACCTTCCCATTCGGCAAAAAATTGGTTCAGAAAACCTTCCATATACTTGTGGCGTTCTAAAGCAATGCGTTGTCCTGTTTTAGTGTTTAGCTGATCTTTTAGCAATAACAGTTTTTCGTAGAAATGATTAATTGTTGGTGCTTCTGAGTTCTTATAGTCTGCCTTAGTCATGTTAAGATTAGGCTTTATTTCAGGATCATAAAGAGCTCTATCTTTAAAGCCACCATAATTAAAACAGCGCGCAATACCAATAGCTCCAATAGCATCTATACGATCTGCATCTTGGACGACTTCCATTTCTTTAGAGGTGAACGACGTATTTAAATCAAATGAGTTTTTAAATGACATGTTATCAATAATCTGAGTAACATGCTCAATAATTTCGCTATCTACATTGTGTTTTAATAAAAATGTACTGGCTATTCTAGAGCCTAAAGCTTCATCTCCATTATGAAATTTAGGATCCGCAATATCATGAAGTAAAGCTGCTAATGAAACGATTGTGATATCTACATTTTCTTGCTTCGCAATGAGTAAGCTATTTTTGTAAACACGTTCAATATGAAACCAGTCGTGGCCACCTTCAGCATTCTTGAGTTCGGTTTTAACGAAATCAATAGTAGCTTCAATGAGTTGCGCATCAGAAATTGTCATACGAAATTATTACGCAGGATCTACCCATTTAAATTGATATGAATTCTCAGGAATCTTCATGCGTTCAGACAAACGGTACATTCTTGGAGGTAGTTTCATTAAGTAATCTCTTGCTTTTTCGGCTTCCTCATTCAGTCCGGTCATTTTTCCTATTTCCCAACGGTCAATTAGTTTCTGTAAGATATCTACATAATCGTTAGACGTATAAACACCAAGACGTTGTGCGGTGTTAGAAAATTCTTCAAAAGCCGTACCAATACTCTCACCAGATTCTCTTAAGAAATGTGCTGGCATCGCAATTTTACGTTTCATCATATCGTGAAAAGCCATCATCATCTGATTAGGATCTACAGCAAAAATGCGCTCAACAAACTCAGAATACGCATGGTGGTGACGCATTTCGTCTCCTGAAATGATTTTACACATTTTAGCCAATTGCTTATTACCTTTTTGTTTGGCTATTTTAGCCACACGATTATGAGAAATATAAGTCGCTAACTCTTGAAAGCTTGTGTATACAAAGTTTTTATAAGGATCTCTGCCTGTACCAATATCAAAACCATCGCTTATTAAATACTGCGTAGTTTTTTCAATCTCGCGCATATTTACACGACCAGATAAGTACAAGTATTTATTTAAAACATCACCATGTCTGTTTTCTTCACCTGTCCAATGTCTTAACCAGGTAGACCAGCCGTTACGTTCAATTTGGCCGACACCTTCAACATCCATAAGCCAAGATTCGTAACTTGGTAAGGCTTCTTCTGTAATCATATCACCAACTAAAACGACCCAAAAATCATAAGGTAGTTCTTTAGATAATTCTCTAATTTCTCTAACCTCTTCATAAAATGAATCCTTTGTAGGGTCTGGTAAGAAATCTGTAGGTTGCCAGATTTTTTCAACAGGAATTAAATATTTTTCAATCAGCGATTGTACATCTTTTTCGAGATGCTGCATCACTTCTAATCTTACATTTTTTTAGCGACATCTTAATGGTGTTTTTGATAATTATTTCTCGATAGCTTCAACAATTGTTCGTTCAACTTGCTGAATTAATTCGACCTTATCTGTAAAGTTAATAATTTCTAGGGGCTTATGAACAGTAAATTTCATATGATTTCCTATTCCCATTGGGAAATTCCCATAGCGTAACATTTTCCATGAGTTATTAACTGTAACAGGAACGATAAGTGCAGAAGGAACTTTCTTTAGTAGCATTTCTAAACCTTTGGTTTTAAATGGTATTGGAATACCATCCTTACTTCGCGTACCTTCAGGAAAAATAACAGCTGCTCTTTTTGTTTTTTCAATATAATCTCCAAAGGTCATCATTGCAGATAGCGACTGTCTCGGATTTTTTCGGTCTATTAAAACTGATCCGCCATGTCTTAAATTGTAGGACACACTTGGGATGCCTTTTCCTAATTCTTTCTTAGAAACAAACTTTACATGGTGCTTACGAAGATACCACATAATAGGTGATATATCGTACATGCTTTGGTGATTAGAAACGATGATTAAGGGTCTGTCTGTACTTAAAGTGTAGGGATTGTAAAATGAGATTCTGGTACCCAAAAGATTAAGACAGCGCATAATAAAAAATTGTAGCCAATCTACACTAATCTTAAGTGCTTTATAGCCAAATACATTAAAGCTAATCCATTGGATTACATGAAATACAACCAAGGTTAACCCAAAGCATAAATAAAATACAACCGAAAGCGGATAGGCTAGTAGTTTTCTCATGTGGCAAAGGTAATCAATGCAATTTATGTACAAAAAAACCACGATAAAAATCGTGGTTTAAATACTTCGTTTTTTTATCTTTTAGCAATGCTCGTTATAAGCATCTTTAAGATTTTCAGCAATTAATTCTGCTGGACGACCTTCAATATGGTGACGCTCTAACATGTGTACTAATTCTCCGTCTTTAAATAAAGCCATACATGGCGAGCTTGGAGGAAAAGGAACCATGTGTGCTCTCGCTGCATCAACAGCTTCTTTGTCTACACCTGCAAAAACAGTAACGATATGATCTGGTTTTTTTGCATTGTCTAAACTTGTTCTAGCACCTGGTCTTGCATTTGCTGCAGCACAACCACAAACAGAATTTACAACAACTAATGTTGTGCCTTCCTTTGCAATAGCACTTTCTACAGCTTCTGATGTATGTAATTCTTCAAAACCTACTTTGGTTAAATCCTCACGCATTGGTTTTACTAATTCTGCTGGATACATATTTTTTATATTTTAATTAATCTTATTTTGAATTGCAAAGATAATGAAAAATAGTAGGCAGTCGTTAGTCTTCAGTTCGTAGTTTAAATGATGCTATTTTGGTTTTCAATAGTATTAAGAAAGTTGAAAAGCTGAGACTATCTACTAAAAGTATATTGAAAACCGTCAGAAATCATACCTTCATCTAAAATGAGTTGAGAACTTGTTAATGTCGTAATTTTTAAATCTGTATTTCCAATTACTAAAGTGGTATCATTAGGAGTTGTTATGACTTCATAAGTGTAAGTTCCGGAAGCATACCCACTATGTATAGCATTACTTGTGTCATTATTGATAACGGTAATTTCAGACGCTTCATTGTTAAAATGCCATGTAATTATACCCGATTCAAAATCATCATCAACACCTGCAAAACCACCAGAAACATTGATTAAAGACCATGTTGTATTAAGTGTTGGTTCTGAGTTTTGCTGTGCGTCGTCATCGCCGTTACAACTTTGTGCAAGAAGCATTATAGCTATAATATAAAAAGTGATTTTCATAATATTAAGGTATTGGTTATGTCTATAAGATACCACTTTACGCAAATGGTTGCGCACAAAACGTAACAAATTACATTTTCATCCAACTAACATATAGTATATTTACAGCTTTAGAAAATCAAAAATAATATATGAGTTTTGCAAAATGGATTGGTGGTGCTTTAGGTTGGTCGTTTGGAGGTCCGATTGGTGCTATTATAGGATTAGCTTTGGGTAGTTTTGTTGATAATTTAACAGATAAAGGAACACCTTTAATAGGTGATCGACAAGCAGGAAGAGAGCGTGATACCTATAGAACAAAACCAAATTACGGACAACGCACGTCAAGAACACAAACGCAATCTGGTGATTTTGAAGTTAGCCTCTTAATTTTAGCGTCTATTGTTATTAAAGCAGATGGTAAGCAAGATCAACGCGAACTCGATTTTGTACGTCAGCAATTTACCAATATGTATGGTAAAGATAGAGCGAATAAGGCTTTTGAATTGTTTAAACGCATTACCAAACAAAATATATCTACACGCCAAGTTTGTTTGCAGATTAAGCAAATGATGGATCATGCATCGCGATTACAATTGCTTCATTTTTTATTCGGAATTGCAAAAGCAGATGGTTTAGTTACTGAGGACGAATTACGACAGATTTATACCATAACGGGTTATTTAGGAATTAGTAACAGAGATTTTGAGAGTATTAAAGCCATGTTTTATAACAGTAGTGATAATGCTTATAAAATTTTAGAGATAGATAAATCAGTGCCAGATACTGAGGTTAAAAAAGCATATCGTGGTATGGCTAAAAAATACCATCCAGATCGTGTCGGTCATTTAGGTAAGGAACATCGGGAAGGTGCTGAGGCTAAGTTTAGACAAGTGCAAGAGGCTTATGAGCATATTCAGAAGGAACGTGGGTTTAAATAAGCCTATAGTTGATGGTTGTTTGTGCTTAGTTGTTAGATGACACTATGATATTATAAAAGTTTATTTTTTCCTTTCTTTTTCTTTCAGTCGTTTTTCGATGTATTTAAAGTAGCGTTGTGTTTTATACTTATTATAAATGAAAACACACAGGACAATAAATCCTATGATGAGTAATCCGTTTTTACCGGTGAAATAATTTAATAGGCTCATGAGGTTTAAAATATTAGGGTCTGTCGTTGTTAAGCGCTGAAGCTTTCAATTGTAGTGTCAATAAATACATCAAATCTATCCTCTAAACAAAAAGAAATCATCTTTCATATCTTCAATCTGCGCATCTTCATTAGTCATAATATAATCGATGGCTTTAGATGTAAATTCATCTCCCTTTTTAGTTAAGGACACGATGTTTTTTTCAATATGAATCATATTGTTTTTTTGGCTAAGTCGAGAACAGTTTTTGCTCGGACTTTTTGCCAATTAATATGTTCTCTTAGGTGATTAACATGGCGTTCTTCAAGCTCATCATGATTCTTTAAGTGTAATAAAAATGTGAGTAAAGACACTTCGGTACGTTGCTGTTTTTCTCTGTACATCACCGCAATCACTCCTTTTAAAGGAGCAAATAAATAGACTAACAAAAATACTAAACCAAGAACGGTTGTAATGGAACCAGCGATAGAAGCGTCTAGCCAATGTGCTACCCAGTAGCCGAAAATGGCACTAAAAATTCCGAAACCTATGGCTAGAGCCAACATTTTCTTTAGATCTGTGGTTAACAAATAGGCAGCAGCAGCAGGTGCAATCATTAAAGCGACAACCAAAATGGCACCAACAGCATCAAAAGATCCAACAGTAGTAACTGAAGCCACAGACATTAATCCGTAATGAATAATTGCTGGAGAAAACCCTAAGGATGCCGCCAAACCTTTGTCGAAAGTGCTTATTTTCAATTCTTTAAAAAATAGAATTAAAAGTGTAATTGTGATTAGTAGAATGGTGCCAACGACCCAAAGTGATTTTGGACCCACATCAGTTCCTGCAATTAGTAATCTGTCAAAAGGTGCAAAGGCTAATTCACCTAATAAAACAGCATCAACATCTAAATGGATGTCGTTGGCATTTTTAGCAATTAGGATGACTCCAATACTAAACATGGCAGGAAACACCAATCCTATAGCTGTATCTTCTTTTACTAATCCTGTTTTTTGAATGTATTCTACTAAAACAACCGTTATAATTCCTGTTAAAGCAGCAAGAAGAATCAGTAAAGGGGAATTTAAATCTTGTGTCACAAAAAAACCAATGACGATACCTGGTAAAATGGAATGACTAATAGCATCGCTAATCATAGCCATTTTTCTAAGGACTAAAAATGTCCCAGGAATGGCACAAGCAACGGCGACTATACTTGCTATAAGCTGTATTTCTATTTGTGCATTACTCATCTTCGGTGGATTGTTTAGTGTACAAATTCGCTGCGGTTTCAAAGCCTGTTTTAGTTAAACTCCACATATTTCCATTAAGTTCCACATAGTCTTTATCGACCAATTTCTGAAGTGTAGAACGTGTATACCCTTGAAAATTATTTAAAAGTTTTATGGCGTGAGGATGTGAAATATCTTCGTGTGTTTCGGCAATATGATGCATAAATGCTAAAGTTTTATGCAATTCTAAATCGCGGCGATTTTTAATAAATCGGATTTGTTTAAACAATAAACCACGACTTGGGGAAAATATAAAAGAGAATATCACAAAAACTCCAGCCA
Organism: Winogradskyella psychrotolerans RS-3; assembly: GCF_000427335.1. Taxonomy (GTDB): domain Bacteria; phylum Bacteroidota; class Bacteroidia; order Flavobacteriales; family Flavobacteriaceae; genus Winogradskyella; species Winogradskyella psychrotolerans. Next base: position 55,331 of record NZ_ATMR01000126.1, on the reverse strand, counting down.
CTAAAACAATAACAGGGCCAGTAGATAAGTTATTCTGACTTGCGCTAATTGCAGTCCCGAATACTCCTGAAAATGCGCCAAAAATAGCAGCTAAAAACACCATTACAGATAAACTGTTTGTCCATTGCCTAGCAGCAGCTGCAGGTGCCAAAAGCATAGCGCTCATTAAAACGACACCAACCGTTTGAAGCCCTAACACAATAGCCAAAACAATAAATGTTGTAATAAGAATATCTATAAATTTAGTATTGAACCCGAGTGTTTGGGTGTAGTCGGCATCAAATAATAGGATTTTAAATTCTTTCCAGAAGGTGAGCATTACAATTAAACATATTCCGGTTACAATAGCCATTAGCCACACATCACTTTCTACTAAAGTTGCTGCTTGTCCGAAGAGGTATTTGTCTAATCCGGCTTGATTAGCATTAGGTTGTTTTTGAATAAAGGTGAGTAGCAACATTCCGAATCCAAAAAATAAAGACAGAATTAAACCTAAAGCGGTATCAGATTTTAAGTGGGTTTTTGTGACAATGCCTCTTATCCAAAACGTACCGATTAAACCACTAATTAATGCTCCGATTAATAATGTGTTACTGTCTTTAGCTCCAGTAATTAAAAACGCTATGGCAATACCTGGTAAAGCCGCATGCGAAATAGCGTCACCCAATAAACTCTGTTTTCTGAGTACCGCGAAACTTCCTAACATTCCGGTAACAGCTCCTAAAATGGCTGTTCCTAGAGTGATGGTTCGTAGCGTGTAGTCTGTGAAGACTAGTTTTATGTATTCTGTTATATCCACAATTCTTGCGAAAGCAGGAATCTCATCCTACTTTTTAATATTTTTTTCGTTTAGTTTATAGGCCTCAAAGGTTTCTAAAACTTGTGAGGTCTGTATCTATTTTAATTCTTAATTGGTGTACAAATTTCGATAAGAAACCCATTAATATCTCTTAAGTACCCCACTTTTTGTCCCCAAGGTTTTTCAATTATAGGTTCATATTCTATGGCTCCAGCTTTTATCGCTTTATTAAAATCATCTTTAATATTTTCAGTTGTAAAAGCCATTTCAATTCCGTTCGGCTTTTCGTTTATAGAAAGTTGTTTAAAGCCTTTTTTAAAGTTTGAATTTCCTAAGGAATGAGACGCAAAAGCGATGGTGGTTTCTCCAGAAAGTAGCTCACCATAATCATGCTCTGGTGTGATGAATTTTTTTTGAAACCCAAAAGCGTTTTCGTAGAATGACATTGTCTTTTCAACATCTTCGACATATAAAATGGTGTATGCGTATTTCATGTTTTTTATTGCTTTCTTAGTTCTCATTAGAGTAAGCACTGTCAACCGCCAACTGAACACTATCAACTATGTTTCTACTCCTGTATACTCACTTTATAATTAATACCATAGGTCTTCGTTAAGTTATCGTCATTAAAGATATCCTTTACAGGTCCTGTGGCAATTTTCTTCACATTTAAAAAGGTAACCCAATCAAAATATTCGGGTACAGTTTGTAAATCGTGATGGACTACAATAACCGTTTTACCTGCTTTTCGTAATTCTTTTAAGATGTTAATGATGGCAATTTCAGTGGTGGCATCGACTCCTTGAAATGGTTCATCCATAAAATAGATAGAAGCATTTTGTACCAAAGCACGTGCTAAGAAAATACGTTGTTGTTGTCCTCCCGAAAGTTGACTAATCTGTCGACTTTTAAACGCTAACATCCCTACTTTTTCTAAAGCTTCTAGTGACGCTTTTTTCTCTTTTTGTCCAGGACGTTTTATCCAGCCCAAACTTCCATAGGTTCCCATCATCACCACATCTAATGCTGTGGTAGGGAAATCCCAATCTACACTTCCTTTTTGAGGCACGTAGGCTACGAGTTGTCTTTGCTTTTTATAAGGTTTTCCGTAGATAGTGACACTTCCTGCAATGGGTTTTAAAATTCCTAAAATAGATTTTATAAGTGTGGATTTTCCTGCTCCATTCGGACCAACAATAGCCATTAAAACTCCTTCTGGGATTTCTAAATCGATGTCCCAAAGTACAGGTTTGTAGTTGTAGGCAACGGTAAGATCGTCTACTTTTACGGCAATTACTCCTGCGGAAGCAGGAGTCTTGTCACTAGGACTACTATGTTTTATATTTTCCTTTGAGTCTTTTTTCATTTTAGAATTGAACTAAGTTTCATGAGATTCCTGCTTTCGCAGGAATATTATTTCAAGGCATTCACTATCGTATTCACATTGTACTCAAACATCCCAATGTAAGTACCTTCAACTGTTCCAGCACTTCCTAAAGCATCAGAATATAAAGTGCCTCCAATTTCGACATCATGTCCTTTAGATTTTACAGAAGCCTGCAGAGCTTCAATCGTTCGTTTTGGTACTGAACTTTCTATAAATATGGCTTTAATGTTTTTCTCGATAATAAATGTAGCCAATTTTTGAACATCTTGTACACCGGCTTCAGTTGCTGTTGATATACCTTGTAAACCAACGACTTCAAATCCGTAGGCTTTTCCAAAATAGTTAAACGCATCATGGGCAGTTACTAATATTCTTTTTCCCTTTGGAAGTGTTTCTATAGTCTGCTTTATGTTATTCTGAAGGGTTTCTAATTTAACAATATAAGCATTTTTGTTGGCTTCGTATTTTTGGGCGTTTTCAGGATCCTTTTTAGATAAGACATTCGCTACTTTTTTTGCAAATTGCTGAAAATAATTAATATCGAACCAAACGTGTGGATCGTAATTTGAAGCAAAATATTTAGAACCTATAAGTGTGTTTTCATCTAGAGCATCTGAGAGTGCTATCGTTATTTTTTGAGAACTCTCCATTTTTTCTAGGACTTCCACAAGTTTTCCTTCTAAATGTAAGCCACTATAGAATATGATATCGGCATTGACTAATTTAGAAACATCACCTTCGCTGGCTTTGTAAAGGTGCGGATCGACCCCAGAACCCATTAAGCCCTGTATATTAATCATATCTCCGCCAATATTCTGAACTAAATCAGTAATCATGGTTGTAGTGGTTACAATATTGAGTTTTCCGTTGTCTTTAGATTCGTCCTTACACGCCGTAAAAATGAGCGTGATAGCTAAGAAGAAAATTATTTTTTTCATATATCTAAATATTTATTACGAAGGTACTAAAAAATGAGAAGAGTTAATCTGTTTTTAGTAGGATTCAAATCTGTTTTTTATTGATCTGAAAGTATTATAGAAAGTTGTTTAACATTGAGGTACTGAAAGTAACGTGCTGTGGCTTGAAATTTTTCGTCTAAGAATACTAATGCAGGCAATGAAAATGGTTTGTTTTTTTGCCTCGCCATTAATAATGGTATTTGATGAACAGGATTTCTTTTGTTTAAACGTTTGTTGATGAAAACCTGATTGCCGAAAGATATAGTGTCCTGTGTCTCAACATTCATTTTCACGGCGTAATAGTTCTGGTTAAGTAAATCAATAATTAAGGTGTCTGTAAAAACTTCCTTTTGCATTTTTATACAAGGTGAACACCAGTTGGCATAAAAATCAATGAATACTTTTTTAGGTTGTATTAGAATGGAATCTTCTAATTGTTCAAAATTAAGCCAATTCACAGCCTTTTCTGTTTGTGAAAAGACTGTGCTGACCATGACTAACATTACTAAATTGAGACAAATTTTCATTGCTTTTTTACTGATTAAAGCGAGCTGATAGAAAGTCCTAGAAAAAAGGTTCGTGGTGCTGCAGAACCATAAATATAATTGCTATCGCGATTTTTACCAGTATCAAAATCATTTTGATAGCTATTTGAAATATTTTTAACGCCTCCGTAAAGCTCTAAGTCTGTGCTTACTTTTGGTAGGTTGAATGTGTAACCCAAACGTAAACTCAATTCCGTAAACGTATCTGTTGTATCATATTCATCAACGGTTTGTCCTGTGCCTTCTCCTGCAAAATGGGTAATATCCATTTGACCTGTGTAAATTAAGTTAGCACTAGCTGTCAACTGTTTTGTTGGTTTATAAGTTAACGTGGCATAACCATAATCGTTAGGTGTTCTTAAGAATTCGCGTTTAGTTTCTAAACCTTCAATGTTTTCAACCGCATCATCAAATCGGCTAGACTGAATGGTGAATCCAGCTTCAACTTCAAAAACATAATCAAAATTAGCGCGTGCTTCTAAAGTGAATCCTTTTACGGTTGCACCACTACCATTTCGCTTTTCAAAACGTTCTCCAAACTCATCTTCTCCTAGTGGAAATTGAAAAAAGGCATCCTCCAAATGAGTGTAAAACCCTTCAACTGTAAAGCCCGCGATAACATGTTCGGTGGCTTTGTCGTAATTCATGGAAGCGGTAAAACTGTTAGAGCGTTCTTCGATTAAATCTTCTGAAAGTGAAATTCTAGAGATGCCACCACCAGCAAAAGCAATATGTAAATCGGTATCAAAAGCCTGTGGTGCTCTAAAGCCAGTTCCCCAACCTAAACGGAATTGTGTGGTTTCTTTTAGTTTATAGAGCAAAGATAACCGTGGGCTGAAAACAACATTATCTACCAAATTATGATCATCTAATCTGAAGCCTGCTAGAAAATTGATGTCTTCGGTGACTTCCCAATCATTCTGAACAAATACACCATAATTTTTTGTGGTCTGATCGATGAGGTAATTGTACGAGGTGATCTCATCCATAACATCATCATAGACATATTCTACACCAGCGGTTAATACAGTTGTGCCTCCTAAAAAATCATCGAATCTATTATTTAATTGAACACCTCCTTGATGCGTGGTTACTTCCGAAATTCCGTAAGGTGGATCTGCGAAAAAGGCGGTTTGTTCATCAGCATCATCCGGAATAATTCCGGTGTAATGATCACGATCTGTACGCTGACCTCCATAATATAAAATCAATGAATTTTTATCGTCGTTAAAGTTAATTTGATAATCTAAACTCGCCATAAGTACATGGTGATCGCGCTCTTCGGACTGTTGTGTTAAATAAGCTGGTTTATCCACCATTTCGCCTCCGAAACGGTATTCGAAAAGCTTGCTTAAATTGACTTCTAATTTAGAATTTTCTGTAGGTAGAAAAAAAGCATTCACACCAAAAGAGGTATTTTTTAGTTCAGGTAATTCAGAAAAGTTATCGTCATTGGCGTCGTAGGCTGTTCGGGTTCGGTTACTTACAAAAAAAGTCGCGCCAGATTTATAATCATTGCTAACTACAGTGGCATTTCCATTGATTAAATTTTGGTCAGCGCCTCCGTTGATGTTCTGATATGCATAGCTAAAGTTATAACCATCTTGTTTGGGGATTTTGGTAATTACGTTTACGGTTCCTCCGATGGCACTAGATCCATAGAGTGCTGAGACTCCGCCACGAACCACTTCGATACGTTCTATCATATTAACCGGAATTTGTTCTAAACCATATAAGCCAGTTAATGGGCTAAAAATAGGACGTCCGTTAATAAGAATTTGAGAATAACCACCTTGAAGTCCGTTCATACGAATTTGACTATAATTACAAGTTTGGCAATCCATCTCAACGCGCAGTCCTGGTTGAAAACGCAAGCCTTCAGAAAGATCAGTGGCTACAACTTGTTCTAAAGTTTCGCTATTAATTAAATTAACGATGACGGGAGAATCTGTACGGCGTTTTTCTGTACGTGTTCCTGTAATGACCACTTCGTCTAAATTATTTTTATTGACCAAATCGAACGTGACATACACATTATCGGTTGTGATAGAAACGCGTTTTGTTTCCGTTTTAATGCCTGTAAAAGACGCGACAATAATATAGGTTCCTGCTTTTAAGTCTTTTATAATAAAATTTCCATTGTTATCGGATAGTGTTCCTTTTGAATTGTCTTCAATATAAATATTAGCAAAAGGTAATGGTTGTCCTTCCGAAGTTACTCGACCAGTAATTTCATAGGTGTTTTGGGCATTTATACAAGTGGCTGAAGCAAAAAGCAAAAGTATTATTAGTCTCATCTTTATTATTTTTTAAGCAAATATAAATATATTTTTAGATTAGTCTAAAAATATTTTAAGAAGTTTACTTTTTCTATATTTGCTGTACAGGATAAAACTATGATTACACTAACAGAAGAAAATTATATTAAAGCCATTTACTATTTAAGCAGTAATGGCGAAAAAACGGTGAATACAAATGCTATTGCTTCTGCCATGCAGACTAAAGCATCTTCTGTTACAGATATGATTAAAAAATTATCTGAAAAGAATTACGCGGATTATAAAAAATACCAAGGTGTTACCTTAACTGACGATGGTAAACGTGTTGCTGTAAACATTATTCGTAAACATCGCCTGTGGGAAGTGTTTTTAGTTGAAAAGCTAAATTTTTCTTGGGATGAAGTTCACGAAGTTGCAGAACATTTAGAGCATATTAAATCTGATAAATTGATTGATGAGCTAGATGCGTTCTTAGAGTTTCCTACGTATGATCCTCATGGAGATCCAATTCCAGATAAGGAAGGTAATTTTAAGCATATTGAAAAAATAGTTTTGGCTAAAGCCGAAGTTGGTTCTACTTATAAATGTGTTGGCGTTGATGATACCTCTTCTAATTTTTTAAAATATCTAGACAGCAATCATATTGCGCTAGGCACTATAATTACGGTGAAGCACAAAGAGCCTTTTGATAATTCTATAAAAATAGCTTTAGAAAATTCGGAAATTGTAGTCTCTCAAAGTGTGGCTAAAAATTTATACTTAAAGAAGATTTAATTCCGCTTTAGATAGAAATTTCGTTTAAAAAAGCTAAATTTATCTTAAAATAGCTAAGTCTGAGCGTCAGTGTTCATTTTACACTATAATTTTGAAGTCATTCTCATTTAATAAAATTCTATAATATGTCTCATATGTTTAAGTCTAGTATCGTTTGTGTTTTGCTTGTAATACTTGCTACAAGTTGTAAAAGTGACAAGAAAGAAACTATTGAAGTAGAAGTTTCAGAACCGATAGTAGAAAATAAGGTTCTCACACCCGTAGAAACTATTGAAAAGGCCTATAACAAAGATGTATTTTTATCTAACCAAGCTATTGAGTTAGATATGGTGATTAGTTTTGGTGGTAGCGAACGCCTTAATGGAAAAATGACATTTTTAACCAATTCAACAAAAGGAAAAATTGAATTGAAAGATGGTACTTTTATTTATTATGATGGTGAAAAAGTATTCCATTCTCCAAATCTTACGAATGGTAAAGCAGCGCGATTTGATGCTTACACATGGATGTATTTTTTATTGTTTCCTACTAAGTTGAGCGACCAAGGGACTATATGGTCTGATGTAGAAAGTGCAAAGCTTAATGATAAAACATACAATTCGCAACATTTAACGTTTGAAGCTAATACAGGCGATGCACCAGATGATTGGTATATTGTTTACAGTGATCCAAAAACCAATATGATGGATTATGTAGCTTACATTGTTACCGTTAATAAATCTACAGAAGCAGCGGAATCAGATCCGCATGCTATAGGTTACTCTAATTATAAAATGATTGATGGTGTACCAATTGCACATAACTGGGAATTTTATGAGTGGTCTAAAGATGCTGGTTTAGGTAAAGTGATTGGTAATACGCTTATCAACAATGTAAAGTTTGTGACCCCAGATGCTGATACATTTTCTATTCCTGCAGATTTTATAGAAAAATAGGATCAATTTACTTACTACTATTGCTCTGTATAAAAGCTTTTAAGGCAAACAGGAGAATAATTTCTATACTCACACAGAAAATACCGTGAACGATAGTTAGGTTAAACAGCTCAATAAAGACTAGTGCCGAAATAAAAAGACCAATACATATAAGAATACCACTGATGAGGTCTTTTAGAAATGTTATTTTGTTAGATTTGTAATCGAAAATGTATGCTTATAAGATGATTAAAATTGACAAGTTATAATTAATGTTATCCCTTTTTTACTCATTGACTTTATTTTAATACTATGGAATTCGTGAATCTTGGATTTTAAAGGGATTTAATGACATCCACAGCCATCATCGCCTCCACAAGCTTTGGTAGATTTTTTCTTAGGTGACCAAATGTATTTCCGTACTAGAAAAAGTAAGGCCAATCCTAATGCAGAAAAAACTAATATATTTTGAATTATTGTGTTCATAAATTCATTTTTAAAGACTTGATAGGTTTTTAAAACCTGCTAGGTCTATTTTAATACTTGATAAGCGACTAATGCTACAATATAAGCAAATCCACTCATAATTACTAATTGATACATCGGCCATTTCCATGAATTAGTTTCTTTTTTAACAACAGCAAGTGTACTCATACATTGCATAGCAAAGGCATAAAAAAGAAGCAAAGAAATACCAGAAGCAAAGTTAAATAATGGACCACCGAGAATAGGGTTTACTTCTCCGGCCATTCTGTTTTTAATGGTTTCTTCTTCATCACTACCAACACTATAAATAGTGGCTAGGGTCCCAACAAAAACTTCACGCGCAGCAAAAGAACTTACTATTGCAATACCAATTTTCCAATCGTAACCTAAAGGTCTAATAGCTGGTTCGATGGCATGGCCAGCAATACCAATAAAGGAATGTTCTAGTTTGTGAGATTCTATTTTTTGATGTAGTTCATCTTCAGTCAAATTTTCTGAAGCATATTGTTCGGTTACAATAGTATCTGCATTATTAAAGTTGTCTCCTGGTCCATAAGATGCTAAAAACCACAATACGATAGAAATTGCAAGTATAATTTTACCAGCTCCAAATACAAAAGCTTTTGTTTTTTCTAAAACCGTTAAAGCGACATTTTTAAATAAAGGTAATTTGTAATTTGGCATTTCTACCACAAAGAAACTCTTGCTTTTTATTTTTAATATCTTATTAAGAATCCATGCCGAACCAACAGCGGCTCCAAAGCCAATAAGATATAATAACATTAAAGTTAAGGCTTGATAGCTTAATCCTAAAATTCGTCCTTCAGGTATAACTAAAGCAATAATAATAAGGTATACAGGCAATCTTGCCGAACACGTCGTAAAAGGTGTTACTAAAATGGTGATTAAACGCTCTTTCCAACTTTCAATATTACGTGTTGCCATAATTGCCGGAATCGCACAAGCTGTTCCTGAAATTAGAGGTACAACACTTTTTCCGCTAAGCCCAAAACGTCGCATAATACGATCCATTAAAAACACAACACGACTCATATAACCGCTTTCTTCCAATATTGAAATAAACAGAAATAGGAAGGCAATCTGAGGAATGAATATAACGATGCCTCCGAGTCCTGAAATAATACCTTCAGCTAAAAGATTTGTAAAGGCACCTTCTGGCAATGTGTTTTTTGTCCACTCACTTAGAGAGGCAAACGAACTATCTATGAAATCCATTGGAATACTAGACCAATCATAAATAGCTTGAAAAATCGTTAATAAAATGGCACCGAAAATTAAATAACCCCAAACTTTATGAGTTAGAATTCTATCTAATTTAATACGTAAATCTTTTGCCGAATTAAGGTCAATAGTTTGTCCTTTTTTAAGCGTTTCATTTATAAACTGATACCGCTTTATGGTTTCTTTTTGTTGAAGTCGTTTTAAATCTGTTTTGGATTTTGTTTTAAAATCTTCTACAGCATCATATGTTTTTCTATCTGTTTTTCCGAAGTTGACATCTTGGGTAATTACTAACCAAAGTTTGTATAATAACTGATTTGGAAATGCTTTTCGTAAGTTTTCAAAATAGGATTCATCTATGGAAGAGGCATCTAGGCAAGGTTCCGTAGAAAGTTCTTTATAGTGTGTTATTAATTCCTTAAGCTCGTTAATCCCTTTGTTTTTTCTGGTGCTTATTAGGGCAATTTTGGTTTTTAATTCTTGTTCTAAATAATCGATATCTAAAGAAATGCCTTTGTAAGCCATTCTATCAGACATGTTAATGACTAGAATTGTAGGAATTTTTAAATCTTTGATTTGAGTAAAAAGAAGAAGATTTCGCTTTAAATTCTCTACATCACTAACTACAACAGCAAGATCTGGATAATCTTTATCGTTTTTGTTTAGTAGTAATTCTATAACAACGTTTTCATCTAAGGACGATGCGTTTAAACTATACGTTCCAGGTAAATCAATAATATGCGCTTTTACTCCTCGTGGTAGTTTGCAGATACCTTCTTTTTTTTCTACGGTAATACCAGGATAATTACCAACTTTCTGATTTAATCCTGTTAGGGCATTAAAAACAGACGTTTTACCTGTATTGGGATTTCCAATTAACGCAACATTGATTTGCTTACTCATGCGCAGTTTCAATTATAATATGAATAGCAGTTTCTTTTCGTATTGCTAAATGTGTACCATTAATGTTAAGATACATTGGGTCTGCGAAAGGTGCAACTTGCACAAGCTCTACCAAATTACCAGGTAAACAGCCCATTTCGAGCAATTTTAATGGAATATGAACAGAAGACACGTCTGTGATAATGCCTTGCTGTCCCCGTTTTAATTCTGCTAATGTCAACCTCTCCTTATTTAGAATTGTTATAAAGAAGCAAATGTAATAGAAATTTGTTAGTGTAAAAAGTAAGACAATAGTTATTTGTAGGCTTTAACCTATTTTATGATCCACCAAAATACTTTAAAGTCTCAATATCTTGTAAAAGTTGATCAATATCTTCGGGATTTGTACCATCATAAAAACCTCTAATTTGACGCTTTTTATCAATCAACATAAAGTTTTCGGTATGTATCATATCAAATTGATCGCCATTACCATCCGTTTTTACGGCTAAGTAACTTTTCCTAGCAAGTTCGTAGATTTGTTTTTTATCTCCAGTTACTAAATTCCATTTTCTATCAATAACCCCTTTTTCAAGCGCATATTTTTTTAGTTGAGCAACGCTATCAATTTTTGGAGTCACAGAGTGAGAAAGCAACATAATGTCATTATCATTAATAATTGCCTTCTGTATTTGTTCCATGTTCTTAGTCATTATCGGACAAATAGTTTGACACGTCGTAAAAAAGAAATCTGCCACATAAATTTTATCCTTATAATTATCTTGTGTTATTGTTTCTCCATTTTGATTGGTTAAACTAAAATCTGCTATTTTATGATATTTTAGTTGGTGTTGAATAGTGCTATCTACAAGCTCTTCACTTACCATACCAGGCTGATAAATAGGAAGTGTATGTTTTACATTTAATACATTGTATATTATTGCGATGATGATGACACAAAGTATTGAAAAAAAGATTCCGAAGTTTTTATAGCCTTTAAAAAATGAAAGAAATGACATTAAGAATGTATTAAAGATAGTTGAAGGGCAAAAATACGACTGAATGTCAAGAAAAGCTTTATTTTTAACGTTAAAACTAGTTCTATGAGACGATTCTTTGGATGCCTAATCTTAGCATTTGCTATGCAAATAAATGCACAGGATTATAATGACACATTAAACGCTATTCGTTCTGCTGAAGCGAATACAGCATTACGCCAAATGATGAATGCTCAAAATGCTAATACAGGAAATTACGATGTAAAATACCATCGGTTAGAATTAAACATTGATCCGTCTATAGCGACAATTTCTGGTGATGTTACTACCTATTTTGAAGCTAAAGAAGCAATGACAGAGATTACTTTTGATTTGTCGGATAATATGGTTGTTTCTCAAGTACTGCAACGTGGCAATAGTTTAAGTTATATTCAAAATTCGGATGATGAATTGGTCATTACGCTACCTATCACACAAGCACAAGGAGTTTTAGATTCGCTAACAGTTAGTTATGCTGGTAACCCTGTAAGTTCTGGTTTTGGTTCTTTTGAGCAGACCACTCATGGTGCCGACAATGATCCTGTTATTTGGACGCTTTCTGAACCTTATGGTGCTAAAGGTTGGTGGCCATGCAAACAAGATTTAATAGATAAAATAGAGAATATAGATGTTTATATTACCACGCCAGTACTAAATCCATTAAACAAAACTTATGTGGCCGTTTCTAATGGTTTAGAGCAAAGCCAAGTAGTTGTGGGTTCTGAGAAGACCACGCATTTTAAGCATGGTCATCCCATACCGGCTTATTTAATTGCCGTAGCTGTTACTAATTATGAAGTGTATTCACATGAAGTACCCAATAATGGAAATCCTTTTGATATTGTAAATTATGTCTATCCTGAAGATCTTAATTATGCTCAGGCAAATACAGAAATCACGGTAGATATTATGAATCTTTTTACAGATTTATTTGAAGAATATCCTTTTGCAGACGAAAAATATGGTCATGCCCAATTTGGTTGGGGAGGTGGCATGGAGCATACTACAGTGTCTTTTATGGGGTCTTTTAACAGAGGACTTATTGCACACGAGTTGGCGCATCAATGGTTTGGTAATAAAATAACCTGTGGCAGTTGGAAAGATATTTGGTTAAACGAAGGTTTTGCGACTTACTTATCCGGATTGGTAATTGAAGATTTAGATGGGGAGGCTAATTTTAAATCGTGGAGGCAACAAACCACGGCTAGTATCACATCTCAATCTAACGGAGCGGTATATCTCACAGATCAAGATACTACAAGCGTCAATAGAATTTTTAGTAGCCGCTTAACTTATAATAAGGGGGCTATGGTATTGCACATGTTAAGACGTAAATTAGGAGATACTGACTTCTATCAGGGATTACAGAATTATTTAGATACACCAAGCTTGGCCTACGATTACGCTAAAACACAAGATTTTATTGCTATTATGGAATCAACTACAGGACTAGGTTTAGGTGAGTTTTTTAACGATTGGATCTATAACCAAGGCTATCCAAGTTATTCGGTGAATTGGAATCAAGATGATAATCAGTTGCAACTTATGGTGTCACAAACCCAAAGTGATGCGTCAGTTTCTTTTTTTGAAGCAGGTGTGCCAATTAGGGTTCTGGGAACTTTAGGAGAATCCTTAGACCTAGTTTTAGACAACAGTACTAATAATGAACAATTTTTAGAAGCCGTGAATTTTACAGTTCAAGAGGTGTTAATTGATCCGGATTATCATTTAATTTCCAAAAATAATTCGTCAAGTTTAAGTATATCTGATTTTGATTTAAACCATCAAATAATAATATATCCGAGTCCAGCAGCATCTGTAATTCATATCGTAAAACCTGAACATATAGAGATTGAAACCATCAAAATTTACAATAGCTTAGGACAATTATTATTAGAACAAAATTGGACACCTCAAGTCGATATAAGCACATTAGCATCAGGCTTGTTGTTTGTGCAGATTCAAACAGAGGATGGGGTGATTAATAAAAGACTTATAAAAATATAACTAAGGTGTTGTTTTAACGTATTGCTAAGATTTTTTTAAATATACGTTTGATATAAATACCTTACTTTTGCAAATCGAAATTTGAAAAAAATTACATGGAATTTATTATAAAAATATCTCAATTTTTACTCAGTTTATCCTTGCTTATAGTCTTACATGAGCTTGGGCATTTTATACCCGCAAAGCTTTTTAAAACTAAAGTTGAAAAATTTTACCTCTTTTTTGATGTGAAGTTTTCACTCTTTAAAAAGAAAATTGGAGATACCGAATATGGTATTGGTTGGTTACCACTTGGAGGTTATGTGAAAATCGCAGGAATGATTGACGAGAGCATGGATAAGGAGCAAATGGCATTGCCACCACAACCATGGGAATTTCGCTCTAAGCCAGCATGGCAACGTTTAATTATAATGCTTGGTGGTGTAACCGTAAACTTTATTTTGGCCTACTTTATTTACGTCGCGCTTTCTTTTACATATGGAGATACAGATGTGACTACCGACAGTATGAAAGATGGTTTCTGGATAGAAAACAATTTGCTTTTAGATGTTGGTTTTAAAAACGGAGATAAAATATTAGCCATTAATGACGAAAAAGTTGACACCTATTATGACGTTAGAAAAAACTTAGTAAATGGCGAAAAGTACTCTATAGTTAGAGATGGTGAAAATAAAGAGATTGTACTTCCAAAAGATTTTTTGGGGCAGTTATCTTCTGCAGAGCGAAAGAATGGGACCTTTAAACTACGAATTCCGTTTATGGTTGGTAGTGTGCCAGATTCATCATTAAATAAAGGAGTGAACTTAGAAAAGGGAGATATATTGTTATCCATCAATGGAAATGATCTACGCTACTTTGATGAGGTAGAGTCAAGAATGTTAGCATATAAAAACCAATCTGTAGAAGCAACGTTTTTAAGAGGGGAAGAAAAATAAATACAAGCTTACAAGTAAATGCTGAAGGTAAAGTTGGAATTTTCCCGGCATCACACAATTCAAGGTTTGCAGAGTTAGGGTATTTCAATATCATACATAAAGATTATACCTTCTTAGAAAGTTTTGGTGGAGGAGTCGATAAGTTTAAGGAACAGGTTTCTGGGTATTTTGATCAATTAGGAAAGATTTTTACACCGAGTACAGGTGCTTATAAAGGCGTTGGAGGATTTAAAGCGATTTTCGATGTGTTCCCTGACCAATGGATTTGGGTAGATTTCTGGAGTTTAACCGCATTTTTGTCTATTATGTTGGCTATACTTAATTTATTACCAATCCCAGCTTTAGATGGTGGACACGTGGTGTTTTTATTGTTCGAAATGATATCTGGTAAGAAACCAAGCGAAAAGTTTTTAGAGCGTGCACAACTTATAGGGTTCTTTATTTTAATCGCTTTAGTGCTGTTTGCCAACGGTAATGACATTTTTAAAGCCATCACTAATTAATTTTTTAAAGTTTTTACAAAAAAATATTATTTCGTTTTGTAGTAATGAAAATACTGTATATATTTGCGCTCGCTAACGCGAAAACATACACACTTTAGTTCTGCTAATAATAACCAAATAGCTAGAGCGATTGATTCTTAATTGAGCCTCGAAAGCTTTTTGAGATTAAGTAGAATCTAAGAAGAGAGAAGTTTAGTGCCTTCTAAAACACACTAAAAAAAGGAATTTTATTCCTCTTTAGCTCAGTTGGTTAGAGCATCTGACTGTTAATCAGAGGGTCCTTAGTTCGAGCCTAAGAAGAGGAGCATACAAAGCCATTACGAAAGTAGTGGCTTTTTTGTGTTTTAATGTGTTTTGTTTATGCCTTACTTTTAGATTTATTATGAATCAATCTCAAAAGTAGTGTGTGAATTAGCTGTACTTTTCGGGTTTTTGCAAAAAAAGATTTTGAACCATTATCTAAAGCTTCTTAAACTTAGTCTTCCAGAATTTCTAATCAACCATTAATCTTAATCCATTAAGATTTAAGAAAACGTGTTTTTGAGATCGTTTTCATTTAACTAGCCCTATCTAATGCAATCTTTTTAAACTTCCCTTTTATCTTTCATTTTAAAAGTGTCTTTAGTAAGACAATTTAAACCTATTAATATAGCGCAACAAGCCTTCTAACAGTACAATTAACATTTACTTAATAATTCCTTGTCAATCTCTTGATATCAATCACTGGGGGTATTTTATAATTTTCTACTCATAGTAGTAAAAGGAGTACTCCATGATTAATATGACCAAAAATGAGAGAAAATGCGTTCGGTATTTAACACATGAATTATCTACAGCCGCTAGAGCTGTATTTGAAATAGAACTGACTTTAGATAATGAATTAAAAACAACGTATGACACCTATAAATTAATTTGGGATAACTATCCTGATAGTTTAAAGGAGTTTGATGAGCAAAAAGAAATACAATTAAAATCTAAGACTGTCCATAGAAATATAAACCGAAAAAGAGAAGTAATCAATCGCGTAACATTTAGTCTGGCCGCAATTACTTTAATATTTATAGCCTATGGTTATTTTTCACCTTCAAATGAGTTAAGCTATACAAATCAGATTACTACAAACAAAGGTCAGCGGCAAACATTATACCTTCCTGATAGTAGTTTAGTTATTTTAAATGCCTTAAGCGAAATTCAATATAACTCAGACTTTAAAAATCAACGCAATGTTTATGTAAAAGGAGAGGCCTATTTTGATGTTACTCATAATGAAAATATTCCCTTTATAGTCCATACCGAAGACTTAAACATTACCGTTTTAGGAACCGCTTTTAATGTTAATACAGTTTTAGATAATAAGTCTGTTTCGTTAGAACGCGGTAAAGTAAATGTGTTAATTAAGAAGTCCCAGAACAGCCTCAATTTATTACCAAAGGAAGAGCTTATTTATAACATCAAAACTTCGGATGTTACTAAAAGAAACTTCAATATCACCAAGGCTTTAGCCTGGAAAGATAACATGTTAATTCTCGATAATTTAATATTCAAACACGCCTTATATAAAATAAATAATTTTTACGGAGTACGCTTCAAGATTACTGATGAAGACATCAATCAAAAAAAGATAACAGGTGCTTTTAAAGAACAAGACCTTGATGAATTTATTAACTCTATAGAATTCATTGCTGATGTTAAAATAAAGAAGGTGAATACTAACGAATATCTAATAGCTCAAAACCATGAAGATTAAAAGCATTCGTCATTCAGTCATTACAAACGACGACCTTTTTCTATTTGAACAAATGCAAGAAGGTGATACCAAAGCCCTCGATCTATTCTTTAAAAAATACTATCAAAAGCTTTGCAGATTTGGTGTTTTATTCGAAGCCAATAGTCATATTATAGAAGAAAATGTAGATGATGTTTTCATCACATTATGGTCTAATAGAGACCAACTTCATAAAATTAAAAATCCAAAATCATATATCTATGCCATATTAAAAAACGATCTCCTAAGAGTTAAGAAGAATTACGAAGTCAGACCACTACAAAATGAAGACCACCTAATTGATAGCAGTCTTTATCCAAGTATCGAAGAAGAAATTATAGCTAACGAACAAAAAGAAATCAATAAAAATGTCATTAAAAATGTTTTAGAATCCATACCAAAACGCACACGTCAAATTTTTGAAATGAGTAGAATTGACGGATTTAAATACAAAGAAATTTCAGAACTACTAGACATAACCCCTAAAACCGTAGAGAATCATATTGGGTTAGCCCTTAAGCATATTAGTGTAAATATAAATAAGTTTAAGTGAGACGTCTTGTAAATACAACTACTCGTTAACCCATGCTTTTAATCCCGAAAAATTTTCACAATAACAACTAATCCTAAAAAAAACAACTTTATGAAATATCAAAAATTCATATTAAGTACTGTCATAATCCTGGCAAGTTTATTTAATGTTTACGGCAGTATACATTCGGTAAATCATAGCACAACTAGTTATAGTAAAACCATTAATTTACAGCTAAAAAAAGCATCTTTAATTCAGGTGTTTAATTTAATTGAAAAACAAACCGATTTAAAATTTATTTATATTTCTAACGAGATTTACCAAAACACTAAAATTGATTTAAGTATAAATAATCAACCTTTAGAGGCTGTTTTGAAGACCTTAAAACAAAAGTCACCAATCGATTTTAAAATCACCAATAATGGTATACTCGTTAAACCTATACCCCAAACTGTTTCTAAAATTAATCAAGAGAATATCACTATTAAGGGTATTGTGTATGACGAGACTACTACCCCTGTACTTGGAGCTAATATTTACGCTACAGCCTATAATATTGGTGCTGTAACCGACTATGATGGCCAGTTTACAATTACTGTTCCGGCCGATACTAAGACGTTAAAAATTACTTATATCGGATACGAAGATGTAGATTATCCTTTAGAAGGGCAATTAGAAATTACAATTAATTTAACGCCTCATTTTGCTGCTCTTAACGAAGTGGTCATTACAGGACAAGGGGCAAGTGTACAACGAAAAAGATTGTCTAGTAATGTAGAAGTTCTTAAATCCGAAGATTTAGCTGGATTACCGTCACAACGTATAGACCAGTTGATTGCAACGAAATTGCCTAATACACAGATTAATTTTACAGGAGGTCAGTCAGGTGCAACAACTTTAATCAGATCTCGAGGTATTAATTCGGCTTTCCTAAGTTCAACACCAGTTTTTTATATAGATGGTGTGCGTATGGATAACTTAAATACCACGAGCGCTTTAGGTGGAGGTAGTGCACAAGGTGCAGCGATGAGTTCTATTGCCGATATTCCAATGGATAATATAGAGCGTATCGAATACATTAATGGTGGAGCCGCAACAACTTTATACGGTTCAGATGCAGCGAACGGGGTGATTCAAATTTTCACCAAAAAAGGAAGCTCGAGAGGTACGCAAATTACGGCTTCAACTCAAATGGGAATTATAGCACCAACTACAGATTTTCTGTATTTTGATCGCTCTAAAGACTTATTATTTGAAACAGGAACTTACCAAAAATATAACTTAAGTATCAGTGGTGGTAACTCTGAAGGTTTTGGCTACAGTTTTTCTGGAAATTTTTTAGAGAATACAGGAGCTCAAATAGCGGATAATAATGCCAATAAAAAAATAGATTTTAGCACGGGTTTTAAAGCTAAATTAGGAGAAAAAGTAACGTATAATAGTTCTTTTATTTACGTGAATAATGTCTACAACAGAAACCGAAATGGTAACCAAGGGGGTTATACAGGTTTATGGTTTGCAGAAAGTGGTGCTTCCGCCTTAAAAGGGTTTAACAATAGACTAGACGACCTTAGTGCAGCCGAGTTTAGTGAAATTAATGATTTTGTGAAAACAGCAGAAGAACTACAAGACAACGAAATCTCAATTAATAGATTTACAACGTCTCAAAGTTTTGCTTACAAACCGGTGAATAATTTTGAAGCTAAATTTGTTGGAGGTATTGATTATAGAGTTCAGAATGACAAGGCGATCCAAACCAACGAATACCTAACGCATACAACGCAAACTAACGTTACAGACGAAGGAAGTATAAATAACTTAGAACGTAAATACTTTGGTATTACTCTAGAGTTAAGTGCGCAACATAAATTTGAAACAGGTCAATTTTCATTTATCTCTACCGTGGGAGGTCAGTTGTTTAGAAACTCAGATCATCAAATACAATTCACAGGTACTAATATTAGAGACGGAGCCGAAACAATAAGCGATGCCGCTATAAAAACAAGTGAAGAATATTTGGCAGAAGTGCTCAACTATGGTTTCTATTTTCAAGAAAATATTGGCTTTAAAGATAAGTTGTTCTTTGACCTCGGTATTAGAGGAGATCGTAACCCCTCTTTTGGAGATAATATTGGGACGCAGTACTATCCTAAAGCAGGTGTTTCATATCTATTAAGCTCAGAACCTTGGTTAGAAAATTCAACTGCTATAAATTCTTTAAGATTACGAGGAAACTACGGTGTAGCGGGTAATTTACCTCCTGCTTTTGTAAACGAAAGAACCATAGATTTTGATGGCTTTTTAGGAGAACAAGCTGCCTTTTTTGGACAATCTGGTAATCCGGATTTAAAGCCTGAAAAAACGAAAACTTTTGAAGTAGGTGTCGATGCCGCATTGTTTAATAATAGGGTAAATCTTTCTGTGGGTTACTATAATGCAAATACAAAAGATGCTTTATTCTATGTGCCGCCAACACCATCTAGTGGATATGCCAATAGTCAATTATACAATATTGGTGAAATAGAGAATAAGGGTTGGGAAATAAATGCCAGCTTTATTCCGATACAAACCGAAAATGTAACCTTATCACTTAATGTATCTATAAACACTTTAGACAACTTAGTGGTAGACTCAGGTGGTGTCGCTCCATTTAATATTAATGGATTTAGTGCCAGAACCATTCAAACTGTAGTAGAAGAAGGGTATCCTATTGGATATATTAGAGGAAACTATGGAACCTTTGATGAGAATGGTGTTTTAGAGTCCACAACAGCCCAATCGTATTTAGGAACTACGATTCCAGATTTGTTTGGTAACTTAGGAATGAACTTCTCCTATAAAAACTTCAGTCTCTTTGCAAACGGTAACTACCAAAAAGGAGCCTACGCGAATAGTTTTGACCAACAGTTTAGATTCCTTTACGGCGCTTCAGATGATATAGTTCCTGCTGCAGAAGTTGAAGCTAATGGGACATCAAATTGGTTAAACTTCACGAATTTATTTACAGAAAAAACAGATTTTATAAAAATAAGAACTATAGGTATCAGCTATAATTTAGTACCTAAAAATAACAGTACTATTAAATCAGTATTAATTGGGTTTAATGTTAATAACCCGCTTAGTTTTACAGCATCTTCATTCGATCCGGAAGCAACTATTAGTGGTTCGGCAACTGGCCAAGGTGGTGCTTCTACGGGTGGTATATCTTATGCTACGTACTCTGCGCCTAGAGAATTTTTAACCTCATTAAAAATAAACTTCTAATAACAAAAAACATGAAAACAATTTATATATACATAACCGTTTTGTTTCTGACACTCACCGCTTGTGTCGATAACCCAAATGTTACTGAAGAGGATTTCTTGGACAACAACAATTCTGCTACGAGTTGGATTACAGGTGTTAAAAGGCAACTTGCCATAACCATGAACGCTATCGTCATCAACTCTGAAATGGTTTCAGATAATTATTTCAACAATTATACGCTTTATAATAAAGTATACGATATTCCGCAAATTGATTACACCGACATCGATGGGAACAGTATGCAAGTAGAAATTGGAGCTTTAAGAGAGATGGCAGAGTATGCTTTAGAAACAGTACTTCCAAACGATCCAGACGCTACAACTCAAGAATGGTCTTACGCTCATTTTGCAAAAGCTTATGCCTTAATTTTATCTGGTGAAAATTTCACAGGTCTACCAATGAACAGTAATGGTGAAGCTTATACGGCAACCGAGTTATTAGAAGCTAGCTTAGACCATTTAGATCTTGCTATTGACAATGAAAGTGATTCTGAAACCATTTTAGCTTACCAATTATTAAAGTCTAGAGTGTACCGTGGTTTAGGAGATGTAGATAATGCGAAATCCTCTGCTTTAGCAGCGATTAGTAATAATAGCTTATTATTTACTGTAGAATTTGATGGAACCAATGGTGTTCCTAATGAAATTCAAAATGCCACTTTTACGGCTAGCGAAAATAGATTTGCGCCACTGCCAAGGTTAGATTTTTTAGATCCTAAATTCTTTGATTTAGGAACGGCTTCAGAGGATCAAAAACCATTGTCTTTAGCTAAAGTAGAAGAAGCCTATTTAATTTTAGCGGAAGTGTATACGGCTGAAAATAATTTAGAATTGGCTAAATCTACATTAACTAATTTAATAGATAATGTGGTAAGCGCGAGACCTGTGATGTATTTAGATGATAGCGAGGAATTAAGAAATGGAACCAACAGACAAGATTATCCAACAACAGCTGTTGATGTCAGTTTTGAAAGTGGCCAAGAATCTAAATCAGGGTATATCTTAGATAGACAAGCTGGTTTAATACCTGTATATTCCGTTTCTGGCACAAGTATCACAAATCAAGATATTGATGCTACAACAAATGCAGATGATGTATTATACCTTATTTACTTAATGCGTCAAGAAATTTTTATTAGTGAAGGTAGACGTTCTAACGATTTAGGAATTAAGTTTCCTGTTTCTCAAACCGAGCAATTAAACAATTCTAATATTTCAGATGAATTTACACAGCCTACTATACCTAGTTTCATTCCTTTAAATTTAGGTTTAGACGATTTTACTGTAGATGCGGCTATAGGAAATGTGACTATCTTATATGATATGAACCGTGTATTGGTAGCGAATAAAACTTCGAATCATGTATTACCTTTTAATTAATTCTAAAAATGAAAAAGCAACTTAGATATATTTATTGTGTAATGTTAACGTGTTTTGGATTAAACCTAATCGCTGCACAAGAGGCAAAGCACTTGGTTATAATTAGTATCGATGGTTTTAGGCCAGACTTCTATTTGGAAGACCAATGGCCAACTCCTAACATTAAGGATTTAGCTACTAATGGCATTGCTTCTCAAGGTGTAAACGGTATTTTTCCAACGGTGACTTATCCATCGCATACCACTTTAATTACAGGTGTAGGTCCAGACGAGCATGGCATTTATTATAACACTAAAGTTTCGGAAGAAGGCACACCAGGAAACTGGTACTATGATTTTAAGTCTGTAAAAGCTAAAACCTTATGGGAAGCTGCGAAAAACGCAGGATTAAAAACAGCCTCAGTGTCATGGCCCATAACGGTAAATGCACCATTCATAGATTATAACATACCAGAAATATGGTCGTTTGATAACCCGAGAGATCGCCGTGGTGCTACTCAAAAATATGCAACACCTGAAGGTTTGTTTGAGGATGCCATAGCGAATGCTACAGGGAATTTAGAGATAGACGATTATAACTTAAGTTCGTTGAGTATGGATCAAAATTTAGCCAGAATAGCAGGCTATATAATTAGAACCTATACTCCAAATTTATTAACGATTCACTTACCAAATACCGACGGTGCACAACACAGAAATGGACGTGATGGTATTGAAGTTAAAAAAGCAATTGCAGGTGCAGACCAAGCTGTGAGTACTATAATTGATGCCTTAAAAAAAGCGAATATTTTAGAACAAACCAATATTATCATAACTGGTGATCATGGCTTTTATACTGTACATTCTAGTATGGCTCCGAACCTATGGTTAAAAGAGTTAGGCCTGTTGGATAAAGACACATTCTTTTTAAGTACAGGTGGTTCAGCATTCTTGCATTTGAAGGATAAAAACGATAAAAAAACATTAGATAAAATTGTAAATAAACTCGAAAGTTTACCTTTAAGTATCAAAAAAGCCTTTAGAATTATTTCTAGAGATGAAATGACTTCTAGAGGAGCCAATCCAGATGCCGTATTAGCTTTAACTGCAAACGATGGCTTTAGTTTTAATAATGATAGAGGTGGAGAGTTAATTAAAAGTGCGCATGGTGGCAAGCATGGTCAATTTCCAGACACTAAAAATATTCAAACGGGTTTTGTAGCTTTTGGACCTGATTTTAAAAAAGGAATAGTTTTTCCTGAAATCCAAATGGAAGATATTCCAGCATTATCAGCGTATTTGCTTGGGGCTGAGTTAGAATCCTCCAAGGGGATTGTTTATAAGAGTATGCTAAATAGTGATAGTGCTGATTAATAATACTAATTATTAAATCTTTTATAGTAAAAAAGCAAGAGTTCGGTTTCTCTTGCTTTTTTTATATCTGTATAATTGTGGTATCTAACAAATAAAAAATCCTATCAAGCGATAGGATTTTTTTATGTGATTTCGAAAAGAGTAAATTTTACGATTGATACTTTTTCTTCAACTGCGTTAACATTTCAGAAGTCATTTTTTTAAGATCAAAATCGTGCGACCAGTTCCAGTCTTTACGAGCTACGCTATCATCAATAGATGACGGCCAGCTGTCTGCAATGGCTTGTCTGAAGTCTGGTTTATAGGTCATTTTAAACTCAGGCATTTCGGCTTTAATACTATCTGCAATTTCTTCTGGAGTAAAACTAATTGCCGATAAATTATAAGACGACCTTATGGTTAAGTCCTCAGCAGGAGCTGCCATAATTTGAGTCGTCGCGTTAATAGCATCGTCCATAAACATCATAGGTAAATTGGTGTCTTCCGATAAAAAGCTTTCGTATTTACCTTCTTTTATAGCTTCGTGATAAATTTCTACAGCATAATCTGTAGTACCTCCGCCTGGCATGGCTTTATGGCTAATAATACCAGGATAACGAATGCTTCTTACATCTACACCATACTTATCATGGTAATATTGGCACCAACGTTCTCCAACTTGTTTGGTAATACCGTAAACGGTTGTCGGTTCGCAGATGGTATGTTGTGGAGTGTTTTCTCTAGGAGTGGTTGGTCCAAACACAGCAATACTACTTGGCCAGAATACTTTTTTAATTTGTCCAGATTTGGCTAGATTAAGTACATGAAATAACGAATTCATGTTTAAATCCCATGCTTCCATTGGATATTTTTCCCCTGTAGCACTCAGTAAAGCTGCCATAAGGTAAATGGTATCTATATTGTGGTTAATGCAGCAATCTTTAATGGCATTAAAGTTTTTGGCATCTAAAATTACAAAGGGTCCAGAGTTTACTAATTCTAACTTACGTGTGTTAATATCGCTAGCAATAACGTTATCTACACCATGTAGTTCTCGTAACTTGGTGGTTAGTTCGGTTCCTATTTGCCCACAGGCACCAATGATTAATATTTTTGAAGACATGTGCTCTTTTTAAATTATCGCCAAAAGTAATAAGAATTAGTGCGTTCTAATATTAAAGTTTTCAGAAAAAACCTGTTTTTATTATGAATTACGCAACTTTGCTCTAAATGCATATACTAAAGCCTAAAAAAGGATAGTTTAGTATATTTACATTCAAATTAGTAAATACTTATGAAGATTAAATTTGTCCTTTTATTTTTATGTGGTGTTTTGGTTATCAGTTGTGGTGAGGATACCAATAGCACCCAAGAATTAGAAACAACTGAAGATACAGAACAGAACAGAAAAATTACAGCTAAAACTATTGAAAGTTTAAATTATAAGGATTACGCGTTGAGTAGCGAAAGTGAAAGTGCTGTTGTAACTTGGGAAAGGTATCACGAATTAGCAACACAGATTGGTTATTTAAAAAAGGCTGATTTTTCTTTTTTTAATGGTGATATAGAACTCTTAAAAAAGTTTATCGAAGAGTTTAAAACGCAGATGCCAGATCAATTTAGAGTTAATCCAATTGTATCTCGGAGTGCTATTGTGGAAACAGAACTTTTAAAGTTAAATGAAAATTTAACCTTAGACAACATTAAAAGAAGCGATAAATTGTTAAGTATTAAAATGCTATTTGTGTCCTTTTCGAATCTTAACTATCAGATTAATGAAAAGCTAGAAAGCGATTTTTACGATAAAATTCAGCCAGAATAAGGTATGAAACTAAAATGCAGCTCAATGAGCTGCATTTTTTATAATATTTATATGGTGTCTTAACCTTTTTTCTGAGCTGCAGCTTGTTGTGCACGTTGCGCTTTTTGAGCCTCTAAAGCTTCTCTACTAATCTTAGCTAAATTAAAATTAGGATCAATTGTTAATGCTTCGTTCATTAATTTTAATGCTTCATCAATATTAGCAGTTTTGTTTTCTGTAAACTTTAAAAGTCCTTTTAAGTACGTTAAAGCTGCTTTCATAGACGTTTCATATGGTTGTTGCTTTTCGTAGAAAGCACGCTTCATATCGTCTGTAGTGTTAGCCATTGCGTAATCAATGTTTAATCGTGCTCCAGCTAAATCATTAGTTTGAATTTTCATGTCAGCCATTTCGTAAGCTAAATAAGCATTTGGCGCGCGTTGGTAAAGCACTTCAAAATGTTCTAAAGCCATTTCTGTTTGATTAAGATTTTTTAATGCTAAAGCCTTTACTTCAACATTCATATCAGAATCGGTTGCGTTTTTTTCCACTCCAATAGTGTTTAAAGCCTGCATATGTTGTCCTTCAGAAAGGTAGATGTATGCTAAAGTATCTTTACGTGCCACAGATGGTTCTATAACATTGAGATGCGTCATGGCATTAATAACACCTTGCTTATCACCTTGCTTTTTCATTTGGGTATAATACGCTTCAAAATGTTTTTTTAACTCTGTATTAGTTTGTGCAAACATACTTACTGAGAATAACATAAGAATTGCAATTGTAATCGTCTTCATTTGTTCTTTAGTTTATTGTTCTTGAATTATTTCAACTTTAAAGTGCTAAATCTATAAAAATTAAACAGAAATGGTCTTAAAAATCTATTAATTTCTATGGTGCTACTTTAAAGGTATATTTCAAAAGTTGTACCACTAATTTAGATTCTATAATTTTTCCTTTACTTTTTTCTGAAACATTGAAACTTGGTAGTGTTAAATTCTTGCGTTCGCACTGATTTATATAATAGTCTTTTTTGCTTGGATGTGCAGGATACGCAGCGTTTAATACCACATTCCAAAGCCCATTTTTTATAATAGACATTATAATGCCGATGGCATCTGTTTTATGAATTAAATTAATGGGAGCTTCAGGATCTGAAATATTAGTTTTTCCGGATAAAAATTTAGCCGGATGACGCCCGTCACCTATCAAACCACCAAATCGTAAAATTGTAGTATTAAAATTTGAATTAGCTTGAAGCATATGTTCAATCTCAATAAGTTGTTTGCTACTATTTGATGTGGTATTTGGAGCTGTTTCTGCAGTAATTAAAGGGAAGCCTTCTTCGTTTTTAAATACAGAAGTAGAACTTATATATAATACATTTTTTATAGCATGTGCTTCAATTTGATGCATTAAAAGGCGTAGTTCTGCGACATGATTTTTAGTAGGATCTTTTCTCAGTCCGGGTGGAATATTAATTATTAGAGTATCACTTCCAGTTAAAAATTCAGAATAAGAACCCGAAATCGCCGTTTCATTTAATGTAATTAAAAACGGATTTATATGATGATTTTCTAATACTTCCAACTTATCCTTAGTAGTTGTAGTACCATTAACGGTGCAGTTCGCTTTAACTAATTCTTTAGCTAAGGATAGACCTAGCCAACCGCAACCCATGATGTTTATTTGTGTTTTCAAGATAAATATTTATAAAAGTTAAAAATACGGAATATATAGCCTTTTATATTTTGATTTTTTTAAATGGGTAATTTTCAGTAATTTTAAGATTAACTCTAACCTTAAAAATCAAAACGTTATGGCTATAAAAAGTTTTCAGGGAGCTCGTAAGCAGCAAAATGCTAATGAGCCTACACCATTAAAAGTGAAGGATTATATGAGTACAAAACTCATAACGTTTAGACCAGAGCAAACCGTACAAGAGGTTGTTGAGGCTTTAATTAGAAATAAGATTTCTGGAGGGCCTGTGGTTAATGATAAACAGGAATTAATTGGCATTATTTCTGAAGGAGATTGTTTAAAACAACTTAGTGAAAGCAGGTATTATAATATGCCATTACAGCATGATAATGTTGAGTTACGTATGGTAAAAGATGTTGAAACAATTGATGGTAATATGGATGTGTTTGATGCAGCTAACAAGTTTTTACAGTCTAAAAGGCGACGTTTTCCTATTGTTGAAAACGGAAAACTCATTGGGCAAATTAGCCAAAAAGATATTTTAATTGCCGCTTTAGAGCTTAAAGGAGAGAATTGGAATAGTACAACGAAGAGAGGTTCTTAAGTCGTACACCAAATTAATCGTCGCGTTTTACCAAAGCATAATACTCTCCTTCGAGAGGTAAATACCCTTGGTCATACACAAAATAATAAATGGTACCGGCTTTGGTGGTATACGTGCTTGTAAAATAATTAAAATCGAAACCTTTCTCTACTAATTTTGCTCTAGAGCATTTCATTTTTTTGTTGGGATTGAGGGCTTCTAGAATTCTGTAATTTTTTCGCAATCGGTTATTGGTGTTTCTAATGAGATTTTTAGAATCTTTGTTTAACCTGTTATTTTGTGTATTTCTACAGCCATCACTACAGTATTTCTTATCTACTCGACCAACGATGACGTCACCACATTCTGGACACTTTTTTTCGCATAACTTCAAATTAAGTACCTACAATATACTAAATTATAACGTTATAAAGAACTGGTAATGATAATGGTATTAGTGTTGTTTACTTTTTTGTAAATATCTACTTTATAGACTTTTGTTTTAAGGTAGTCTACTAAGTTTTCAACTTTAACCATGTCAGATTCTTTTACTGAAGCATTAAAAAGCAGTGATCCTTTTGAAGATTTTGAATTGAGTACGTTATCCCAAAATTCAGTACTTAAAAATTTATCCGGAACGGAAAGATCTATATAAAGATCCACGATAATAAGATCAAATGGTGTTGTGTTTACCTTTACAAAGTGAAAAGCATCAGCACAATGAATTTTTAAATGTTGGTCTTCAATAATCCCAAATTCTGATTTGGCGATGTCTATAATAATAGGGTCTAATTCAACAGCTTCAATAGTATTATTATAGTTAAAATCTGTTCGAAGTGTTTTTATGACGCTTCCGCCTCCCATGCCTAAAATTAAGATTGAATTGACTTTGGAAAGTTTAATCTTATCTAATCCATATTTTAAAATTCGCTGTAAAGAGCCATAGCTGTAATTCGCATTTTCTGAATTGAGATGTTTTTTGCCGTTGTACCACGTAATTTCTAGTGTTCCGCTGTATTTAGAATCAATGGTTTTTGTAACAGGGTAAATGTAACTGAGCAGTTGCTTCATAGTTACTAAAGGTAGGTTTATTTGGTTATGTTAGGCTGCTGCTGCTCTTTATTTTTGTTGTATTTGGTGTAGTTTATCTTTTTCTTTTCTAGAATGGCATAAAACTTTCGTGGAGATATTTTTAAATCTTTAGTAACCTCACTTACTTTTTTCTTTCCTTTTTTATAGAGTTTTAAATTGTCGTTTACTTTTTTATTAAAGTAATAGTCTTTAAGTTTTTCAACAACTTGCAGCTCCGTTAAATTAGATGCACTAGCATAGTTTTCTATTTCTGTTTTTATGTTTGATAAAT
The DNA here is from genome assembly GCF_000427335.1 of Winogradskyella psychrotolerans RS-3. Classification (GTDB taxonomy): domain Bacteria; phylum Bacteroidota; class Bacteroidia; order Flavobacteriales; family Flavobacteriaceae; genus Winogradskyella; species Winogradskyella psychrotolerans. The sequence goes on along the minus strand of NZ_ATMR01000126.1, from coordinate 26,821 downwards.
TATTTTTCATGAGTGCTATTTTAGAAATGCAAAATTTATTTAAAGTTTACGAAATTAAAGAATAAATACTAGTTCTGCCAATTCACAAGGAAGAGAAGGCAATAGAACAACTGTCTGCTTTGTTTAATTACACTCGTAAGCTCCAAATTTCGTGTATAGGATCTCCTTTGCTTGAAAACCCAGTGTGAATCCATTCTCCATCTAAGAGCTTAAAGTTAAACTCTAAAGACATGCCGACTCTAGAATCGTCTTTTGAAAAGAATTCTATGCTTTCTGTATACACGCCGTTGATGGTGGTGTAGGTTCCGCCTCCTGTTCCCATAAATTGTTTTGTTTCGGTGTTATAAGCAATCCATTGAAAACGTGTGCCAGACAATATTTTCATTGTTTTTCTTGGTCTACTCGTGTCGCGTGTTTCGGTTTTTCCATCTCTTACTCTACCAGACATTAACCAAGCTCCTTGCAGTTTTCCTGGTTCACCATTATCTATTCTATTAAATTTTGAGTCACTATCAGCGATTTCAATAGTAGTCTCAGTAATAGATACTTTAGAACTTACCTCTGTGCCAACACGTTCCGAATTAACGGTGTCGAATTCTATTTTTTTAGTTAACATATCTCCTTCTAGGCTCCACGATCCACCATTGGTGTGTATAAAATTTTCTGTTGTTGTATTGTAGATTGTTAAAACCTGATAGCCCTCCGTAAAAATAACCACGGTTTTTAATTGGTCTCCATTTTCTGCAGTTGCGTAGTTTTCCCAAGCGCCAACGATACTTTGAGCTTCAACTCCAAAGGCCATCAATGTACAAATGACTAATCCTATTATTTTTTTCATGATTTTAAAGTTTATGCCGTTTTAAGACTATTCTATTTAGACTTTTTAAGAGTCTCTTAGCTACGCGATAAGTGGGCTAGCAATTACACCTTAAATTTAATAAATAAAAGTTGAATAAAAAATCAACGACATACTAAGATACACGCGTTTTTGGTAAATTCAACGCTGAAATCAGAATCCTTTGCTGAAAAAATTTCGTTTAAGCTTGGATATAATTTTACACAGTGTTATATACTGAGCAAGTTCTGAATTGTACTCTTTTATGTTTTTACGGTTTTAATTTATAAATATCAAAAATATTTTCATTTAAATTAATTTCCTTTAGGAGTTGATATGAGATAATATTTTCAGGATCTATTTTTCTAAAGACTTCTTCTGTAACTATTTTGTCATCAATTATGTATATAGCTTGCGAATTGTCGCCTGCATGTAAATAGGTGAATTTTCTTATTATTACAATTCCATTATATGCAACCTCCCCTAGTAATTTACTTAAACTTTTAGATTCTTTTTCTACATAACTAATTGAATTAGAATTAATATTTTGATAAATGGGTAGAGATAAATCTAAATTAGAAACTGTGTTTAAAGGTTTACCATCTAATATTATCAAAGGATCTTCATTGACAAATCCTTTTGTAGATAAATTTTCAATATATGCTATGAGACTAGTGGAATTATCAATGCTTATCTTTTTAGATTTACAAGCAACTAGTAATACGATTATTAGGGTGTAAAGTATGTGTTTCATAGTAATCACAAATTCACTTTTGTTAGGGTTAAATCTGAAGGCGCATTGAAATCAGGCTCAAATATTCTGCTTTTTTTGTTTACGTAAGCTATTCTTTAGACCTATGGAACCAATAATAATCAAAACTATTAATGCACCACTGATTATATAATTGTTCACACCATATTTATCAAAGTCAGTTTTCCCTAAATAAGATGTTAATATAATTAGAGGAACTATAATTAATAATATAGCTGCGTTTTTTTGTGATTTTACTTTATTGACCTCGTTATTCATATGTAATTAATGCTAAAGTGTTTGTTTAATGTTCGCTGTGAAGTTAAGCAACTAACTTAGCAAATACAAATCGAATAGAAAATCCGTGATAATTTTTGTAAGTAGGCGAGAACTAGCAACTTCTTATATTTACGAAATTATTAAATAATAAGCGCCATTGTGTTATGGAAGCTACAGGTTAGTATCATTATTAATTAGCGTATCATTTGCTAAATATCAAAGGAAAGCGTGAAAAATTATCATTAATTGCTGTGTGTAATAAACTACTAGAACAAGCTTTGGCAACAGCTAAATCAAGATTAATATATGGTGTAAATTATAAAAGTATTTTAGTGAAAAATTAATGCGATTTTACTTTGTTTTGACGCGTTTTTATTTTAGATTTTCTTTTAATGTATCCGCTTTTCTTTCCATTGTTGTTATTCGACCATTTTTAATTTCGGTTCTTATTCCAATATTTTTTGTGAAAATTCCGAAATATTTGTATTCTTTTTCGCAAACTATAACCGTATCAAAGTCTTTATTTTTATCTGAAATTTGAACAACACTAATATTCAGCTTTTTTTGATTCAGTTCAGCCGCTTTCTTCTTTTCAGAGTTTGTGTAAGTCGATTTTAGATATTCACTAATTTTAGTCAAATATTCATTCAGGTTTTCAATTAGTTCATTATATGTTTTTGTTTGATTTTCTAAAATTCCTTTTGTTCCAACATTAAAATACAAGTCAAAAAATCTGCGATTTTCGTCATAAATAATCTCTGAAAAATAAGATGATTTAATCAGCTTAAAATTCCGCTTTATTTTTTCGGATGTCAGAATTTCCAATTTATGATTTTTGTTCAATTTATGATTGGTTTTAAATGTGTTACAATTCACGCATATAAGCACTATAAAAATACAATAAAACCCCGTTTCATCAACAATTATCCATTTACAAACGATAACAAATAATTACAAATGTATGTAAGTAGGTAACTACCGAATAATATTTGGAAGCTATCAGATCTTTGTAGTGTCGAAACATTAGAACTCGATAGTATTAACTGTTTAACCATTAAAATTAGAAATTATGAACACACTTAAAAACAAAGTACAGTTGATTGGTAACTTAGGACAAGACCCAGAAATCACCAATTTTGAATCCGGAAAAATCTTAGCAAAATTCTCTATCGCAACGAATGAAAGTTATAAAAATGCGCAAGGTGAAAAGGTTACGGATACACAATGGCATAATGTTGTAGCTTGGGGAAAAACAGCTCAGATTGTAGAAAAATTTATTACAAAAGGTAAAGAAGTGGCTATAGAAGGGAAGCTAACCTCTCGATCTTGGGAAGATAAAGATGGTATGAAACGTTATATTACAGAAGTCGTTTGTAGTGAACTCTTAATGCTAGGTAAATAATGTGATGTGCTTATTAGATAAAAGAAAAAAGAGCAACCTAACGGGTTGCTCTTTTTAAGTTAAAATACAGATTACTTTAATGAAATCTATTCAACGGTCAGTGTATATTGAGGTGTGTGATTTAAAGGACAGAAATACACATACTCTCCCTTAGCCAAGGTCGTTACATTACTAAATTCCTTAGTGTTATTTTCAACAACCTTGGTGACATAAGCCGTTTTAATATGATTTTCTGGTTTAGAAGCGTCTTTTCCTTTAGGTACCAATACAAAACCAACTTGTTTACCAACATTGTTATTGGCAATTTCAAAAATATAATCACCTTCTGTTAAGGTTAATGCTTTTTGAGTAAATACTCCTTTAGTTTGTTCTAAAGTCACTGTTGTCGCTTTAGTTGTCATGCTGTCTTGTGCATTTCCTGTTAATGTAAAGGTTAATGCGATCGCGATAATTGCTACAATTTTTTTCATCTTTTTTAAATTTTATGGGATATTATTATTAATTAAATAGTTTCTAATTCTAAAGGTGGTGCTACAGGGAAATCTACTGGTACTTGCGTTGTGCTGTGTATGTAGTTAGAGATGGTTTTATCACCAACTAAAGAAATGGTGTCTATTAAATTTCCTTTCGTATAACCAGCGTTAAAGTAGTTTTCTAATACGTCTTGGTCTGTTTTACCTCTGTTCACTGTGATGTTTTTAGCTAGTTTAGCTAAAGCATCAAATTTTTCGTTTACACTAGAAAATCCAGCTCTTAACTCTAAAATTTGTGCATCTGTAAAGCCGTTCATCTTTCCTATGGCAGTATGTGCAGAAAGACAATAAATACAATCGTTTACCTGACTAACAGCAAGGTTTACAACTTCTTTTTCTTTAGCAGATAATGAGGTTTTGGCATTGGCAAACGTTAAATAGTTTTCTAAAGCAGTGTCACTATTTGCATAGGTTGCATATAAGTTAGGTACAAAACCTAATGCCTTATTTAGGTTATCGAATATCGCTTGGTTATTAGCGCTAACGTCTTCTCTTTTTAAAATATTAAATGTGCTCATGTTTATAATTTTTTTATTCTGATTTGATACAGAATTATTATTAGTAATTGTTTTGATTTTTTGTTGGTACAAAGTTGCGCTATATCACAGTGTTAAAGAATGCTTGTTATTCCCTGTGACATGTCATTTTTTCCCTTGTGTGTGTTTTTAGCTTACAAATGGTTTTTCGGCATCACAATAGAAATCGTGAATATGTTTTTGCTCACAATGCGTTTCTGTATTAATAGTGTTAACTATCTTTTTACGACTGTTTGTGAATATCTCTATGAGATTAAATATGGATTTGTTTTTTAGTGTCATCTTGTTATTGTTTTAATATTACAATGCAAAGATGCGGTAGAAGAGCGTGTTATAAAATGAAGAATTTGCCCTAAGGCATGTCAATTTTTCCTAACTAGTGGTTTTTAAGCGTTTTTTGTAATCTGAAGGTGACATGGAGGTGCTCTTTTTGAACAAACGACTTAAATGTGAAGCGTCTTCAAAACCAATATCGTAAGCAATTTCTTTTGCTGTTTTATCGGTGTAGACTAATTGACGTTGTGTTTCTAATACAATACGGTTGTGTATAATTTGTAATGGGCTCCTGTTCAGTTTCGCGAAATTATTAGATAAGGTTTTTGGTGATTTAAATAGTTTTTCTGCGTAGAAAGCCACACCGTGCTCTGTTTTGAAATGTTGTTCTACTAGAAAATTAAATTCACGTAATAAATCTACTTTAGAACTTTTAGGAGATTCTGTAATGCCTTCTTTAGCTTTTAATAAACGTGTGCTCTTTATAATAAATCTAGCCATTAACATTCTAAGCATTTCCGCTTGTATGTTGTCTTCGGTTTCTAATTCGTCTATAAAGACTTCGTGAAGCGTATCGAACTTCTGTTGCTCGTTATGATCTAAATGAATAATAGGAATGTTTGTATTTCCAAAAAAGAGAATACCAACACAACTCACCTCTTGGTCGTGATCTTTAATGCAATAAAACTCACTATTAAATTGATAAATGATAACATCTTTACCACCATTGTATTGCAGATACTGAATAGGTGTTAATGCTAATATACTATACGAAGGAACCGTAAAAGGAACGCTGTCAATAGTTAAATCGATAGCTTCTGATTTTGCCCAAATAAACGTGTATAACTCACATTGTTTAGCTGTTTCAAAGGAACGTAAATCAGTTTCATTTCCAATATTGAAAATGGCGTTTGTAGAAAATTCTTTAAAAGTGTGAGTCATACTAATAAGTCTAATAAGTAGCCAAAAAATTACAAATTATGAAAATTATTTATGAAGCGTTCTAAATAAAATATAAAAAAGACAAATAAAGAACAACGAAATAGTCGTTGTTTTAAATCTCATAAATGTAAATACAGTTAATGTTTAATAACTTTTTTAATAATGCTAGAACCAGTGTTTTCATTTCGAATTTTAATGAAATAAAGCGCGTCCTCAAGTTGATCTAAATTAGAAATTGTAAGTTTTCCGTTACTAATTTTTTGAGTTATTCTTAGTATTTGTCTACCGTTTAAATCTGTAATATCTATACTAAATGTATCTGAGGTGTTTGCGTCTAATAGAATATCTATAGTGGAATTAAAAGGATTTGGGCTTACTTTTATTGTGGTTAACTTGAAACTATCAACAGAAAGTGTTCCTCCGCAAATACCCCAACCCATATCCTCCATAAACCCAAGTGTTACCAATCCAGGGTTATGAATAGCTTCTCCAAGACCAATAGAAGGAGTCATTAATGAATTAGGATGTCCAGGTGGATATGTACCTTCGTCCCAATGACTATAACTTGAACCGCGTCTGTAAACTGTAGGGGCATATGTTGATGGCTTAATACCTCCATTTTGTGCTGTAGTTATGGGACCATTACTAAATAGATTATTACCTGTAATCTCTGATAATAACTCGGCTGACGGATCTTCAAAAGTGGTCAGAGCTGTAGGAGTACCGTTCTCAATAAAATTATCCCATACACCAATAAACCCTTGTACTCTTAGCAAGCCTTGTGTTGGATCGTCTGGATCATCTACATTGCCAAACCCTAATATTCCTAATCCATGGCCAAGCTCATGCAAAACTACAGAAACAAAATCTACTTGGTTGATGGGGGTGTTACCATCTAAACCAAAATAAAAATTTGCTGTGCTACTAAAGGTTGCTTGGATGTCTGTTGAGGTTTCTTCTCCAAAATTAGTTAATTCTTCTCCAGCTAATTTTTCTGCTAAAGCAATAGGAAAAGCAATATTAGAAGGAAGGCCGTCTACTGAAATAGTACTAAAGCTTGTTGGGCCAGCACCTCCTAGAACTCCTTCGTCTAATTCTCCGAAATTAGCAGAAACTCTAATGGGTACGGACGATTCTATAGAATTTGACCAAATATCTACTGCAAACTGAAAAGCCGCTTCAGCTTCTGGAGTAAAACCAATATAGTCAACTATAAACGTTGCGCAATTTTCACTACCCCTAGCCATTTTTTGAAGTATGTTAGTCGGTGGCTTTATTGATGATGTCTTAGCATTTATAACTGGATGGTATTTACAAACATCCCAGTCTACGGGAATAATTGTCCTGTCTGCTTCTTGGGTCTGTCCGTAAATGGATAAGGAAGAAACCAATGAGATACTAAGAGAAATAAGGATAAATTTAAGAAAACAGAGTGATCTCATCAGACAAGAATTATGTTAGAATTTGTAAATATAATTTACTTAGTCTATAAATTTTATAATTCCTTAAACACAAACCTGTTTATTTTATAATTGAATCATAATTAGAATTTATAAATTATAAGAAACTCTAAATAAAAATCAAGATGAATAGAGGTTAAGCGACCTTTTTTAGTAAATCAAAACAAGGACATTTTTTACAACGTTTGTTTTCGGCTTTTTTATATTTTTTGCAACACTTGGTTTTTGTTTTCCCAAGTGTCTCGAAACCAGAGGTCTCAAGAACTTTAATACGTTCTTTTTTTAGCTTTTTATTTTTCTTCTTTTTGCCCATTGCATAAAAAATCAATAGTGCAAAAATAACTATTTATATTTAATCTAAATAAAATTTAACATTTAGGTGCTGTGCATTGAACAATTAGATGCAACATTGACTGCTAGATAGCTCATCATTGTTGTTTAATTCATTTTAGGATCAGATCTCAGAACTCCAGAATTTGTATGTACATTTCCAACCTCAGTAATAACAACTCCTTCTGGTCCTGCCATTTGCCAATGAGGTGATTCAGCCTCAGCTAGTGAAGCAAAATCTCCTTCGTTAGCTTCAATAATATGATTGGTCGTTACTTTGCCTTCCCAGTGGTTTTGTGGAACTACCACTTGTGGAAATTGATCACGATTATTTTCTCCGACACCCACAATGTAGCTTTTTCCATGTCTTACTAACCAACCTTCCATTTTTACAGGGTTGCCCTCTGCGGCAAAGTGCATATGCTCACCTAACATTTGGCCTGGTAGAAGAAAGATGTCCATTAACATATATTGGTCTTCTTCGTTATTTACGAACATTATAGATGCTAATCCTAATTCGGCATAGTTACCTTGATTATAATCTGTGAGCCAAATTTTTTCACGCAAACCATCAAAAATGGGATAATTATGATATGCAAGCATTTCCATTAAAGCGTCTTTTGCCTTTTCCTCTAAAAATTGGCCTTCAGCATCATAAAATTGCTCGTTAGTAAATTTTATTCCCTTTTTAAGATCTTTTTTAACTTCTGTTGTGGGATTTGTGATTTCGTCTTTTTCGGTGTTATTATTATTAGCACAGCTATTGCAAAGCATAACAATAATTAAGACATTTAAGAGAAATAATTTTTTCATAAAAACACTATTTTTATATTTAAAGTATGATATCGTAGTATTAAATATAGTGTAAGTAAATAGGTCTTTATAGCAGTTGATTTAATTTATAATCCGATTTTGAGAATCAACATTATTTGTTCGGCTATATTTTTAATCTATGAAAATATTAAGTAAAAAAAAGTGTTTTTGATAATGCATCGGTACCGTTTTAATTTGCAAAAACACCTTTTTAAAATTTAGATAGCAGGACCTTGAGCTGCTGAGTTTACTGTGAGTTGTTGGATATCTCTATCAAATAAATATAAACCACCTTTGTCATCTCCAATCATTTTTACTTTATCAAGGATGGTTCTGGCAGTAGCTTCTTCTTCTATTTGTTCTGAAACATACCATTGTAAGAAATTGTGTGTAGCATAATCTTTTTCTTGGAGAGAGATGTGAACCAAATCGTTAATGCTTTCGGATACAAAGATTTCATGTTCTAAAAGTTTTTCAAACATTTCTTTATAAGATGAAAACGTTACACTTGGTGCGTTTAGTTCAGATATATGTGCATGTCCACCGCGCTCGTTTACAAATTTCACAAGTTTTAGCATGTGTGTGCGCTCTTCATCCGACTGATCGTACATAAAGTTAGAAATACCTTCTAATCCTTTTACTTCAGCCCAAATTGCCATGGCTAAATAGGCCTGAGATGACTCTGCTTCGATTCTTATTTGCTTATTTAATGCGGCTTCAATAGTTTTTGATAACATAGTTGTGGTGTTTTAAACAAATATAAGAATAGTTAATCCGATGGTAAAATAATTATGAGAAATTGATTTTGGTCTAAAAGTAAACCTCTTGCGCTAGTCTAAACGTGTTAGCGTGTGCATTTACTATTGTTTTGATGTCGGGAGAATAACCACCTCCCATACTGCACATTACAGGAATTTCATTTAATTTACATTGTTCTAAAACAAAACGGTCTCTAGCTTTACAGCCTTCAACGGTTAAACCTAATTTTCCTAATTTATCGGTTTTAATCACATCAACTCCGCATAAATAATAGATAAAATCGGGCTGTTGTTGTGTAATGAGTTTTGGTAATGTGTTTTTTAAAAGGTTTAAATAGGTAGAATCGTCAGTATCATTTTCTAAAGCGATGTCTAAATCACTGGTTTCCTTTTTAAAAGGATAATTGCTTTTACCATGCATTGAAAAAGTGAAAACGGAATCATCATTCTGAAAAATTTCTGCCGTTCCATTACCTTGATGTACATCTAAATCTACAATTAAAATCTTTTTAGCGAGCCCTTTACTTTGAAGATATCGCGCAGCAATGGCTTGGTCATTTAGCAAACAAAATGCTTCACCACGATTGGTAAATGCATGATGTGTGCCACCTGCAATATTCATAGCAATGCCATGTTGTAAAGCAAATTCACTAGCTTTAATTGTGCCATCTGCAATTAATATTTCACGGTGTACTAAAGCTCTACTTAACGGAAACCCTATTTTTCGGGCGGCGCGCTGATTTAGAGTGATATTAATTAAATCATAATAATATTCAGGGTCATGAACGGCAACAATATACTTATCATTAGGTTTTTCTGGTTGAAAGAAATTAGCATGAGTACAGGTGCCTTCGTGCAAAAGTTGCTGTGGTAATAATTCGTATTTTTCCATAGGAAACCGGTGTCCTACAGGAAGTGGATGTTTATATATGGGATGAAAAGCTATTTTGAGCATTTATTTATGAAGCTTTAACTGAATCCGTTTTCGAGCCACATCAACCTCTAAAACTTTAACAATAATCTGCTGATGTAAGTGTACGTGTTTATTAACGTCCTTTACAAAACTATCTGATAAATTTGAAACATGAATTAGTCCACTTTCTTTAATCCCAACATCTACAAAGCACCCAAAATTGGTTATATTATTAACGATACCAGGTAACAATTGCCCTTCGTGTAAATCAGTTATGGTTTTTATATTTTGATTAAAGGTGAAAACTTTAGCTTGTTCTCTAATGTCTAATCCAGGTTTTTCTAGTTCTTTAATAATATCTTGAAGCGTGGGCAAACCAACCGTTTCTGTATAATATTTATTTAAATCTATATTTTGAAGAATGGTTTTATTTCCAATTAAGTCTTGAAGTGAAACTCCTTCATCTTTAGCCATTTTTTCAACTATTTTATAAGTTTCAGGATGTACAGATGAATTGTCTAAAGGATTTTTGGCATCGCGAATTCTTAAGAAACCAGCAGCTTGTTCGTAAGCTTTTCCACCTAATCGGGGTACTTTTTTAATATCGTTTCTCGATTTAAATGCGCCGTTTTCGTTTCGGTAATTAAAAATATTTTCTGCTAATTTTGGTCCAATTCCAGAAACCGAACTGAGTAGCGGTGTACTTGCAGTGTTAATGTTAACACCGACGGCATTCACACAATTTTCAACCACAACATCGAGTTGTTTTTGAAGCTTTGTTTGATCCACATCATGCTGGTATTGTCCAACTCCAATAGATTTTGCATCAATTTTTACCAATTCGGCTAAGGGATCTTGTAAACGTCTTCCAATAGAAACCGAACCACGAACCGTAACATCGTAATTTGGAAATTCATCTCTAGCTATTTTTGAAGCCGAATAAATACTCGCACCAGCTTCACTAACCACAAACACTTGGATATCGTTTTTAAATTGAATTTTTCGAATTAAAGCTTCAGTTTCTCGTGATGCCGTTCCATTTCCAATGGCAATCGCTTCAATTTTATAAGCTTCGACTAAAGAAGAAATCTTTTTTATGGCACCAATACTATCATTTTTTGGGGCATGTGGATAGATGTTTTCATTGTACTTTAAAGCACCTTGTGCATCTAAGCAAACGACTTTACAACCACTTCTAAAACCAGGGTCGATGGCTAAAACCCGTTTTTCACCAATAGGTGAGCCTAATAATAATTGCTTTAAATTTTTAGCAAAAACAGTAATCGCAGATTCATCGGCTTTTTCCTTTGCCTTTTGAAGGGCTTCATTACTTAATGATGGAAATAATAAACGTTTATAGGCATCTGAAATGGCCAATTCTATTTGATCTGCGCAAGCATTTTGGCTTTGTATGATTCTATTATCAATACGTTCTAAAACTCTAACAGCATCAACTTCAATTTTCACACGGATAAAGCCTTCGCTTTCTGCTCTTAAAATGGCTAATAATCTATGTGAAGGAATTCGTGATAGAGATTCAGACCAATCAAAGTAGTCTCGGAATTTTTGCGCTTTTTCGTCTGTAGATTTAGACTTAATTACTTTGGTCGTAATTTGAGCATGTCGTTCTAATTCGTTCCGTAAACTATTCCTAATATCAGTGCGTTCATTAATCCATTCGGCAATGATATGTCTGGCTCCTTCTAAAGCATCCTCTACAGTTGCGATATCGCCTTTGGTATATTTTAGAGCAATAGATTCAATATCACTTGCCTTTTGGCTCATTATGATTTTAGCCAAAGGTTCCAAACCATTTTTACGAGCGGTTTCGGCTTTTGTTTTCGTTTTTCTTGAAAGGTAAATAGAGATCTTCAAGCGTTGTTACGTCTTGAGTGTTTTCAATCTTTTGTTTTAGGTCTTCGGTTAAAACGTCTTGGTCTTCCAAAGCTTTTATAATGGCTATTTTTCGTTTCTCTAAAGCTTCAAATAATTCTTTGTATTTAACAATGTCTCCAATTTGTACTTCATCTAGATTTCCTGTAGCTTCTTTTCTGTAGCGTGAAATGAAAGGAATAGTACAGTCTTCATTCAATAATTGAATCGTACTTTTTATATTTTTTTCTGCTAATTGTGTGTGTTGAACTATATATTTTATCATCATAAAAAAAGACCTTATAAATTTAAAATTATAAGGTCTGTAATATATCTAACTCTGATGTAATTGCCGAATAGTTTCAGCAAAAGTTATTAATTAGAGCCAGCTTCTACTTTTGCATCATTTACCATCGTTTCATTAGGAACAATCGCAATGTTTACACGTCTGTTTTTAGAACGTCCGTCTGCTGTTGTATTGTCGTACTTCGGTTGCTCTTCGCCAAACCAATGTGTTGTAAAGCGTGCGGTACCTAAGCCTTTCCCTGTTAAATAATTGGTTACAGCTTCTGCTCTGTTTTTAGACAAAGTTAAGTTGTAAGCATCATTACCAGAACTATCTGTATGGCCAACAACAAGAATATTTGTGTCTGGGTATTCCGTAAATACACTTGCTAATTTGTTTAATGTTTCTTGAGATTTAGCGTTAATATTATACTTTTCAGTATCAAAATAAACACCACTTTGCTCGTCGAAGGTCAGTACAATACCATCATCAACGCGCTCAACAGTTGCGCCAGGAATTTCACTTTCAATTTCTTGAGCTTGTTTATCCATTTTGTTTCCAATGAGTACACCAGCTCCACCGCCAACAACTCCTCCGATAACCGCTCCTAATTCACCTTTGCCACCTTTACCTACGTTGTTTCCAATGATAGCACCAAGTAGTGCTCCACCTGCAGCTCCAATGGCTGCTCCTTTTTGTTTATTGTTTGCATTGTCTACAGCCTTACAACTTGTCATTAATACTAAAAGTAATGATAGTGTTATGGCTAAATTTGATTTATAATTTAATAGTTTCATATGTTTTTATTTATTGTTTTTTAATGGTCACATGCTGTTCGCTTTTAATCATCCCTTTAGGTGATAAAATTTTGAACATGCTCGTTTCATAATTTAATATTTTGTAAAGTTCATAGTAATGGTGATGGGCCTTCCTTCTAAAGTCACTAGTTGTTGCCATTGCATGGTAGTTTCAGAAAGTGCTGTGAGTTCTAATCTAAATCCTACATTAGTTTCAGATTTACCTTTTTCATTTGTAGGTTTTAATAAGAAATTATATAAGCCAGTGTCTTCATTAACTTCGTCTATAGTGAATGCGAAATAACGTTGTTCTGTGTCACAACTCATTCCTGAAAGCGTATAGTTTCCTGTATTGTTATTAGGTATAAATTGCCATGTACTATTTTCAAAACAGGCTTTTTCTGCATCGTTAAGAAGTGTAATTTTTAAATCTCCAATCGCTGAAGATTTTATGGACGTTAATGTCCAATCTCCTTTTATCGTTTTTTTAGATTGACGAACGGTTTTTGACGATCCACAAGCTAAAAAGCAGACCGTTAAACATAATAGTGCTATTTTTTTCATTGTCTTTAGGTAATGTTTGAATTCAAAATTACTTAAAGGGTAGTCCGTGGCTTGCTTGTAAAGAAAAAATTATTGATGCATTAGCAAAAAAAAAATTGGAGCCTACTATAGGCTCCATTTTGTATAATATAAAATGAAAAGATTGAGTGCTTAACTAATCTGTAAACCATTTTTAACTCCCTCAATACCTGTGCTGAGCGCAGTCGAAGTATCAGGATTAACAAATACCAATTTCCCAGTTTCGTCTTCCGTCATTAAAATCATACCTTGACTCTCAACTCCTCGTAAAGCTCTTGGCGCTAAATTCACTAAAACGGTAACGCGTTTGCCTATGACGTCTTCTGGAGAAAAGCTTTCGGCAATACCAGAGACAATCGTTCTTGTGTCAATACCAGTATCTACTTTTAAGACTAAAAGCTTTTTGGTTTTTGGCATTTTTTCAGCTTCTATAATAGTACCAACACGCAAGTCTAATTTTGTAAAATCTTCAAACGTAATTTCATCCTTTTGAGGTTCTGTTGCCTTCTTTTCAGCTTCATTAGCTTTTTTGCTTGCTTCTAATTTATCGAGTTGTATTTGAATTTCAGAATCTTCAATTTTAGAGAATAATAATTCTCCTTTTCCAATTTGATGTGATGCGGGAATTAAAATGTCTTTTGTTGAAACGTCTTCCCATCCGTTATCATTCGAATTTAAAATACCTTTTAACTTGGTTGAGGTAAATGGTAAGAACGGTTCTGATAAAACAGCTAAGGCAGACGCAATTTGTAAAGCCACAAACATTACGGTTTTAGTACGTGCTTCATCTGTTTTAAACGTTTTCCATGGCTCTTCATCAGCTAAATACTTATTTCCTAGTCGTGCTAAGTTCATCAATTCCTGACTCGCTTCTCTAAAACGGTAACGTTCAATAGAGCTCGAAATCACAGCAGGATAGGCTTTTACAGCTGCTAAAGTTTCTTCGTCAATAGTAGAATAGTCCGATGGTGTCGGGATAATACCGTCGTAATATTTATTCGTTAAAACCACCACACGATTGATAAAGTTTCCGAAGATAGCTACCAATTCATTATTGTTTCTCGCTTGAAAATCTTTCCACGTAAAATCGTTATCCTTAGATTCTGGTGCATTTGCCGTTAAAGCGTAACGCAACACATCTTGTTGATTAGGAAAGTCTATTAAATAATCAGGTAACCAAACGGCCCAGTTTTTAGAAGTCGATAATTTCTGACCTTCTAAGTTTAAAAATTCGTTAGCAGGAACGTTTTCTGGTAAAATATAAGAACCTTCTGCTTTTAACATCGATGGGAAAATGATACAGTGAAAGACAATGTTATCTTTTCCTATAAAATGAACCAGTTTAGTGTCTTCATCTTTCCAATAATCTTCCCAATTTTTACCTTCGCGTGCAGCCCATTCTTTTGTAGAAGAGATATAACCAATAGGGGCATCAAACCAAACGTAAAGGACTTTACCTTCGCCACCTTCAACAGGTACCGGAATTCCCCAGTCTAAATCTCTGGTTACCGCTCTTGGTCTTAGTCCATCATCAATCCAAGATTTCACCTGACCGTAAACATTAGGTTTCCAATCTTTTTTGTGGCCTTTTAAAATCCATTCGCGTAGAAAATCTTCATGTTTATTTAAAGGTAAAAACCAGTGTTTGGTTTCTTTTAAAGAAGGTACATTTCCTGTTATTGCCGATTTAGGGTTTATTAAATCTGTAGCATTTAAACTCGATCCACAGCTTTCACACTGATCTCCATAAGCTTCTTCGTTGCCACATTTAGGACAGGTTCCTGTTACAAAACGGTCAGCTAAAAACTGATTCGCTTCTTCGTCATATAATTGTTCAGTAACCTCTTCTACAAACTCGTTTTTGTCGTAAAGGGTTTTGAAAAATTCTTGAGCCGTATCGTGATGGATTTTTGCTGTAGTACGTGAGTAGTTATCGAAAGTAATACCAAAGTCAATAAAAGACTGTTTGATAATGGCATGATATTTATCCACAATATCTTGTGGAGTGACCCCTTCTTTTTTCGCTTTGATGGTAATCGGCACACCGTGCTCATCACTTCCGCAAATAAAAGCAACGTCATTGCCCGTTAATCTTAAGTATCTAGAATAAATATCTGCAGGCACATAAACACCAGCTAAATGTCCAATATGAATTGGGCCGTTTGTATATGGTAATGCTGCTGTTATGGTATATCTTTTCGACATGGTTTTCATTTTTTTGAAAGCCACAAAAGTACGTAATATATAAGGGATTTAGAAAAAAAATGTACTTTTACCAAAAGCACTATTTATGACTTTTAGACATCACTTTATGTATCTTGTTTTCGTTTTGATTTTTATTTCACAATCCGAAGTACAAGCGCAGATAGAAACTAATAAACCTACCAAAATGGCTTCACAATTAATACAACCACCCTATTTAAAAGCAGGAGATACTGTGGCTATTGTTGCGCCTTCTGGGATTTTAAAAAGTAGAGTAGGAGAAGTGCAAGACGCTGTAAAACTTCTAGAAAGTTGGGGTTTGCATGCTATTGTTGGTAAACATGTTTTTAACCAATCTAATCATTTTGCTGGTACAGATGCCGAACGTTGCGAAGATTTGCAAAACGCTATGGACGATCCTAAAATTAGCGCGATTTGGTGTGCGCGAGGTGGTTACGGAACGGTTAGGATTTTGGATAAATTGAATTATACTAAATTTAAGAAAAATCCGAAATGGATTATTGGTTATAGCGATATTACAGCATTGCACAATCAGGTTCATAATGAAGGGTTTCAGTCCTTACATGCTATAATGTGTGTGAGTTTAACCAAAGATTTGAATGATATAAAGGAATCTGTTGAAACGTTTAAATCGGCTATTTTCGGAAATCCTGAAAACTATACTTTAAAAGGCTCAAACTATAATAGAGTAGGAGAAACTTCAGGAGAATTAGTCGGAGGAAATCTAACGATGTTACATACCATGTTGGGTTCTAGAGAGAGTATAGATACCTCTGGAAAAATTCTTTTTATTGAAGAAATTGGTGAATATAAATATCATATTGACCGTATGTTGCAAAGTATGAAACGCGCCGGTTATTTTGATAATTTGAATGGGCTTGTGGTTGGTGATATGTCTAGAATGCGAAAGAATACGACACTTTGGGGTACTTCGATAGAGCAATTGATTTTAGATGCATTAGAAGATTACGATTTTCCAATTACCTTCAATATGCCTGCAGGACACGAAAAAGACAACCGTGCGTTGGTTTTGGGACGAACTATAGAGTTAAAAGTTGGTAAAGCGCAATCGACTTTAAAATTTTCAGAATAATTGCTTTTGAAACTTGAAAAACAAAATGGCTCCTAAAAAGTAGAGTCCAACGTCAATTAAATCACTCGTATAACGTGTGTTAATTTGTGGCATTAGCCATTCAAAATATAAGGAAAAATACAGCGTTAAGGCTAAAACGACGGTAACTGGTACGTAAAGTGTTTCAGTTTTCTTGATGATTCTTAGAGTTGCTAAACTTGTACTTAACACAATAGGCATACATAAAAAGTCATTGATGTAAAAATACATCCAATTAGGAAGTGGTACTTCAAAACGATTTGCAATGTATAATGCAGAAGCGACTAATATACTGATATAGAAAATAGGGTGCTTTAAAATGCTCATGCTGCAATAGCAGTTATTAGCCAAGCAATAAACATTCCGATGGCTACAAATCCCATCCAAATAGAGTGTATAACTTTAACAAAAACACGCACTATTAAAAACCGGTGATCTTTATGCTTTTCATAAAACGATGGAGAGGCTTCTTTTTGAATACGCTCGCGTTCACGACGCTCTTTTTCATCTTGAGCAAACGTTAATTCTCGTCTTTTTTTATAAGATAATAGCGTATTGCAATTGGTGCAATAGTCTTGATTTGTATTATAGAGACCACAATTTGGGCATTTAATATGACTAGCCATTTCGCGTGTTTTAAAGCATTACAAAGATATGGCTAATTGTAAGATTTTATGTGCTTTAAACAAAGATGCTTTGACTCAGATTGTTTCATTTTGCTTTTAAGATGCTGCAATTTTGTATATTGAAGTTAACTCTAAAGTATTTCTAACTTTTTTGAGAGAAAACGGTAAACTGAAGACTGAAAAATGGCACAACACAACGAACTTGGCAAACTAGGTGAGCAACTCGCAACAGAATTACTCATAAAAAAAGGGTATGAAATCATTGTTCGTAATTATATATTTCAAAAAGCTGAAATAGATATCATAGCCAAACATAATAATGAAATGATTTGTGTAGAGGTAAAAACACGAAATTCTGATTTTTTTGGTGATCCGCAAGAGTTTGTTACGCCTAATAAAATCAAATTATTAGTGAAAGCTATGGATGCTTTTATAATTGAAAATGATATTGATTTAGAAACTCGTTTTGATATTATTGCTGTTTTAAAAAATAAGAAGACAGAGCAATTGACTCATTATGAGAATGCTTTTTATCATTTTTAATACTCACGAAAGTGGGTATCTCATGAATTTAAAAAACTATACATTCAAACTGTTAAGTGATTACTAAAAGAGATTCCTGCCTTCACAAGAATGTGTTACCTATAAAAATTCATCTCATCAATAAATTGCCATACATGTTCTGGCAAGATCGGACGCACATTTTTTCCGTCTTTAATTTCCTTTCTAATAAAGGTTGAAGAGAGCTCCATAATTGGTGCATCAATTTTTATAATTTTAGAATGAGCGTTAAATTGAGTGTCTATTTTACCTTCAGATAGTCTAGGATAAACATAAATACTATGATTTTCTAGAATGAGTTCATAGTTTTTCCATTTATGGAGACTTTTTAAATTGTCTTCTCCCATAATTAAGGCAAACTCATAATTTGGATATTTCTCAAAGAGATAAGTTAGCGTATCAATGGTGTAGTTGGGTTGTTTTAACCCGAATTCAATATCGCTTGGCCTCAGTTTATCATAGTCTTTTGTCGCCAGATGAACCATTTCTAAACGGTGATAATTGTCTAGTAAACTGCTTTTCTTTTTAAAAGGACTTAGCGGAGTGACCACAAACCAAACCTGGTCTAAATCACTATGCTCAGCCAAATGATTGGCAATAGTTAAATGTCCAACGTGAATGGGGTTAAACGTGCCAAAATACAATCCTATTTTCATTTTATGCTGAATTTATTTCAGTGTCTACTCTTTTATAAAATCTGAAACCAATTTATAAGCATCATTTAAAGCTTTGTCTAAGTCAGAATTAACTACAATTTCATCAAAAAGTGGAGCTGTAGCTAGTTCTGCTGGTGCTTTTGCCACACGCATGCTTATTTTTTCGGGACTTTCTTCACCGCGATCTTTTAGTCGTCTTACCAACTCATTTAAATCTGGTGGTTTTACAAAAATTG
The DNA here is from genome assembly GCF_000427335.1 of Winogradskyella psychrotolerans RS-3. Taxonomy (GTDB): domain Bacteria; phylum Bacteroidota; class Bacteroidia; order Flavobacteriales; family Flavobacteriaceae; genus Winogradskyella; species Winogradskyella psychrotolerans. The sequence goes on along the minus strand of NZ_ATMR01000126.1, from coordinate 8,046 downwards.
CGATAGTTTGCTCTGGAAATTTTCGTTTGATACGTAAGCCTCCTGATACATCAATATCAAAAATAACATGCTTTCCTTTTGCCCAAATACGTTCAATTTCAGTTTTTAGCGTCCCATAAAAATTATCTCTATAGACCTCTTCCCATTCTAAAAACTCATCGTTTTTAATTCGGTTTTTAAATTCTTTAAGCGATAGGTAATAGTAATCTCTTCCATTAACCTCATTACCACGTTTGTCGCGCGATGTTGCAGAGATAGAAAATTCTAGATTGAGTTCTTGCTGTTTTAATAGGTGGCGAACTATGGTTGTTTTTCCAGAACCAGATGGTGCTGAAAACACAATGAGTTTGCCTTGGACTTCGTTTTTAATTTCTGACAAAATGTATGTTTTACTGCTTACTAATTAAAGTACGTTTAATAATTGTTCCTTAATTTTTTCAAGTTCATCCTTCATCTGAACTACTAATTTTTGCATTGGTGCATAATTAGATTTTGAACCAATAGTATTGATTTCTCTTCCGATTTCCTGAGAAATAAAACCTAATTTCTTTCCGTTAGAATCTTCAGAATCTAAAGCTTTTGTGAAATAATCTAAGTGATTTTCTAGTCTTACTTTTTCTTCAGTAATATCAAATTTCTCTATGTAATAAACCAATTCTTGCTCAAAACGGTTTTCATCTACTTTTTCTTTAATATCAGAAATGCCCTTTTCTAAACGCGCTCTTACGCCGTCAATACGTTCAGGATCCATCGTAATAACTTCGTTTAATAAACGCCTTAAAGTGCTAATTCTATCTTCAAAATCTTGCTTTAGTGTCGCTCCTTCATCTTCTCTATAGATTACAATATTTGCTATGGCTTTATCTATTTCCTCACTGATTAATGACCATTCTTCTTCATCGATATCATCACGTTCTGTAGTTATAGCATCTGGCATACGAATCGCCATTTTTAATAACTCAATAGCATCGCCATCTACAACCTCTTTAAGCTGTTTAATGTATTCTTTTACGACTGTCTTGTTAATTTTAGAACTGGTGTCTTCTCCTGTAATTTCTACAAATAGTGAGAAATCTACTTTTCCTCTAACAAGGTTTCTAGCAATAAGTTTTCTTATGTCTAATTCCTTTGCTCTATACATAGAAGGCATACGAGCGTTGAGGTCTAAGCTTTTGCTATTTAGAGATTTTAATTCTATAGATATTTTTTTAGTTGGGAGCTGTAGCACAGATTTCCCATAACCTGTCATGGATTGTATCATTAAATCATTACAATTAAAGTTGCGCAAAGGTACAAAATTGAATGGTTTTAAATAGTTTAGAAAGCGTCATGTTCTCTAATCAGACTTTTATAACTTTGTAAACCTAAAATGAAAGAAAATTTATGTATAAAAAACAGTTTGAAATTCGCTGGAGTGATGTGGATGCTAATGGTCATTTAGCTAATTCTGCTTATACCAATTTTATGAGTCATGCACGTATGGCATTCTTTACTGAGCAAGGTTTTTCAATGCCAGAAATAATGAAATACAATGTTGGTCCTGTCGTGTTTTACGAACACATGTATTATTTTAAGGAATCATTTCTAGGAACTCCAATTACGGTAACTATTGAAGTGTCTGGCTTAAGTGAAGATGGTATGTTGTTTATGTTTGAGCATAATTTTTACAATCATAAAGGTGAAAATTTAGCGTATTGCGAAATGCAAGGTGGTTGGATAGATCTTAAAGCAAGAAAATTAACGAGTCTACCAGAACCATTATTAGAATTGGCTCATAAATTCCCGAAGTCTGAAAGTTTTAAGGTATTGACAAAAGAGGATACGCGTAAGCATGGCGTGCGACCAAAACCTATGAAGTTATAATTTTACTTAAAAACCGAGTGTTGCTTAAAAGATTTTATCTCCACGTTTTTTATAAACGGCTTTAAAATCTGATTTGGTATGTATCGTTTGTGCTTACAATAACAGGTTAGCGCTTCTGGTTCTGCACCGAGTGTGCTTTTAATTTCAGAAGCTGTTCTACCTAGGTTAATCTGTGTTGATTGTGTTTCAATTCCGAGTCTTACGTAATCATTTAGTATTCTGGGATAGATAGCAAATTCTTTATTTTGAGAATAATCGATACCAATAAAATGCGCATCGAGATGTGAGTCGTTTTGCATGGCAGATAAAAAGCCAACTAATTTTTCTTCTAGAAAATAGCCCTTTACTATAAATAAATCTTTAAAGGTTCTTTTAAGATGAATATAAGTATCGAGGTTTAATATTTGGGCATTAAAATCAGCATTATCAATCGTATTTTGGTATAATTCTTGAAGTGCATCTTTGTGTATTTCTATATCGTCTTCAGAAAATAATTTAGCATTTAAATCGGCACTTTTAGCATCGGCTCTATTTGCTTTTACACGGTATTTAGATTTTAAAGCCGTTGTATAATCGTCAAAAGAATGCCATTCTGGTTGTAGCGTAATTATCATATTAGGCTCAACTTGCATGGCTGCGTAATCGTAAGATTCTAAATAATTGGTAATAGGAAGGGATTCGTTTTTAAAATCTTTTATAAAAATAGCACTTAGTTTTTTTGTGGATTTAGATAACTGTTTTACACCTTCGGCGATGGCTTTAAACGTGTCGATTTTATCTTCACCATCTTTTAAAAATGTACCATATTCACCACTTAAAAACACATTTCCACAGAACAACACACGAATATGATTGTTGCAGAACATGTTATTAACCCAATGTCTTATTTTGTCAGACATTTTAATGTTTTTTGTAATGGTTTCAACACCGATGGTTACGATTTGAGTATTGGCAAAAGCAACAGCTTCCTGGTCTTTAAGGATAAAAATATAATTAAATTCTATGTCTGTATTGGCAAGTTCAAAAGCTTTTAAGAATTCGGGTGAATAATAAATATTTATGCAGCAATTAACACTATCCCAATAAGGTTGTGGAATAGTATCAATGCTTTTAAAAACTTTAGATGTTAGAGGCAAATTAAATGGCGTTTTTAGGTTTTTTAGATACAAGAAATACTCCTAAAAATATGAGTAACATGGCTCCGATTTTTACGGAGTCTATAAAATCTGCACCTATTGAAATAGCAAAGAGTCCTGCAACTACAGGTTGAAGGTAAATAAATATGCCTACAGTAGATGCTTTTAGTTTGTTTAATGCTAATGGGTTAAATAAATACGTTCCGAAAGTCGCGCCGACAACAACAAATACAACAGACCAAATGGCGTTAGGTGTAAATGTGTGCCACTCTACAGCTTTTAAATCATTATAACCAAACGGAATTAACATAATGAGACCAAACAAAAACAACCATTTAATAAATGTAAATGGATGGTATTTTAATGTGAGTTTTTTAATCATTATCACATAGATGCTGTATGAAATTGCATTTAAAAACACGAGTAAATTACCTAATGGCACATTATCGCCAGCTCTTGCAGATTTACCATAAATAGTTAAAACCAATGCGCCTATTAAGCCCAAAGTAACTCCAACTATTTTTAGCTTAGAAACGTTTTCCTTTAAAATTATAGCAGACAAAATTAAAATGATAATAGGTACTGTAATGGTAATGGCTGAAGCATGGATTGGAGAGGTGTATTCTAGGCCTTTAAAAAAGAAAAGCATATTAATCATGACTCCAAAAATGGCAGCTACAAAGAGTTTTAGATAGTCTTTTTTGTCAATTTTTTGCTTTGGTAAAAAGAGACTCATAATCCAAAACAAAACCGTGGCACCAGCAACTCTTATTAGAACAAATCCAAAGGGTTTAATGAAGTTTTCATTCATTACCGTTTTTGCAATAGTGAAATTGAGACCATATAATAGTTGCACCATAATCAATGCGAAAATGGCGAATTTTCTACTATTCATGTATCGCGAGTTTGGCCGCTTCTACTGTTTTCTTAGAATTGCCAATAAAAATAGAATCGTTATATAAAATTACAGGACGTTTTAAAAACGTATAATGTTCTAAAATATAGTTTTTGTAATCGTCTTCAGTTAGTGATTTCTCTTTTAAACCCAATTCATTATAAAGTCTAGCACGCTTACTAAACAGACTTTCGTAGCTATCTGTTAGTGCTCTCATTTGTGCAATCTGTTCCTCAGTAATAGGTTCTGTCTTTATATCTTGAAGTTGAAAGCCTTCAGGAAGATTAAGCTCATTAATGATACGAGTACAAGTATTACAGCTACTTAAATAGTATATTTTGTTCATAATCAAAACGGTTTAATTTCAAAATGCAAAGAAACCGTATTTCTGATGAATTTTATTACTTTTAAAAAAAATATGATTTTATGGATTTTGTTTTAGACGTCGCACTGAAAAATAGAAAATTATTAAAAAGTTTTATTGAAAATCACACTTTAGAAGAGTTGAATAAAGTGCCAAAAGGATTTCATAATAATATCATTTGGAATATTGCACATACTATTGTTACGCAACAATTATTGGTATACAAATTATCAGGATTGCCAATGGTTGTTTCTGATGAGATGGTAGAAGGTTTTAAAAAGGAACAAAAACGGAGCGAGATCTGTCGCAATCTGAAGTAGATACTATAAAAGGCTTATTGTTTTCCACAATTGAAAAGACAAAGGAGGACTACGATAATAAAATTTTTCAAACTTATAATCAATACACCGTGACTACAAAAAGCACGCTAAGTAATGTTGAAGAAGCCATTGATTTCAATAATTTTCATGAAGGTATTCATTTAGGGTATATTTTAGCACTCAGAAAATCACTATAACTATGGATTACTATTCAATTGCTACTATTTTAATCGTTCTTTCTGCGGGCTTTGGTTATATAAACGAGAAGTTTTTAAAATTACCAATCACTATTGGTTTAATGGTTATTACCATTGTATTTACAGTGGTTTTAGTAGGAATTGCTCAATTTGATGATACCTTATTAGTACAAGAACGAGAATTTATAGCGTTGATAGATTTTGAAACGGTTCTCTTAGATATTATGCTGAGTTTTCTGCTATTTGCAGGTGCTTTACATACCAATTTTAATCAGCTTAAAGTGCAGCGCTGGCCAATAATGGCTTTTGCGACAGTCGGTGTTTTGGTGTCCACATTTTTAGTTGGTATTGCAATGTTTTATGTCTTAAAGTTAATGGGTTTAAATGTAGATTTTATCTACTGTTTGTTATTCGGAGCTTTAATTTCTCCAACAGACCCTATTGCTGTTTTAGGAATTTTGAAAAAAGCAGGAGCTCCAAAAAAGCTAGAAACCAAAATTGTTGGAGAATCCTTGTTTAATGATGGAGTAGGAGTTGTCGTCTTCTTAACCATTTTTGCGATTGCTGCGAAACCAGATGCTGCTATTGAGTTTTCTGATATTGCCACTTTATTTGGACAAGAAGTGATTGGTGGTATTATTTTGGGACTTTTTTTGGGGTGGGTTACATACCGTTTGATGCGATCGATTGATAGTTACGAAATAGAAGTGATATTAACCTTAGCAAGCGTTATGGGCGGTACCATGTTGGCACATAAGTTCCATTTGTCAGCACCTTTAGCCATGGTAACAGCGGGACTTATTGTTGGAAATGATACGGTAAGGAATTCTGCCATGTCTGAAACCACAGAATTGTATGTAGATAAATTTTGGGAGCTCGTCGATGTATTGTTAAACACTATTTTGTTTGTAATGATTGGTATGGAAATGCTAGTGTTAACATTAGATGGAAAATACATTTATGCCGGCTTATTGGCGATTCCTTTAATATTAGTTTGTCGTTACATTTCACTTTGGTTACCCATTAAATTCTTTGAAAAGCGATTGGATTTTGTGCCAAAAACAAATTTAATAATGACTTGGGGTGGCTTACGCGGCGGTATCTCTATTGCTTTGGCATTGAGCCTAACAAAAGATATGCATCGAGAATTATTCTTAGTGATAACCTACGTTGTCGTTGTTGTTTCTATTGTTGGACAAGGATTAACAGTTGGCCCAATTATAAAGCGATTAACCAAAAAAATAGTCTAGTTCATCTTTAAATAAGGTTGTACTTCACTAAAAGGAATCATAAATTCTGTATAACCTAGATCGTAAGAAGCCACTTCATAAACATTGTAAATTAAAACCAAACCTTCTTCACTGAACCCAATGTTTTCAGGCAAATGAAATGGTTCTCCGAAGAAGAAATTTTCAATAGTTAATTGGTCTTCGTTCTCTTCTAAAGATTGAATAAATTGAGTTTCTGCCAATGCTGTAAAGCCCGTTAGGTCTGTGATAAAATCATTGATTTCTAGGGTTTTTCCACTTTTAGCATCAAGATTTAATAATTTTATTTTATCGTTTCCATGAGCGCCACCTTTAAACTCATATGTGCTAATGGCTATCGTAATTATAGCTTCAGACTGGTAAACGAGTTCTGTTTCAATATGAAGCTCCCAAGCAGGTTCGTCTATTTCAGAATATTCCGTTTTAAAACTAAGATATTCTTCATTAAATGCTTTTAAAACAGTTTTTAAATTGGTTTTGTTTTCAGATGTATTTAAAGTTGCAATAATTGCATTTTCGACGTTTGTATTTATACTATTACTGAGATCCGTATTTCCTGTTGCCTTGCTATAAACCGCTGAAATTTCAGCCTCAAAGGGTTCTTCAACTGTAATAGTGTCAAATGTTGCAGGTTTAAATTCAGAACTGCATGAATTTAAAAGGATCACAAATATTAAAAATGGAATTATGTGTTTCACAGTATTTAGAGTTAAGTTTAATAAACAATAAAGGTATTGTATAGATTTGAATAGAACGAATTATCGGTTAAATTTGTTATGATACAAACGCGATAATTTTGTTAATTTTTTCGTGGGTTTCGTTTAACTTTTTTATTATGAAATTTAATACAAAAACAATACATGGTGGTCAAAAACCAGATGCTGCTTATGGTTCTGTAATGCCTCCAATTTATCAAACCTCGACTTTTGCACAATCAACTCCAGGTGGACATAAAGGCTATGAATATGCGCGGTCAGCAAATCCAACACGTCATGCATTAGAGAACGCTTTTGCAAGTGTCGAGAATGGAACACATGGTTTAGCATTCGGATCTGGACTAGCTGCTATAGATGCCATTCTGAAATTACTAAAGCAAGGCGATGAGGTTATTTCTACAAATAATTTATATGGAGGAACCTATCGTTTATTCACCAAGATCTACGAAGACTTTGGTATTAGATTTCATTTTATAGGTATGGAAAATGCAGAGCGGATTGAAGACTATATAAATGATAAAACAAAATTAATTTGGGTAGAAACACCAACCAACCCAATGCTAAATATCATCGATATTGTAAAGACTGGCAAAATCGCAAACAAGCATAACGTGTTACTTGCAGTAGATAATACCTTTGCAACTCCGTATTTACAACGACCATTAGATTTGGGAGCAGATATTGTAATGCACTCAGTAACCAAATATCTTGGTGGACATAGTGATTTGGTAATGGGAGCGTTAATCGTAAAAGATAAGGATTTGGCGGAGCGTTTGTATTTTATTCAAAATGCGAGTGGCGCTATTTGTGGTCCGCAAGATGCATTTTTAGCTATAAGAGGCCTAAAAACATTGCATGTGCGTATGCAACGTCATTGCGAAAATGGTAGAGCGGTAGCTGAGTATTTAGAAAGCCACCCAAAAATTGAAAACGTGTATTGGCCAGGATTTAAAAATCATCCTAATCATGCTATTGCAAAAGTTCAGATGAGTGATTATGGTGGTATGGTGTCTTTTACAACCAAAGGAAATAACTACGAAGAAGCGATTAGAATTGTAGAAAAATTAAAGATTTTTACATTAGCAGAATCGCTTGGAGGAGTTGAGTCTTTAGCTGGTCATCCGGCAAGTATGACGCATGCGAGTATTCCAAAAGAAGAACGTGAAAAAACAGGGGTTGTAGACTCCCTAATTCGATTAAGTGTTGGTATTGAAGATGAAGCCGATTTAATTGCAGATTTAGAACAAGCTATAGGATGAGGTGACCAAAATGTAGAATATAAAAAAA
>NZ_ATMR01000125.1 GCF_000427335.1 Winogradskyella psychrotolerans RS-3 | reverse complement strand
TATCCCCTGTGTGCCTTGTCACTAGGGTTAAAACCCACCCATATGGATAGCCATATGGGTACATTGTTCTATCATGCTCCATTTCTAGAGCGCTACATAAAGGTGGGAATTGAATATGGTATTCCTGTCATGTTCCCTGGTGGGAACAATAAATTGCTTGGTCTTTCGATGAACAACAACATCATCAAACAATTGAAGAAAGAAGGAAAGTATAAGGAGGGCATGAAATTACCTGGCAATTCACTTACGGAGAAGGCGCCTATGGTAGGGCAAAAAATCTGGGATGCAGGATTACCCGTCTTGGATGACTTACATTCAATAAGTGGGAGCTGGTCACCAGATTATGAAGTGGATGATAAGGGATTAGGTGCTTATAAAGTAGAGAAGTGTAAAGAGTTATTGACCTTAATGGAACCTGGCTTGGCCATGGTAATTGTTCACAGTATAGGCGATAGAAAAACCTTTGACAGAATCAGTGGCTCAGGAGCCTCTAGATATGCCGA
>NZ_ATMR01000124.1 GCF_000427335.1 Winogradskyella psychrotolerans RS-3 | reverse complement strand
CTTTTTTTTATATGTTAATCAAACTTTTAATTCTCGGTATTCACCTCTTTAATCAAGTAAATATACACTGGAAAGTGATCACTAAAGCCACCCGAAAATCCACCATCAGCAAAACTTCTAAATGGATAGCCTTTGTAACGTCCTTGTTTATTTGTTAAATAGGATTTATTAAAAATACCTGCTTTATAAAATCGGAACGAAGAATAATCCTTCTCTAAAAACGGTTGCGTAAATAAAATCTGATCAAACAAACTCCAGGCATCTCTATAAGCATTAGAACCCAAACCTTGTCTAAAAAATTCTTCCATAGGATTATATATACCTTTAAGTCCAACTTTACTTTCCTTACGTTCTGCTTTTAAAACCTCTTTTACACTTTCATTTGTTGGGTTATCATTTAAATCTCCCATTGTAATAATTTTAGCATAAGGATCTTTAGATTGTAAAGAGTCTATAATTCGTTTGTTCAGTTTTGCTGCTCCAACTCTTTTAGATCTACTTCTTGCCTCACCTCCACTTCGAGATGGCCAGTGATTAACAATAATATGAATTAGATCACCTTCTAATTCACCACTAACTAACAACTGATCTCTTGTGTATACGCGTTTTCTTGTTGAATCGTCATAAATAAGTAGTTCATGAGAACTTGTGTCAATAGGTTTAAAAAGGGCTTTCTGATATAATAAAGCCACATCAATCCCTCTTTTATCTGGCGATTCAAAATGGATAATACCATAGTCCTTATTTAAAAGTTGTGGGTCGTTTACTAAGTCTACAAGCACTTGTCTGTTTTCAACCTCAGAAACACCGATAATTGCAGGTGTATTTTTTGTGTCCTCAGAACCAATATCAGCAACCACTCTTGCCATATTCTGAACTTTTTTCTTATAAACCTCGGCTCTAAGTCCCTCGTTCATTTCCATAATAGGACTAGCCTCATCGAACTTCGTAGTATCGTTTATGGTATCAAATAAATTTTCTAAATTGTAAAATGCTACGGTGTGAATTTTATACTTTTTCTTTTCCTGAGCATTTATACTTATAAATACAAAAACAAATAATACTAATAAGCTGTGTTTTAAATTTTTCATTTAGCGCATGTTATGTTAACATTAATTACTTTACAAATCTTGAGCCAAAAGTAGATATTTATTATAAATAATGTAAATTTGCACGCCTTAAATAACTTTTATTTAATGTACCAAGATTATTAACTTTAAATTTAGATATGAAAAAAAGTTTAATTATTTTATTATTTGGAGTTTTAACTTCCTTTACCATGATGGCACAAAGTACCATTATTAAAGGTAGTGTAAAAGATGCCGCATCTTCTGAACCAATTCCAGATGTAACAATTACTATTGAAGAAACCCAACAATCGACTTTGACCAACGGTTTCGGTGAATTTATTTTTTCTAGCAATGTGCCATTAGGCGAACAAGTCTTAAAAATTTCTAAAGCTGGTTATGCTACGAAACGTTACCCTATTATTGTAAACGAAGGACAAACCGTAGATATAACGGATATGTCTTTAGATATCGATGTAACAGATGTACAAGATATGTTTACTATTACGTTGTCTGACGATGAATTAAATGATGATACAAGTGGTGCAGATAATATATCTGGATTATTATCATCTTCATTAGATGTTTTTCAAAGAACAGCAGCTTTTGAGTTTAGTTCTTCTTTCTTTAAGGTAAGAGGTTTAGACTCTGAAAACGGTTCTGTTTTAATGAACGGTATTGAAATGAACAAACTTTACAACGGGAGACCACAATGGAGTAATTGGGGAGGATTAAACGATATGATGCGTAACCAAGTTTTAACAACTGGTCTTACTCCTTCTGACTACAATTTTGGTGGTGTTTTAGGAACATCAAACATTATAACTAGAGCGTCTTCGTACAGAAAAGGTGGACGTTTTACCTATTCATCTTCTAATAGAAGTTATACTAACCGTGTAATGGCAAGTTATGCATCTGGTTTATTAGATGGAGGCTGGTCTTATGCGCTTATGCTAGGAAGACGTTGGGGAGAAGAAGGTTTTGTGGATGGAACATTATATGATTCTAATTCATTCTTTGCTTCTGTAGAAAAGAAAATAAACGACAAACATAGTATTAACTTTACTTCAGTTTACACACCTAATAGAAGAGGGAAGTCGTCACCAAATACACAAGAGATTTATGACTTAAAAGGGATTAAATACAATGAATATTGGGGAAGCTTAGATGGTGAACAACGTAACTCTCGTATTAAAGAAGTTGAAGAGCCAATCTTTATGTTAAATCACTATTGGGATATTTCTTCTAAAACAAGGTTAAACACTAATGTTGGTTACCAATTTGGTAAACTAGGAAACAGTAGATTAGATTACAGTGGTGGTGGTAACCCAAGTGCTGCTTATTACCAACTACTACCTAGCTACCATGAACAAAGAGATGATCTTGCTGGCGCTTATTTAGCAGAGCAAAAATTCATAAATGATGGTCAGTTAGATTGGCATCGTATTATAGATGCTAACGTTACTAATAATATTGGTGACATTACTTCTGCTTACGCTTTATATGAAGACAGAGCTGATGACAAACAATTAACGGTTAATTCTATATTTACATCTGAAATTAATGAGAACATCGTTATTAATGGAGCGGTAAACTACAAAAACTTAAAATCAGAAAACTTTGGAGAAGTTCTAGATTTATTAGGTTCTGATGTTGGTTTATTAAATGTAGATTCTTTTGACGGGTACCAATACGATAATCGTAATGAAGATAGAATAGTACAAGAAGGAGATAAATACAGATATAACTATAACTTATATGCTGATGTCATTTCAGCTTATGCACAAGGACAGTTTAAGTATAACAAATTTGATTTCTATGCTTCTGCTAACATCACTAGCACAACATACCAAAGAGAAGGGTTATGGGAAAATAGTAGATTTGATGGAGTTGACGGACGACCAGAGTCTTATGGAAAAGGAGAAGAACTTTCTTTTACAGGCCTTGGTGCAAAAGCAGGATTCACATATAAAATTACAGGAAAACACTTAATTGATGTTAATGGAGGCTACCTTACTAGAGCACCAAATTTACGTAACACATACTCTAACTCTAGAGAAAATCATTCTGTTGTAAATAATATCAGTGAAGAAATCGTAACATCTTTAGATGCAAGCTACATATTTAGATCACCAATCGTTAATGCTAAAGTTACAGGATTCTATACCAAAATAGAAGACGCTAACGAAGTTGGTTTTTATTATGCAGATGGTTTAAGTGGCGGTAATGATATTACAGATAACGATACGTCTGCATTTGTACAAGAAGTTTTACAAGGTATAGACAAAAGCCATTTAGGCATGGAATTAGGAATTGAAGCACAAGTAACACCAACTATAAAATTAAAAGGTGCTGCTTCTATTGGCCAATACACCTACGATAACAACCCTAATTTATACTTAACGTCTGCTAGTTTTCAAACAGCAGATGGATCAGGTTCTATTGATTATGGTAAAGCGAATTTAAAAGATTATAAACTTGCAGGAGGCCCTCAAAGAGCTGCTTCTATTGGTTTTGAATATAGAGATCCAGATTTCTGGTGGTTTGGCGCAACAGCTAACTTCTTCTCTAATGCTTATATAGATGTTAATGCATTAACAAGAACAGAGAATTTCTATTTAGATTCAGACGGGTTACCAATAAATGACTATGATGAAGATTTAGCTACTGACTTATTAAAACAAGAGAAAATTAGCGACTATATGGTTATTAACCTTGTCGGTGGTAAATCTTGGAAAGTTGATGAGTATTATATTAGTCTGTTTGCTAGTGTTGGTAACATCCTAGATGAAGTTTACAAAACAGGTGGTTTTGAGCAAGGTAGAAATGCTAACTTTAGAGAACTTAGGGATGATAATGCTGATGGCAATCCTAGATTTGGTTCTAAGTACTGGTATGGACGTGGAGCTAACTATTTTGTTAACTTAAACGTAAGATTCTAAAAGAAAAATTAATAAATTATATCACAGTTATGGAATGTTTCAATTTCATAAATTCAATAATAATAAATAGAAAAGTTATGAATAAAGCGATTAAATCTTTAAAATTAATGTTAGTCTTAATAGCTTCTGTAGCTATTACATCTTGCGTACAAGATGATGACTATACTATTCCTAATAGTTTAGGAGACGAAGAAAATAAAAGTCTTACATCATTGTTAGAGACTGGAAATGAATTGACATTTGCAGAGGTTAAAGCATTGTACCAAGGTGGAGAGTTCATTGAACCAGTAGATACTAATGATTATGTTAAAGGATACGTATCTTCATCTGATCAAACAGGAAACTTCTTTAAAGAATTTTTTATTCAAGATAGTCCTACGAACCCAACATCAGGTTTAAAAGTAATTTTAAACCAAGTTGATACTTATAACCAATTCAATTTAGGAAGAGAAGTTTATATTAGTCTTCAAGGTTTATTCATTGGTGAAGAACGTGTTGGAAACGGGGTCACTACTATTGGTGGAGGAACTGAAACTGATCAATTTGGTACTACTGTATCAAGTTTAAATGAAATTCAAATTAGACAAAAAGTTTTAAGATCTACAGTTACTGAAGAACTTACTCCTTTAAACTTAGGTTTAACTGCAATTAACGCTAGCCATGTAGGTGTTTTAGTAAAAGTCGAAAATGTAGAATTTGCAGATGATGAAATTGGTTTAAATTATTTTGACCCAATTGAAGTTTTTGATACACAAAGAACGTTACAAGATTGTAGAGGTTTTACATACCCACAATTTATATTAGAAACGAGTAGTTTTTCAAGTTTTAAAAATGAGCCTTTACCAATTGGAAACGGATCTGTTACAGCTGTTGTTAGTAAAACTTTTGATGGAGCTAGCTTAATATTGGCTTTAAACTCTACTGATGATGTAAATATGGATAGTGCTAGATGTTCTTTATTAGATCCTGCGGATTTCAGCAACCTTTTTTCTGAGGACTTTGAAGGAATGTCAACAGGTGCCACTGTATCTGGAAATGGCTGGACAGCCTATGCAGAAGAGGGTACTTATAACTGGAGAGCTTTAACGACTACTGATAGTGGTAATCCAGGACCTGGAAACAAAATTGCGTCAATGGGAGCCTATAACTCTGGTGTACCAGTTAATATTGCTTGGCTAATTAGTCCATCTATTGATTTAGATTCTCAAGAATTAACGTTTATTAACTTCCAATCTTCAAACAATTTTGATGACGATAGTGAATTAGAACTTTTAATATCTACTGATTGGGATGGAAATCTTTCTACAATAACTAACTCAACATGGACTTCCTTACCGGGAAATATAGTTTCTGATGACACATTTTACCAAGATTGGGTAGATTCTGGATTAATTAATTTAAGCAATTACTCAGGCACAGCTTATGTAGCTTTTAAATACGTTGGTGGTGATAATAGCGGTAATGAGTCTCCAAATACAGGAACTATTGATGGTACTTTTGAAATTGATAATTATAGAGTTTTAGGTCCGAACTAAACCGATAAAATAATATTCACCAAACCTGCAATGATAAACATTGCAGGTTTTATTTTTTAAACTCTATCTATATGACTTCATTTTTTGACAATTATTATATTTTAATTTTCAACCATTACAAAAAAAAATTAGGTAAACGAAGCCTAAACATAGCCTTGTTTTATATTACGTTTTTAGAGCTGTCCGTTATATTTGCTTTATCGGCTTTTCTTATGGCATTTGCTAGCCAAATGAAAATGGCTATAATGTCTTCTACAAAATTTTGGGTACTATTTTCAATAATCACATTTTTTATAATTTCTAAAAACTGGATGCGTTACAACGGAAAGAAACGAACGATTCTTAATGCTAAATCTAAACGCAGTGATACTTCTATTTACTTATTGTGGCTTTTCCCGTTAGGATGCTTTGCAATAGCTTTTATACTACTTCAAGTTCAATAAAAAAACGCCACCCTTTCGGATAGCGTTTTTATACTATTTTATTTTATCTGAATTTATTCAGCTACTTTCTCTTTACTACAACATTCTTTTTTACAATCTGCTTTACAAGCTATTTTTTCAGCCTCTGTTTTGTTTGCACAACAGGCCTCTTTACAGTCTGCTTTACAAACTTTCTTCTCAGCACCAAAATCATCTACAGCATGCATATCTTTAACCTTATAGGTATCTGACACTTTACCAACGGCTTCTTCTAAAGATTTAGGCGTTACTTTAGCCTCATCATACTCTACCATAGCTAAACGCGTGTCAAAATCAACTTTTGCAGATTTTACACCTTCCATTTTCGCCATCTTCCTTTCAATAGTTTTAGCACAACCCATAGCACAAGTCATTCCGTCTATTCCAAACTCTACTTTAGCATACGTTGCATTAGGATCTAGAGTTTTAGCAACGTCTTTTTTAGCAACTTCTACATCTACAGTTTTTACTTCTGGTTCTGATTCATTTTTACAAGAGGTAAAAACCAAAGCCACAATTGCTACTATACTTATTGTCTTAAATATCTTCATTGATTTAAAGTATTAATATTTTGGTTAAAACTAACAAATATTGACGTTCCTTGCGAAACAATTAACGAATTTTATGACTCAATTACAGCGTTTTTGTACGAAAGGCCCTAATTTGAAATGGATATACCTTATAATACTATCCATTATATGGGGAAGCTCATTTATACTTATTAAGAAATCGCTTTTAGGACTTACAGCTTACCAACTTGGAGCACTTAGAACTATTATAACAGGACTACTTCTTTTAGCTTTTGGCTTTAATACACTAAAAACAATTCCAAAATCTAAATGGAAATGGTTGTTAATTTCTGGGCTTTTAGGTTCATTTATTCCTGCATTCTTTTTTGCGATTGCAGAAACAGAAATTGATAGTGCTGTAGTATCAATATTAAATTCTTTAGTGCCATTAAACACCATTTTATTAGGCTTTGCCGTTTTTTAGAATCACATCAACCAAGCGCCAAGTTTTTGGTGTCATTATCGGCTTTATTGGTACGGCAATTTTAATTTTAAAAGGATCTGAATTAAACCCCAATCAAAATTATTTATATGCAGGCTTTGTAATTGCATCGACAGTAATGTATGCCGCAAACGTCAATATTATAAAACGCTATTTACAAGATGTAAAACCATTGGCTATTGCTGCTGGCAATTATGCCTTCATTGTTATTCCGGCACTAATTGTATTACTAGTTAGTGACTTCTTTACAGTAGAAACGCTTTCTAATCCAAAGTTATTACACGCCTTAGTTTATGTTGCTATACTATCTGTTTTTGGTACTGCACTCGCCAAAATATTATATTTTAAATTGGTACAAATGTCCACACCCGTTTTTGCATCTTCTGTAACTTACATTATGCCTATTGTCGCTTTAATTTGGGGCGTTTTAGATGGAGAGAATTTAAGTTATATACAAGGTTTAGCTTCAATACTTATTTTGATTGGTGTCTATTTATCTCATAAACCACAGTCTAAACCAAAATAATACGCATAAAAAAACCGAAGCTTTCACTTCGGTTTTAATATTAATATTTAGATATGATTAGTTAAAATCAGCATCTGATACTCCTTCGTTAATTTTAACTTCTGTAGTCTCAAAAGATAAAACTTGAGGTCCTGTTGCTATTTTCATAGTGTTAGGTAACATTACAGCGTTTACTTCTTTATAATTAGAATAATCAGTAATCGTTGTCATTGTTTGTCCTGCCATCTCTGCAGTCTCTTCTGTTCTTACTAAATAGTTAGTTTTAGTATCGTAATATCTATAAGATGCAACATCTCCATTTGTTACTTTAACTTTATAAACATCTGTACCATCAATGGTCATAATACTTTCCAATTCTAAGCTAGAAGCATCAATATACAATTCTGGAAACAATCCTTTTTCAGCTTTCTTAACTGATAGCATTTTATCATCCATTACAGTTTTTTGACCTTGTTGAACCATATAGCCACTCTCACCGTTAAAACTTTGTTGCATTACAGCACCCATACCTTCTACAACAATTTCCATATAAGATTTGTTTGGTGCCATTTGCTTAATTGTCGCTTTTGGCTTGAATGGTGCTCCTTGAATAGTTACATCAGAATTCACTAAAATTGTATTAATCTTATTTAAATTCGCTTCACCACCAATTGAAGTAACATAATTATTGACAACAGCATCAGCAGTTAAACCTGCTGGTAATGGCTTAGAAAATACTGGCTTTTCAGTTGCATTTGCATATTTATCAAAGTACTTAATAGGAATTCCTGTTTTTTCTAAATTCTCTAAAACATCTGCACCATTACCTACAACAATAATTCTTAAGTTATCTTCTTTAAAATATTTGTTGGCAACACGTTGAATATCTTCTACTGTTACATCATTTATTTTCTGTAAATAAGTAGTGTAAAAATCTTCAGGCAAATCGTTTAACTTAATATTTAACGCATAATTTGCTATAGTTTGCGGACGCTCTAAAGCCATTACAAAGTTACCTACATATTTTGCTTTAGCATCTTTTAAAAGCTGAGCATCAACTGGTTCTGTTCTAATTCTTTTAATTTCTTTTAAAGTTTCAATAACAGCACTATCAGTTACTGCATTTCTAACTTTAGCAGTTGCATTAAAACGAGATGCACCATATCTGTCTGTTCCTAAACTAGAATAAGCACCATATGTATATCCTTTATCTTCTCTAAGATTTTTAAATAAATAACCTTCACCACCACCACCTAAGATGTTGTTAGTAATTAAAGCGATATGATAATCTTCATCATTCATCTTTAAATTAACATTATTTGTAATAGAAAGATTAGATTGTGTAGCATCTGGTACATCAACAAAGTTAATTTGCGTGTATTGTACGTTAGCGCTTGGTTTTGGAACTATACTGTTAACAGCTACAGACTGTGACCAATTTTTAAAATATTTTTGAATTTGCTTTTTAACGTCTTTATATTTTACGTCACCAATCACAACTAAATAAGCATGATTTGGGTTAAAGTACTTTTCATAGAACGCAACAGCATCACCAAAAGTTACATTTTTGATAGTCTCTTCAGTTACAAATTCTCCATAAGGGTGATTTGTTCCATAAGATAAAGCCGAACCAACTCTACCAGAAATAGCATCTGCACTTTTAGCATCTGCTTTTAAACCTTCAAGTAATTTAGTTTTTCTTTATCAAACTCTTCTTCTGTTAATAATGGATTGATAGCTGCATCTGCCATTAATTCTAATATTCTATCAGAATATTTCGTTAATGAACTTGCAAAACCTCCACTAATTCCAAAGTTTAAATTTGCACCTAAGAAATCTATTTCTTCGTTAAAGTCGTCTTTAGAAATGGTTGTCGTTCCATTACCTAACATACTTCCAATTAAGCTTTCAATACCCGCTTTTTTTCCTGTAGCTACAGGAGCATTATCAATTCTTAAAGAATAAGATACTCTTGGTAATTTGTGGTTTTCTACGACAAGCACCTTTAAACCATTCTTTAATGTAAATTCTTCTGGCTTATCAATTGAGATTTCTGGTTCTGGACCTGCCACAGGTGGCTGAGATCTATCTATTTGTGCACTGGCGCCAATAGTCATTATAAATAATGCGAAAAAGGCTACTATTTTATTGTTCATGTTAATTGCTGTTTTCATATTATTGATCGTCTTTTTTTGGTAGATATTCAATTTCTACACGTTGGTTAGGGCTTAAATATTGCTTAGCCGCTGCCTGAATGTCTTCTCTTGTAATAGATCTATAAGTTTCTAACTGATTGTTAATGATATTTACATCACCATATAATAAGTAGTATGTTGCTAAAGACCCTGCAATACCAGCTACACTAGAATTAGAGCTTACGAAATTATTTTCAAATTGATTTAAAAGTTTTTGATAATCACGTTCACTAATTAATTCATCTTGAAGTTTTACAATTTCCTCATCGATCTCTGCCAATAATGTATCTAAACTAACCTCACCTAATGGTAAAGCAAATAAAGCAAAAATGTTATAATCTACTTGACCGATATTAACCGCCTGTACTGTTAAAGCTTGCTTTTGATCGTCGATTAATTTTTTGTAAAGTACAGAACTCTTTCCACCACTTAAATAACTAGAAATCATATCTAACACATAAGCATCTTTGGTTGACTGACCAGGAAGTCTGTATGCCGCTATAATTGCTGGGATTTGAATATTCTTATCAAAAGTCGTTGCTTTTTTTGTTGTAGAAATTGGTGTTTCTTTTGGGAAATTACGCACTACGTCCGGACCTTTTTTAACAGCACTAAAATAATCTTGTACTAATTTTTTAGTCTTAGCATAATCAATATCACCTGCTACAACTAATACAGCATTGTTTGGCACGTAATATTTATCGAAGTAAGCATTGAATTCTTCTAAAGTAGCAGCATCTAAATGCTCTAATTTACCAATATTTTCATCCTTGTAAGGGTGAACTTCAAAAAGGTTTTCACCTATGGTTTTTAATAGACTTCCATAAGGTCTGTTATCGTAACTCTGACGTTTTTCCTCTTTTACAACTTCGTTCTGTGTATCTACACCAACCTGGTCAATAACAGGGTGTAACATACGCTCAGACTCTAACCACAACCCTAACTCTAATTTATTAGACGGAAAGATTTCATAATAATACGTTCTATCTTGAGATGTATTAGCATTAAATGTGCCTCCATTTGCAGGAATAATTTTCATGAATTCCCCACGACCAATATTTTCAGAACCTTCAAATAAAAGGTGCTCAAAAAAGTGTGCAAATCCTGTACGTTCTCTATCTCCATCTTTTCCTCCTACATCATACATTACAGATGTAATAACAACTGGTGCCGTATTATCTTGGTGCATAATAACGTGTAATCCGTTGTCTAAATCAAATTCCTCAAATTCAACTTTTTGTGCTATTGCCTGATGGCTAATAAACAACAAAGAAGCCAAAGCCAGTAAGTAGTTTTTCATTGTAGTTTTGTTTAAAATTTAAATTGTTTTAAATGTTAGTCTATACTAAATGCATATTGTTACAAGAAGTCTCACAAAAATAAGTAATGATTTATCTTTTTAACAGAATAAAATGTAAAAACTCCTCATTTTACAGATGCCAATTTTAACAAAAATACCTAAACTATCAATTATTTAAAGCAAAAACAGGTCTAAAACCTCTAAAACACTTGCCTATTAATAATTTAGAAGTATATTTGCATCCGCTTTCTGAGATGAAAGCATATTTTTTAATAAACAAATTAATAAAAACGTTACGCTATGTACGCAATTGTAGAGATAGCAGGGCATCAATTTAAAGTTGAAAAAGACCAAAGAGTTTTTGTTAACCGTTTATCAACAGAAGAAGGTAAGAAAGTAGATTTCGACAACGTTCTTTTAATTGGTGATGGTGACAATATTACTTTAGGCGCCCCAGCTATAGATGGAGCACTAGTAGGTGCAAAAGTCTTAAGACACCTTAAAGGTGACAAAGTAATCGTCTTCAAAAAGAAAAGACGTAAAGGTTACCGTGTAAAAAACGGACACAGACAATCTTTAACTGAAATCGTAATTGAAGGTATTACTGCTTCTGGAGCTAAAAAAGCTGCTCCAAAGAAAGAAGCTAAAAAAGCAGAACCGAAAGCTGAAAAAGCTGCTCCTAAAAAAGCAACTGGAAAAGCTGACGATTTAAAGAAAATTGAAGGTGCTGGACCAAAAGCTGCTGAAGCATTGGTAAACGCAGGTTTCGAAACTTTCGAAAAAATTGCTGCTGCTAAGCCAGAAGAATTAAGCACAGTGCTTACTGAAGCTAGCTCAAGATTAGCACACATCGTTACTGATACTTGGCCAAAACAAGCTAAATTAGCTGCAGATGGTAAGTGGGACGAATTACAAGAATTACAAGACAGATTAGACGGTGGAATTGAAAAGTAATTTTCAATTGCATTAATATTAACAATATAAAACCTTAGATCATGGCTCATAAAAAAGGAGTTGGTAGTTCGAAGAATGGTAGAGAATCAGAATCAAAACGTTTAGGCGTTAAGATATTTGGTGGACAAGCTGCTATTGCTGGAAATATCATTTTAAGACAACGTGGTAATACACATCACCCAGCTGAAAACGTATACCAAGGAAAAGATCATACTTTACATGCTAAAGTTGATGGTTTAGTAAAATTTACTAAGAAAAAAGACAACAAGTCTTACGTTTCTATTGAAGCTTTTGAAGCTTAATAACATCTTTTCTTAAAAAACTAAAAGCGTCTAATTTTATATTAGACGCTTTTTTTTATTTCATAACATTAACATTACAAAACAACACGGTTTAAGTAATATTCATTGCGTTATTTTACAAGTTATCTATAATAGAACATCGCTTTGATTAAAAAATTGTTTGTTTTCACTGTGTGCGTTGCAGGATTATTATCGCATGCTCAAACTAACGACAACAGCTTAAAAAAGCTGGATGTCAAATTACACGCACTAAAACAGAAATTACAGGACGCACACAACAACTCAGATTCTTCTAAAATAGCACAGACCTACGTAAAACTTGGAGACTTTTTTTCGCGTTTAGAACTTTACAGTGAAGCTATTAGTAACTACCACCATTTTCAAAACATATACAAGAGCAAAGACACAACTTCAGTTTATGTAGAAAATGCCTTAGCTCGTATACATCTAGATTTAAAGAAATTTAATGATGCCAAAAATCATGCCTCTAAAAGCCTTAAAATCTCCGAAATGCTTAATTACAATAAAGGCATTGCTAATACACATGCTTTATTGGGCAGTATAGCAGAAAAACAAAGCCTGTATAAGGATGCTTTGAAACATCAAAATATAAGTTTAGAAATTTTCGAATCTCTAAACGACAGCACAGGACTCGCTATAACCAATGAAAATATAGGAAGTATTTACGAAGATTTAGAACAGTTCGATTTGGCTTATAGTTATTTTAAAAAAGCCCAACGCTATTCTCAAAATTGCCAAACTAATATTCAAATAAATATTCTTAATAACTTAGGAGATGTCAACAGTAAAACAGGCCATTTTAACAAGGCAATAAATTATTCAAACCAAGCTTTAAAGCGCGCTAAACAAACAGACAATACGTCGCAAATTGAAAGTGCTTATAAAGATTTAGCCCGAACGTATTCTGAAGCAGGAAATTACGAACAAGCTTACAAATATCTTAATAACCAAAGTATCGTTAACGAACAAGAATTAAAACGAAAAAATATAGAAGTCGTTAGTACCATGGAAGTACTCTATGCTGTAAAAGAAAAAGAAGCAGAATTACTGCTACTCAACAAACAAAAGCAAGTTACAGAAGTAAGACAATACATCATTATAATTTGTGCAGGTTCAATAATTCTAGTTTTAATAGGTGGCTTTATATATTGGAAAAAAAGAAAACAACACGAACAACACCTTTTAGAATACAAACAACAACTGCTACAAGTCGATTTGGATAAAAAAACAGCACAAGAAGCGGCATTACAACGTGAAATTGAAATTAAAGTATCTTCACTTACCAATTACAGCTTAAATATCGCTCACAAAAACAAAATGCTTTCTGATGTATCTAAAACACTTTCAAAATTAAAAGATAGAAATATCACTTTAATACGTTCGAAATTAAAAGTTATAACAGAAGATATAGAAGCCGATTTAGCCAACCAAAATGAATGGACAGAACTTATGGGTTACTTTAGTCAAATACATCCAAATTTATTTGAAAACATCAACCAAATCGCATCAGAACAACTTTCAGCTTCGGAAATGAGATTAAGCATGCTTTTAACACTTAATCTCTCCTCAAAAGAAATTGCAAACATTCTTCATATTACACCAGACAGTGTAAGAATTGCACGATATAGACTTAGAAAAAAATTGCCAATAGATTCTAAAGACGATCTTTTGACGTTTCTTATCAATTTATAAATTATATATATATAATCTATTTTCAATGTTAACTGATCGTGAATGTTGCCTTGATATATAGCTGTTTTAGTACGTTTTGTTACTTTTTGATAACACATACTTTAGCTAAAAAAAAGTGCTTAGCTCTAGTTTTGTGAAAACAAAATCAACCTAAACATGAAAAAATTATTTAATCTATTACTCCTCATAGCACTGCCAATTTTAGGCTACGCTCAATCCGGAAATATCCAAGGGGTTATTACTGATGAAAACGGATTAACTATTCCGGGTTCTACAGTCGCAATTCAATCTATTAAAAAAGGTACTGTAACCGATTTTAATGGCAAATACACTTTAGTAAATATACCAGAAGGAAACTACATTATAACTGTAGAATATTTAGGCTATGCAGACACCACTAAAGACGTTGTAGTAAAAGCCAATGAAACTGTAACACTTAATTTTGCATTAAATTCTGAAGATACTAATCTAGACGAAGTCTTGATCTCGGGATTTGGACTTGGCGGTCAATCTAGAGCGTTAAATACACAGAAAAACAAACAAAACATTACCAACATCGTGTCAACGGATCAAGTTGGTAAATTCCCTGATGCCAACATTGGTGATGCTATTAAACGTATTCCTGGTATTACCATGCAAATGGATCAAGGTGAAGCGAGAAATGTTATTGTACGTGGTTTATCTCCACAATTAAATTCGGTGACTTTAAACGGCAGCCGAATTCCTTCTGCAGAAAGCGATAATAGAAATGTACAAATGGATTTAATTCCATCAGACATGATTCAAACCATTGAAGTCAATAAAGCAGTAACTCCAGATATGGATGCAGATGCCCTTGGTGGTTCTATCAATTTAATTACTAAAACGTCTCCGCAAGGCTTTCGTTTATCTGCTTCAGCGGGTTCTGGTATCAATTTTATTTCTGATAAAAGAATCTTAAATGGATCATTCTTAGTTGGTGATCGTTCTGCTAATGATAAATTTGGTTGGGTAGTAGCCGCATCAATTAATGATAATGACTTTGGAAGTCATAATGTGGAAGCAGAATGGACAGACGAATTTGAATACAATGCTGGTGACGAAGACAACTTAGTAGGAGTAGATGTTAATCCTTATGCTAATGTTTTTGAAATTAGAGAGTACCAAGTGCAACGTATCAGACGTAGTTTTTCTGCTAATTTCGATTATAAATTGGATGAAAACAATACCATTTTCTTTAAATCTATTTACAATTGGAGAGACGATAGAGAAAATAGATTTGTTTTAGAGCATGGAATTTTAGATGGTGAAGATATTGAATTAGGCGATTTTGAAGTTGTTAATGGTAACCTAACCATGTTTCCAGCAGAAGCTAAACGCGAAACTAAAGCTGGTATAGACAACAACAGAAATCAAAACACACGTTTAGAAGATCAAAGAATGCAAAACTATAGCCTTGGTGGAGATCATTTATTTGGAGATGTTCAATTAGATTGGATGGCTTCTTTTTCCAAAGCTTCGGAAGAACGTTTAAACGAACGCTATATAGTTTATGAAAGTGAATATTCGGTGATTTTTAATAATAACGAAGATAAACCCTTATATACACCAGTCGCTGGAGAAGGTAATTATGAAGACTTTGAATTTGGAGAATTAACTGAAGAAAATCAATACACTGAGGAAAAAGACATTAATTTATTTGTTAATGCTCAAATCCCTCTATCAATAATTGATGGTAATGAAGGGTTCTTAAAAGTTGGAGCAAAAACGAGAATAAAAAATAAGTACACGGATAATGATTATTCAGAATTTAGTGATATTACAGGTAGTTTAGATCTTTTAGGAAATGTACCAACAAGAAATTATTCTAATTCAGATTTCTTAGCTGGAAGTCAATACCAAACAGGGAATTTTGCAAGCCCGGAATTCATAGGAAATTTAAACCTTTATGATACTGCTATATTTGAAGGAGAAGATCTTCCTGAAGAATACATTACAGGAAATTTTGATGTTAACGAAAATGTGTATGCTGGTTATGCCATGTTAACCCAAAACATATCAAATAAATTCAGCATATTAGCTGGTTTACGACTAGAACATACGTCTATTGAAAGTGAAGGTTACGAGTTAGAATTTGATACAGAAGGTGACGTTTCAGGTATTAATACTGTAAAAGATAAAAACTCTTATACCAATATCTTACCTGGTGTTCATTTAAAATATGATATCACTGATAATACCATTTTAAGATTTGCTTGGACGAATACTTTAGCACGCGCTAACTATGTAGATTTAGTACCCTACCGTGAAATCAGCAATGAAGATGAAGAAATTTATATAGGTAACTCTGAACTAAAACCTACAACCTCTATGAATTTCGATATCATGGCTGAACATTATTTTAAGTCTGTTGGTATTATTTCTGGTGGTCTATTTTACAAAGACATTAAAGATTTTGTCTACACATTTCAATATGAAGATGAAAATGGTTACGAAGTTTACCAACCTTTAAATGGTGACGATGCTTCGGTTTTAGGTGCTGAATTTTCATTTCAACGGCGTTTAGAATTCTTACCTGGTTTTGCTAAAAACTTTAGTGTATACTTAAACTATACCTACCTTACATCTAGTACAGATGGCATTAGAAACGAGGATGGTGAAGAGCGTGTGGATTTAGATTTACCGCAGACATCACCTAACATGTATAACGCTTCTTTAGGTTATGCGGCAAAAAAATTCAGCTTACGTTTATCTACTAATTATTCTGATTCTTATATCGATGAAATTGGTGGAAATGCATTTGAAGATCGCTATTACGATGAGCAGTTTTTCTTAGATTTCAACGCTAATATTGCATTGAGCAACAACTTAAGCATGTACGTTAACTTAAATAACATCACCAATCAACCTTTACGTTACTACCAAGGCGCAAAAGGAAGAACGATGCAAATGGAATACTACGAAAAGCGTTTAACAATTGGTTTAAAATATGA
Source organism: Winogradskyella psychrotolerans RS-3 (assembly GCF_000427335.1). GTDB lineage: Bacteria > Bacteroidota > Bacteroidia > Flavobacteriales > Flavobacteriaceae > Winogradskyella > Winogradskyella psychrotolerans. Next base: position 199,903 of record NZ_ATMR01000124.1, on the reverse strand, counting down.
TTTATTTAAAAAATAGAATAATGAAAAAAGTAATATTATTAGGATTAATTTTCATGACACTCGCATCTTGTGGTAATGGTTTACCAGAAATTGCACCAACTTTAGTAACCGAAAAATTACCGCACGATAGTGATGATCCTGCCATTTGGATTAACAAAGAAAACCCAGAACAAAGTATTGTTTTTGGGACGAATAAAGATGAAATTGATGGTGGTGTTTATGCTTTTGATTTAGACGGAAAAATTATTAAAGACAAAAGTCTAACAGGGATCGCCTACCCTAATAATGTAGATGTAGAATACGGTTTTAAAATCAATGATTCTACAGAAACAGACATTATGGTATTCTCGGAAAGAGAAAAACATCAAATACGTATGTATGCTATTCCAGATATGACTCCTTTAGATAATGGTGGATTTAAAGTATTTGCTGATGAAACTGATGTAGAAATGAAACGACCAATGGGAGTTTCAATATATAAAAATCCAAAAACCGATGCTATTTCTGTATTTGTAAGTCGAAAAAATGGTCCTACTGAAGGCTATTTACATCAATATGGTTTAGAAGCAGATTCATTAGGTGTGCGTGCTAATCTTTTAAGAAAAGTAGGAAAGTTTAGTGGCACAAAAGAAATTGAAGCGATTGCTGTAGATGATGAATTAGGTTTTGTGTACTGCTCAGATGAAGGAGTTGGTATTAGAAAATTCTATGCAGATCCTAAAATGGGAAATGAAGAAATATCCATGTTTGGCGGTGAAGATTTTAAAGACGATATTGAAGGTATTGCCATAGCAACATACTCTAATGGCGAAGGTTTTATTATAGTCTCTAACCAACAAGATCATAGTTTTAACTTTTACAAGCGTAGTGATAATAGCTATGTTAAAACTTTAAATTTAGGAACACTAGAAACAGATGGTTGTGATATTGTAACCACATCTTTAGGCAAAAAATTTCCGAATGGTTTATTTGTATCTATGAATGATGAAAAAGACTTTTTCTATCATGCTGTAGATTCTTTAAAATTGAAGTATCAGTAAGTAAGCTTTTAAATACTAAAAAGCCTTTCCTGAAACATAGGAAAGGCTTTTCTTTTGTTATATAATTTCCATCTTCTTCAAAAGGAAACTCGCATTCATGTTTTGGCAAACACCTTGTTTCAATTTATAATCGAAAAAGAGTTCGTCGTTTATGATTTCGGCATCGAAGTAATAGTTTTTTACGGCTTCTAACTCGGTTTCAATTTCAGTAAGACTTAAGTCGTGGGTAGCAATAATTCCTGTAGCATGTTGTTTAACCAATTTCTCAACAAACTTTCGAGACCCAATGGCTTTATCTGTACTATTGGTTCCTTTTAGAATTTCATCTAGAATAACGAAATAATTTTTATCGTTTTCAATGGTATCAACCACAAACTTTAATCGGGTAAGCTCACTGAAGAAATAAGAACTATCATCGGTTAATGAATCCGTTGTACGCATACTTGTAATTAATTTAATAGGCTTGTATTTGCTTTGTTTAGCACAAATAGGCAGTCCAACATTAGCCATGACAATATGAAGCGCCACAGTTCTTAAAAATGTACTTTTACCTGCCATGTTTGCTCCCGTAACGATAAAGAATTGTTCTTCTTTTAATTCTAAATCACTGTCGACCCGTTTTTCAGCATTTAACAATGGATGTCCTAACCCTTCCGCTAAAATCGTAATAGGTTCATCAGTTAAAGTCGGATAGGTAAAACTTTGATGGTTAAAAGCATAATTTCCAAAGCTATTAAAAGCATCAAAGAAGGTAACAACTTCAAACCAATCATCTACTTTATGTCCATATTTAGAAATCCATTTTTCAACATTATAACTGTTTCTAATATCTAACAGTAGATAACCATTCCCCAAAACTAATGAGATGAGATTATTTCTGTTATCTAGAGCATCCAGTGCTTTTGAAAATTTTGAGAATATTTCAGATGCTTTCTGGTCTTCAGATCTAATCAATTTCTGTTTCTTCTTTAATAATTCAGATTTAAATTCCGTTGTTTCAATCGCTTCTAAAAGCAATGCATATTGCCTAAACGTATCTTTTGCTTGTCCTGTATGAAGTGCAAGGACATCAATTTTTTTCCAATATATACCGGCAATTCCAAGTCCTACTAATAACCAATAACCAATGGTTGTAATTGGGATAATTTCCGCAATTCCTAACCCTAAAATAACCAATGATGCTATACCAAAGCCAATAGTTAAAGTATACTGCGTTTTTCCTAAAAAGGGCTTATAGTCTTTTAACCATGTAATGATAGATGTTGCTGAGTGTTCTATTTCCACACCTTGCGCAACAGCTACATAGTTTTGTCGCCATTCTGGTAAATCTGCCAATTCTTTTATAGCGTCTTGTCGTTCTTTAATATTAGTAATAGCGTTAGAAAGCAAATTTGCACTTAATTTCTGAGCTCCTTCTTTAAGCGCTGTTCTATTCATAAATTGAAAGAAAGAGCCCTTTCCAAATAAATCGATATCGAGGCTAAAAAAATGTTTAGAATCTTGAAATTCAGAACCCTCTGGCCTATCATGAAAATCACCTTTTGCTATTTTTAATTCCTCTTCATTAATAGCTATTAACCGCTTGTGTAAGTTTCGTTTCGATTTTAAATCTGTATAACGGGATAATAAGAAAAGAAAACTAGATAGACCTACAAAAGCAATTCCTGCTGCTATTTGCCAATTCTCATAAGTGAAATAAATTCCAATTCCTGAAAGCACAAATATGGCAAGTCTAAGTATACTATATAAGCTTAGCTGTTTAAATATACGTTTAGAAGCTACCTGATTTAATTCTAATTGTTCGTTGTAAAAAGACGCTGGGTTTTGCATAAGTCTATAATAAAATTGAAATATAAGAAAAGTAAAAATCCCAAGTCATAATTAGGCTTGGGATTTTGTATAATAAGATTTCTGCTTTCGCAGGAATTTGTTAACCTTTTAAAGTCGCAGATAAATACTCACGATTCATACGTGCAATATTTTCTAAGGAAATACCTTTAGGACATTCTACTTCACAAGCACCTGTATTTGTACAGTTACCAAAACCTTCTAAATCCATTTGTGCTACCATGTTTTTAACACGGTCTACAGCTTCAACTTGTCCTTGTGGTAATAACGCATATTGCGATACTTTGGCACCAACAAATAACATTGCTGAAGAGTTTTTACAACTTGCTACACACGCACCACAACCAATACAAGTTGCTGCATCCATAGCTTCATCTGCTGCATGTTTAGAAATAGGAATACTGTTAGCATCTTGGGTGTTACCAGAAGTATTTACAGAAATATATCCACCAGCTTGTTGAATACGTTCAAAAGCCATTCTATCTACTACTAAATCTTTAATTACTGGAAAAGCTGCGGCTCTAAATGGCTCAATAGTAATTGTATCACCATCATTAAACATACGCATGTGCAACTGGCATGTCGTTACACCTCTATCTGGTCCATGTGCTTCACCATTAATGTACATAGAACACATACCGCAAATTCCTTCACGACAATCATGATCAAATGCTACAGGCTCCTCACCAGAGTTTACTAATTGTTCATTCAAAACATCCATCATTTCTAAGAAAGACATGTGTTCTGAAATATCAGTAACTTTGTAATCGACCATTTGACCCTTAGCTTTTGAGTCTTTTTGTCTCCAAATTTTAAGTGTTAAATTCATATCGTCTTTCTTATTTGTATGAACGTTGTTTTAGTTCAATATCTTTAAATTCTAATTCTTCTTTATGTAAAACTGCATCAGCAGGTTCTCCTTTATATTCCCAAGCAGCAACAAAGGCAAAGTCTTCATCATTACGTTTCGCTTCTCCTTTTTGAGGACCATCTAATTCTGCAGATTCTTCTCTAAAGTGTCCGCCACAAGATTCTTTTCTCATTAAAGCATCTTTTGCAAACAATTCTCCTAATTCTAAGAAATCTGCAACACGACCAGCTTTTTCAAGCTCAGGATTCATTTCATCTGCTGTTCCTGGTACAGAAACTTCTTTCCAAAACTCTTCTCTTATGGCTTTAATTTCTGCCATAGCCTCTATTAAACCTTCTGCGTTTCTAGACATTCCTGCCTTGTCCCACATGACTTTCCCTAATTTCTTATGGAAATAATCAACAGATTTTGTTCCTTTATTATTTACGAAGAAGTTAATTCTATCGCTTACTTCCTTTTCTGCTTCATCAAATTCTTTAGTATCCGTTGGAATTTTCCCAGTACGAATATCATCAGATAAATAATCACCTATAGTGTATGGTAATACAAAATAACCATCTGCTAAACCTTGCATTAAGGCAGAAGCACCAAGTCTGTTTGCACCATGATCAGAGAAATTAGCTTCACCAATACAATAACAACCAGGAATAGTTGTCATTAAGTTGTAATCTACCCAAACACCACCCATTGTGTAGTGTACTGCTGGATAAATCATCATCGGTGTTTTGTATGGATTTTGATCTATAATCTTTTCATACATCTGAAATAAGTTACCATATTTCGCTTCTACGATAGCTTGACCTAATTCGTAAATTTTTTCGTCTGAAGGATTTGTTATATTATGAATTTTAGCCTGCTCTCTTCCGTAACGCTCAAATGCAGAGGCAAAATCTAAATACACCGCTTCACCTGTCGCATTAACACCATAACCAGCATCACAACGTTCTTTTGCTGCACGTGATGCAACATCACGAGGTACTAAGTTACCAAATGCAGGATAACGTCTTTCTAAGTAATAATCGCGTTCATCTTCTGACAAATCAGTTGGTTTTTTACGACCTTCTCTAATTGCCATAACGTCTTCCATATTTTTTGGAACCCAAATACGTCCATCATTACGAAGCGACTCAGACATCAATGTTAATTTAGACTGATAATCTCCACTTCGTGGAATACATGTTGGGTGAATTTGTGTATAACAAGGATTTGCGAAATACGCACCTTTTTTATGAATTTTCCAAGCTGCAGTTGCGTTAGAACCCATAGCGTTTGTTGATAAGAAATATACATTTCCGTATCCACCAGAACCAACAACAACAGCATGCGCTGAATGTCTTTCTATTTCACCAGTAATTAAATTACGAGCAATAATTCCACGTGCTTTTCCGTCTACAATAACAACGTCTAGCATTTCGTGACGGTTAAACATTTCAATCTTACCACGAGCAATTTGTCTATTCATTGCAGAATACGCTCCTAATAATAATTGTTGTCCTGTTTGTCCTTTAGCGTAGAAAGTTCTAGATACTAAAACACCACCAAACGAACGGTTGTCTAATAATCCACCATAATCACGAGCAAAAGGAACTCCTTGTGCTACACATTGATCAATGATATTAGCAGACACCTCAGCTAAACGGTAAACGTTAGCTTCACGAGAGCGATAATCCCCACCTTTCACGGTATCGTAAAATAATCTATAAGTAGAATCACCATCACCTTGGTAATTTTTAGCTGCATTAATACCACCTTGTGCAGCAATAGAGTGCGCTCTACGAGGTGAATCTTGGTAAGCAAATGCTTTTACATTATAGCCTAACTCGGCTAATGTTGCAGCAGCAGAACCACCAGCTAATCCTGTTCCAACAACAATAACATCAATATGACGTTTGTTGGCAGGATTTACTAAATCGATGTGATTTTTATAATCGGTCCATTTATCTTTAATTGAACCCTTTGGTACTTTTGAATCTAAAGCCATATTAGATATGTTTTAATGATTAAGGTGATGAAATAATGCAATAAATATGAATCCTAATGGAATAATAATTGCATATGCTTTTCCGAATCCCTTTAATCCTTTTGTGTATTTATTATTTGCACCAACCGACTGAAAGGCTGAGCTAAATCCGTGTAATAAATGTAATGCTAAGAAAACAAAAGCAATAACATAAAGTACAACTCTCCACAAGTCTACAAACTTGTGTTGAAGCTCTTCGAAGTATCTAAATTCTCCGTTAGCAAGTTGTCCAGACATATCACCAACAATATATTTGGTGTTAATTTCTGGAAACCAAAAATCGTAGAAATGCAGCCCCATAAAAGCTAAAATAGCAGCTCCACTCCAAATCATATTTCTACTCATCCAAGTAGAATTTGCAGCACCATTATTTTTAGCATAAGAAATATTTCTTGCTTTATTGTTTTTAATCTCTAGTACAAATCCCATTACAAAATGGAAAATAACACCAAAAATTAATACAGGTTGCATCAGATATTGAATGACCCAAAACGTTCCCATAAAGTGTGATACTTCATTAAAAGTATCTGCACTGAAAACAGATAATAAATTAATTGCAAAGTGTTGTAATAAGAAAATCATTAGGAAGAAAGCCGAAAGTGCCATGGCAAATTTTCTTCCAATCGACGAATTTAGAATTCCGCTCATTGTATATTTTGATTTATTTAGTCTAACAAAGATACTGCGCAATTAACGTTTTCCCAACTACGCATTGTTATTATTAATTTATTTAGAATGAATTTAAGTAGGTTTTGATCTACTTAAATTCAAGTTTTGTATTTACACTATCAATCTGAATCTTGTAACTACCTCTTGGTAAATAGACTTTTTTGTTACCTGTTTCTTTAAAATGAATGTCCTTGTTTTCTTTCATTAAAGCCTTTTTTCCTTTATCTGTTAGCTCTAAATTATAATCTACGTAGTTAAAACCCTTAGTCACATCAATAGAAATACTATTTAATTCAGCTCCATTTTCAGAAAGAATTTTTAAAGTTTTATTCCCTGAAGAATTACTGTAAAATTGAATAGTTACCTCTGGCTCAAAAGAATTAGACCATGCACTCCAAGAACTTCCCCAACGTCCTGAATATCTTACAGGTTCCAAATCCATAAATGCAATCGACGTCGTAACGTTGCTCGTATTTAAAGTTTGAAGCGCTTCAATATTAGCTTTATAAAGACTACGTCCATGTGTACCTAATATTAAATCTTTAGCTTCAGGTTGAATTACAATATCATGGATAGCCACATTTGGAATGCCTTTTGAAAATACTTCCCAAGACTCTCCCATATCAAAAGACACATAAGCTCCATTATCCGTTCCTAAATACAATAGATTTTCGTTTGAAGGATCCTCTTTTATCACATTAACTGGCGACGTAGGAATAGTTGCTCCAATATCCTTCCAAGTTTCACCATAATCGTCGCTCATGTAGGCATACACTTTAAAATCATCCCAACGATACCCATTTAGAGTCACGTAAATGCGTTCTTTTTTGTGTTGTGACGCAATAACACGACTTACCCATAAATCTTTTGGTAATGTATTTGAAATTGTTGCCCAACTTCCACCTGCATCTTTAGTAACACTTACCACTCCATCATCACTTCCTGTGTAAATTAATCCAAATTGAAATGGACTTTCAATTATCGAAGACAAAGTTCCATACGCGACATTTCCTTTCTTGCCTCCATTGGTTAAATCCCCACTTATCGCTACGAAATCATCACCTTTATTCATAGAACGCATCAATTTATTACCTCCTAAATATAAAATATCCTGATTGTGAGGCGATAATAATATGGGTGTTTGCCAGTTAAAGCGGTATGGAGTTTCACCTAAAGTATGTTTCGGCTGAATGTATGTTTGCTCACTCGTCTCACGATTAATTCTGAAATAATTTCCGAACTGAAAGCCTGTATAAACAATATTTGCATCACGACTATCAATCTGAATTTGCATACCATCTCCCCCCATTAATTCTTCCCATGGATAGTGACCACTTTGATGCCAAGCTTTATTTTCGCGTGCATTACTAGCACCAACCCAAACACCATTATCCTGCAAGCCTCCGTAAATGTTATATGGTGTTTCATTATCCACATTTATAGCATAAAACTGACCAACAGCTACCGAGTTTAACTTTGTCCAACTTTCACCATCATCATAACTCATATTTAATCCACCATCATTACCATTAATTAGATGACCTTTCATTTTAGGGTTTACCCAAAGAGCCTGGTGATCTGCATGTACATTTTCGCGACTAATAGACGTAAATGTTTTGCCAGCATCTTTCGACTTTAATAATGGCACACCTAAAATGTAAATTCCATTTTTATCTTGTGGATCTACTCTAATTTCTCCAAAATAATAGCCATAACTGTAATACAGACCGTCAATGTAATCTTCATGCGTTTTCTTCCAAGTTTTACCACCATCGGTACTTTTATAAACCTCTGCTCCAACTACGGGAGTGTCGAACAACATCGCATTAGCATCTTCTAAATAATGTGCCAAATCTATAGGTTTTACAGAACCACTACTTACCAATTGTTTGATGTTAGAGGCACGATGTTTTTCATGAAATCCATTCGTTTTGAGGTATTCATTCAATTTTTTGTCTTCAAGTTTCATAAACGCATCAACACTCATGGTTTTGAAATCCTCTTTTGTTAATCCTGAAACATCTTTACTTTTAGCTTCTTCTGGTCTATGGAATTGACTATCGTGCAACGCATAAATCGTATGTTCATCGAACATGGTTATACCAATCCTACCAACTCCATCACCTATTGGAAAACCACTATTTTTAGTTGAAACCTTTTCCCAAGTATCACCTCCATTTACACTTTTAAATATCGCAGAATTATTGCCATTTCCAGTAAAATTCCAAGCTTTTCGATCTCTAGTCCAAGATGTTGCAAAAAGCACTTCAAAATTATTTGGCGCATGTTGCACATCAATAATGCCGCTCATAGCATCAACAAACAAAGTCTGTTTCCATGTTTTTCCACCATCTACTGTTTTGTAAATTCCGCGTTCTTCATTGGAAGAATATAAGTGACCAGTCGCCCCAACAATCACCTCATTCGGATTGTTAGGATTAATAAGAATACGTCCAATATGGTGGGAATCCGATAAACCAACATGTTCCCAATTTTTGCCGTTATCATTAGATTTCAACACTCCAATACCTGAATAGCTAGAACGTGAACTATTATTTTCACCTGTACCAACCCAAATAGTTCTGCTTTGCCAATCTACAGCAATATCTCCTATATTCTGTGTTGCAGCATTATCAAAAATTGGAGTAAAAGTTGTGCCGTTATTCACCGTATGCCAAACGCCACCAGAAGCATAACCGACATAAAATTCCGAGGGAGTATCTGGATTCACATCCACATCTACCACTCTACCACTCATAACTGTAGGTCCGATATTTTTAAAGGGTACATTTTTTACCAATGACGTTTCTGTCATTTTTTGTTTTTGAACCAAAGCTTTAGTGGTAATATCTGCAGAAGTTGCCTGTTGCTGAGCGAAGGCAAAAAACGAGCTTACAAAAAGAGTAAACGATAAGAATTTTAATTTAAACATAGTGGTTGGTTGTTAATGCTACGAGACATTCATAACTAAATTTTGATACTTAAAGGAATGATTATACGGATGTGCCATGTGACCATTGAAAAGCAATAAATATAACCACATAAAATTAAGCTTTTCAGAATGAAACTTCATAAAAGTGTCTTAATATTTAATAGATTCTAGCTTTGGACTTTTGCTTGCAGTATTAGTTTCACTACTTTTGATACTGAACTGAAATCACAACATTTCACACGCATACATAGAATTTATTTCGACTGCACTCAGTGTGATAACATTTAAAATTTTACTCTCATGAAATATGATTTAATAGATAATCAACTATTTATAAAAAACCGTAAAAACTTTATGGCTCAGATGAGACCTAGTAGTTTAGCTGTTTTTAACTCTAATGATATTTATCCTATAAGTGCAGATAGCACGCTTCCTTTTGCACAGCACAGAGATATATTTTATTTAAGCGGAGTGGACCAAGAAGAAAGTATTTTGGTTTTATTTCCAGGTTGTCCTAAAGAAAAACATCGTGAAATTTTATTCTTAAAAGAAACTAACGAACATATTGCTGTTTGGGAAGGCGAAAAACTCACCAAAGAAAAAGCCTTTGGAACCTCTGGAATCAAAACCGTGTATTGGTTAAAAGACATGGAAAAGGTGCTATTTGAATTAATGACACAATGCGACACCGTCTACATTAACACCAACGAACATTACAGAGCCAATGTAGAAACAGAAACACGCGAAGACCGTTTTACAAAATGGTTAAAAGACAAATATCCTGCGCATAGTGTTGCTAAGAGCAATCCTATTTTACAACGTTTACGTTCTGTAAAAGATCAAATAGAATTAGATTTAATTCAACAAGCCTGTAATATTACAGAAAAAGGATTTAGACGCGTTTTAAAGTTTACGAAGCCTGGTGTTTATGAATACAACTTGGAAGCAGAGTTTATGCACGAGTTCCTTAACAACCGTTCTAAAGGATTTTCATACACTCCAATTATTGGTTCTGGTAACAACGCCAACGTCTTACATTATATTGAAAACAACCAACCTTGTAAAGCTGGTGATTTAATTTTAATTGATGCTGGTGCAGAATACGCTAATTACGCTAGTGATATGACACGTACAATTCCGGTTTCTGGAAAATTCAATGACCGACAAAAGGATGTTTATAACGCTGTAAATCGCGTTAAAAATGACGCTACTAAAATGCTTGTTCCTGGTACATTATGGGAACAATACCATGTTGAAGTTGGAAAACTAATGACGTCAGAACTTTTAGGCTTAGGCTTATTAGACAAAGCAGATGTACAAAATGAAAACCCAGATTGGCCAGCTTATAAAAAATACTTTATGCACGGAACGTCACACCATATGGGATTAGATACTCATGATTATGGAATTTTAACTGAGCCAATGAAAGCTAATATGGTTTTTACTGTTGAACCTGGAATTTATATTCCTGCTGAAGGTTTTGGTATTCGCTTAGAAGATGATGTGGTCATACAAAATTCAGGAGAACCGTTTAATTTGATGCGCAATATTCCTATTGAAGTTGAAGAGATTGAGGATATCATGAATTCTTAATTTTAAAATATCCTTAAATATTAAAAAACTTGTAAGTTCATTATGTAGCTTGCAAGTTTTTTTGATTACCGCTAATCTCTAAATTATAGGACATGAAATTGACTAAAGAACGTCTTTATATACTACTAGCATTTTTTTCGATTTATGTTATTTGGGGCTCCACATATTTATTGAACAAAATTTTAGTTAGTCAATTAGCACCTTTATACGCAGCTTCTATTCGATTTATTACAGCAAGTATCTTGATTTTTACTATTGCCAAATTTTTAAAAATTCCTTTGAAAATCACAAAGCGACAACTACGAAATACAGCAATTGCTGGTTTTTTGTTTTTAACAATCGGAAATGGTTTAGTCGTTTGGGCCTTAAAGTCTGTTGATAGCGGTTTTGCTGCTTTAGAAATTTCGGCGCAACCCTTGGTTGTATTAATTTTATTGCGAATTTTAGAAGGCAAAAAAATACAGCCTATGTCCATATTAGGTGTTGTTATTGGTTGTATCGGTATTTATTTGTTAGTCAGTCAACGTGAAATGATTGGACAAGAAGGTATGGTTACCGGAATGATTATGATTTTTATATGCATGCTAAGCTGGGCCTATTGTAGTCTCTTTGTATCGAAAGCCGACTTACCTTCAAACTTTTTTGTGAATACTGGCTACCAAATGTTATTTGGAGGTGCTATGTTATTAATTGGCAGCCTTATTGCTGGCGAAGAACGACTCCCTTTTTCGAGCTGGAATACTGAAATCATAAACTCCATGGGAATGCTCATCATTTTTGGAAGCATCGTTGCTTTTACAGCGTTTAACTATTTATTAAGTAAGGTATCTCCAGAAAAAGTAGCCACCTCTACGTACGTAAATCCAATCGTAGCTTTAATTTTAGGATGGTATTTTTTAGATGAAACCTTTTCGGCACAATCTATAATTGCCGCGGCTGTTTTACTCACCGGTGTGTATTTTATTAACACTAAAAAGACCATTACGCTTTTTAAACGCTTCAAAAAAGAAATTTAAGAGAATCGAAACAACACATTAATGATTGACTTTGCTGCATTATAAAAAGTCAAATTCCCACAACGATTTAGCCTTCAAATACAAACAATCGTTCCAGAGCAACTTTAGGAGCTAAGTTTTCAACATGCCAAGAAAATGTTGTTTTTGCAGGTTTTTCCCAAACACATTTAAAATCTTCTGGCGCATTATATTCACTAACAAATACTTGGTGACCCGCTTTGCTTTGTTGTCTGCACCATTCCCAGAATTTCTCATGATTAAAGCTATCCCGATACTTCGTCGTAGATTGATAAGGTGGGTCGCAATAGATAATGCTTTTTTTTGGAATCTCTAATTCAGTATACGATTTACAAGATAAAATAACACCTTTCAAATTTGGGACTTGCTTAGTAATATTACGATAGTGTTCTCCCCAATAATCGCGTTTACCTTCTTTATCGCGTCTATAACCCGCAAACCATTTTCCACCAAAAGAATTAAACCCAACATAACCCACGACATGTTTTGGGTATTGCTCTTGGTTATATTTGATATGCTTATAATCTTTTTCAGATACTAATTGTGGTGGATCCCAATTTTCATTGACTAAAGCTTCCCACATGGCCATTAGTTCTTGGTGCTGATCGTTGGCAATTCTAATTCCATCAATCTTATCAATCATATTCATACCACCTGCAAATGGCTCAAGATAAGGTTGGTTTTCTCTTCTATCCTTCAGAATAATTGGCAGTAAATCTTTAGCAAAACGCGCCTTGCTCCCCATGTATTTCATTATCTCTTTTTCATTTTCTGTTGAATAAAAGACGAAATCACGAAGACTAAAAAAGCAGGCAAAACCCAACCTAAACTTTGGCTAGAAAATGGAATATAATCGGTTACTATTTTTAAGCCTTCAGATGGACTAACAAAACCAATCACATCTGGAATACTAAACAAAAAGGTCACAAGAACGACCGTTCTAAATATCAAAGGTGTTGCTATTTTTTCTGGCAATACATTTAATAAAATAAGCACAATCGTAATAGGATAGATAAATAATAATACCGGAATCGCAACAACTATAATAGAATTAAAATCCAATTGACCCATAGAAATTCCGAGAACACTTGCTAAAATAGCTGTAACAATATAAACCGTTTGTGAGTCACCTAATAAGCCTTTAAAATAATCTGCCGTACCAGCCACAATACCAATGGCAGTTGTAAAACAAGCTAATGAAATTAGAATACTTAAAACGGTATTTCCAAATTCACCTAAAGCTGAAATACTGATATGTCGTAATAAATTGGCACGTTGCATATCACTACTTAAATCTGCATTAATATTAATTTCAGAACTATAATAAGCTCCCACAGAAATTAAACCTGCATAAATAACAAATAAACCCAAACCTGCTATAAAACCTGATTTACGAATTAAGGTGCGCTTAGAACTGTACGCCTCAACAGCCATGTTTTTAAAATTCAAGGAAATAATGATTACTGCTCCAACAACCACTGCTCCAATAGCATCAAAAGTTTGATAGCCTTCTAGAATTCCTGTAGCAATAGGCGTTTCAAATTGAGAAATCCCTGTACTAAATTCAGAAGAAAATAAACCAATACTAATGACCGCCAAAAGCATGATAACAATAAACGGCGTTAAAAATTTTCCGATAAGACTTAATATTTTTGAACGGTTAAGCACAAAAACTAACACAAGTAAAAAATAAATAGAGCTCGTTAATAAAGGAGAGGTTCCAAAAGCTGGAAAGATTGCAATTTCATGCGTTGCCGCAGCTGTTCTTGGAGACGGAATAGCCACCGCAATAATATAGATTAAAATACAATAAATTAAACTAAAGGTTGGAGATACTTTTTTACCAAAATCGAATAACGTCCCTTGAAGTCTGGCGTGTGCAAAAATTCCAAGGATAGGAATTACCACAGCGGTAATCATAAAACCAATAGTTACCCAAATCCAATCGTCACCAGAATTATACCCCAATAAAGGTGGTAACAGTAAATTACCTGCTCCAAAAAATAATGAGAACAATGCAAAACTAGTAATTAAAAGTTCTTTGCGTTTTATATCCACTTAGTTCGTTTTCTTAAGTTCCAAATCACCAAAATCGAAACTAAAATCAGTAATTGGCGCAATATAGTTCATGGTCGCTGAAACCGCTTCTCCTTTTTCATTAAAGGTGAATTTCACGTAAACATCTGCATCATAACTTCTATCGTTCCATTTCGCCACAAAGGTAGTTGCATTTAACGGCAACAACTCACCGAACAATCTTGATGAACGCTTACTCTTTATAGTGTATCCTTTTTTTGCATCGTGAGAAATCATCACATCACCAAACCAATCGTCTGTATAAGTCCCGATAATTTGTTCTGGTTTCGGTATTGATTTAAGCGTTTTTGCCTTTTCAACTTTTGAATACACTGCAGCTTTTATACTGTCGTTATAGATAATATTATCGGCATTAGATTTCCCGTATTTCTCCAACCAATTTCGATTTTCATAACCGAGATAAGCATCTTTAATTGTATTTGTGATGGTATTAAAAGCGGAACCATTCATTTGATTCGTTAATACCACAATGCCTAAATCTAAATCCGGGATCATAGTAAACTGTGTTACGGTTCCCAATAACCCTCCTGTATGATAGACTTGCTTATGACCTTCTTTAACATCAGCAACAAACCAACCTAACCCATAACCTTTAAAATTAGAATTATAGGAATCATTAGGAGATACATTTAAAGGAGTTTGTAATTGCCAAAGTTCATGAAATTGTTTAGTACTTAATAAACGCTCACCGTTTTCGGAAACAGCATCATTCATTAAAAATTGAGCCCAGGTTAACATATCTGGAACATTACTTACAATTCCTCCTGCAGGATTAGCAGTTTCACTCCAATCATGTGGAATCTGAATTACCTTACCTTCAGCCATAGTATGCGCATCAATAATATTCGATTTATCTGAAACACGATTATAAGATGCTTTACTATTTGTCATTCCAACTGGTTTCATAATCTTGGTTTCAATAAAGTCTTCCCAAGACAAACCACTCACCCGTTTTAAAACTTCACCTGCTATGATGAACATATTGTTATTATACGCAAATTTGCTTCTAAATGAACTTTCAGGTTCTAAATATTTTACATTATTAATAATGTCGTTCACTGTAAAATCACTTCCTTCAGGAAAAAACATTAAATCTCCTGCTCCCAATCCTAATCCACTGCGATGTGTTACCAAATCTCTAACCGTAAATTCTTCAGTTACCCAAGCATCGTGTAATTGAAATTCCGGAATATGTTTACGCACTTTATCATCCCAATTCAATTGACCAGCATCAACCATCATCGCCAATGCAAAACACGTAAATCCTTTACTATTAGATGCAACACCAACTAAAGTCTCATCGTTCATGTCTTTTTTATTGGTTAGCGAACGCACACCATGACCTTTAGCATACACTACGTTTCCATCTTTATAAATACCGACAGAAATACCAGGCACATCAAAAGTCGTTAAGGTTTCTTTTATTAAATTATCGAGCTGTTGTTCTCCAATTTGAGCGCTTAGCAAGAAAACTGAATTCAATAGGAGTATTGTAAAAAAGCGTTTTAAAACCATTAAATTTTTAATTTAGTTTGAAAGATCTCAAAGATACTAAAATGTTATAATCATTAAGGAGCTGTAATACTTTCAAAATCTATATTTGCAAATATGATTTTAAATTACAAAAATAGTCGCATTCATTATACAACTGAAGGCAAGGGAGATTCGATCGTCTTACTTCACGGATTTCTTGAAAGTGTTGAAATGTGGCAAGATTTAGTCACTGAGTTTTCTACAACTAATAATGTTATTTGTATTGATTTATTGGGGCATGGCAAAACAGATTGTATTGGCTATGTGCACACCATGGAAGCTATGGCAGAAGCCGTTTTGGCGGTTTTAGAACATTTAAATATTGAGAATACACATGTTGTTGGTCATTCCATGGGAGGTTACGTGGCCTTGGCTTTAGCAGAAAAGAAACCAGAATTATTTAAGGGACTATGCTTAATGAACTCTACCTATGAAACCGATGATAATACTCGGAAACGTATAAGAACGCGTGCTTCTGAAATGGCACAGCAAAATTATGAGGTGTTAGTTCAAATGTCTTTCGCTAATTTATTTGCTCCTGAAAGCAAAGTTAAATATGAAGCTGCCTACGAAAAAGCACTTCAGTTAGCATTAGAAACACCACTTCAAGGCTACATTGCTGCGCAAGAAGGCATGAAGCTTAGACCCGATCGTTTTGAAGTGTTGAAAAACTTAAAATGTAAAAAAATAATTATTGCTGGCAAAAAGGATAGCTTAATAGATACGGATCAAATCCTAGAAAAAATTAAAACTACAGACATTGATTTTATAGAATTTTCAGAAGGCCATATGAGTTATATCGAAAATAAATCAGAATTATCTGACAATATTTTACTCTTTATCGAAAATTCACCCCTTTAAACGTTTTATTTTATTTTATTTTCTAAGTTTACCATAGAGATTAAAAATAATTTGTAAACCAACCTATTATGACACCTAGCAAATTCTACTGTGATTTATTTGGACATAATTATCACATTACCAAAAAAGTCACCAACCACGTTAAGGAGTACACTTGCAAATGTTGCAAAAAACAATTGACAACAAACAGCAACGGAAGACTCACTGAATTAACAGCTAAATATCAAGAGATTAATTCGGCATTAGAACGCATTTACAACAATAAATCGATGCGTTTGAAGCGAAAAACACTCACTTCATCGATTTGTTAATTGTTAACAACTTATAAGTAACTAATTTTCTTATATTTAAATCCCTATAAAAAGTGATAATATCTCTAAGAAAACTAGTTAATGAAAAACATTTATTGCTCATTATTTGGTCACGACTATAAAGTGTCCAAAAATGTTACTTATCATGTTAAAGAATATAAGTGTAAAAATTGTAAAACAGAAATGACCATTGATGGCGACGGAAAATTTATTCCCTTAACACCAAAATTCAAAGAAATTAATCGTGTGCTAAATCGTGTACACACTAAGCGCTTAGAAAAAGGACAAAAACTTTTTATGCTTGATCTGTAAGCGCATTCCAACCTTTAGCTATAATCTGAATTTTTTCATCAGCTCTTGTAACTAAGTGCATACCTCTGTCTTCTTCAGTCATATAACCAATAACTGTTAGGTTTGGATTGCCTTTTATTTTCGGGAAATCTTCTTGAGAAATTGTCATTAACAATTCATAATCCTCACCACCATTTAAAGCAATTGTGGTGCTATCTAAATTAAATTCCTCACAGGTTGAAATCACTTGAGGATCTAATGGTATTTTCTCCTCATAAAGATCTACACCAACCTTACTTTGTTTACATAAATGAATAATTTCAGAAGAAATTCCGTCACTAACATCTATCATACTTGTAGGTTTTACATCTAATTCCTTTAATAATTCTACAATATCTTTTCGAGCTTCAGGTTTTAACTGACGTTCTATAATGTAGGTATACATTGATAAATCAGGTTGATTATTTGGGTTCACCTTAAACACTTCTTTTTCGCGTTCTAAAACTTGCAATCCCATAAAAGCTCCACCAATGTCACCAGTAATCACTAATAAGTCATTTGGCTTTGCACCAGATCTTAATACTTCTTTTCCTTTTTCAACTTCTCCAATCGCAGTTACAGAAATAATTAAACCAGAAGTAGAAGACGTTGTATCTCCTCCCACCACATCAACATTATAAAATTTAGAAGCGGCTGTAATACCAGCATATAATTCTTCAAGTGCTTCTAAAGGAAAACGATTAGAAACCGCTATAGATACTGTTACTTGTGTAGCCACAGCATTCATTGCATAGATATCCGATAAATTAACAACAATAGCTTTATAACCTAAATGTTTTAAAGGAGCATAACTCAAATCGAAATGCACACCTTCTACCAACAAATCCGTAGAAACAACCACTTGCTTTTTACCAAAGCTAAGTACCGCTGCATCATCACCAATACCTTTAACAGTTGATTTTTGGGTGACTTTAAAATGATCCGTTAAGTGCTCAATCAATTTAAATTCTCCTAATTCACTCAATGGAGTACGCTGTGGGTTTTTATCTTCTATCATACTGCAAAAATATTGTGCTTTTTTTGAATAGGTTGCATGAATAGAATTATTTATTACTAATTTAATATAAATCAAAAACTGAAAACCAAAAAAATCATGATATTTCTCTACATGTTCTTGGGTTTTCTGATGCAATTATTTATACCATTTCTTTTTTAAAAATACCCGTTAAAAGGTATGTTTTATTATAAAAATATCAAATCCATATGCATTTCATCGAAAAAGTAGGCATTTTGACATGATTTAGATATGGTTTACTAAATTGCTCTACCCTAAGTCAATAAAAATGAAACCTAACTCTACTAAAGCATTACCATGTGCTATTTTTGGCCATAACTATCAAAGATCCAAAACTAATATCGATCACACCATTGAAATGACCTGTTCGCATTGCGATACAGTTGTGGTTACAGATCGTCATGGAAATTTTGAAACTATCACAGTTTCTAACACTCAAATCGCAGATACATTACAGGAATTATATCGTCTTACTAGACGTATACCTAAAACAAAAGTAGCTGTATAATTATACATTCTTCTCGGTTTACCTTGAATAGCCAAACCCTATCAAACCATATGCTAATATAATGTTAGTACCTATGGTAAAACCCTTGTTATATCGTATATTTGCATTCTATTTAGAACTAATCTAGTTAAACGATATGATTAAAGTATCTGATCACGCAAAAAAGAAAGTCATAGAACTTATGACCGATGATGGTTATGACCCAAGCACAGACTATGTTAGAGTTGGTGTTAAGAGCGGAGGCTGTTCTGGTTTGTCATATGATTTAAAATTTGACAAAGAACAAGCTGCTGAAGACGATAAAGTATTTGAAGTCAATGATATTAAAATCATTGTTGACAAAAAGAGCTTTCTCTACCTCATTGGTACTACACTAGAATATTCTGGAGGCTTAAACGGAACAGGTTTCGTTTTTAACAACCCAAATGCCAACCGAACTTGCGGTTGCGGTGAATCTTTTTCACTATAAAAAATTAAAACACACATGTCAAAATATACAGAAGACGATCTTAGAGAAGAATTAAAAACCAAAGAATACGAATACGGTTTTTTCACAGATATAGAATCTGAAACATTTCCAATTGGTTTAAATGAAGACATCGTTCGCGCTATTTCAATGAAAAAAGAAGAGCCCGAATGGATGACAGAATGGCGATTAGACGCTTTTAAAATTTGGAAAGAAATGGCTGAGCCTGAATGGGCAAACGTGCGTTACAAAAAACCAGACTTTCAGGCTATTGCTTATTATTCTGCACCAGTTTCTGTTGACCCGAACAAAACCTTAGACGATGTAGATCCTGATCTTTTAGCTATGTATAAAAAGTTAGGAATCTCAGTAGATGAGCAAAAGAAAATGAATAATGTTGCGATGGACATCGTTGTTGATTCCGTTTCTGTTGCCACAACATTCAAAAAGACTTTATCTGAAAAAGGTATCATTTTTATGAGTATCTCTGAAGCCATAAAAGAGCACCCGGAACTTGTAAGAAAATATATTGGTAGCATTGTCCCAACCAAAGATAACTTTTACGCCGCTTTAAATTCTGCAGTATTTAGTGATGGTTCTTTCTGTTATATTCCAAAAGGTGTTAGATGTCCTATGGAATTATCAACGTATTTTAGAATAAACCAAGGTGGAACAGGCCAATTTGAAAGAACACTTCTTATTGCTGACGAAGGCAGTTATGTTTCTTATTTAGAAGGTTGTACTGCGCCAAGTCGTGATGAAAACCAATTACACGCAGCCGTTGTAGAATTAATTGCAATGGATGATGCCGAAATAAAATATTCTACTGTACAAAACTGGTATCCAGGAAATGCAGAAGGAAAAGGTGGTGTTTACAATTTTGTTACTAAAAGAGGGCTTTGTGAGAAAAATGCAAAAATCTCATGGACACAAGTTGAAACCGGTTCTGCCGTAACTTGGAAATACCCTTCATGTATCTTAAAAGGTGATAATTCAGTAGGCGAATTTTATTCTATTGCGGTGACTAATAATTATCAGCAAGCAGATACTGGTACTAAAATGATTCACTTAGGTAAAAACACAAAATCAACGATTATATCTAAGGGTATTTCAGCTGGTAAATCACAAAATTCGTATCGTGGATTGGTTCAGATTGGTGCACGTGCAGATAATGCGCGTAACTTTTCGCAATGTGATAGTTTATTAATGGGAAATGAATGTGGTGCACATACCTTCCCTTATATAGAAGCTAAAAACAAAACTGCGATGATTGAGCATGAAGCTACGACAAGTAAGATTGGTGAAGATCAAATTTTCTATTGTAACCAAAGAGGTATTGATACCGAAAAAGCAATTGCACTAATTGTAAATGGTTTTAGTAAAGAAGTCCTAAATAAATTACCAATGGAATTTGCTGTGGAAGCTCAAAAATTATTAGAAATTAGCTTAGAAGGTTCTGTAGGATAACATCTAAAAATAGCTCTCAAGCATGAAAAAAACACTATTCATATTAACCTTAGCTTTAGCATTTGTATCGTGTAAAGACTTCAAAGACGGAGTTAAAGACGGTTATAATGATGCCAAAGCAGAAGCTGAAGCAACTCAAAAGGAAGGTGTAAAATTATATGCACTAGACGGAGGAACAGTACAAGTGAACATGCTAGAGATTTTTTCTCAAGACACAACCTACCAAGGACAATCAAAAACTTTTGCTGATGCTTTTTATATTATTGAACATCCAAAAGGTCG
Organism: Winogradskyella psychrotolerans RS-3; assembly: GCF_000427335.1. Lineage (GTDB taxonomy): Bacteria > Bacteroidota > Bacteroidia > Flavobacteriales > Flavobacteriaceae > Winogradskyella > Winogradskyella psychrotolerans. Next base: position 179,005 of record NZ_ATMR01000124.1, on the reverse strand, counting down.
AATGCTTTGGGATGCTGGTTTAGCTGAAGGTTTGGTTGGTCAAGATCCATTTACAACTCCAGATGGAGCATTTACAGTCTCTCGTAAGGATTCTGTAGTCTCTCAACTTAAAGCGTTGAATTTAACACCAGAGGATTTTGATTTTATTGCCTTATCGCACACACATTTTGACCATTCTGGTTCGGCTTCCAAATTTGCGGATGCTACTTGGTTAGTCCAAACCGCAGAATACGATTTCATTACTAGCGAAGAACAAAAACAAGGTGATAACTATGCTGCAATTGCCGCTTTAACTAATGTTAAAAAACTTAATGGAGAATATGATGTTTTTGGTGATGGAACGGTTATAATTAAATCCATGCCTGGGCATACACCTGGACATCAGGCGTTATTCTTAAAATTAGAAAACGCTGGCAATATATTATTAGCAGGTGATTTATATCATTTTCAAGAAAATAGAGATAATAAAGGGGTTCCAAGTTTTAACTACGATGTAGATGCCACCCTAAAAAGTATGGACCTTTTTGAGGCTTTCGCAAAAGAAACTAATGCCGATGTTTATATTCAGCATAGTGCCGACGATTTTAACCGATTACCAAAATATCCAAAATATTTAGACTAATGTTAAGAAACTCATTCGTAATACTAATGTGCCTTGCACTATTTATTTCTTGTAAAAACGAAGCAAAACAAGACGTTAACCTTGAAGAAAATCGTGCAAAATCCTTCGATCAAAATGATGGATTTATAACTCTAAAAGGAGACTTTGTGTATTTCGCAGATGCGGCAGTTTTACAAACATCAACAGAAATTTATGGTGTTGTAATTGATAAGAATATGCACAAGTTAGATGCGCAAACAAAAGCATTTAAAAAAGAAGATACTGATATGGTTCCTGTAACCATAAGAGTTAGAAAATTCGAAAAAAACAAAGACGAAGAAGGCTGGCAATATAGAGTAGAAATCAAAGAAATCCTTAAAGTGGAAGCGCCAGACCCAAATAAAGAAGATGTTATAAAATTAGCAAATTAAGACTATGTTAAAGATCAATAATTTACACGCAAGTATAGAAGATAAAGCCATTTTAAAAGGTATTAATCTCGAAGTTAAAGCAGGAGAAGTTCATGCTATAATGGGTCCAAACGGCTCAGGTAAAAGTACACTAGCCTCAGTAATTGCTGGTAAAGAAGAATACGAAATTACAGAAGGGAATATATTTTTAGAAGGCGAAGACATCGAAGAATTAGCCGCTGAAGAGCGTGCACATAAAGGTGTGTTTTTATCTTTTCAATACCCAATTGAAATACCAGGAGTTAGTGTTACTAACTTTATAAAAACGGCCATTAACGAAACTCGTAAAGCTAAAGGTTTAGACGATATGCCAGCAAAAGATATGCTGAAAATGATCAGAGAAAAATCTGAACTTTTAGAAATTGATCGTAAATTTTTATCACGTTCATTAAACCAAGGGTTTTCTGGTGGTGAGAAAAAAAGAAACGAAATCTTTCAAATGGCAATGTTAGAACCAAAATTAGCCATCTTAGATGAAACGGATTCTGGTTTAGATATTGATGCATTGCGTATTGTTGCCAATGGAGTAAATAAATTAAAGTCTAAAGACAACGCTGTAATTGTTATTACGCATTACCAACGTTTATTAGATTATATCGTTCCAGATTTTGTACATGTATTACTCAACGGTAAAATTGTAAAATCAGGAGGAAAAGAATTAGCACACGAGTTGGAAGCTAAAGGTTATGATTGGATTAAAGAAGAGGTTAACGCATAATTAGTAGGCAGTGGTCAGTCTTCAGTAAGCAGCAACTTACTCAGATGTGACTATTTGTAGCAAAAACATTAAATCAAGTATTAATTCTTCGAATTATAGTTTGCCATTAAGCCAACTGAAGACTGAAGGACTTATTACTGAAGACTTAAAAACATGAGTTTAAAAGAAAAATTAGTATCGTCATTTATGGCATTTGAGGACACAGTTGATGTGCACTCGTCAGTACATGATATTCGTACTGAAGCTATAAAGACTTTTGAAGCTGAAGGATTTCCTTCTAAGCGTCAAGAAGATTGGAAATATACATCATTGAATTCTATTTTAAAACACGATTATAGTGTTTTTCCTAAGCATGACAATGACATAGAATTTAAAGACGTAAAAAAATATTTTATTCATGAAATTGATGCGTATAAAATCATCTTTATCGATGGAAAATACGCCTCTCACTTGTCACAAACCACGCATGATGGTTTAGATGTTTGTTTAATGTCTGCGGCTTTAACCAAACCTAAATACAAAGTAATTATTGATAATTATTTCAATAAAATTGCGAAAAAAGATGGCTTATCTTCTTTGAATACAGCATTTTCAATGGAAGGTGCGTACATCAATATCCCTAAGAATAAAGTGGTTGAAAAACCGATTCAAATCATTCATTTTTCAACAGGAAACGAAGCTGCCGTAATGTTGCAACCGCGTAACTTGATTGTAGTGAATGAAAATTCGCATGTTCAGATTATTGAGCGTCATCAGAGTTTAACGGATAACCCTGTTTTAACGAATAGTGTGACAGAAATTTTCGCGAATAAACGTGCGATTGTTGATTATTATAAAATTCAGAATGATAGACAAAGTGCGTCATTAATTGACAACACTTTTATCAATCAGAAGCAGGAAAGTTTAGCCAAAGTGCACACCTTTTCTTTCGGTGGAAAATTAATTAGAAACAACCTTGAGTTTTACCAAAACGGAGAGCGTATAGATTCTACCATGAAAGGTATTACCATTATAGGAGATAAACAACACGTAGATCACAACACGTTAGTACACCATATTGAACCAAATTGTGAGAGCCACCAAGATTACAAAGGTATCTTTGACGATAGCTCTACAGGTGTTTTTAATGGTAAAGTTGTCGTTGAAAAATTAGCACAGAAAACCAACGCATTTCAGGCAAATAATAACATTTTAATTAGCGATAAAGCCAGCATAAATACCAAACCTCAACTTGAAATTTTTGCAGACGATGTAAAATGTTCTCATGGTTGTACCATTGGTCAGCTAGATGAAAGTGCAATGTTTTATTTGCGTTCTAGAGGAATTCCTGAAAAAGAAGCACGCGCTTTATTAATGTTTGCCTTTAGTAATAACGTTTTAGATTCTGTGAAAATTCCAGAAATTAAGAATAGAATTACAAAGATTATTGCGAATAAGTTGGGTGTAAATATTGGGTTTGATTTATAAAGTATAAATATATATTTCTAGTGAGTTTCATTATCTAACTAGGCCAATTATACTTGAAATTTTAATATAAAAAACCTCAAAGATTTTTAAAACCTTTGAGGTTTCAGCTTTAAAAGAAACACATGTTAGACGTACAAAAAATAAGAAAAGACTTCCCTATCCTTAACCGTAAGGTTAACGGAAAACAACTCATATATTTCGATAATGCTGCAACATCACAAACACCTCAGCAAGTGATTGATGTTATCGTAGATTATTATAGTAATTACAATGCTAATATTCACCGAGGTGTACATAGCTTGAGCCAAGAAGCAACCGATGCCTATGAGCAAGCACGTCTAAAAATCCAGAAGCATTTTAATGCCAAGAACAGTCATGAAATAATTTTCACTTCTGGCACCACACATAGCATTAACTTAGTTGCTAATGGTTTTTCTTCACTCTTAAAAAAAGGTGATGAAATTATTGTTTCTGCTTTGGAACACCATAGCAATATTGTGCCATGGCAAATGCTTTGTGAACGTACAGGAGCTAGTTTGAAAGTCATTCCTATGAATGAAAATGGAGAATTAATCCTTTCAGAATACGAGGCACTTTTAAATAAAAACACAAAACTGGTTTTTGTAAATCATATTTCAAATGCTTTAGGCACCATAAACCCAATTGAATATATTATAGAAAAAGCACATGCTGTTGGTGCAGCAGTTTTAGTTGATGGCGCACAATCTTGCCCGCACCTAAAACCAGACGTGCAAGCATTAGATGTTGATTTCTACGTATGTTCTGCCCACAAAATTTGTGGACCAACAGGTGTTGGAATGCTTTATGGAAAGGAAGAATGGCTCAACAAATTACCACCTTACCAAGGAGGAGGAGAAATGATTGCAGAAGTGTCGTTTGAAAAAACGACTTATGCTGGCCTACCACATAAATTTGAAGCTGGTACACCAAACATCTGCGGAGGCATTGCCTTCGGAGCGGCTTTAGACTATATGAATGCTATTGGTTTTGAAAATATCGCTGAATACGAAAATGAATTGTTAGAGTACGGGACAGCAGAATTACAAAAAATTGAAGGTTTAAAAATTTACGGCACAGCAAAAGAGAAAACCTCTGTTATTTCATTTAACGTTGGATCTATTCACCCGTATGATATTGGGACTATACTAGACAAAATGGGCATCGCTGTACGAACAGGTCATCATTGCGCACAACCTATTATGGACTTTTACAAGATTCCAGGAACCATTAGAGCGTCTTTTATGTTTTATAATACAAAAGAAGAAATTGATGCTTTTATTACGGCTTTAAAGAAAGCAATTATGATGCTCTCGTAGACTTTGGCATTAAAAGTGTATTTACCTATTTAAAAACTATAAATGATGAAATTTATACTCAGTTTAGTCGCGCTTTTAATCACTGTAAGCTCATGTAAATCGAATACAGACGTTGTTGAAAACAGCAAAACCATGCAAGAACATCTTTCAGGAACGTATTATATAACGCAATTAGAAGGTAATGATATTACTTTAAACAAACTCGAAATAACTTTTGATGAAACTTCAAATAAAGTCAATGGAACAGCCGGCTGCAATAGTTTCTTCGGGAATTATTCAACAGAAAATAATACTATTACATTTGGAGATATTGGAGCGACTAAAAAATTATGTTCTAAAAACATTATGGCCATTGAAGCGTATTTTTTAAAATCTTTGAGTTTAGTAGATTCGTTTTCCGTAGATGCTAATGGTGGGATTTCACTTCTAGCAAACGATAAGATTTTAATTACAGCGACCCGTACTGCTCAGACAACTAAAAAAAGTGATGAGATTAACGATAATTATATAACGGCTGTTAAATATCAAACTTCAACAAGAGGTTTTTTTAATTTCATTCTTATTTCGAAAAATAAAATCGCTATTTCCGAAGATCGAAGTCTTCAAAACATTAAAAATTATAACATTGACGCTACTCAGTGGAATGAACTTAAAAGTTTAATAGATGCTACAGATTTAGAAGGCCTATTAAAACTAACACCACCTTCTCAAAATCACCAGCATGATGGAGCTGCACACGCCACTTTAGCGTTACAAATAGGTGATATTGAATATATGACTCCGACATTTGACCATGGCAATCCTCCAAAAGCCATTGAAGCTTTAGTTAATAAAGTGTTATCCATTAAAGAAAACACCGTAAAACAGTAGCGATTTTGTAATTTTGCACAAAAGGATGAGACTATGACTATTGAAGACGTACAAAACGAAATTATTGATGAGTTCGCTATGTTTGAAGATTGGGAGGAACGCTACCAATACATGATAGATTTAGGTAAGGACTTACCAATAATAGACGAAAAATATAAGACTGAAGATAATATTATAAAAGGTTGCCAGAGTAAAGTTTGGGTTCACGCCAATATGGAAGATGACAAAGTGAACTTTACTGCAGATAGCGATGCCATTATAACTAAAGGTATTATAGCGATATTAATTAGAGTATTTTCTAATCAGCATCCAAAAGACATTCTTGAAGCTAACACCGATTTTATTGATAAAATCGGACTAAAAGAACACTTATCACCTACTAGAGCAAACGGCTTGGTTAGTATGATAAAACAATTAAAATTGTATGCTATTGCATACCAAACACAATTAAACTAGTTTATCTTTTTTGTTTAAAAGTTAAAAACTAACCCAGAACAATTAAAATTATAAACGCACAAATTCAAAGACATGAGCAAACCAACTATAGATACAGCAGCATTAGGAGAAAAAATCCTAAGAGTTATAAAAACTATTTACGATCCAGAAATCCCAGTTGACATCTACGAACTAGGATTAATCTATGACGTTTTTGTAAACGAAGATTTTGAGGTTAAAATCTTAATGACATTAACAACACCAAATTGTCCGGTAGCTGAAACTTTACCTTTAGAGGTTGAAGAAAAAGTGAAGTCCATTAATGAAGTTAAAGATGCTGAAGTAGAGATTACTTTCGATCCACCTTGGTCACAAGAACTTATGAGCGAAGAAGCTAAGTTAGAGCTTGGGATGCTTTAATTAAAAGGAATACATGCCAAGACGCAGTCCAAACTCTTTAAAAGACGATAAAAAAACCAGTATTAAATCATCATTTAATGCTTTAGTTTATATCCCTAGATTTTTTAAAGAAATTTGGAGAGTTAACAAAAGTCTTTTCATATTATCTGCATTCTGTAGACTCATTGGTGCCTTACTTCCTGTTGTCATTTTATGGATTGGGAAACTAATTATAGATGAAATTATATTACAAATTTCATTAGATGTACCTGACTATAATTCACTTTGGACGTATGTTGCTGTTGAGTTTGCTTTAATTATTCTTTCTGATTTAATAAGTAGAGCCATTTCTTTAACCGATGGTTTGCTTGGCGATGAATATAGTATTACTACATCGATAACTATCATTAAAAAAACCAATCAGATTAATATTAGTTTATTAGAAGATTCCGAGTTTTATGATAAACTAGAACGTGCCAGAACACAAACCAATGGTCGTGTTGGCTTAATGTCTAATGTTCTTGGACAAGCACAAAGCGCTATTTCTATTGCAACACTTGTAGCTGGTTTAATTTACTTTGAGCCTTATTTAATTATTCTGTTGGTACTAAGTATTATTCCTTCATTTATAAACGAAGTTCGCTTTAGTCAGCAACAATATTCTTTAGCAAGAAGCTGGACTTCAGAACGACGCGAGTTAGATTATTTAAGATTTATAGGAGCAAACGATAAAACAGCAAAAGAAATTAAGCTTTTTGGTTTAACAGATTTTGTGGTAAATCGTTTTAAAAATCTATCCGAAGAATATTATCAACTCAATAAAAAATTAGCTATAAAGCGTTCTGCATTAGGATTTTTATTTAATGTTTTAGGCTCCATGAGTTATTATGGCGCTTATGTGTTTATTATTTATCGCGTGCTTTCTGGATCGATTACTCTTGGTGAATTAACTTTTTTATCAGGTTCGTTTAACCGCTTAATGCGAAACCTTCAAGATTTCTTTTCAAAGTTCACACGTATTTCTGAAAGTGCTTTATACCTAAAGGATTATTTCGATTTTATAGATATTTCCATTGTTTCAAAAGTAAAAGAAGACATTCCGCTACCGAAGAAAATCACTAAAGGTTTTGAGATTAAAGACGTTCGTTTTGCCTATCCAAATTCTGAACTAGAAATTTTAAAAGGCATTACATTTAATCTTAAGGCAGGTGAAAAACTAGCATTCGTAGGGCAAAATGGAGCCGGAAAAACCACTTTAATAAAATTGCTCTTACGTTTTTATGAGCCCACTTCTGGCGAAATACTATTAGATGGCATTAATATTAACCGTTTTAATATGGCGGAATATCAAGAATATTTCGGAGTTATTTTTCAGGATTTCTTTAGATATGAATTTACCGTGAAAGAAAATATAGCTATTGGAAATATTAATGAACTAGACAACCAAAATAAAATTGAAAATGCCGCTGAATTAAGTTTAGCCAACGAGGTTGTCTCCGAATTAAAACATGGCTACAATCAACAATTGGGAAAACGTTTTGCTAACGGACAAGAATTATCTGGTGGGCAATGGCAAAAAGTAGCTTTGGCAAGAGCCTACATGAAAAATGCTGAAGTGATGATTTTAGATGAACCAACATCAGCCTTAGATGCCAGAGCAGAAAGCGAAGTATTTGAGCGATTTATAGGTCTAACAGAGGGCAAGACCAGTATTATTATTTCGCACAGATTTAGTACGGTTCGGCAAGCAGATAGAATTTTAGTTTTAGAACATGGAAAAGCATTAGAAATAGGCACACACGAAGAGCTCATAAAAAACCAAGCTTTGTATGCTGAATTGTTCACATTACAAGCTGAGGGCTATCAGTAAAACAATTACCTTTACACTATGGCAGAAGAAATTATAAATAGAATTGCAAATAGCAAACTAAAAGTTATAGATTTAGAAGACTATTACCCAAAAGGTGAGCGTGTTCTTTTTGATATTACAGATTGGTTATTGGAAGGCTTTGTACTCCGAGAAAAAGAGTTTAGAGCTTATGTTGCAGACCACAATTGGTCGCAGTACCAAGATTGTTATATGGCATTGCATTGCTCAACTGATGCTATTGTGCCAGACTGGGCTTATATGCTTATTGCTATTGAACTTCAAGATTATGCTAAATTGGCTATGATAGGATCTTTAAATGATTTAGAATCTATTTTATATGCTGACATTATTTCGAAATTAGATGTTTCAATATATGAAGGTTTACCAGTTATTATAAAAGGATGTTCTCATAAGCCTGTACCTTCAAATGCCTTAATATTACTATCGCAAAAATTAAAACCTATAGCAAGGTCTATTATGTTTGGTGAGGCTTGTTCTTCTGTTCCGCTCTTTAAAAGAAAATAATAACACAAAAGTGTGACTTTTTGGTGATTATAGGGTCTAAAAAGTGATTTCGTAACTATAAACAGAAATCATTTAATACTTATATTTGCAACTTAAAAATTTAACACAATTGATTATGAACAAAAAACTATTATTAATAGCTATTTTAATGCTATCTGTTACTTTTGGTTTTTCTCAAACTAAGGAAGAATTACAGGCTCAAAAAGCTGAAAAACAAGCAGAAGCAAACAAGTTTCAAGGTGAAGCGAATGCTATACAGAAACAAATTGATGCTTTACCAGGTTGGAGAATAGGTGCTTTTGGTACTATTGGTGGTAGCCTATCTAACTTTAACGATTGGTATTCTCAAGGAACACCAAATAACAGTTCTGGTAATATTGGTATTTCATTTAATGCATTTGCTAATAAAATTGAAGACAAATATTTTTGGAGAAACTCTTTAACTACAAATTTTGCATGGGTAAAATTAGATGATAAAGATGATCCCACTGACAGCGATTCCTTCGAGTCCACTACAGATGTTTTTAATATTTCTTCGCTTTATGGGTATAAATTAAGTGAAAAAATTGCTATATCTGCTTTAGGTGAATACAGAACAACAGTATTAGATAACTTTAATGACCCTGGATATTTAGACCTTGGTATTGGTGCAACTTGGACACCTCTTGAAAACTTAATCGTAGTGGTTCACCCTTTAAACTACAACTTTGTATTTGCTGATGATAGCACTATTTTTGAATCTTCTTTAGGTGCAAAAATTGTAGCAGATTATACACGACAAATTGGTGCTATAAGCTTTAAAACGAATCTTTCTGCATTCCAAAGTTATGAATCTTCTGATTTATCTAACTTTACTTGGACCAACTCATTTAGCTACAAATTATGGAAAATGATTGGTGTTGGTTTCGATTTTGGCTTACGTAGTAATAAGCAAGAAGCTTTAGATTACTCGGTTAATACTTTAGGTAATGCTACTGAAACTTTTGATTCTGTAGACAACAAAATACAATCATACTATACCGTTGGTTTAAGCTACGCTTTCTAACAACAACAACATTTTTAAAATGAGAAACCTGTCTAGATTAAATTTAGACAGGTTTTTTTATACAATTATATCACTCTAATTAAACTTTTTCTTTTTCTCTTTTTTCTTAAACAATCGCTTAATAAAACCATCTCGTTTTGTAGGCTCACAGTCTAGATCACTTAAAACTTGTTCAGAGGGTTTTTCAAACTGAGCCCCCGTTATTGATTTGTAATCACTGTCTTTATTCAACTTCTGATAAAACTTTGCAAAAATCGGTAAGGCTGAATTAGAACCTTGTCCCATACCTGTAGATTTAAATCCGATGCTGTGATTGTCATTACCAACCCAAGTTATAGTTACCAAATTAGGTGTTAAGCCAACAAACCATCCGTCCTTATTGTTTTGCGTGGTTCCTGTTTTACCTGCAATGTCATTTTTTAATCCGTAAGTACTTCGCAATCGTGATGCAGTTCCGTTGTTAACTGTAGATTTCATCATCTCTAAAAGCACTTGCCTCGTATAATCACTATACGCTTGTTCTTTAAAAATTTCGGGTTCAAATGTAGCTATGATATTTCCAGATTTATCTTCAATTTTAGTAATATAATAAGGGGTTACAGCTTTGCTTTTATTTAAATAACTAGCGTAAGCACCTGTTAAATCCTTCAAACTAATTTCGGCAACTCCTAATGCTAACGAAGGCTCATTGGGTAGTTTTTTTGAAATTCCTAACTTTTCAACTTGCTCTAATACCTTCGGAATACCAACTGTTTCCAAAACCTTAACAGAAATGGTGTTTACAGAATTACTTAAAGCGTTTTCTAAATTGTAATTGATATAAATGTCTTCTTCTTCGCTTCCTGAATTCGTTGGTGTCCAATCATCATAATTGGTATACGTTACTTTATTTAAAGAAAAATAAGTACACGGATTTAAATCATTATCAATAGCAGCAGTATATACAAAGGGTTTAAAGGTAGATCCGACTTGGCGTTGACTTTGCGAAATATGATCGTATTTAAAATAACGATAATCAATACCACCAACATAAGCTCTTACTGCTCCTGTGGTTGGCTCAACAGACAACATTCCTGTGTTTAAAAATTTAAGATAATGCTTTAAACTATCTATAGTAGATATATTTTTAATGGTATCTCCTTTCCAACTGAATACATCTGTAGGTCGTTTAATATTTAAAGAATCTTTAATTTGCTTTTCTGATAGCCCTTGGTCTTTATATTTTTTGACTTGGTCTAATTTAGAAATCGCACGTTCTAATAGTTTAGAATTTGTTTCCCAAGGCGAATTATTACCATACGATGTTTCAAAATCTGCTTGAAGCTTGCTCATATGTTCCTTCATGGCGGCTTCCGCTAGTTCTTGCATTTTGTAATCTAAAGTAGTATGTACAATAAGACCATCTTTATAGAGATCATAGTTTTCTCCTTCAGAATTTTTTAAGGTGTCTAAAATAGACTCTAGTTGTTTCTTTACTTCAGCTCTAAAATAAGGAGCTAAACCTAAATCGTGATTAAAAGAGCGGTACTCTAATTTTAAATCTTGGTTTGAGTAAAACTCTAACGAATCTTCAGAAAGGTAACCATAGTTTTTCATCTGATTTAAAACTACATTTCTTCGATCTTTACTACGCTCTAAATGGACTCTTGGATTGTAATACGTATTGGCTTTTAATGTACCCACCAAAGCTGCGGCTTCAATAATAGAAATATCTTGTACCGACTTATTAAAGAATTTAATGGACGCACTTTCTATACCATAGGTATTATCCGAAAAAGGAACTGTGTTGAGATACAAGGTTAAAATTTCGTCTTTAGAATACACTTCTTCTATACGTTGTGCAACTATAGACTCTTTAAACTTAGTAATCAGCATACTGAAAAACGCATAATTCTTCCGTCCATATAGATTTTTCGCCAATTGAAGGGTTATCGTACTTCCACCACCTGCAGATTTATCTTGAAGGATTAAATTCTTAACAAACACGCGCATTAAACTAATGTTGTCTATACCGTTATGCTCATAAAACCGTGAATCTTCTGTGGCGACTAAAGCGTCAATAAGATGTTTGGGTAAATCTTCGAAAGTTACAGGCTGTCTGTCATAGATATAATACTTACCTATTAATTTTTCGTCTTTGTCTAAAAGTTGTGTGGCTTGCTCTTGCTTAATAGAACTGATATCTTCTATCGTTGGGACTTTTCCGAATAAGCCAACATATATACTAATATATAGACCAAATAGAAACAACAAAATGGCTGCTATGAGAATAACGAGCCATTTTATCCATTTGTTTTTTAATATCTTTTTAATCGAAGTTGTAAAGCGTGATTGGGAAGCTTTCATATAAAAGAACTTTTTATTCTATATCTTCAACGTCGGGATATAGGAAATGATTGTATGGAAAACGCGTCACATGGATTTCTCGCACTTCTTTATAAACACGTTTTCTAAACTCTTCCATATTCTCCTTATTCAATGCCGAAATAAACAAAGCGTTGTCACCAACTCTATTCATCCAGGTTTTTTTCCATTCTTCAATAGTATAATTGGCTTCTGTACGAACTTCTATTAAATCTTCTTCATCAAACGGTTCCGCTTCATAAGCATCAATCTTATTAAAAACCATAATTGTTGGCTTGTCTTTGCTTTCTATTTCGTCTAAAATTTGATTAACAGATTCAATATGTTCTTCAAAATTAGCATGAGATATATCTACAATATGAAGTAATAAATCAGCCTCTCTAACTTCATCTAAAGTACTCTTAAACGATTCTACTAATTGCGTTGGCAGTTTTCTAATAAACCCAACAGTATCACTTACCAAAAAAGGTAAATTACCAATCACTACTTTCCTAACCGTAGTATCTAACGTAGCAAATAATTTATTTTCTGCAAATACATCACTCTTACTAATGACATTCATTAATGTAGATTTCCCAACATTGGTATAACCTACTAGAGCTACGCGTACCATTTTTCCACGATTACCGCGTTGCACAGCTTGCTGCTTGTCTATCGTTTTTATCTTGGCTTTTAATAAAGCTATCTTATCTCTAACAATACGTCTATCCGTTTCAATCTCAGTTTCACCAGGACCACGCATTCCAATACCACCTTTTTGACGCTCGAGGTGAGTCCACATTCCTTTTAATCGTGGGAGTAAATATTCACATTGCGCTAATTCTACTTGCGTTCTGGCATAGCTCGTTTGTGCACGTTGCGCAAAAATATCTAAGATTAAGTTCGTTCTATCGAGAATCTTACAGTTTAGAATCTTACTAATATTTCGTTCTTGAGCTGGAGTTAATTCATCATCAAAGATTACTGTACCAATGTCATTTTCTTGTACAAAATTAGCAACCTCCTCCATTTTCCCTGTACCAATAAAAGTTTTAGGATTCGGTAGCGCCATTTTTTGAGTATATCTTTTTATAACCTCTCCACCTGCTGTATAGGTTAAAAACTCTAACTCATCTAAGTACTCTTGTGACTTCTCTTCATCTTGATTTTGGGTAACAACACCAATGAGTACTACTTTTTCTAAATCTATATCTTTCTTTTCTATCATAATATATTAAAGTACAAAGTTAAGCAAATGGATTAGTCCTATTAATATTTTAAAAACCTATATTTAATCCTATGAATAATAATATTGACGCTTACACAATTGCATTTTATAATATCGAAAATTTATTCGATATAAAAAAAGCCCCTTTAACAAATGATAGGGATTTTTTACCAACCTCTCAAAAACGCTGGACTTTAAAGCGCTATCAAAATAAATTAATGAAATTGGGAACGGTAATTCCCAAAATAGGTAATGAAGATAGTAAAATTGCACCAGTAATAATTGGTTTAGCCGAAGTTGAAAATCAAAACGTCCTCTCAGATTTAGTAAATAGTAAGAATCTCATAGATGAAAACTATAAATTCATTCACTTTGATTCTTTAGATGAAAGAGGCATAGATGTCGCATTACTATATAAACCGGATATATTTAAAGTAAGACATTCTGAAACCTTTTCTGTGTATCTACAAAATGAAAAAGGAGAGCAAGATTATACTAGAGATATTCTTTTGGTACAAGGAGAACTAAATAATGAATCTATTAATGTAATCGTTAATCACTGGTCATCTCGTAGAGAAGGTGTACGAGAAACTGAATTTAAACGCATGGCCTCGGCAGATGTTGTGAATTCTGTAATTAAGAAGCTTAAAAAGGAAAACTTAAACGCTAAAATTATTGTAATGGGTGACTTTAATGATAATCCTAATTGTAATAGTTTGTTATTACTTGAAGAAGAAAGTGATCTCTTTAATCCATTTAAAACCGTTTGGTCTCGAGATAACGGAAGTCTAAGTCATAATTTTCAATGGAACTTGTTTGACCAAATTTTAGTCTCTACTAACTTTTTTGATACTTACAATTCTAACTTAGTATACAGCGATGCTAAAGTTTTTAATAGCAAATTTCTTACTCAATTTGATGGAAAATACAAAGGTCAGCCATTTAGAACCTTTGTAGGCAAAAAATATAAGGGAGGTTACAGCGATCATTTCCCTGTTTTTATCGAATTGAAGCCTTCATAAAAAATAGCCAACCCATTTATCGATTAATACGGTAGTTAATCTATTTTAGCAATGTTAACAACATGTTAATAGTCATTTTTTATATATTCGGGTTCGGATAGAAAAATCGTCTAACCAACGGTATCTATACGATTTGCAACTCTTTTTTTTTGCCAAACAAACAAATATCTTTGTAATCAGATGATTACAAAGACAATAAACCATTTAACAAACCGATTAATAATGAAAAAAATTACTCTATTTTTAATCATGCTAAGTTTCTTCCTGACGGCTAGTGCACAATATGATTTCCCCGCACTTACAGGCACCACAAATGTGGAAAACTTATCACCAATGACTTTTAACCTGAATAACGCAGCCAATGTAGCTGGCGTACCAGCCTCATCTTCGGGATCGTATTATTCGTTTCTGTTAACTGCAGATTGGACTGCAGGCGGTGGAGGACCTTGGTCTTCCGAAGCAGGTCTCGTAATTACAACAGCTTCAGGGTCTATTACAATGATTGAGCCACCAACCACTTATGGCGCAGCCGGGCTAGATACCGAGATTACATTTTCAGGTCTTCTTCCTGGTTCATATGACCCTACTTCAAATGGTTTTTTAGACATTGAAATAAGTCAGAGTTATCCAGATTCTGATGCTAACTGGTCTAATATTGTTCTAACTATATATGAAAGCCCAACTTGTTTTGAGCCATCAGAAATGGCTACGACGACGTTAACAACTACGACTGTAGATTTAATCTGGAATGCAGGAGACGCAGAAACAGCATGGAATTTAGAATATAATACTACTGATTTTACACCTGGAAATGGTGAAGCATCAGGAACAGATACAGCTACTGGTACACCTGCAACTTCAATTACAGGTTTAACAGAATCTACATCATATTTTGTTTATTACCAATCTGATTGTGGTACGGTTGATGGTGTTAGCGAATGGGTAGGACCATTTACTTTTTTTACTGGTTATTGTGAATCTTTACCGACAGCCCTAGAGGGTAGTGGTATCTCACAAATAGTATTAGGAGAAGAGACCTTAATCTCAGGAGGAGATCTTAATAATGAAGACTTTACAGCAACAACTGTTGATTTAGCCTCTAGTATAAATACTAATATGCAAATTACATTTGTTACTGGTTATGCATACTATGCTTATGTTTGGATTGATTTTAATGAAGATTTAGTATATGATGCGACTGAACTCGTTTTTTCAGGACAAGCACCAGTAGGAAATCCTACAACATTAGATGCATCATTTGTAATGCCAGATGTACCTTTAGGAGTTTATAATATGAGAATGACTAGTTCTTATGGCGCTCAAGCACCTCCTAACCCGTGTTATTCAGGAATCTGGGGTGTTACCGCAGATATGAGTATTAACGTAACACCTGCTCCAAGTTGTATTCCACCTACTGCATTAGCAGCAAATGGAATTGGTGCAAATAGCGCAGAACTTAGTTGGTCTCAAGTAGGAACAGTACCACAATGGAATATTGAAATTGTAACAAATGGCACTGAACCAACAGGATTAGCAACAGATACTGGTATTTCTAACCCCTATAATGCTACAGGATTAACTGGATTAACAAGTTATGACTACTACGTTCAAGCCGATTGTGGTGCAGGTGACCTAAGTGCATGGACTGGACCTTTTACGTTTACTACATTATGTGACGTAATAACCCCAGATTATATTCAAAACTTCGCAGATGTTACTTTTACCGCTATTCCAGAATGTTGGAATGAGGCTGATAATGGTAATCCAACCACTGGACCTACAGATTTAGGAGCGAGCTCTTGGACTTCTGATGGATTTCTTAATAACGGTACCACAGGCGCATATAAGTTAAATCTTTACACTCCATTTTTTGGTGATCCTTTAAATGAATGGATATTATCACCGCAATTTGATTTAACTGGTGGTCCTTTTCAAGTAGAATTTGATTTTGGAATTATGGATTTCGCTAGTTCTACACAACCAGGTGTTTTAGGTTCTGATGATGTTGTACAATTTTTAATGTCTACTGATAATGGCCTAACATGGACGGCTTTAATTACTTATGATAATACATCTGCACTACCAATTACGGGCGTACACCCTGTAATAGACTTAACAACATATGGTGGTCAAATAGTACAGTTTGCATTCTACGCTACTAGCGGAACTGTTTCTGATAGTGAAGACAATGATGTATTTGTAGATAACTTTAGAGTAAGAGGTATTCCAACCTGTCCTGAACCTACAGATTTATTAGGTACAAACCTAAGTCTAACTTCTACTGAATTAGCTTGGACAGAAAATGGAACTGCTACAACATGGAACATACAATATGGTGAAGCTGGTTTTGCTTTAGGTGACGGTACACTTATAAACGATGTTGCTTCAAACCCTTATATTTTAGAAGGTTTAACATCAGATACTAGTTATGAGTATTATGTACAAGCCATATGTGGTTCTGGTGATCTAAGCTCATTTAATGGTCCATTCGAATTCTTTACAGGCTATTGTGCATCTTTTCCAACATCCAATGATGGTGATGGTGTTAATAATGTTACTATTGGTATTACAGATTTCCCTAGTCCTGGTGATGTAACTTACGAAAATAATACATCTCCTGCAGTTAATGTTTTTAGAGGACTTGATGCTAATGTTGAAATTGAGTTTGGACATAGCGCAACATACAATACTATTATGTGGGTTGATTTTAACGATGATTTAGTATTTGATGCTACTGAGATTGTATACCAAGGTGTATCATCTGGTGGTGGCAACCCTCATACACAAGATGCCTCATTTCTTATGCCTGTTACGGCTCCATTAGGTGATCATAGAATGCGCATAGTCTCAACAGACTTTGCTCAAGCAACTCCAAATCCTTGTTATAATGGCACTTGGGGTGTTACCTTAGATTTTACGCTTAATGTCCAAGAATTAAATTGTACACTAGCAGAAGCAGAATATACAGTAGTAACAGACTGTACTACCGACACATTTTCTATTGATGTTAATATTACCGATGTAGGTGATGCAACATCTTTAGAAATTTCGAATAATTTTAATACTGACACAACTCAGGCGTTTGATGCTGGTATCTATCCAATAGGTCCATTTGATTTTGGTACTGAGGTAAAAATATTTATCACTAACGAACAAGATAACAATTGTACAATTAGTAGTAATAATTATGTGGTTGTAGGTTGTCCTCCAGTCAATGATAATCCATGTAACGCTACAGTAGCAGTTGTTAATGACGACATACTCTGCGCAGTTAGAACCTCAGGGACAATATTAGCGGCAACTACGTCTGATATTCCAGACCCGTCATGTGGTGGATCTGCTGACGATGATGTTTGGTTTCAATTTGAAGCACAAAGTGAATCTCAATTAATTGCTTTAGCAAATATTGCAGGAAGTGATACAAACTTAGGGCATGCGCTTTATGAAGGTTCTTGTGACAACTTAGTTGAAATAGCTTGTGCTGAAGCTGGCTTTTTTAATGCTGAATTATCTACTGCTACACCGCAACTTACGATAGGAAACACGTACTATATTAGAGTATTCTCTTTTGGTACTTCAAACGAAGACACCACATTTGATTTATGTATTACACCTTATGTTGCACCAGTAAATTTAGCGTGTGACTTAGCAGACAATTATTGTAGTGGTAGTGACGCAAGTGATATATTATATACTTACAACACTATAAATCAAAACGATGGAGCTGGCCAAATTGAATGTCTATTTACAACACCTAATCCTACTTACAGTGTTTTAGAAGTTGGAACCTCTGGTGATCTTTTCATTCAAATGGTTCAAAATACTGCTTTTGACGAGAATGACAATCCGATTGGAGATGAGCTAGATGTTGATTTTATTCTTTGGGGCCCATTTGCACCAGGTGATAGTTTATGTGATTTATCATCAGAAGTAGATTGTAGTTATTCTGCAGCTCCAGTAGAAGATGTAACACTTACAGGTGCCGTTCAGGGTGAAATATACCTTTTACTAATTACTAATTATGCAGAAGGCGCTGGTGTTATTCAAGTGAGACAAACAAATGTTGGTCAACCTGGCTCTGGTAGTACAATAGCAGATATTAATGCCTCTATTGTTAGTAACGAAGTCCCTATTGATCCTACTAATGATCCAGATGAAACGGATGAAGTATCAGTTTGTGGTTTCGAATCTATAACTCTAGAAACGTACTCACCATTTGCAGATGATTTTGTATGGACAAAAGATGGAACTGTAATACCAGGTGAAAACTTAACCTCTCTTGTTGTTACTGAATCAGGTAGCTACCAAGTACAGGCGTTCGATTCACAGTGTAATGCTAATGCACTATCTCAAGTTGTTATTGCAAATCTTTATAAGGATCCAGAATCATTAGCTCCACAAACCATTACAGCATGTGATGGACCAGAAGCAGATGGATCAGAACAATTTGATTTAGACGCTCTATCAACATCTCTCGCACTAGATGGCTTTACAATAACTTACTATACAAGTACTGCCAATGCTAACCAATTGATTGACGCTGTAGCATCACCATATACCTCAGTTGGAGAAACACTAATTATGAGAATAGAAGATACTGCTGCATATAACAATGGATTTATTGGATGTAGAGAATTATCTCAAGTAGAATTAATTGTAAATGCAAGACCAGTTATTAATCAGCCTGACGATTTTGTTGTCTGTGATGATTTAGATGGTGTTGTAGATGGTGAAACCGTATTTGATTTAGTCTCAATAAATGGTGATGTTACTGCAGATCCAAACATGATTATTTCATATCACACATCACTTGATGATGCAGAGGCAGGAACAGGTGCATTACCTAATTCATACTCTAGTGGAGATGAAACTATCTATGTAAGAGCACTAGATCCATCAACAGGTTGTTACGAAACGACGTCATTTGCTTTAGTAATTAACTTAGTACCATTGGCTACTTTTGATCTTCAGTATGACTACATCGTTTGTCCTCCACCATCAACAGCAACTAAAACAATAGGCATTACACCTACTAATTTTACAGATGCTGATGTAACTGTAAGTTGGACTCTAGATGGTATTGATTTTAATGGTAGTGGTTTAACCTTAACTAATGTTGTAGTAGCCGGTGAATATTCAGCTACAATAACATTTAATGAGAGTGGTTGTTCTAATACAATTACTAAAACTGTTGAAGAAGCTGAAACATGTATATTCCCAGAAGGTATTTCGCCAGGTGTTTCAATAGGTCAGAATGATACTTTTGACTTAAGTAGCTTTGGTGTTACTAAACTTGAAATATTTAATAGAAACGGAACGCTAGTATATTCAAAAAATAATTACACCGATGAATGGGTTGGACAAACTAATGATGGTGATGAATTACCAGTAGGTACTTATTTCTATACAGTAGTTTACGAAGGTGGAGCAAAGACAAAAAGTGCTTGGGTATATATTAACAGATAAATCAATAATAGAATTAATTAACTAACAGAATCAACTTATTATAATGAAAAAACTCTCTATTATAGCGGTTTTGCTTTTAGCATTTCAGATGCATGGGCAACAAGACCCTCAGTACACGCAGTACATGTATAATATGAATGTCATTAATCCTGCGTATGCAGGCTCAAAAGAAAATCTTTCTTTTGGACTATTATACAGAAATCAATGGACTAAGATTGATGGAGGACCAGAAACAGGAACGTTTTTTGGTCACACACCTATTGGCAATAACCTTGGGTTAGGTTTATCTGTCATTTCAGACCGAATTGGTCCGGTTAAGGAAACCAATGCTTATGTAGATGTTTCTTACACCTTACAATTAGGTGGAGAACACCGTTTAGCATTTGGAGTAAAAGCTGGAGCTACATTTCACGACATTGGCCTAAACTCTGATGTGAGTGTTGTAGATAATACAGATCCATTCTTCGCACAAGATATTAGTAGTACAACACCTAATATTGGAGCAGGTTTCTTTTATTATACCGACAAATACTATGTCTCTTTATCAGTACCAAATTTATTATCATCGGTTCATTTAGATGCTGATGGTTATAAAATAGGATCAGAAACACAGCACTATTTCTTAACTGGTGGTTATGTGTTTGATCTTTCACCTAATACAGAATTGAAGCCTTCTGTAATGGTAAAGTCTGCATTTGATGCACCAACATCATTTGATGTTAACGTCAATGCAAGGTTCTATAAGAAATTTGAAATTGGTGCGTCATATAGATTAGACGATTCATTTTCAGGTTTAGTTAATTTTGCTTTAACGCCTTCTCTAAGGATTGGTTATGCTTATGACGCTATATCGTCAGACATCAAAGCGTATGCACCAGCATCTCACGAGATCATGTTATTATTTGATCTTAATTTTTCGAAACGTGTTTCTCGTTCACCTAGATACTTTTAATCAGTTAAGCTAAAACAATTATGAAAAACTATAGAATATTATTATTGATTACATTGATGAGCGGCTTTTACTTAACTGCTCAGAATAAAGATACCAAAAAAGCAGATAAGCAATTTGCACAATACGAATTTGTAAAAGCTATAGAAAGCTATAATAAGCTCGTAGATAAAGGTGAAGCTGATGCTTATGTTTACGCACAACTTGCTGAAAGTTATTATAACATCTTTAATACTGAAGCTGCTGAACGCTGGTACGCCAAAGCATTGGAGACATCAGATAAGCCAGAGATGGTATATAAGTATTCACAAATGCTAAAAGCAAATGGTAAGTACGAAGCATCTAATGCGCAAATGGAACGTTTTGCTTCAATGCGTCCTTCTGATCATCGTGCTGCAGCATTTAGAAAAACCCTAATTACCTTCCTAAAATATTAGAACAAGGTAAAAAGTTTAATGTTCAGAATGCTGACTTTAACTCTGAGCAGTCAGATTTCGGTGGGATTATGAACGATGGTAAATTATACATTACATCTGGTCGTAACGATAGTCGTAAAACTTATGGATGGAACGATCAACCGTTTTTAGACATTTATACAATTACTAAAAATACAGATGACACCTACCAAGAAGCTGAGTTAGTGAATAACAAAATTAATACTAAATACCACGAAGGTTTAGTATCATTTTCACCAGATGGTAAAACCATGTATTTTTCTAGAGAAAGCTTTTATGAAAAAGATTTTCAAAAAGATTCTTTAAGTAATAGAAAATTTAGTCAAGTTTATTTATTTAAAGCTACAAAATTAGGTAAGGACTGGGATACTGTAGAAGCGTTAGCGTTTAATAGTGAAAACTATTCAGTTAAAAACCCAGCAGTAAGTGCAGATGGTAAAACATTATACTTTGCTTCAAATATGCCAGGTGGTTTTGGTGACTTTGATATTTACAAAGCAGCAATAAACGATGATGGTACTGTAGGTGAAGCAGAAAATTTAGGTCAAAAAGTAAATACAGAAGGACAAGAAATGTTCCCTTACATCAGTAGTAATAATACGCTTTACTTTTCATCAACAGGTCATTTAGGTCTTGGTGGATTAGACGTTTTTTACACAAAGGAAATTGACGGAAAAATGGCACCTATCCGTAACCTTGGTATTCCTATCAACAGTAACGGAGATGATTTTGCATTCACTATTGATGAAGAGAGTGATGAAGGGTTTGTATCTTCTAATAGAGATGGAGGAAAAGGTAGTGATGATGTGTATACATTTAAAAAACTACAACCACTTTGCGACGTATTAATCACTACAACAGTATTAGACGATAAAACTCGCGAACCTCTAAGTGGTGCATCTGTTTCTTTATTTGATGCCGAAGGAAATAAAGTAGTTTCTAAAACAACGAACGCAGAAGGTGTTGTTGAATTCATTGTAGAATGTGAACAAGATACCGAGTTAGAAGTTGTAATTGATGGCTTTGATAGTAAGAAAGTACAGGTAAAAGGTACTAACGAAGAAGAAAATAATGTTCAAATTTCTTTAGATCCTATTGAGAAGCTAATTGCAGCGGAAACTATTGATTTAGCGCCAATTTTCTTCGATTTTGATCAGTCTAACATCACAGCTCAAGCAGCTTTTGAGTTGGATAAGTTAGTTCAAATCATGACGAAATATCCTAATATGGTTATTAAAGCAACATCACATACAGATAATAGAGGAACAGATTCTTATAACAATGCACTTTCTGAGCGTAGAGCAAAAACTACGGTCCAGTATGTCATATCTAAGGGTATCGATGCATCTCGTATTTCTGGAGAAGGTAAAGGGGAAACTGAGCCTAAAGTAGATTGTTCAACAGGTTGTACCCAAGAACAACATTCTGAAAACAGACGTTCTGAGTTTATTATTGTTAGCGGAACACTTGCTGCAGAATAAACAAAATCTTATTATAATAACATAAAAAAAGCTCTGAATTACTTCAGAGCTTTTTTGTATTTAACGGTTTCGTGAATTGAAAGGTTGCACTTTTGCATGTAAGGAATTTATGAAGGAAACTCAGACGTAACAAAAAAATATAACAATCTTTGTTTAATAATTAATCCAGTATTTTTGACACACGTGGTTCGCTGTAATTATTTTTTAATTCCATATGTAATGTTGGGTATGGTTTTCCAGAAGCATCCAATTCAGAGCGTTTTATAGTTTTAAACCCACAATGTTTGTAAAACCCTACTGCCTGCTCATTCTGTTCATTGACATCAACTTTTTTCACATTTAATTGGTTAATTGAATAATTTAATAGCGTTTTTCCAATGCTTTTCCCTCTATATTCAGGGTGAATAAATAACATTTCTAAATTTTGTTCAGCAACTCCAAGAAAACCAACTATTTTTTTATCATTATTTTTGATGCATCTTAACTCAACCACATCTAAATACGTATTTAAAATTAAGGGTTTAAAATATTCAATATCTTCTTCTTTTAGGAAGTGATGCGTTGCTCGAACTGAAGATTCCCAAAGTTCAACTACACTTTCATATTCCTTTTTTTCTATTTTATATATTGTATTCGTCATTTGTTCTAATTACCGCCAACATTTGTTATCGCAAATTATAACCTTTTGCTGCCCACCAAGGATGCATTTCAATTATCAATCGACCTGCTTTAACCATTGGATCCGAATTAGCTAAACTATCCGCCATTTTTTGTGTTGGCACATTATAAATAGTAATGCCTCTTATATCACCATCATCACCAAAAGGTCCTGAAATATCGGCATAACCTAAATCGTACATTTTCCCCAAATGTGCTAAATGCTCTTCTTGAAGTATCACAACTTCTTCTTCATTTTGGTTTCGAATTGGTCCATCTTTAAGAAACGCCATAAAGTATTGTTGCATTAATACAGTATCTTTTGTTTTCTCATTTACATAATCAAAAACTTTAAACCCTTTTGCAGTCAATTCCCCTTTTAAAACAGCAATAGACTGTTTTTCTACTTTAGGAGCTTCAGCTTCTTCAGCTTCTTCAGTAACTTTATCTTTAGGCTCTATAACAATTGGTTCCTCCTTAATACTTTCGGATTTAGCTTCCTCTTTGCAAGAGACAACGCCGAAAATAAAAACCAATAAGATTAGTACTCGTTTTAATGTTTCCATAGTTTATAAGGTGTTTTAATTAATAAAGAATTATAATATTTAAGATCTCCTGTGACTTCTTTACCCAGCCAATGTGGTTTTTTATACGATTCATTTTCAGAATTCAATTCAACTTCAGCAACAATTAAACCTTCATTATCACCATAAAATTCATCAATTTCAAAAATATGATCATTAGATTTTACTTCATATCGTGTTTTATCAATAATTCCTGGTTCACAAAGAAGTAATAAGGCTTCAGCATCGGATTTAGAAATTTCTTTCTCCCACTCAAAACGAGATAAACCATTGGCTGTAGATTTTCCTTTAACCGTTAAGTAGCCTTTGTCATTTTTTAATCTTACTCTAACTGTTCGGGCTTTATCACTATTTAAAAAACCCTGTTTTATAGAGTAGGACATATATGCTTCTGTTTTAAAAGCATCAGAGTTTACCAAAAATTTTCGTTCTATTTCAATCATCACAAGTCTTAATAATTATAATTTAAAAGGCATTTAATGCCTAAATTTACAGTATGATTAACGATTTACCAATAAGAAAGATAATTCATGTCGATATGGATGCATTTTATGCCTCTGTAGCGCAAATGGATAATCCGGAACTTAAAGGTAAACCGATTGCTGTTGGAGGTGGTGGCACACGGGGTGTTGTTAGTGCTGCGAGCTATGAAGCTCGGAAATTTGGAGTAAAAAGTGCCATGTCTGGCCGGTTGGCTATAAAACTATGTCCGGAACTGATTTTTGTAAAAACAGATTTTGAACGTTATACTGAAATTTCTAAACGCATTCGCAAGATTTTTTTAGAATATACGGATTTGGTAGAGCCATTGTCGCTAGATGAAGCCTATTTAGATGTCACAGAAAACAAAATAGGATTCCCTAGTGCGTCATTAATTGCTGAAGAGATAAGACAACGAATTTTTAACGAAGTTGGCTTAACGGCTTCCGCAGGTATCTCTATTAATAAATTTATCGCTAAAGTAGCTAGCGATTACAATAAACCCAACGGACAGAAAACAGTAAATCCAGAAGATGTCTTTCAATTTTTAGAAGATTTAGACATTAGAAAATTCTATGGTGTAGGCAAAGTCACAGCTGAAAAAATGTATCAAAAAGGCATTTTTACAGGAAAAGATTTAAAATTAAAATCCTTAGAGTATTTAGATAAAAACTTCGGTAAATCTGGACGCTATTACTATGATGTTGTACGCGGCATTCATTTCAGTGAAGTTAAACCCAACCGAATTAGAAAATCATTAGCAGCAGAACGAACGTTTAGCAAAAATCTATCTTCAGAAATTTTTATGCTGGAAAAATTAGAGCATATATCAGAAGAAGTTTCAAAACGACTTACTAAAAATAAAGTCTCTGGTAAAACCATAACTTTAAAAATAAAATATAGCGACTTTACGTTGCAAACACGAAGTAAAACGTTACCCTATTATGTAAGTGATACATCCATTATATTAGAAACCGCTAAAGATTTACTTTACCAAAATAAGTTGAATAATTCTGTTCGATTGCTAGGCATCTCTTTGTCTAATTTAAATACAGAAAAGCCTAAAAAACCCAAACCATCAGATCAAGAAAAAAAAGCGTTAGTGTTCAATTAAAATTTAGCTTTTAATTTTATATATAATTCTATGTAATAGGAATTCAGATTAAACCATACATTTTTCAACATAAAAAATGCAGTATCGTTTAACAACAATACTGCATTTCGTTTATCTTAATTATTAAGGCTAGTCTCTAAAAACTACAACTTTCAATTTCTGAAACTCGTAATGTATTTACCATTCCTTTATCTTGTATTGGCATTGCTGCTAAACTAATTAACATATCACCGACTTCTAAATACCCTTTTTTACATGCTATGGCATTTACATCTTCTATCGTTTCATCTGTGCTTACAAATTTGTCATAATAGAACGCTGTAACACCCCAAAGTAAACTAAGTTGCGTTAAAATACGTCTGTTTGATGTAAATACTAAAATATGAGCAGATGGTCTCCAAGCCGAAATCTGAAACGCTGTATAGCCACTATTTGTTAATGTAGAAATCGCTTTTGCATTAATCTCGTTTGCCATATTAGCCGCGTGATAACAAATTGCTTTAGTTATATAACGCTTAGTACGAATATGTGGAGGAGATTGTGGCACTTCAATAAGTGGTGAATCTTCTACACTTCGTATAATATTTGACATTTGACGAATGACCTGAACAGGATATTGTCCAACAGATGTTTCACCAGATAACATTACAGCATCTGCACCATCCATCACTGAATTGGCAACATCATTAACCTCTGCACGTGTTGGTGTTAAACTCGTAATCATGGTTTCCATCATTTGAGTCGCAATAATTACAGGAATTCTAGCACGTTTAGCTCTTAGCACTAACTGCTTTTGAATTAACGGAACTTCTTCCGCAGGAATTTCAACACCTAAATCACCACGAGCTACCATTAAACCATCACAATACGCAACAATCTTGTCTATATTTTCAACAGCTTCTGGCTTTTCTATCTTAGCTATAATTGGAATTTTATGATCACTATGTTGAGAAATCAACTGTTCTAATTCCATTAAATCTTCTGCATGACGCACAAATGATAAAGCGATCCAATCTACTTTTTGCCCAATGGCGAAAATAGCATCTTCAATATCTTTTTCTGTTAATGCAGGTTGCGAAATATTTGTATTTGGAAGGTTAACTCCTTTCTTCGATTTTAAAGGACCTCCTTGTATAACTCTTGCCTTTACTTCAGAAACTTGATCTGTAGATACAACTTCAAAAATTAATTTTCCGTCATCTAATAAAATCCGTTCGCCTGGTTTTGCGTCTTGTGGAAACTTATCATACGTCATGTAGACGCGTTCTTTTGTGCCTTCGAAACGTTCGCCTGTAGCAAAAATAATTTCGTCACCAGGATTTACAAATACTTCACCTTTCATAGTTCCAACACGTAATTTAGGACCTTGAAGATCTCCTAAAATTGAAGCGTTATAACCAAACTCTTCGTTGAGTTCTCTAATCATTTTAATACGTTCTTCAACGTCTTTATAATCAGCATGAGAGAAATTAATTCTAAATACATTACAGCCTTCATCTAGCATTGCTTTCAATACTTCTTTGGTGCTCGTTGCAGGACCTAATGTGGCTACTATTTTTGTTTTCTTGTTTGACATCAATTCAAAAAATTAAATGGTCTTTTGACCTTATTTTTAACGGATCTACCGTATAACTTGTTATAATTTGCGGAATGGCTTTTAACTTATTTAGAATACGATTTTCATCTACATTCTGTATTTCGTCTGAAATTTTAATAAAATAGTCTACCTTCTTAAATTCAGGAATTAAATGAAATGTTTTAAGTACTTTTTCAGTATCATTAAATAATGTTCCTGTACTGTGCAAACTATCTTCCTCCTTCTTACAGACGTTAGAAATTAAATTCCACATCACGTATTCTGTTTCATTATCCCATTCAAAAATACTGTATGAGGATTCTAAATATTTAAAGTCTATATCTGCATCCTTACGTTCTAACTTAAGCTCTAAATGCTTGTTCAGCAAATAGGCCAATCGATAATCTTCTACCCTACAATGAATCGCAATTAATTTATAGGAATCATCGTAGAAATCATCTACCTGAAGTTTGTGTAAAGCCATACAATTATAACTTTGAAGTGTAAATATAGTATAATAATAACGTAAGTTTATTAAGAAAATGCTAAGATTAGCTCTCAAAATCTACGAAAACGTTATAGTTCTGTTGATTTAATTCTGTTAAGAGATTAAAT
Source organism: Winogradskyella psychrotolerans RS-3 (assembly GCF_000427335.1). Classification (GTDB taxonomy): domain Bacteria; phylum Bacteroidota; class Bacteroidia; order Flavobacteriales; family Flavobacteriaceae; genus Winogradskyella; species Winogradskyella psychrotolerans. Next base: position 151,298 of record NZ_ATMR01000124.1, on the reverse strand, counting down.
ACTATTGTAGCTTAGTGATTTGATTTTGTAAAGCAAAAAATGCGCGTTTAGATGCCTTTTCTTCTGCTTTTTTCTTGGATGTTGCCCTAGCTTTAGAAACTACTTTATTATTTATCGTCAGTTTTACTGAAAAATGCTTTAACTCATCCTTACCTGTATCTTCATACACATCGTAATCAAAAGTATTCTTCTCTTTTTGGCACCACTCTATTAGTAAACTTTTATAGCTAATAACTTTACCTTCTAAAGATTCAATATCTACATGCGGATTAATAACTCGTTTGTAAATAAATTTTTCGCAAAAACGATAGCCTTTATCTAAGTAAATAGCACCAACTAAAGCTTCAAAAAGATTACCATGAATGTTATTTCCAAAATTAGATGTTGGAATTTTACTTTCAACAAGATTTATAAGTCCTAACTCTTCACCTAATTTATTAAGATGTTCTCTACTAACAACCTTAGAACGCATTTTTGTGAGATAGCCTTCATCACCATGCGGTACTTTTTCAAATAGATATGCAGCAATTACAGACCCTAGTATGGCATCACCAACAAATTCTAAGCGCTCATAATTAATGGTATTACCTTTATCGTCCTTTAAATTCATAGAACGGTGGGTAAAAGCAGTGATGTAGAGTGCTTTAGTCTTAGGTTTGAACCCAAGGATATCCTTAATTTTTAAAAAAAATTCCCGTCTTCTTGAGAACGGGAATTTAATATGTTACGAATGAAACTCATTCAGGATTAATCTAGTTTTTTAAATAATACACAGGCGTTGTGTCCGCCAAATCCAAAGGTATTACTCATCGCGACTTTAATATCTCGTTTCTGAGCTTTATTGAGCGTTAAGTTTAATTCTGGATCGATGTTTTCGTCAACCGTTTCGTGGTTGATTGTTGGTGGTACAATACCATGCTGCATAGCTAATATAGAGGCAATAGACTCAATAGCTCCAGCAGCACCCAACAAGTGACCTGTCATCGATTTTGTTGAATTAATATTAATGTTTTTAGCATGACTGCCAAATACTTCAGATATAGCTTTTAACTCGGCAACATCACCTAAAGGTGTCGAAGTTCCGTGTGTATTAATATGATCTACATCTTCAGGATTTAAACCAGCATTTTCTAAACAATTTTTCATTACCGCAACAACACCAATTCCGTCAGGATGTGGGGCTGTCATATGATAGGCATCTGAAGATAAACCTCCACCTACAACTTCTGCGTAGATTTTAGCTCCTCTTGCTTTAGCATGCTCATACTCTTCTAAGATAATCGCACCAGCACCTTCACCTAATACAAAACCGTCGCGGTTAGCATCAAATGGTCTAGAAGCTGTTTGTGGATCATCATTTCGCGTACTCATAGCATGCATAGCATTAAACCCTCCCATACCAGCGATAGTAACTGCAGCTTCACTTCCTCCTGTAATAATCACGTCACAAGTACCTAAACGAATTGTGTTTAAGGCATCGATCATTGAATTTGCAGAAGACGCACATGCAGATACGGTAGTATAGTTAGGACCCATAAAACCATATTTTATAGATATGTTTCCTGGCGCTATATCAGCAATCATTTTTGGAATGAAGAACGGGTTGAATCGGGGTGTTCCGTCACCAGCAGCAAAGTTTAACACTTCTTCTTGAAATGTTTCTAAACCACCAATACCAGCTCCCCAAATGACTCCGACTCTTAATTTGTTTACAGCGTCTAAATCTAGTTTCGAGTCTGCAATTGCTTCATCCGAAGCGACCATTGCATACTGTGAAAACTTATCCATTCGCTTTGCCAACTTTCTATCAATAAAGTCAGTAACCTCAAAGTTTTTTATTTCACAAGCGAACTTTGTCTTGAACTTTTCAGGGTCAAAATGTGTTACACGAGCGGCACCACTTTTACCATTAATAAGAGCATCCCAATATTCATCTATTGTGTTTCCTATTGGCGTAAGTGCACCTAAACCCGTTACTACGACTCGCTTTAATTCCATAAAATTTGAGTTATTATTTTGCTCCTTCTATATAAGAAACCGCTTGACCAACTGTAGCAATGTTCTCAGCTTGATCGTCTGGTATTTGAATATCGAATTCTTTTTCGAATTCCATTATTAATTCTACAGTATCTAATGAATCCGCTCCTAAATCGTTTGTGAAGCTTGCTTCAGTTACAACTTCGTTTTCATCAACACCTAATTTATCTACGATAATCGCTTTTACTCGTGATGCAATGTCTGACATAATTTTTTAATTTAAGTTTTAATTAGATGGCAAAAATAAAAACTTTATTTGAATATTCATCTTTACCGATAAAATGTGTTTTTAATTTAGTAAAAATAAACAGAAGTATTTTAAGTTATACCCTAATTGTTAATTATTATTCTTTTTTTGTTTGAATAATTTGAAGAAATATACCTGTAAATGAAACGTGTTGTAATTTTTGCGTCCGGAAGTGGCTCTAATGCTGAAAATTTAATTAAGTTTTTTCACAACAGCGATAATGCGTCTGTTATCCAAGTACTAACTAACAATCCTCATGCCAAAGTTTTGGATCGCTGTAAAAAACTAAATATTAGCGCCTTATCATTCAATAGGATTGCTTTCTCTAAGTCTGAAGATGTCTTAAACATCCTAAAAACATCTCAACCAGATCTTATTGTGTTAGCTGGTTTTCTCTGGAAGTTTCCAGAGTTCATACTCAAAGCATATCCTAATAAAGTGATAAATATACACCCTGCATTACTGCCAAAATATGGAGGAAAGGGTATGTATGGAATGAATGTTCATAACGCTGTTGTGGAAAATAAAGAGACCGAAACTGGCATTACGATACATTATGTAAACGAAAATTATGACGAAGGAGCCATTATTTTTCAAGCAAAATGCACTGTTTTGTCGACAGATTCAGCAGAAGATGTCGCTGAAAAGATTCATTTATTGGAAATGGAGCACTTTCCTAAGGTGGTTGAGAAAACATTAAATCAATAATTCAGATGTCATACTGAGCAAGTCGAAGCATCTTTTATAGATGCTTAATTCCGTTCAGAATAACACAAAGAGACTCCCGTTTTCACGGGAGGTAAACATGAGCAAAAAGAAAAAAAATATTATACCGTTTGGCAAGGCCATAAAAAAGGAGTCTTTAATACTTGGAACGCCTGTAAAGCCCAAATTAAAGATTACCAAGGCGCACAATACAAATCATTCGCTACGCGTGATGAAGCCGAAAAAGCATTAGAAGGGAATTACTTTGACTATATAGGAAAGAATAAATCGTTTTCGAGTGGACTTTCTGATGCTGAACTTAAAAAAATAGGTCTGCCTAATTATAATTCTATATCAGTAGATGCCGCTTCAAGCGGAAATCCTGGCATTATGGAATATAGAGGAGTGGATACAAAGACAAAAAAACAGCTCTTTATTCAAGGTCCTTTTGAACAAGGCACTAATAATATAGGTGAGTTTTTAGCCTTAGTTCATGGTTTAGCCTTTCTTAAGCAACATAAGAGCGAGCGTATTATGTATACAGATTCTAGAACCGCTATGAGTTGGGTACGCAAAAAAACGTGTAATTCGAAGCTAAAACGTAGTGCCAAAAATAAACCGGTTTACGATTTAGTAGATCGTGCAGTGCAGTGGCTAAAAACCAATGAATATACTACCACTATTGTAAAGTGGGAAACAAAGGCTTGGGGAGAGATTCCTGCGGATTTTGGCAGAAAGTAACAATGCACGCTGTATAATACTCTAAGTCGGCTAAAAACACCTTATTGAGATCACAGTGACTTTAGAATGTTACTTTATTTAATCTTAAAGAATGGTACAAAAAAAGGGTTAGTTATTAAATTAAGATTTAATAACTAACCCTTTAAAATTATAACGTTTCTTAAAATTATTTAAGAATCACTTTTTTGGTAAGTTCTTGTTTTCCATTAGTTAATTTAACCACATAGATACCAGCATTTAATTGTGTCGCGTCAATTTCATTTGTATGAGATCCTGTTTCTAAACTAGAGCCCATTACTAAACGTCCTAATGTATCATACACATCAACTTGTGTTGTTTCTAATAATTGACCTTTTACAAAAATCTTCTGATTAGCTGCATATAGATTTAAGCTGTTAAGCGCATTATCAATTTGAGACAATGTTGAATTACCAACTCTTAAATAAAACCGTCCAGTTCCTGCTAGCGTTGTATTTGCAACAAACGTATAATTACCTTCATTTAATAAGGTAAATGTATTTGTAAGATTATCTTCAAGATACACTTCAACATCGTTTGGCAACGTCGTATTCTCAATACTGAGCGTTACTTGTTGTCCTTGTGCTACTTTAAGCCCTAAAGGAATTACAACATCATTAACGTCTGAAGTCCCTAAACTTTGAATTGCCATACTTGTGCCAACATTATCTTCCACTAAATGCGAGTATAATGAAAAACTAAGTGAAGACTCTCCAAAAAGTCTGGCATCATAACCAGGATCTAATCCTATGCTAGAATTATTATTAAAATAAATCTCTGTCGCAAAGTTAGCGTTGGAGTGTTCTGCTTTTAACCTCAACATTTGATTCACATTTTCATCTCTTCCTGCTATAAAATCATCCTCACCACTAAACACACGCATCGAAGTGGTAAAGTTGATGTCATTTGGTGTAGTACCAGCATTAGCAACTAAAAATCCTTGGCCAGGTGCAATCTTCCACGTTGTATTTACTAAATCGTTTATTATAGTAAAGTTCCCTATAACCCCAGGTCCAGACCCTGCTCCATTATTATAAGCGTATATAGCTCCAGCCTCTTCATCTAAACTTGATGCATTTTCTGTTAAAAACGCTTGTGAATCTAAATAGGTAGGGTATGGATTTCCAACAGAGTTCCATTTATATTCCTCAGCTGTTGTTATACTAACCGTTTCTGTAACCTTAGAAATTGTACCTGTAAATCTTAAAGTGCCACCTAAATTAGTCGCTGCTCTATAACCAACAGCACGTTCTAAGACGTCTCCATTACCTACTGTAGCTGATGCATAGTTAGTGTAAGATCTGTTACCATTATCATAAGGACCAAAAGCATAAACAGAACCATTAGTTGGCATTGTTGCTGAATTTGTTGTTGAACCATAATCTGCACTATAATTTAAAAAATCACCAAAAGTGGCAACCGAAGTTTTAACTGGCAATGAAATTAAATCATTACCGCCATTTACTCCAGAAGTTCCTACAACATTGACATATCGGTCGTAATTAACTACTGTTGATGGAGTAATAGTCCCATCTAACATAACACTAGAAAAACTATCTGAAGTAGATTTAAGGTTTAATTCTGCTGCGGATAGTGTTGTACCAGCTGCAATTGAAATTGAAGTACCAGGAGCAACAGTCATTGTTTTTGATAAATCTTGAGCGTTAAGATTTAAACAATAAAGTATTGAAAATAATATTAAAAAATTGTATTTCATATGAGTTAAGTTTTAATGGGAACGCGCAATAAACGCTAATAATTCTTATTATTCAAATGAAACAATATTTAATTATACTCCGCAATAGACACTAATACATCTTAACCACTAAAATTCAATAGATTACAAAATATAAAATGAAAAACTAAGTATTTTATAATTTTTATCTAAATCTGAAATTCAAATTCAACCTTCGAATCTAATTTTACCGAATTAAAAACCACTATGTCAATAACATAACATCCTATATATTAAAAATATTAGTGTTTTTTCTACCTAAACACGGTTTATAAAGCATAACCGCTCATTTTTAAATAATTGTCTATGAAGTTTGATTCTTTAAATTTTTAATGTTTATTTGTCGCTAAATCCCCTTAATTATAACAAAAATGAAATCAAATTTAACACTAATAGGTCTATTTTTAATACTAACAACTGCATCTTTTGCTCAAGTAGGTATTGGAACAGACACTCCAGACGCATCAAGTATTTTAGAATTAAAAAGTACAGAAGCAGGACTATTATTACCTAGACTTACAACTGCAGAACGCGATCTTATTGCATCACCAGCAGAAGGTCTTACCATTTACAATACAACAACTCAGAGTTTAGAAATTTATACAGACAGTTGGAAACGTTTAACTGCTGAAGAAGAAGGCACACCATCTTTAACTATGTATAGAAATATAAATGGTGGAAGTATACCTACCACTAGTAATTCATCTAATTTCGATTCTTTCCCGTTAGGAGCTAGTCATACTACAAGTATCAATACCGATTATTTTCAAGTGGTAAGCAATGGAAAAATAAAGATTTTAAAAGCTGGAACTTATTTAATCAATGCAAGTTGGGCAACTAGAAATTTAGAATCTGGTAATGTAAAATACGTTTTTGGAGTATTTAAAAATGGAATCCGTACTGGATATTTAACAAGAGGTGTAGTAAACCTGCCTTCACAAGATTTTTTTGGTGCTTCAGGTACATTTCAACATGACTTTGCTGCAAATGATGTTGTTGATATTAGCTATTTCATAGGTAATACTGCGATTGCTGTAAGCGGAGACTTAATGCATATTGGTATTGTTAAATTATAATACTTTATAAAAAACTTACACAAAAAAGCCACAATGTAAAAATTGTGGCTTTTTTTTGTTTCAGAATTATAATGATTGCTAAACTCTTTTAGCAAATCTTAAACACTATTAAAAAGGTAGCAGGTTTACTTTAATAAGAATTATATCCCAATTGGAATGTCGCATTTCATGTTTCACAAGGAATATATTTTACGTAAATTTGCACTTTAATTCAAACTACTTTTATGAGTAAATTAGTAATTGTTGGTACTGTAGCCTTTGATGCTATTGAAACACCTTTTGGTAAAACCGATAAAATTCTTGGCGGAGCAGCAACCTATATAGGTTTATCAGCTTCAAATTTCAATGTAGATTCTGCAGCAGTTTCTGTTGTTGGTGGCGATTTTCCTCAAGAATATTTAGATCTTTTAAAAGATAGAAACGTTGATATTGAAGGTATCGAAATTGTAAAAGACGGTAAAACATTCTTTTGGAGTGGCAAGTATCATAACGATATGAACTCTCGTGACACGTTAACAACTGAGTTAAATGTCTTAGAGCATTTTAATCCTATTGTTCCAGAAAACTATAAAGATGCAGATGTTGTGATGTTAGGTAATTTACACCCACTTGTACAGCAAGGTGTGCTCAACCAAATGACTAAAAAACCAAAGTTAGCCATTTTAGACACTATGAATTTCTGGATGGACATCGCTTTAGATGATTTGCTTTCTGTAATTAAAAACGTCGATGTCATTACCATTAATGACGAAGAAGCAAGACAGTTAACTGGAGAATATTCTTTAGTAGTTGCCGCAAGAAAGATTCAAGAAATGGGTCCAAAATATGTAGTGATTAAAAAAGGAGAACACGGAGCCTTATTGTTTCATGATGATAATGTATTCTACGCTCCTGCTTTGCCTTTAGAAGAAGTGTTTGATCCAACAGGTGCTGGTGACACATTTGCCGGTGGTTTTGCTGGGTATTTAGCTAAAACGGGTGATTTCTCTTTTGAGAATATGAAAACAGCCGTCATCTACGGCTCAACGCTTGCCTCCTTCTGTGTCGAAAAATTTGGCACCGAGCGCATGCAAAATTTAACTGATAAAGAAATTTACAAACGTCTAGACCAATTTAAGAGTCTGACTCAATTTGATATAGAATTAACATAAACTAACGCGCTCAGAAATTGAGCGCGTTTTTTATTTCATATAAAATAAATAGCGGAAAAAATTAATCATGAGTGATGCGTTAAAACATGAGTGCGGAATTGCACTTATTAGACTTTTAAAACCATTAGAATACTATAAAGAAAAGTATGGAAGTGCTTTCTATGGTGTTAACAAAATGTATTTAATGATGGAAAAACAGCACAACCGTGGACAAGACGGAGCTGGTTTTGCAAGTATTAAATTAGACGTGAAGCCCGGAGAACGTTACATCAGTCGAGTGCGATCTATTGCGCAACAACCGATACAGGATATTTTTGCTCAAATTAACGAACGTATTAACCACGAGCTTACAACTCATCCGGAATACCAAGACGATGTTGATTTACAGAAAAAACACATTCCGTACATAGGCGAAGTATTATTGGGCCATGTTAGGTATGGTACATTTGGTAAAAATAGTGTAGAAAGTGTACATCCGTTTTTAAGACAAAACAATTGGATGCATAGAAACCTTATTGTCGCTGGTAACTTTAACATGACGAATGTTAATGAACTTTTCGATAATCTTATTGAAATAGGTCAGCATCCAAAAGAGAAAGCCGACACCATTACGGTAATGGAAAAAATCGGTCATTTTTTAGATGATGCCGTTTCAAAAATTTATAAAGACCTTAAAAAAGAAGGTTACAATAAAAATGAGTGTTCTCCATTAATTGCAGAACGTTTAAAAGTTGGTAAAATATTAAAGCATGCCGCCAAAAATTGGGATGGTGGTTATGCTATGGCAGGTTTATTAGGCCATGGAGATTCTTTTGTATTAAGAGATCCTTCTGGTATTAGACCAGCTTATTATTATAAAGATGATGAAATTGTTGTGGTAGCATCAGAACGCCCTGTAATTCAAACCGTATTTAATGTCCCTTTTGAATCGGTAAAAGAATTAGATCCAGGACACGCCATCATCACCAAAAAATCTGGTGAAACAAAAATCAAGAAAATATTAGAGCCGTTAGAGCGTAAAGCTTGTTCTTTTGAACGCGTTTATTTTTCTCGTGGTAGTGATGCTGAAATTTACCAAGAGCGTAAAATGCTTGGTCGATTATTAATGCCTAAAGTCCTTGAAGCGATTAATAATGACACTAAAAATAGTGTGTTTTCATACATACCTAATACGGCGGAAACCTCATTTTATGGTATGATTGAAACCGTTGAAGATCACCTTAACGAAAAGAAAACAGAATCCATATTAAATGGTAATGGTCAATTATCAGCAGAGAAGGTTACCGAAATTTTATCTGAACGCCCAAGAATTGAGAAAATAGCCATTAAAGATGTAAAGCTAAGAACCTTTATTACCGAAGATAGTAGTAGAGACGATTTAGTGGCGCACGTCTATGATGTTACATATGGTGTTATAAAACCTACAGACAACTTAGTAATCATTGATGATAGTATTGTAAGAGGTACAACGCTTAAAAAGAGTATCATTAAAATGATGGACCGATTAAACCCTAAGAAAATAGTTGTGGTTTCTTCTGCTCCTCAAATACGCTATATTGATTGTTATGGTATAGACATGGCAAACCTTGAAACACTCATCGCTTTTAAAGCCGCTTTAGAGCTATTAAAAGATAATAATCAGTATCATATTGTAGAAGAGATTTATAAGAAATGTCTAGCGCAAGTCCATATGAAGGATAAGAATATTGTAAATTATGTCAAAGAGATTTATGCTAATTTTACAGATGAACAAATTTCTGATAAGATTTCGGATTTATTAGGTGGTGAAGACATAAAAGCCGAAGTTAAAATTATTTTTCAACCCGTTGAAAATCTGCACAAAGCCTGTCCTAAAAACTTAGGCGATTGGTATTTTACAGGAGATTATCCTACACCTGGAGGAAATAGAGTTGTAAACAGAGCTTTTATTAATTTTTTCGAAGGAAATAAAGAACGTGCTTACTAAAACACAGTAAACAAAACCTTTTATCCGATAAAAAATGTTTTTTGTCGGATAAATATGTATTTAAGCCGATTATTGATTTGTTTTAACAAATTAAATATACATTGGTATCACCATAACATAAGTAGGTTAAGTTCATGGTAGATTTGGGGCAAAAAAAGGTGAACTTCGTTCACCTTTTTTTATGCGCTTTATTGAAATAATATTTTAAGGCCTATAATTATACGTAATGTGTATTTATACAGTTATTATCTTATAAACATTGCACTTTCCACGCTTAGACTAATATATAGGTCGTTTATCCAAAAAAATGCATTACTTACAATATTGTCCACTTATATTTGACTCACCATAACATAAGTAGGTTAAGTTTATGGTAGATTTGGGGCAAAAAGGATGAACAACTGTTCATCCTTTTTCATTTTTAATAACCTCATAATTAGCAACTTTTCTAACTACTACTCTAACTACTACTCTCTTTAATTAAAAAAAGCAGAGCAACCGAAGTCAGACTATTTTTTTCCTTTTTGAATAATATTTTAATCTTTCAAATTTTGAAAACCCAACAAGTCTTGTTATCAATTAACGCGTCTTTCTCTTTGAATTATTACCTTTCTCTCGCCTAATCTTCCAAGGCGCATTTTTCTGCCAATCACCAGCCATAATACAACCATAAGGCATCACTTCGTCAATGACTTTACCTAAACCGTATTCTTCCATTTGGTTTCTTACGTTTTGTGCGTTTTTATAAGCCGATGGCAACTCGGCTATATCAATTTCCTTTGAGAAAAATCGGATATCTAAACCTCTTGTTTCCTCTTTAAAAATTTGCATTGTAGAACCAGTTTTACTTTTTCTATGTTGTGTTCTACTCACGTTTCTACCTGCACCATGTGGCGCAAAACCTAAATTGGTTTTAGTTGTATTACCTTCAACAATTAAAACGGGTTCGCTCATGTTTAAAGGAATCAATCGTGGTCCTGTAATATCTGGCATAAACTTCGCATCCAAAGGTGTTGCACCTTTTGCATGGTAAAACAAATCACCATCCTTAAAAACAAAGTTGTGTTCGTTCCAGTAACGGTTTTCAATAGCTATTTCTAAAGATTCTGCAACTGAATTATGCAACACTTCGTGATTAGTTTTAGTCCAGTCTCTTATGATTTGTAACGCGTCCCAATACGATTTTCCTTCTTCGGTTTCAAAAGGAATCCATGCATTTTGTTTATTAGTTTCTGGCGATAATTCCTTTCTAAAACGTTCCGCGATTTTCATACCTTTTGTATACAAACGTGCACCAGGACCTCTAGATCCATGATGTGTGACCATCATTGTGTTTCCTGTTTTTTTAGATTTACCAACAAACAAGAAATGGTTACCATCGCCTTGGGTTCCTAAATGCGATCTTGCAATCTGCAACATGTTACCATCATTTAAAAAATAGTTAGATTCAAAAGCGTCTAATAGCTCCTTCGGAAAACGAAACTGTGAATCTCTATCGCGTCCACCAGGACCAAAATGAGTATTAGCATGCGCTGCATCTAAAATAGCTTTTGGATCTCCTTTTCCGAAATCGGTTAGCATCACAGAACAACAAATATCTGCACTATGCATTCCTGGATGAATCGCATTTTTGGCAACCGCAACACCACCAACAGGAATGGTTCCGTCTGGACCAGCAGGACAAGCATCTGGCATAATGGCTCCATCAACTAATGTTGGTGTTTTCATTAAGGTTTGCATTGAGTTAATCACCTTATCTACATTGTCTTTCTCTTCTTCGTTTTCTGCTTTTATGTTTATAGAAAAGTCAATAGGTGTTTTATGTAGAGCAATAGGATCTGGTGATTTAAATTGCTCTAAATACGTTTCTATTTCTTCTCCTTCTAATTTGTTGTCATTAATATAAGTAATGGCTTCTTTCATCCATTTCCCTTGTGTAAAACCTAAGGCTTTTAAATCGTGACCTGTTATTCTAGTTTTCATATTCATTTCCCACGAAAGTGGGAATCTTATTAAATTAATACTTTTTTTTCATTGAGATTCTTCGCTTTGCACTTCGACTGCGCTCAGTGTGACACCCTGAATGACATTTATATCACACTACAAATATTATAGTGTGCTGGGCAATATTTTTGCGTACTTGAATTTTATTTATCCTGCAAGGTCTTTTTTTGACCTTGTAGGTTTGGCTACTTATAATACCTACAAGGTTTTTGAAACCTTACAGGATTATAGAATTTACTTATTTACAGAGAAAATATCCTTTAATTGTTCAATGACGTTACCGTTGCCAGCAACTGTAATTTCGCCAATTTTATCAGCAATTTTCTCAACATATTCCATCTCTTTTAATTTAAACAACATGCTGTTATCTTCCATTAATTTCGCGGTATTTAACAAGCTTCTAGTAGAAGCTGTTTCTTCTCGTCTGGTTACTACATTAGCTTGCGCTTTTTTGTGAGCAATCAAAACTTGGTTCATGATGTCTTTCATATCACCTGGTAAAATGACGTCTCTAATACCAGAATGCAATACAATAACACCCAATTTTTGAGCTTGTGTTTTTACATCTTCTAAAACGGCTGTTGCAATGGTTTCCTTTTGCTCTAACAATTCGTCTAAAGTATAAGCGCCAACAAACGCTCTTAATGCCAATTGCAAAATTGTGTACAATTGTTTTTCGTAATCTTTGTTATGCATCAACGCTGTTTCAACGTCTGTAACCTTGAATTGTGCATAAAAGTTAATACGAACTGTCGCTTTGTCTTTGGTCAATAACTCTTGACCAGCAACTTCTAATTGCAATTGACGCATATCGGCTTTTGCTATTTTAATGGTTTGCTCGTTTTTCCAGAAATGATAAGTCCCATGCTCTAAGATTTTAACAAACGTATCATTAACAATCATAATGGCTTTTTCAAAAGCAGCAACTTCAAAAGTTCTAATGTATTGACGCAATTGCATATTGCTATACAAGGCTTTACTGATGTCTTCTGTAATTTCGATTTTACTTAAATCGGCAGTTACAAATTTGTAGTCAATTAAGCTGTTCCAAAATGTATAACGACCAGCAGTTAACATGCGTTTAAAGTTTTGTTTTCGTAAACCAAAACAATCTCGTTATCTTTTACGTCAACTAGGGTTAACATTGCTGCTAAGACCTCATCTTTAAGCAAGATTTCTAATGCTTTTGGCGCACTGAAAGCTTGTGACAAATCGCATCTTAAGACTTGCTCGCTAAATTTTATCCAATGCTTTCCTTCTGTAATAACACGCGTGTAATTACCATTTTTAAACACCAAACCTACTGTACCTGCATTAATTCTTTCTCTATGCATGATTTCTAATTTTTTGTCCTTTAGTTTTCTTTTTTTTACTTCAGAACGGTTATACATTTATAATAGAATTCCGTTTTCCGGAATGACTATTCAAAAAGATCCCGCTCTTCAGCGGGATTAGTTCCACTATTATTTTTGAATGCGTCTTTTAGACTTTTCAAAAACAAGTTTCACTAACAAAGCGAAATAAAACCATCTTTCTAACTACGGAAATACAATCGATTTTAAGTGTTTTAAGAATTGTTTTGCAGATGATTTATCAATGTTGAAACGACGATTGCCGAAACTATAATTGAAAAATGAATCTTTAAAAGAATACCTAAAGCGACCTACAATACAATTTGTATGTCAAGGTGTTTTCTAGACTGCACTAACAACTAGTTGCTGTTGCGAGTTTTAGTTCACTTTGTTTTTGCCATTTAAAGTGTGACGCACTTGGTGGTCGATTTTTAAAAGTGACCTTCTTCGGGAATATGGATTATGAGTCCATTTCAAATACAACATCTAAAGTGTTGCGCGTCTACCAATTTCGCCACAAGACCTTTTGGTCTTGGTAGGATTCGAACCTACACATTGATCTACTGCTTAACCGAACTTAGCTACTTCCCGTTAGAGAAGACAGGATTCGAACCTGTGTACATAGATGGCGGTTATTATTTGGCTAATAACCGAAGCCTTCAAGTCAAGTTGCATATAATATCCTCATACTAAATAGTAAGGATTTATACAATAGTGCTATACAGAAACACTTAACAAGACTTGCTTGATATTACTTCCTGCGAAAGCAGGAATCTCAGTCTGAGAAGCAGGATTACTCATTTGCTATTAATTGATAATTAGGTATTCGTGAATGCTTTGCATTTCGAACCTGCAACCTCTCGCATCCAAAGCGAGTAAACAACCAATCGATATCTTCTCAGTTTTTATTTTAAAGAACTTTTTTAAGCTTTACCTATCTTTTTCTTCATATTCATTTTGCCTTGATGCAAAACGAACCAAAAAATCACAATCAAAATGTAGGAATTACTCATTAAATACATATTGTTTAATAAGGTATTCGTGAATGCTTTACATTTGCTAAAGCATCATTCACTTTCGAGATTTCGTGCTTGAAGCTTTGCTTCGCATCTTCATCTCTTCGCTCATTATTTCTGAATTTTGATGTTCAATTCTGCTAATTGATTTGGGACTTGCATATTTGCTACACCTTATCATAAATTACAGATTATATTAATTTCCTCTAACTGTCATTGGTTACGGAAAACAGTTCCCTTGATGTGGAAGCAGTAGGACTACTCACTGCTTTATTATTTTATTTTGGTGTTCGTGAATGCTAGGCATTTCAAACCTACAGGCTTAAAAAAACCAGATTTTAACTCAACAATTTTTATTTTTATAAATAAGATTCGTTGAATGCGTAAAAACGCATTTCAGTCTGATGAGCCAACCAATTGCTCAATGCTTCCGTTTTTATTATGATAAAGAACTTTTATTAAGCTCTGCTAGATTCCTTTTCTAACAGAGCGCTACTTTTAAAAATCTGATTCCAAAAAGACTTCTAATTAATTACTCTGCAAATATTTCAAGCTAATGCGCAATCTTTTTGCGTAGTTAAATTATTTTTTATTTTATTCTTCTTTTTCTTCTTGCTCTTGGTTTTTTTAGTCTTTTTAGGTTTCATTTTGTTTTTGATTCTTTTCATTTCAGAATCTATAAAACTGACGTAACTGTTGTTATAAGCAATTCGCTTTGCGAGCTTTAAAGCCTTTAATGCTTTCTTGTACTTCTGAAGACATTCATAAACATACCCTTGAAACAGGTGGATTTCACTTTTATAGACTCCCTTGACAGTCAATGCGAAATCAATTAATTTCTGAGCTTCGTCGTAATCTTCATTCCATATTAAAACTAAAATGTAGTGCGCATACACTTTGTGAAAATCGAGTTTGCTTGCCAAAGCCTCTGCATAATAGTGCTTGGCTTTTTCGTAATCGCCAAATTGTTCGGCTTGTAAACGTCCCATTAAATACAAGGCATAAGCATTGTTAGATTCATAGGATAAGGCGTAGTTTAGATTTTCTACTGTTTCTTCTAGTTCGTATGGATAAGCATCTATGGCTTTAAGCACGTAGTTGTTTAACAAATTCGTGTCCATGGTTTTCATTGTCCTGAATTGGATTCAGGATCTCTTTTTTAAATATTTATAGTTTCATTTGAACTGTACATGAGATTCTTCGCTGTGCTCAGAATGACATAAAGTTCGTTTTATAATTACTGTTTGTGGAAATATGTTTAGCAGAATCGCTAATTGTGGAAAACAAAAAATCCGAAACAGTATTTAACTGGCTTCGGATTTTTCATTTATAAATTTGAAAAGTTTATCTAACGATAATCACGAAGCATCACAAAAGGCAGAATTCCTTTTGGATCGTTTTGATATGTTATACATAAACTCATAGTTTCTAATTTTTAATCTGATTTTAGTTGCAATTTAGCTCACTTCGACTTCGCTTAGCAGCCAGAATATTCATTTATTACGTTGCAAATATTGAGCTTTTTTTTGACTTTACAAAGTTTATTTTTCGAATCGCTTAAAATTGAGCACCATAATACGAAGTATTATATTTTTTTGAGAAATGCAAATATTTTTTTCAATCGATGAACATTTTTATGAATTTTCTTAGCTACGCATGATAATTGCGCACTAATATTTTACTTTTATGGTATATCAAAATTTGAATCTAAATGGCAGTAAATAAAAACGCATTAATACGCTATAAAACCATCGATAAATGTCTTCAGAATCAGTTTAGGAAATGGACGCTTAACGACCTAATTGAAGCGGTATCGGATGCTTTATACGAATACGAAGGCAAAGCTGTTGATGTGAGCAAAAGAACTGTTCAGTTAGATCTACAAATGATGCGAAGTGACAAATTAGGTTACAATGCTCCCATTGTGGTTTATGACCGTAAGTTTTATAAATATGAGGATGCTAAGTATAGTATTATTAATATTCCTGTAACCGATAAGGATATCAAAGTGATGAATGAGGCGATTCAGTTATTGAGACAGTTTAAAGATTTTTCATTATTTAAAGAAATGGATGGTGTTTTACAACGTTTGGAAGACTCGGTAAATTCATCACAGAAAGACAAACGTCCTATTATTCATTTAGATAAAAACGAACAGCTAAAAGGGCTTGAATTTATTGATGTGTTGTATGCTGCGATTCAGACACAAAACGTGATAGAAGTAACTTATCAATCTTTTAAAGCACGAAATGCGAGTGTTATGATTGTACATCCGCAATTACTAAAAGAATTTAATAATCGGTGGTTTTTATTAGCTAATCAGAAAGGAAAATTTATCACTTTGGCTTTAGACAGAATGACTGAAATTGTCTCGCTTGATGATGAAATTTACGAGGATTTCAAAATTGATGGTGATGACTATTACAAGGACGTTGTTGGTGTTACCGTTTCAAATTCTAGAGCAGAACGCATTCAGTTTAAAATAGACAACAAAAATGCACCTTATGTCATTACAAAACCTTTCCATCCCTCGCAACGTATCATTGAAGAAACAGAGGACGGTGTGATTTTCAATATATTTGTACAGATAAATTTTGAGCTGGAACGTCTTATTTTAGGATTTGGTGATACTATTGAAGTTTTAAAACCTCAAAAATTACGGAACAGAATGCTTAAAAAACTAAAAACTTCAGTGAGAAATTATGAGGAAATTGAAAATTGAATTTCTGCATCTTTTTTAATTCAAAATCATGATCAATAAATATTGATTCTGATTTATAATCCGCTTCAATCAACCAAGAACTCCCATTAAAATAAGATGTCTTTACAACAGCTTTTAAATCTGAATCGTCTACAATTTTAATCTGATTAGCATACACTATCCCATAAGGTTCTATGACATTAAATTCGCCAAAAAATGACGCAATTAATGGACGCTTAGGATTTTTATATAAATTTTGAGGTGTGTCTTTAGCTATGATTTCAGCTTCGTTAAGCACAATCATTTGGTCTGCAAAACCAAGCACATCATTTCTGTCGTGAGTCGCAACAATACAAGCTATATTTTTTGATTTTAAGTAATTAAAAACATTGCGTCGTAAGCCTTGTTTTTGAAAATTATCAATATGACTAAACGGTTCGTCTAATAATAAGATTTCGGGTTCTTTTGCTAATGCTCTAGCAATAGCCACACGTTGTTTTTGTCCTCCACTTAAAAATTTAACTTTGGTATTTGCAAAGTCTTCAAGTTCTACAACTTTTATTAATTCCTCTGTGCGTTTTTGTTTTTCTTCAGGGTAAAAGCGTGATAAGTGTTTTCCTATGTTTTCTTCAACCGTAATCACTGGCATTAAATCGAATTCTTGGGTCACGTATTTCATAAAATCGTAACCCACAACCAGATTATATTTTGGACCAAGAATCTCTTCATCTTTCCAAAAAATCTGTCCTTGTTTTAAATCGTGCTCACCGTATATAAGTTTTAACAGCGTGCTTTTGCCAGAGCCACTTTCACCAATAATAGCAAGGTTTTCTCCAGCTTTGACATTAAAGTCAATAGCTTTTAAAACCTTAGTTTTAGAATACCCGAAAGTGACATTTTTTACTTGAAGCATATTACAAAAATACTACATCGTTAAAGAATTGTCATAAAAAAACCGTCTCGATTAGCATCGGGACGGTTTTAAACTATTTACAGTCTATAAATTATTTCTTTATAAACTTTCGTTTGATAATTTTCCCTTCAGATTCTAATCTTAAAAAGTAAATTCCACTAGTTAAATTTGACACGTTAATAGTATTCGAATCCAGTTTTTGGCTAAGAACACGTTTTCCATTAATATCAAAAACTGTGGCTATTTTATTAATAACGTTTGCAGAAGTTTTGATCGTAAGTTCTGCTTCCACCGGATTAGGATAAATAGAAACATCGACTAACGTTTCATCTACAACACTTAATGCAGAACCTTCAACAATAGTATGTGCTGTATTTATAGCCGGATTTGAAATAAAATCTACAGTACCAGACGGCCAGTAAATAGTGATACTATTAATACTTGTTGAATTACCAATTCCGAAATGTGTGTTTAACGAACTCATATACTCAAAACCTTCTCCACTCCTCACATCTCTTATTTGTGTGCCGTTAGATGTTTGTATTTCTACTCTAGCACCAATACCATTGATATTACTTATTGTTCCTACGGTATTTATCTTTATCCAGTTATTGGCATTTGTATTGTTTAAATAAATATTTCCATTACGAAAAACATCTAAAAAGCCATCATTATTTACATCTCCAATAGCACCACTTGGCGGCATATTAGAGGAGTGATTAGTAAATGTGAAATCACCATTATTAAATAATATGTCTCCATTACTTAAAATATCTACATAACCATCATTGTCGAAATCAACTGGGACATTTTCTACACCCAATGCTGCATCTAAAACACCAGAACCAGCAGTAATATCGGTAAAGGTTCCATCTCCATTATTGCGCATCAATTTAGAATCACCATCAGAAGTACTACTTGCACCAACATAAACATCCATATCTCCATCGTTATCAAAATCTGCCCAAGCAGAAGACCATGTTTGCACTAAGTCACCTAAATTAGAAGAATTATTATGACCCACACCTGGATAATTATTATCGTACCAACCATTACTATCGGCAATATTTACAAAGACACCATTACCGTCATTTCTCCATAGTTCATTGATGCTAATTGAAGAACCTCCTCTGCACTTTGCAATAAATAAATCCATATCTCTATCATTATCAAAATCGATCCAAACTGTACCATAATTACCACCACCTGGCACTAAACCTATTCCATTTGGTAATACGGCACTTTGACCTTGATGGAATGTTAAATTTCCAGATCCATCATTAATATAATAGACATTGGGATCTACATCATGACAAACAAAGGCATCTAAGTGACCATCGTTATTAATATCCACAAAATTAGAACGTTGAGAGAACACATACTCTGATCCTGATATTGGACTATACCCTGTACCTGTATTATTTGCTTGTAAAAAAGTAACACGCGCACCACCTCCGTATAAAAGGTCATTATAGCCATTACGATCAAAATCACCTGCAGCTAAACTCCAATTTGGTCCACTAGTAACACCTGGCGTTGGTATATTTGTCATATTAAAACCACCAGAAGCCACTTGATAGTGTATATTTAGATTATTAGTACTTACAGAAACAACATCGTCTAAAAAATCCCCATTTAAATCTACAAGTGCAATATCATATACACCTATTGTATTTATCGGGTTGGTAGTGAATGATACTGGATCTCCCGTGTTATTTGTTCCAGTTGTAAAACTTACAGTTTCCCAATAACTATAACCATCAGCATCGCAATTCGCTCTTATATAAATACTGTAATCTGTTCCTGGAGAAAGATTTGTAAAACTATAATTATTAATTGTTGAAATAGCTCCCGATGCTGGCACTCCATCTGTAGCTAACTGAATTGCTACTTCCCATGACGTTTCTGATCCGCCTGCATTCCAGTTTACCATAGCGCCAACGGTATTGATATTACTTACCGCAACCGATGCAACATTCGGACAAGGTAAAGGAGCAGACGAACTTATTGTAGGAGAATCAATACAAAAACCCCATCCGAAAGAATCATTATCGTCATATAATATGCGGTATTTAAATCCTGTTAATTGTGTGTTTGAAAACCCAGAAATATCTAGTGTATCGCTAATATAGTTTGTAGAACTAGCATTACAAAAATTGTCTTGAGTTGATGAATTAGGCGAAATTTCGGTCCCCAAATTAACCCACTGACTAGTACTATTATCCCAGTATTGTAAGAATAAAGATTGATCATTTTGATATATATTATAAACATAGGCAAACGTAACTTTTACTTCAATTTCATTAGCATTATATGCATCAGTAAGATTAATAATAGGAGATTCAGCTGCAATAGTATTATAAGAGGATCCTCCTGCGTTATCATCATTAAATGAAAATGATGCGCTCGTTGTTGTTGGATCTGCATCTAAATATGCTGCATCATAAGTGCCAGATAGCACCCACTGATTGTTAGGCCAATTCGCAAATTTGTTTAATTCCTGGCCATAACTGTGAGCGCAAAACAACGTTAAAAGCAATGTAATAAGTAGTGTTTTCTTCATATCAAATTTATTAATTACAGTTTATGTTTAATGTATTTATCCATTCTTCTATTAATTGAACACCTTCTTTATGCACAATTGTACGTGATAACAGTGGCATTCTGTTTGAAATTTCAGTAGAATTTACCCTGAAGTACAGTACGGAATTCCTAGCATTTCCAGGCTCTACAATGTGACCAAGACCAAATCCAAGATCTGTATTAGCATCTACACATACTCCCATATTTATTGAATCTTCTGTAGACAAATAATCCAATCGCATTGGTCTATATGAGCAATGTGTACTTTCTGAATGGCAATGCGCGCAATTTATCTCTAAATAACCTCTTACTCTCTGATTTAATGACGCACTAGAATCGTTATAATCTGGAAGTTTTGCTATTGTCCCAGGAAGTGTATTTTCTAAATACCCTAAATTAACCCATTTTTCTAATTGATTGGATTCTCCGTCATTGTAAATATAGGATAAATTTAAATTTCTAACCTTAGGTCCAATAGGTTGCGCAATTTCGCTCACTTTATGGCAGGTGTGACACTCAGGTCCTGACGGAATTCTATACTCTACAGCTTTAGTTACGCCTCCTTCTTGCCATTGCAAATCGATATTACTTCCATTCATATCTAAAGAAGCTTCTGACTGCTCAGTATTCCATACGTAATTTGCAAAAACCCAACCCTCTTGTTTTTTAATTATTAGTCGTGTTTCTACAATTTGCGTTGAATTATTTGGAAGGACATTATCGTAGTAAAAGTTCTTTATCAAAATTGTTCCGACAGGAAAATCTAAAAGTTCGTTTTCATTTACAAACGACGCTTTACTATTATTTGGCATCCATACAAAACGTTTCTTATTTGCATAATCACTAAACAAAGTGGAGTTTAAGGTATAAGGAATAACACCATTAGTCGGCTCTAAATTTTTTAAATCCCCTTCAAAAAATTGATATTCGGACAGCGTTTGAAATGGCATATTACCTAAATCATAAAGCACATTAGAGCTCGTTGTAATAGTAATTGATATTGTTTCTGTTTTGCAATCGCCTGAGATACTACAAATAGTATATTCAAAATTATCTAAACCCGATTCGTTTGGGTTTGCCGTATATTTTAAATGGTCATCACTCGGGTTATTAGGAGTATTATTACTATCAATTATTACCACATTACCTTTGGTGGGTTGGCTTAATGATAATTCACCACTTGAAGGAATATTTGAATCGTTTAGAAATATAAAAATCTCAATTTCTGAATCTTGTGCTATGGTTAAACTATCCGGATTTGTTTCAATAACCAAAGGGATTAAGCCATCATCATTGCCACATGAAAACAGAAATAAAATTGAAAGAAAAACTAAAAGGTACTGTTTTTTCATTTGCAATAATTATACACTAATAATAAGACAGTTAAAGGTTAAAAAGTCCTACAAAAATTATCAAATAATTGATATTTTTAAATTCTTTTAGTTCCGTATTCTATAATTAGAGACCTGGAGGCAACTCAACTGACTTGGTTAATATGTTCTAATTATTAGCCTTTTATTTTTTCCTCTGTCTTAGATGGTAATGCTTTAAACCCCATATTATATAACGTAAACCCAAAAATATCTGTGTACTCTTCAATCGTTTTGCTTACAGGTGTACCAGCTCCGTGACCAGCATCTGTTTCAATTCTAATAAGTGTTGGGTTAGAACCGGTTTGCTTACTTTGTAATTCTGCAGCAAATTTAAAACTGTGTGCTGGTACCACGCGATCATCATGATCTCCTGTAGTAACTAGTGTTGCTGGATATTTCACTCCTTCTTTTACATTATGAACAGGAGAATAGCCTTTTAGGTATTCAAACATTTCCTTATTATCTTCAGCAGTTCCATAATCGTATGCCCAACCAGCTCCGGCTGTAAACGTATGGTAACGTAACATGTCTAAAACACCAACAGCAGGCAAAGCAACCTTCATTAAATCTGGACGCTGTGTCATTGTTGCACCAACCAACAAACCTCCATTAGAACCACCTCTTATGGCTAAGAAATCTGATGAGGTATAGTTTTCTGAAATAAGGTATTCTGCTGCCGCAATAAAATCGTCAAAAACATTTTGCTTTTTAAGCTGTGTTCCTGCATTGTGCCATGCCTTCCCATACTCACCACCACCTCTTAGATTTGGCACAGCATAGACACCCCCTTGTTCCATCCATACCGCATTTGCAATACTGAAACTTGGAGTTAAACTAACATTAAATCCACCATAACCATAAAGTATTGTTGGGTTTTTACCGTTAAGTTCTAATCCTTTTTTATGCGTAATAATCATTGGCACTTTAGTACCATCTTTAGATGTAAAAAAAACTTGTTTGCTTTCGTAATCTTCTGGATTGAAATCAATACTCGGTTTTCTATATAATTCTGAAGTTCCGTTTTCTATATTATACTTATAGATACTTCCAGGAGTTACATAATTTGCAAATGAATAATAAAGCTCTTTTTCGTCTTTCTTTGCACCAAAACCAGCAACTGTACCAATTCCTGGTAATTCTACGTCTCTTATAAGTTTTCCATTATAATCGTACTGCATTACTTTTGAAACGGCATCCACCATATAGTTGGCAAAAAAGTAACCTCCAGCAGTTGATGGGCTTAAAACATTTTCTGTTTCAGGGATAAAATCTATCCAATTTTCTGGAGTTGGATTTGAAGCATCTACGGTTACAATTCTTTGATTTGGAGCATCCAAATTGGTCATAATATAAAGCTTAGAACCTATGTTTTCAATAATGTAAGAATCACTATTTGCATGATCTAAAATAGTTACAAGTTTGCTATTTGGTTTTGACAAATCCTTAATAAAAAGCTTATTTCCAGAAGTTGAAACACTTGCAGAAATAATAAGATACTTATCATCTTCTGTAACTCCACCACCAATATATCTGTGCTTTTCTTCAGGTGTACCACCAAAGATTAATTGATCTTCGGATTGTTTTGTACCTAATTTGTGATAATATACTTTATGCTGATCCGTTTTTGCAGATAATTCACTTCCTTTTGGCTTATCGTAACTAGAATAATAGAAACCTTCATCTTTATACCAAGACATGCCGCTAAATTTTATATCAACCAATGTGTCTTCTATAATCTCATTAGTTTCAGCATTCATCACCAAAATTTTTCTCCAGTCGCTTCCTCCTTCAGAAATAGCATAAGCTAATGTTTTTCCGTTTTTAGAAAAGCTCATACCTCCTAATGAAATAGTTCCGTCTTCTTTAAACGTATTAGGGTTTAAGAAAACCTCAGCTGTTTTAGGATCGTCACCTGTTTTATATCTATAAATTACCGATTGATTTTGTAAACCATCATTTTTAGAGAAATAGGTATAGTCTCCTTCTACAAATGGTGCACCGATTTTTTCGTAGTTCCAAAGTTTTGTAAGACGTTCTTTTAATTCTTTGCGATACGGAATCTGCTCTAAATAACCAAAAGTAACGTCGTTTTGATCCTTAACCCAAGCCTCTGTTTCTTTACTTCTGTCGTCTTCAAGCCATCGGTAAGGATCTGCTACAGACTCACCAAAATAAGTATCTACAGTATCTATTATATTAGTTTCAGGGTAATCTAAGGTAGTTGTTTTCACAGTTTTGCTTTCATTTTTACAAGACACAAAAATTGCTAACACTAAAGCAGAAAGAAGTAATTTTTTCATAAGTTAGATTTTTTGAAATAAACATCGTTACTTCAAATATAAGGTTTTAGTTACATGTTAATAACAAACAACTAAAAGTAAATTTGTAACGACAATATATGCAGAATTTCAACTAACTATATAAATAATGAGTTGAAATTCTTGAACATACGCTATTTTTAAAAAATCTAAATTGCTTTTATGATACTATACTAAAGCATTTTTAATAAGATATTCTGCTATTTGAATTGTGTTTGTCGCCGCTCCTTTTCTAAGGTTATCACTAACAACCCAAAGGTTTAAAGTGTTCGGCTGAGAACCATCTCGTCTAATACGACCAACAAAAACATCATCCTTACCATTAGCATACATAGGCATAGGATATACGTTAACATCTAAATTGTCTTGTATAGTAATGCCATCTGTATCGTTAAGTAATTGTCTTACTTCACTAACATCAAAATCATTATGAAACTCCACATTGATAGCTTCACTGTGTCCCCCAGCTGTAGGAATTCTTACTGCTGTTGCTGTTACAGCGATAGTTTTATCATTAAGGATCTTTTGAGTTTCATTAACCAATTTCATTTCTTCCTTGGTATAACCATTCTCCTCAAAAACGTCGCAATGCGGAATTGCATTCTTATGAATTGGATACGGATATGCCATTTCCCCTTTGATACCTGCAATTTCATTTTCCATTTGCTCAACAGCCTTAACACCTGTACCAGATACAGATTGATATGTTGAAACAACAATACGTTTAATTTTATATTTCTTATGAAGCGGTGCTAATGCCATCACCATCTGAATAGTAGAACAGTTAGGATTAGCTATAATTTTATCTGTTTTTTCTAACTCATTAGCATTGATTTCTGGAACCACTAATTTTTTTGATAAGTCCATTCTCCAAGCCGAAGAATTGTCGATAACCGTTGTACCAACTTCAGCAAATTTTGGAGCCCATTCTAATGATGTATTTCCACCTGCAGAAAATAAAGCAATATCTGGACGTTTTTCGATAGCAGTAGGAATGCTAATCACTTCAATATCCTTACCTTTAAATTTTAATTTACTACCTACAGAACGTTCTGAAGCCACTAGTAATAACTCATCTAAAGGAAAATTACGTTCCTCTAACACTTTAAGCATTACATTACCAACCATTCCCGTTGCACCTATAATTGCTACTTTCATAAAACATATATTTAGAACTTTCAAAATTATAATATTTCTTTAAGTAAAGCCTTCAATTAGTCTTAAAAATCTAATAAAAATATAGGGTTTTAATTATTGATTTTGTAATTAAAAAAAGAAACCCAGACTGTCACAGTCTGGGTTTAGTTAAAAATAATAGTGTAGCGATGACGCTAAACGTAATTTACTTTTTTAATGAATCTCTGATTTCGATTAATAACTCAACCTCAGATGGTCCTGCAGGCGCAGCTGGTGCAGGCTCTTCTTTCTTTTTCATATTATTAACACCTTTTACCACAAGGAACATTACAAATGCTACAATGATAAAATCAATCACATTAGTTAAAAATGTACCGTATTCTAAGAAAACATCACCAACCATTTCGCCAGCATCATTCAACGTTCCCTCTTTTAACTGGTATTTCAACGCTTTAAAGTCTGAGTCGAAAATCATACCAATTAACGGAGATACGATACCTCCTGTAAATGCGGTAACTACTTCTTTAAAAGCGGCACCCATTACAAAACCAACTGCAATGTCTATAAGGTTGCCCTTCATTGCAAATTCTTTGAATTCTTTTAACATAATCTATGTGTTTTAATTTTTAGTTAGGTTATTAATAAGACACTAAGTTACTAAAAAAGTCACAAGATGTTAAAAATATTTTCAAGGTAGAAATACACGCTTTATCCGCTTAGATAATGCTGTCAGAATTTCATAAGAAATTGTACCTGCAGATTCCGCAATTTCATTGGCTCTATGAGCTTTATCAAAGATAATGACCTCATCACCTTCCTTACAATTAATGTCTGTAACATCGACCATAATCATATCCATACAAACATTACCAATGATATAGGCTTTCTCATCATTAATAAAACAAAGCCTTTTTTATTGCCATAAATACGACTAAGACCGTCTGCATGACCAATAGGTATCGTGGCAACCCTTTCATTACGATTAGACGTATAAGCTCTATTATAACCTACAGATTTTCCTTTATCAATCTCATGTATTTGAGAAACGACAGATTTTAAGTTCGCTATAGGTTTGAAATACTTATCCTCTAATTCTGAATTGCCAAATCCGTATAGACCAATTCCACTTCGCACCATATTAAAATGAGCTTCTGGGTAATTAATAATGCCTGAGGTATTACAAAGATGCAACCAAGGTTCTATTCCTGATTTTGATTTAAAGCTTGAAGCTATAGCCTTAAAAGTTTCAATCTGTTGTAATGTAAAATCCTTTTCATTAAGATCTTCACTTGCTGCCAAATGAGAAAAAATAGATTTTACATACACTGCTGTCGTAGACTTTAATCTGGCCACTACAGTATCTACATCCTTTTGATTAAAACCTAAACGGTTTAAGCCTGTATTAAATTTAAGGTGTATTGGGTAATCTTTTTGACCTTGCTGTTCGGCTACGGTTATAAAGTCATTTAAAAGTTTAGCACTATAAATATTAGGCTCTAAACATCGGTCTATTAAAGTTTCAGCATTTATAGATTGCGGATGCAAAACTAATATTGGTGTTTTAATGCCTGCATCTCGCAACGCTATGCCTTCTTGCGTATAAGCAACAGCAAAATAATCAACGTTTAATTTCTGAAGATGTTTTGCGATTTCTACGGAATCACTGCCATAAGCAAAAGCTTTAACTACTGCTAAAAATTTTGTTTGTGGCTGAAGTTTAGACTTTAAATAATTGAAGTTATGCGTTAGCGCACTTAAATCAATTTCAAGAATAGTTTCTAGAGCTTTAGACATTACGATTTTCGTCTTTAGAATCTATTTCTTCCGCATCATTCACCTTCATTTGTCTTACTTTATCTCTTTGCATACTTTTATAATAAGCAGCCCTACTTAAAGGTTCGTATTCGTCAACTTCACCAAGTAAAACCAAATCATTACTCAATGCTTTTCTATAACTGTATTGTGCTAAATTTCCGGTTTTTGTACAAACGGCATGTACTTTAGTAACATACTCTGCTGTCGCCATAAGATTTGGCATAGGCCCAAAAGGATTGCCTTTAAAGTCCATATCTAATCCTGCAACAATTACACGCACACCTTTGTTGGCCAAATCATTACAAACGCGAACAATCTCATCATCAAAAAATTGAGCTTCGTCAATACCAACCACATCACAACCGTCTGCTAAAATTGGAATATTAGCAGCAGCAGGCACTGGCGTAGAACGGATTTCATTCGCATCATGAGAAACGACCATCTCTTCATCGTAACGCACATCTACAGCAGGCTTAAAAATTTCAACTCTTTGTTTTGCAAATTGGGCACGTTTTAATCGACGAATTAATTCTTCCGTTTTACCGGAAAACATGGATCCGCAGATGACTTCAATCCACCCAAATTGTTCTTTCTGATTTACTGTATTTTCGAGAAACATTTTGTAATTTTAGCACTAAATCAAAGTTGATCTTCGATTTTATAAAGGTGAGACAAATTTATTAAAAAATCGAAAGCAAAACTTACGAAAAGAGCATAAAGAAATTATATTCCTATTTTATTAGACATCCAAAATAATTTCAAAAACTCAAAAGCCCTAAAGTGCTTCAATATAAAAATTTAGAACTATGAAAAAGAAATTAGAATCAGAATTAGTTAGTATTGCCCATAGGATTCTAAAATTAACAGGCAGAGAAGACATTAATAAACTTCATGAAGAAGTCGCTGTACTCTACGAAAAACTAACTGTTTTAAAATTTGCACAAGAAAATTTTGAAGACAGAATTCCTAAAATTGGTCATGACTCATCATTTTTTGACATGCTAGATACAGCATTCAACAACAAGTATAGTGACAACATAGAGATTGAAGATAAAACTTACGTTCATTTAGATGAAACCGAAGATGATGGTATAATGGAACCTGTAATGTCTAAAATTAAAGACTTAGTATCACATATGCCTGATGAAGACGTTGAAGAAAAACATGTAATAGAGGAAACACCTACATCAGAAAAAGTCTTACCAAAAGAAACCGAAGCAGAACAATCCTCTATTGATTTTGAAGATATTACCTCTGGTTTTGATGAAATGCCAGAATTTGAACCTATTGAAGTTGCTCAAAAACGCGACGTAGAAGTTGCAAATAAATCTCTAAATGACAAGTTAAAAGGTCAAAATCTAAAAATAGGATTAAACGACAAATTAGCTTTTATTAAACATTTATTTGAGGGAGAAAATGAAGATTATGATCGTGTTATTTCTCAAATTAACACCATTGGATCTTTGCCTGAAGCTAAAACATTAATTTTAGAAATGGTAAAACCTGATTATAACAATTGGGTAGGGAAAGAAGACTATGAAGAACGCTTTCTTCAATTAATCGAAGGAAAATTTAATTAATGAGAGTCAAACAAATTATTTATTGGTTCTGTACCATTGTCTTGTGCCTAATTTTTCTGTATTCAGCACAGATGTATCTGTTAAATACCGAAATGATTAAGGGCTATTTTGAAGGCCTTAATTACCCAAGCTATTTTGTAATACCGCTCGCTATTTTAAAACTTCTTGGTATTGCAATGGTTTTGTGGCGAAAAAGTAAATGGCTAACAGAATGGGCTTATGCAGGTTTTTTCTTTGATTTAGTTTTAGCAACCGCAGCGCATCATTATGCTGGTCATGGTATCTTTGGCTTTTCTTTTTACGGATTAGTAGTTCTTTTTCCGTCCTACTTTTTAGGTAAATATTTAAGAGACTAAATAATAATTTTAAAATATTCTCATTTTTTCGAGAAATAAATATGGGTAAACTTTACTTAGTACCAACACCAATTGGAAATTTAAAAGACATCACTTTTAGAGCTGTCGACGTTTTAAAAGAGGTCGATTTAATTTTAGCTGAAGATACCAGAACATCTGGAAAACTTTTAAAGCATTTTGAGATCACCACACATATGCAAAGTCACCATATGCACAACGAGCATAAAACGGTAGACCATTTAATAGAAAAACTTAAAGCAGGAATGACTATCGCTGTCATTAGCGATGCAGGAACACCTGCCATTTCAGATCCTGGATTCCTATTAGTAAGAGCGTGTGTAGAAAACAATATTGAAGTGGATTGCCTACCTGGCGCAACCGCATTTGTACCTGCTTTGGTTAATAGTGGTTTACCAAATGATAAATTTGTTTTTGAAGGCTTTCTTCCTGTTAAAAAAGGACGACAAACACGATTATTACTCTTAGCAGAGGAAACTAGAACTATCATTTTTTATGAAAGTCCTCATAAGCTTATAAAAACTCTTGGTCATTTTTGTGAATACTTTGGAGAGGATCGATTAATCTCTGTATCCAGAGAAATAACGAAATTGTACGAAGAAACCATTAGAGGAACAGCAAAAGAAGTTTTAGAGCATTACACTAACAAACCACCAAAAGGCGAAATTGTAATTGTCGTAGACGGAAAACACAAATAGACTGATGGCCTTAAATAATTTTTTAGTTAAACTTAAATCTAGTCCTAAACATATAAAATTTTCTGAAACCATGAACATCATAGAGGCCCATTACGAGTTTATTCCAACAGCTTTTAAAAATGGAACATTACACAATGGTAAAGGTGAAAACTCAGGCTCTTGTAAACTGTTCGCCTTTGCTGTGCACCAAAATTTGAAAGCAGAAGAAACCTTAGCCTGTTTTGGCAACTATTATTTTGAAGATGTTTTAATAAATCCTAAGGGAACAGGACATCAAAACATGAGAAATTTTATAACATCAGGATTTCAAGGCTTGCACTTTGAAACCTTCCCGTTAAAGAAGAAATAAAAATCACTTTTCGTAATTGGGTTAACCTTTGCAGCTACAGCATCAGTCGTTATCATTTTCTTTCCTTAATTTTCTATTTCAAACTAAAATTATGGAGACTAAACATTATAATGTATTTGTAATTGGCAGCGGTATTGCAGGCCAAACAGCGGCAAAAGCTTGTGTAGCAGCAGGATTAACAGTTGCTATTTCAGATAAACGCGAATTTGGAGGCACTTGTGCAACACGAGGTTGTGATCCTAAAAAAATACTGATTCAGTTTGCTGACTTAGTGCAACATTCAAAACAACTTAAAGGTTTCGGGATTAAAAAATCACCTAAAATTAATTGGAAAGCTGTTCAGAAATTTAAAACGTCTTTCACTAAACCCGTGCCATCTTCAACCGAAAATAACTTAACGGATTTAGGCATTGATTTATATCATCAATCCCCAAAATTTATCAGTAAAAATGAAGTTATGGTTGAAGGCAAAACCATTTCTGCAGATAAATTTGTAATCGCTACAGGTTATGTACCAAGAACATTAGAGTTTGAAGGATTTGATTTATTGAAAACTAGTGATGATATTCTCAACTTGAAGAAAATTCCGAAATCAGCCATATTTATTGGCTCAGGTTATGTTGGAATGGAATTTTGCTACATGCTTTCAACACTAGGCTGTGAAGTCACTATGATTGAGATTAATGATAGTGCACTCACGCAATTTGATTCGTTTTTAGTTGATAAATTAACCAAGGTTTTAGAAAAAAATGGAGTGAAATTTATGTTTAGCACAAAACCCGTTGCTCTAGAAAAACTGAAGAAAAACCTAAAACTGACGTATGAAAAAGACGGCAAAACTAAAACGATTAAAGCCAGAAAAATATTTAATACCGCAGGTCGCGTGCCAGCAGTAGAAAAACTAGATTTAGAAAATGCTGGTATAAAAGCCGATGAGTCTGGTGTTTTAGTCAACGATTTTATGCAAAGTACAAGCAACGAAAATGTGTACGCTTGTGGAGATGTATCTAGTAAATCTTTACCGCTAACACCATTATCAGGACTGCAAGGTTATATTGCGGGTCATAACATTATAAATGGTAATTCTAAGGAATTCGAAAATCCATTAGTGCCATCTATTGCATTTACGAAACCACAATTGGCAAGTGTAGGCTATTCTGAAGAAGAAGCTAAAAGTAGATACAAAAACGTATTAGTTTATAAAGAAGATACTTCTGGTTGGTACAATTCTAAAAAAGAAAATGCAAATGCTTACGCTTATAAAATTATAGTTAATGAGCGTACTCAAAAAATAGTGGGAGCACATTTATTAAGTTCTCAAGCTAATGAAACTATTAATGTTTTGACTTTAGCAATGAATGAAGGTTTAACGATTCGTGATTTTAAAAAGCAGATATTTACATATCCCTCTTATACTAATGATCTAAAGAGTATGCTGAAGGATGAAGATTAAAAAATGAAAGAATTAATTCATAATATAAGTCAATGTACCATTTGCAAAGCACATTTACCATTAGGGCCAAGACCTGTAGCTACAGCACATATTAATTCTAAAATTGTAATTATTGGACAAGCACCAGGAACAAAAGTGCATCAATCTGGAATTTCTTGGGACGACCAAAGTGGAAAAAAACTAAGACAATGGCTTAATGTCACCGATGAGCAATTTTATAACACAGAAAACTTCGCCATTATCCCTATGGGATTTTGTTATCCAGGGAAAGCGAAAACGGGCGATTTACCACCACGACCAGAATGCGCACCACAATGGCACGAGCAGTTATTAGATAAAATGCCTAACGTAGAATTGGTGATTTTAATTGGTGCTTATGCGCAGAAGTATTATTTAAAAGAGAACGCAAAACGAAACTTGACAGAAACTGTAGGTGATTATAAAGAGTATTTACCAACCTATTTTCCAATCCCACATCCATCACCAACCAATCGGTTTTGGCGAAGTAAAAATCCTTGGTTTGAGGAATTGGTGGTGCCTGAGTTGCGTAAGAAGGTAAAAGAAATTTTATAAGAAAACCTCACCATTTCTGGTAAGGCTTAAAAAGAATTATTTCATGAATTGGCTGCAAAAAATCTTATAAACACAGTTTCAAATCAAAATCAAGAATATTAAGAATGAGATTCCTGCTTTCGCAGGAATAAAACTAATACCGAGACCCATCATGCTTCCCAACCTCATAACCATGCTTCCCTAAATATTTGTTTCCACTTTCCACAGCACCCTCTTCAATATCAGTACCCATAGAATCATTCCAGCGGTTTAAGTATCCAAAAAGCGAAATTACTCCTAACATTTCAACAATTTCACCTTCATCCCAATGTTGATATAAGCGTTCTTTTATCTCGGCATCCACAGCATTTGGTACCATTGAAGCTGCTAAACTAAAGTCGAGAGCTGCACGTTCTGCTTCAGAAAAAGCAGGATGCGTTTTATATTCCCAAATATTATCTAATTGTTCTTGTTCTGCTCCATAGCGTTCTGCTGCTCTAATGGCGTGTGCTTGGCAATAACGACAACCTGTAGCGTTACTACTCACCCAAGCAATCATACGTTTTAAAGCTGAGGTTACTTTGCCTTCATTGGCCATAACGGCTTTATTTAAATTGATGAACGCTTTACTTATTGCTGGTCTGCGTTGCATGGTTAGAACCGAATTTGGACAAAATCCAAGAGTTTCATTAAAGAATTCCGCTAATTCTCTGGTTTCCAAATCGTGGTCAGCAGACAAAGGTGTTACTAGTGCCATAGTTATTTTTTTAATAGTATTTTTGAGGTAACAAGATAGTACTTATAACTTTTAAACTTAAAAAATGACAAATAAAATCACAACCCAGTGGAAAGGTGGCTTAACCTTTGAATCTGATAACCCAAGCGGAAAAACCGTAATAATGGATACCAATATTGAAGGTACTGACAAACGTAATGGCTTATCACCAAAAGCCATGATGTTATCCTCTTTAGCTGGTTGTTCTGGTCTAGATGTTATTTCTACGTTAGAAAAAATGAAAGTAGAAATAGATGATTTTAAAATGGATGTTACAGGGGAATTAACCGATGAGCACCCAAAATACTACCACACTGTAGTAGTAGATTATCATTTTTATGGTGCGGATTTAAATCAAAAAAAATGCGAACGTGCTGTAAATTTATCGGTTGATAAATATTGTGGTGTGATGGAAATGTTTCGTCAATTTGCAACAGTTAAAACCCATATTCACTTTCATAAAAGCACAAAATAAAGCTTCCTAAGAAACTATGCGTTGGACATTAAAACCAAAACCAGAAGCCACTCAAGTGGCATTAATGAAGAAAGCACTTCAAGTCGATGATATTGTTGCCACATTATTGTTACAACGCGGCATTGATACTTACGACGCTGCTAAAACATTTTTCAGACCAAGTTTTAGTGAGCTCCACGATCCATATTTAATGAAAGATATGGATAAAGCGGTTGCTAGAATTGAAAAGGCCATTGAAGAAGGTGAAAATATTATGGTTTATGGTGATTATGATGTTGATGGAACCACATCTGTCGCATTAATGTCATCCTATTTAAAAACAAGAACGGATTCTGTTGCCACGTACATTCCAGATCGTTATGATGAAGGTTATGGTGTGTCTTATAAAGGAATTGACTTTGCAGACGATAATGATATTTCACTAATTATAGCGCTCGATTGTGGTATAAAAGCCATAGATAAAGTCGCGTATGCTAAAGAAAAAGGCGTCGATTTTATTATTTGTGATCACCATAGACCAGGAGCTGAAATTCCAGATGCAGTAGCTGTTTTAGACCCTAAACGCGACGATTGTGATTATCCTTTTAAAGAACTTTGTGGTTGTGGTGTTGGTTTCAAATTAATTACAGCATTAGCATCCAACCAAGGGCAAACGGTTGAGGATTTAACAGAGTATCTCGATTTAGTAGCGACAGCAATTGGTGCAGATATTGTCCCCATTGTAGATGAAAATAGAGCGTTGGCTTATATGGGTTTAAACATTATAAATACCAACCCAAGACCAGGAATGAAAGCCATTATTGCTGAGGTCGAAAAGGACCTTCTTACCATAACTGATGTGGTTTTTATTATCGCGCCAAGAATTAATGCCGCAGGACGAATGAAACACGGTAACCATGCCGTAACACTTTTAACCGAAACCGATTTTAACTTAGCCGCAAAATATGCCGCAGATATTGATGATTTTAATACCGATCGTCGCGAAACCGATAAACGCATTACACAAGAAGCTTTAGTTCAAATTGAAGAGAATAACGAGCAAGGAGGCTTCACCACAGTTGTTTATGATGAATCATGGCACAAAGGAGTGATTGGTATTGTGGCATCTCGTTTAATAGAAACCTATTATAGACCAACATTAGTATTTACAAAAAGTGGAAATAAGCTAGCGGCTTCAGCACGTTCCGTTTCTGGTTTTGATGTGTATAATGCATTAGAAGCCTGTTCAGAGCATATTGAACAATTTGGAGGCCATAAATATGCCGCAGGTTTAACATTGTTGCCAGAGAATTATAAAGCTTTTAAAGCTAAGTTTGAAAGTGTGGTTAAAGCAACTATAGACCCTAAACTTCTAACCCGAGAACTTAAAATAGATTTAGACATTGAATTAGGAGAAATCAATGATAAATTAATGCGTATCCTAAAACAATTTGCGCCATTCGGCCCTGGGAATATGTCACCAACATTTATGTCTCAAAACCTAAAAGACACAGGCTACGGTAAATGTGTAGGTGAAGATGATAAACATTTACGTATTACTGTGACGCAATCCTTCAATGATAAAATCGTTTGTATTGGTTTTGGCTTAGGCGATAAAATTGGTGTTATTAAAAGTAAAAGACCATTTAGTGCTGCGTATTCCATAGATGAAAATCATTGGAATGGCAACGTTAGTTTACAGTTGAAATTGAAGGACATAAAAGAATGATAAATCCTGCAAGGTTTCAAAAACCTTGTAGGTATAAAATATAATTGATTATCTCTCCGTTGATTGTGTATGAAACAACCAATCCTATTTCTCTTCTTTTTTTGTGGCTTTATTTCAAATAGTCAAAACCTAGTTTTAAATCCAAGCTTTGAAGATTTCTATGATTGCCCTAGAGATATGAGCTTATTTCATAGGAATGTAAAGGACTGGACGATTCCCAATAATGGCACAACGGATTATTTTAATTCGTGTAGCGAGAAAATGGGTTTCCAAAACTTCAATGGATATCAAAAAGCCAGAACCGGAAATGGTTATGCTGGTATATATGCGTATTTCAAGAAAGACTATAGAGAATATGTTCAAGGCACATTAAAAACTACCTTAGAGCAAGGGAAGAAATATCAAGTTAAATTCTATATCAGTTTAGCGGAAAACTCAAGATACGCCCTCAAAGAATTGGGGATTATGATGACGTCTGAGAAATTTAATGCATCCAAAAGCAAAGTGAATATCAACGCAAAAAACTTTGCAAAACGAATTCCTAATTTAACATTTCGACCAACGTTCAGCAAAGAATTCTACGATAATGATAAAGACTGGATGGAGGTTTCCTTTCTATATACCGCAAATGGTTTTGAAAATTACTTTGCTTTAGGAAATTTTAAAACGAATGCCGACACTAAAAAAAGTAAAGCTAGACAAACTAAATATGAATCGTTTTCCTATTACTATATCGATGACGTTTCAATTGAACTCTTAGAAAAAGAAGAGAACGTCAAAAAAGAAACCCTCAAACCAGTTGAAGAACCCACCATTAAAACTAATGAGATTTACACCTTCAAAAATGTATTATTCGATTTTGATAAATCAGATTTATTAGACATTTCAATAAAAGAATTGAATCAACTTTACAAGCATTTAGAAGCTAATCCTACATTAAAAGTTGAAATCTATGGTCACACAGATACTATTGGATTAGAAGCCAGAAACCAAGAATTATCAGAACAACGTGCCAAAGCAGTTTCAGATTATTTAATTGGAAAAGGATTAGATGTCACACGCATTACATCCTTTGGTTTTGGAAGCACACAACCAATTTCAGATAATAACACAGAAGAAGGACGCCAATTAAATAGACGTGTTGCTTTTAAATTAATTGAAAATTAAAATAAGACCTTTGCTTATTATACATTTGTATTGAATCAATTGCAGACCTGCTAGGTCTCGTAACTTTAAACCAAATTGGCGAAAAACGATCCATACGCAGCATTAAGAATCAAAGAATTCAATATCTTTTTACTGGTGCGTTTTGCACTGGTTTTTGGTTGGTCTATGCAATTTATTGTCATTGAATGGCAGGTTTACACCTTAACTAAAGATCCATTATATTTAGGTTTAGTTGGTTTAATGGAAATAATTCCAGCTTTTACCATGGCACTCTTTGCTGGTCATATTGTAGATCAAAAAGAAAAACGCAATCTTTTTGCACTTTGTATTGCTGCATTTTCCTTAATTAGTTTAGGCCTATTTTTCTTAACATGGGATAGAGTAGTTGGAGATTGGGAAACACAAACCATCTTAATTTTCATTTATATTTTAGTGTTTTTTGGTGGCTTTTTAAGGTCGTTTTTTGGTCCCACGATATTTTCATTAATTGCCTTAATTGTTCCTAAGAAAATTTATCCAAATGCGGCAACTTGGAGCAGTAGTACTTGGAAAGCCGCTACAGTTTCTGGAGCTTTATTCGCCGGTTTTTCTATTGATTGGATTGGCGTACACACCACACTTTGTATCGTTTTTGCTTTAGTAACACTGGCATTAGGCGTTACCTTTTTTATTAAGAAGAAACCGATTTTAAACCCAAATATTGGAGAATCTGTAAAAGAAAGCTTGAAAGTTGGACTGCGATTTGTGTTTAGTAATAAAGCTATTTTAGGTGCTTTATCTTTAGATATGATTGCTGTTCTATTTGGAGGAGCTATAGCCTTATTATCTGTTTTTGCTCAAGATATTTTACACGTTGGTTCTAAAGGTTTTGGTATATTAAATGCTTCTGTTTCTATCGGAAGTATATTAACCATGTTCATAACAACGTATTTACCAGTTAATAAAAACGCAGGTAAAAAACTACTGATTTCCATTTTTGGATTTGGAATATGTATTATCATTTTTGGGTTTTCAGAATTGTTTTGGTTAAGTGTTATAGCCTTGTTCTTTTCTGGTGTTACAGATGGAGTGTCGATGGTTATAAGACAAACCATTTTGCAAATAAAAACACCAGATCATATGCGTGGTCGTGTAGCATCTGTTAATTCCATGTTTGTAGGTTCTTCTAACGAACTTGGTGCTTTTGAAAGCGGTATAGCAGCTAAAATCTTAGGGCCTTCTGTTGCCGTTATTTTTGGTGGAGTTATGACACTAATAACTGTAGCCGGAATTGGAATTAAAAATAAAACCTTAAGAGAATTAGACCTTACCTTGGATATTGAAGAATTTGAAAAAGATGGATTGTAAAATGACCATTAAGCGTTATCATTTTTGTTATTTTTGCCATCAATATCTTTAAAAATTTCAATTAGCATGATTCTAAAACTGCTTAAAATAGCTTTAGAAAAAGACATCGTCACCTCTTCAATTAAAGTCGCCATAGTGGTTGGTTGTATTTTGAATATTATCAACCAAGGAGAACTTTTATACCATTTGAATTTTGAGAACGTAAATTGGTTAAAGCTTTCATTATGCTTTGTGGTACCTTATTCTGTGTCCACTTACGCATCTGTTAAAGTTAAAACAGAACGTAATTAATATTTTTTAGTTCAAAATTTTTACCGTCAAAAACTCCGTAGGTGTAATACTGAATCCAGTCGCCTAAATTAATGTACTTAGAGCTTTCATTTAGGTCAATTTCTAAAGGCAAATGTCTATGACCAAACACAAAATAATCTCGGTGTTTATCTTCAAGCTTACGTTTACAATACACAGCTAACCATTCGTTTTCTTCACCTAAAAATTTAGCATCATCATCACCAGAAATCATTTTGTTTTTTACAGACATATATTGCCCTATTCTGATTCCAATATCAGGATGCATCCATTTGAATAACCACTTAAATAAAGGATTCGTAAACACCTTTTTCATGCGTTTATAACCCTTATCACCAGGCCCTAAACCATCGCCATGACCAATAAAAATTGTTTGGTGGCTGAGCGTAGTCGAAGCATCATAACTAACCGTAAACTCTTCAGGTTTATGATACACAGGAATACCTAATTCTTCTTCAAAATAGCCATTCATCCATAAATCGTGATTACCCACAAAATAATGAATCGGAATTCCGGAATCACTAATTTCAGCAAGTTTACCAAGGGTTCTTGTGAAGCCTTTTGGAACAACCGTTTTATATTCGAACCAAAAATCGAATAGATCTCCCATTAAAAAATAGCAGCAGCATCATCTTTTATCTCATCTAACCAAGCGACGAATTTTTTTTCACGAGGTCGGGATGCTTCACTTGTAGGTGCTCCTAAATGATTATCTGATGCGAAATAGATTTTTTTTCCGTCGGCAATATGTATGTGATTCGGTTTACTCATTATCACTAGCAAACCATTCTGCGAAAGAAGACGCTGTTTCAGAAAGTCTTAATGAATGTAATTTAATGTTATCAGGTAAGCGTTGTTTAATTTTTTCAGCAAAATCAATCACCATCATTTCACTTGTTGGCTGGTAATCTACTAATAAAACGTTGTGATCTCTAGCTTGTAATTCTTTGGCTAAGTCAACGTGTGGTGTGTTTTTATTAAAAACGGTAGCATGATCAAAAACATCTACAATATCCTCTTTTACAATTTTCTTTAAATCACCGAAATCGATCACCATACCGTACTTTACGTTAGACGCATCCGAAATTGGAGTTCCAATGACTGTGACATAGAGTCGGTAACTATGACCATGCACATTTTTACACTTGCCATCATAGCCGTAAAGTGCGTGACCTGTTTCAAAAGAAAACTGTTTTGTAATGCGAATTTTGCTCATGCGTTTCTAAATTATAGTGCAAAGATATTATAAATGTAAAAGGAATAGCTTTTTAGTCTACTTTTGACTACTTTTTTTAAATTTTGTAAAAGCATGAAAAGATTAAATTTCTTCAAAAGTCAAGGTGAGTAGTCTTTTTGAAGCCATTCCGTTTGTTGAAA
The DNA here is from genome assembly GCF_000427335.1 of Winogradskyella psychrotolerans RS-3. GTDB lineage: Bacteria > Bacteroidota > Bacteroidia > Flavobacteriales > Flavobacteriaceae > Winogradskyella > Winogradskyella psychrotolerans. The sequence continues at coordinate 112,246 of NZ_ATMR01000124.1, read as the reverse complement.
ATGCGCTTTACGAGCGTGTTATTTCAGACATTTCATCACAAAAATATAGTATTGTTGATGATTTTTTTTCAGAAGATGAGGTTATTGCTTTACGGCATTCGTTACTTTTAAAGTATGAAGAAGATGCATTTAAAAAATCGGCTATTGGAAATAAAACCAACGAGCTGGTAAAAAAAGCAGTACGTGGTGATATTATTCTTTGGATAGATGAAAACGTCATCAATACTGCCGAGCAATTATTCTTTAATAAAATCAACGATTTAAAAGATTACCTAAACCGTACCTGTTTTCTCGGTATTAACCAAAAGGAATTTCATTATGCCATTTACCCTAAAGACACCTATTACAAACGTCATTTAGATACATTTCAGAATGATGACAGACGTAAATTATCTTTTGTTTGTTATTTAAATAGTGAAGACTGGAAACCAGAAAACGGCGGAGAACTTGTTTTATATTTAGATGGAGAAGACAAAATTATTTATCCATTTCCTGGCAAAGTTGTCATTTTTGAAAGTCAAGAATTAGAGCACGAAGTTAAACCCGTAAATACACAAAGATTGAGTATTACAGGTTGGTTAAAAACCCGTTAAGTACTTTTAGCGTCTTTTATTTTTATTATAGAAATAGACAATAATAAGCACTACACCTAAAATTAGGAATAAGCCATTTCCGCTAAAAAAACCAAGTACATCCATATTATTCTTCTTTATATCTGTTTTTGTTATACCTATAAACTATATAAGCAAGTCCGACCAAAATTAAAAAAGGTAAGAGCGATCCTATAAAAATACCAACGCCATAACCACCATCTGGGGCAGTTTTTAGTTTTTCGTCAATATTAACCTCTTGAAGAATTGTTATAATTAGGTTCATTTACTTAAAATAATTTATGATTCAAATTTAGTTGTTTTGGGCAAGTGTTATAAATGTTTTTCGAAATTTTATGATTAATGGCAAACCACGAGCAATCATCCAAAATGTAAATGCTATAAAAATGCCGTAAAGTTTATAATCTAAAGCATCCGCCCAAAAGATAATAGGCACAAAAACAAGAAGCGTAGAAAAAACCAGGACATTTCTGAGGTATTTCATTTTACCAAGTCCTTTAAAAACACCATCGAAAATAAAGGCTAAGGCACATAAAGGTTGCATGGCTAAAACAATCCAAAATACGTTGTAGAATTCCGTTAATACTGCTTCGTCATTACTAAATAGATTGCCTAAAGGATAATAGAATACAGCACCAATGATGCCAATAAAAAGCCCAACGACAATGCCATATTTAATCAGTTTATTACTTAATTCTAAAAGGCTTTTATAATCTTTTGCACCTAACAATTTTCCTGATAAAATATTACCAGCACTTGCGTAACCGTCAATTAGAAAAGCACCCAAGAACCAAAGATTTATAGCAATAGTATAAGCTGCAATATAACTCTCACCATATTTTGTAGCGAAACTAGTTCCAAAATACAAGGCAATATTTAAGGCAATCGTTCTAATGAATAAATTAAGAATCATTAGCGTAAAACGTTTCATTTCTGGATTAAAAGGCAACTTTGCAATTAGAGGAATATCTGTTTTTTTAAGTAAATAATATGCTGAAAGTAACGCCATAATTAATTGCGCGAGAACACTGGCATAAGCCGCACCTTTGATGTGCATGGCGGGGATAATACCTTCGATACCATATACAAAAACAAAATCTAAAATGATATTTGCCAATGCTCCAGAAATAGCAATTAACATAGGAAAATAGGTGTTTTGAAGTCCTCTAAAAGTTCCAAAAACAGCTATCGTAAATAATGTAAAAGGAAATCCAAATACACGAATTTGGTAATAGTCTACACTATAATTTAGAATGTCACCTGAGGCATTATAAAGTTTAAAAATATGTGAAGCTAAGGGATACGTAATGGCTATAATTACAAGACTGAGTGTTGTAATTACAAAAATAGCTTGTGCTGGTAAATTCTTAACGGCTTCCACATTTCCTGCTCCTAAGTATTGCGAAATAATAGAAGAAATGGCACTTCTGGTTTGACCTAATACCCAAATTAACATGGATAAAAATGTGGTTACAATACCAACAGCTGCTAAAGAGGTTGTAGCATTCTGCTCCATATTACCAATAATAGCAGCATCAGTTAAGGATAGAATAGGTTCAGACACTCCCGCAATTAAAGCAGGAATAGCCAATTTATTAATTTGTTTTAACGTTATAGATGTGCTCACAATACTAGTTCGTAACAATGAAAAGGAAATTCACTTTGCTTTGGAAAGTAAATATCACCTAATCGTTTATAACCGCGAAGTTCGTAAAACTTTTGGTTTCTCTTGTTCTTCGAAAAGGTATCTAATCGAATAGAGCTATAGCGGTTGTCAATAGCAAATTGCTCTGCAAAACGCATCAGTTGCTGCGCATAACCTTTACCTTGAAGTTTTGGGTGAATTGCCAAACGGTGAATATAAATGTTGTTTTCATTTTTAGTCAACCAATCAATAGGCTCATATTCGCAATCCATAAGTGTAGAAATCACAATACAACCTTTTATAACTTTATCGAACTCTAAAACATAAAGTTCGTTACGTTTTATATCATTTTGAAAGGCAGACATATTTGGATAATCGTCGTTCCATTGAAAAATACCATTATAAATCATAGATTTAGCACACGATTTTGTGATTTCTAAAATTGTTTGAATATCTTTTTGTTCTGCTAAACGAATCATAATATTGTTTACTTTTACTAATCTATTTTAAATACTAATTTGGGGATGTAGCTCAGTTGGCTAGAGTGCTTGACTGGCAGTCAAGAGGTCGTCGGTTCGAGCCCGATCTTCTCCACAAAAAGCATGCGTTCGGCATGCTTTTTTTATTTCACAAATTCAGTAATACTGTTTATTACTGTGTTTAACTCGCCTGAAGGATTATTTTCGTTCCAAGGATGTTTGGTATTAAATACATGATCTCCTCCTGAAATAATTTCTAACTTACTATTTTTGCTCCACTCATAAATACTGTAGGCCTCATTTATATTTACGCCAGTATCGTTATCGCCATGAATAATGAGAATTGGGATGTCTATTTGTTTTGTTGCAGATTCAATATTTAGGCTTTTTTCATGCGCTTTAAAATCTTCAAAGAATTGATAATAATGAGGCATTTGCTGTTTCGTTCTACCGTTTACAACATACTTAACACCTTCTTCTTTCCAATTTTTAATTTCATCTTCTGTACCGAATCGATTCCCAAAATCACTAACACTTGCTAAGGTAATTAGTTTTGTAATCCGTGTGTCTTCAGAAGCTTTAAGAATGGTTATGCCACCACCACGACTATGACCAATTAAACAAATAACGTTAGTATTTATCTTTGAGTTAGATTCAAAACGATTTTGAGCCCAAGTCATAACAGCATCTAAATCATCCAATTCTTTAGTATAATTATTATTCCCAAAAGCCTCTAAGTCTGGAAAATCAATAGGGTTTTCCATAGTGCCTCCATTATGAGAAAAGTTGAATTTTATAAAGCAAAATCCAGCCGCAGCAATACGTTCTGCCATTAGGTTCCAAGCTCCCCAATCTTTAAACCCTTTGTAACCATGGCAAAATATGATTATAGGTTGATTCGTTTTCTCTTCAGAGTAAAAGGCATCAATTAAGATGGGTTTTTTACCGCCTCTTTCTAAAATTATATTTTTGTCAATTATCATTAGTCCAGTTCCTTTTCAGTAAAATTAAGCTTTGGGTTACAGATTTCGGTGATGAGTTTTTTAAGTTCTATTTCAAAATTATCTAATGTTTCATTCGTAATTAATTGGTCTTTTGTTCTGGCATGAGATGATGCTTTTTTTCCAAATTTCAATAAGCCTTCGCTTAAGTTTTTAAATGAAATAATTCCTGCTTCAATTGGTAGTTGTATTAGATTTTGTTGTCGCATCATATAGGCATAACACAAAATTTGAAACGATTTGCTGTACTTATCATAATCTGAAGTCAAGTCTTCCCAATTAACGATTTCAACTTTATTTTGTTCCACCTTACCAGATTTATAATCTACAACTCTAGTCATGCCATTAAAGCTATCTATTCTATCCACTTTCCCTTTTAACTTAATAGGAAAATCTAAACCTTCAATTTTAATGTTGATAGCTTCATCAGCTTCAATAGAAAGAATTTTAATCTCATTGCCTTGTTTAATACTCTCTAGTTCTAAGTTTAAGAAATTTGAAATGTAGCGTTGGGCAATTTCAAAAATGATAAGATTTTTACCTTGAGAAAAACCACCTTTGTTATAAAGTTCTTCAAAATGTTTTGTTACCATTTCCTTTATTTGACTTTTAAAGCCTTTAATATGCTCCATAGTTAAAATAGAGCCTTCTAATGGCTTGTAAAAATCTTCTAGTGAATTATGAATAACAGAGCCTAAAGTATTCGCTGCAATGTTTTCCTCAACCTCATCGAATTCTTTAATTCCTAAAATTTTGTCATAGTAAAAATCGATAGGATTTCTAATATAATTGGTCAATGACGACGGAGAGTAACCTTTACCAGACAATACTTTTATTTGTTCAATTACTGAAGGTGTTTTAATTATCTCAGTTAGTTTTTGTTCTATAATCGGAACGTCTGGAGATACAATACTTGTTTTTATATCATGAATGCCTTCAATCTCTAACTGTGTTAAAAATCGACTTTTTTCTCCTCCTTTAAGTGCATCAATTTCTGTATTGTATAGAATATATACGTTTTTAGCACGCTGTAAAAGTCTGTAAAAATGATAGGTATAAACGGCATCCTTTTCTTTAAAGGTTGGTAACTTATTTTCAATTTTAACATCGAAAGGAATAAAGGAGTTATTTGTTTTTCCTGATGGAAGAATACCTTCATTCACAGAACTAATAATTACCGTTTCAAAATCTAAAACACGAGATTCTAACATTCCCATAATTTGAAGTCCTTCTAAAGGTTCTCCTTTAAAATCTAAGGTTTCTGAACTTAATAATTCTTTATAAATGGATTGTAATGCAACAATTGACTTAAGGTGTTTGTAGGTCGTATCTAATTCCGACAGTTGATTAAATAAGGTATTAAAACGATATAAATATTCTAATTCTAAACTGTGATTTTGTTTGTTGCTGTCAAAATTCGCTTTCATTTTTAAAATCAGTACCGAACAATATTTTAAAGCAGTTTCCGGATTATCGCTCCAAGACTGAAATAGCAATTCTATCAGTTCTTTATGAGAATTAGTAAGCTGTTTAAGCTCGTTTACAGTGATATAAACCGTATTATTTTTTTGAATATCTGCGACTATAACACTTGAAACATTTGTGGATGTTGTTTCAAACAAAGGGTACACCGAAGGATGTGACAATAGACTAATAACATCCTTATAATAAAATTGTTTTGGACTGTTTTTATGAAGGTTAAATAATTGCTCAAAAAACGACGCCAAAGGCACTAATTGTAATGGCAAACCCATCGTAACATTGAGCTTGGTTATATTTTTAGGTATTGAATTTAATACCGGAAGTAATAATTGTTCTTCACCTAAAATGACAGCAATATTAGATAAATTAGTGTCCTTTTCCGTTAACTCCTCCAACAGTTGTCCAATATATTTAGCTTGGCCAACCAATTTAGGGATCCCAATAGCTTGAATATTCTTTGGTTCGTTATAATGATTAGTAACCCAATTAAAAGGTTGCGTTTCAAAGTAACTCCATTGTTTTCTATGTTGCCTAGTAAACAAACCGGCATCATGTATAGCATCATCAATAAATGCTTTATCAATATCCCAATAAATATGAGCTAAATCGTTTTTCAGTAAACCCTGAATAATTTGAGATTCAGCTGTATTCAAAGCATTAAATCCTAAAAACACATGGGTCTTTCCTTTACAATTTTCCATGTAAGATTCTAAATTATCCACGGCTTCCCTATAAATTAAACCTTGATACCCTTGTTTTGATTGCAGTAGGTTCTCAGTAAAAGCCGTATAATAATTTTTAAGCTGTTTCCAGAACTTTAAATGGTTTTTAACAAGATCGGTTTGATTAGGATCTAAAGACCAATGATGAAGCTCTTTTATAGCATTTAAGTAATCGAAGATGTGTTCTTGAGGTATAAGATAACGGTCAATTTCGTTGAAATCCTGTAATAAGATTTGAGCCCATTTAGAAAAAGACTCAAAAGACTCTTGTTCTTCTTCATTTGTTAACGCTTTATACGTTTCGTAAAGTCTAAATAATAAATCTGTATTAGGTAGATTTTGTAAACCAGATAACTCTTCTACAAATTCTTCACTACTGAGTATTTGAGGAGAAAATATGGGTTGGTCTATTAATGTAGAAAGGTGGTGCTTAAGAAAAACACCAGCACGTTTACTTGGTAGAATGAAATAGAGATCCTCTAATTTTAAGTGTTTACTTTGAAGATCAATGAGAACCGATTTTATAAAACTTATCATTCTATAAAAATAAAAAACGCCCCGAATATCGGGGCGTTTTTTTAATATATTTTAGATGAGATTAGTTTTTCAACTTCACCTCTACACGTCTGTTTTCTTTTTTACCAGCTCTTGTACTGTTACTAGCGATAGGATTAGACTCACCGAAACCAGCAGCAGTTAATCTATCAGCACTAATACCATTAGCAATTAAGTAATCTCTAACTGCACTTGCTCTTCTTTCAGATAAAGCTTGGTTCATTGATTTAGAACCATCAGAATCAGTATGACCTTCTAAAGAGAAGTTAGCTTGTGGGTATTCTTTAAAGATAGCTACCATTGACTGTAATACTTGATCAGTTTGCTTCTGGAAAGTTGCCTTACCTGAATTAAATAAAATAGATCTTGCGTATTCATTTAAAGTTTCCATTACTGGAGCAGTTGGCTTAACTTCTGGACAACCATTGTTTGCAACTGTACCAGCTTCGTTAGGACACTTATCATCTTTATCTAATACACCGTCACCATCAGTATCTGGCCAAGGACATCCACTGTTTGCAGCAGGACCTGCTTCGTTAGGACAGTTATCATCAGCATCAGCAACACCGTCACCATCAGCATCTGGACAACCAGCTAAAGTTTTTAAACCAGCAACATCTGGACACTTATCATCTTTATCCATTACACCATCTCCATCAGAATCAGGACAACCGTTAAATTCAGCTAAACCTGCAACATTAGGACAATCATCTTTTGAATCTTGGATACCATCGTTATCAGAATCAGGACAACCATTGAAGATCTCTAAACCAGCTTCTTCAGGACAAGCATCATCTTGATCGTATATACCATCTCCGTCTGTATCAGTACCACCAAACTTAAAAGTAAGACCAACTGAATGTTGGAAATGCGTTGGTAAATAATCTTCGAAAGAATGCTTATAAGTAGATTGAACATCTAAACCTAAACTTTCAGAGAACCATACTTTGAATCCTAAAGTACCGTTTAAAGTTCCAGCACCGATTTCATCTACCCATGTATAACCACCACCAACACCTAAGTAAGGATCAATTGTTTTAGAGTTAATGATATCCATAAAGCTATAAGAAACTCTACCATCTAAACCATAATATGTTAAATCATCAACTTTATTAGTCGATTCAGCACCAGTAATAGGGTCAAAATTAGAACCAAATTTATCAATTCTATTTATCGAACCTTTTGCAGTAAATACAAAACCGTCACTAAGGTATCTAGATACTGAAAGTGTTGAAATTGAAGGTAGAATATTCCAATGATCTGTTGCATTGAAGTACTCGTCAAAATATTCTCCTTGTGGTGTGTCTTCTCCTACTGGGTAAAAGTCAACTGCGTTGGCTCCAAATGTAATGGCCCATGGATTGTTTTTGTCTTGTGCATTAGAAGTGCTAAAACTTGCGATAAGCACTGCGACAAAAAATAATCTGCTAAGATTTTTCATATTCTAATTAATTTAAATTTTAAGTGTTAATTGTTGGCAAAAATAAGTTGTTAAACTGTATTAACAAAGACAAATATATAAAAATATTGCAAAACCGCCCTAAAATAAGGCGATTGGGTTAAAATTATAATGGTTTCAGATAACATTTAGCTCTTTTCCTACTTTCACAAAGGCCTCTATAGCCTTATCCAGCTGGCTTTTGTCGTGAGCAGCAGAGAGTTGCACTCTAATTCTAGCCTTATCTTTTGGAACTACAGGAAAAAAGAAACCTATGACATAAATCCCCTCCTCAAGCAGCTTATTAGCCATAGTTTGAGACAGTTTGGCATCGTATAACATGACTGGAACTATAGCCGAGTCTCCATCTACAATATCGAAGCCTGCCTCTTTCATTCCTTTCTTAAAATATTTAGTATTCCAATCGACTTTATCTCTTAATGTTGTATCGTTTTTAAGCATGTCAAAAACCTTAATTGAAGCTCCAACAATTGCTGGTGCCAAAGAATTTGAAAACAAATAAGGTCTAGAGCGTTGACGTAAAAGTTCAACAATCTCTTTTTTGGCTGTAGTGTAACCTCCCATTGCTCCGCCAAGTGCTTTTCCTAAAGTTCCGGTAATGATATCAATTCTACCTAAAACTCCTTTTTCTTCAAGAGTTCCAATTCCTGTTTCACCTATAAATCCTGTAGCATGGCATTCGTCAATCATCACCATAGCATCATACTTATCTGCTAAATCACAAATTTTATCTAAAGGTGCTACTAAGCCATCCATAGAAAACACACCATCGGTTACAATAATTTTGAATCGTGCTCCTTTCGCATTTGCATCAATTAATTGCGTTTCTAAATCTGCCATATCGCTATTTTGGTACCGATATCTTGCCGCTTTACATAATCTTACACCATCTATTATTGAAGCATGATTTAATGAATCTGAAATAATAGCATCTTCTTTTGTTAATAAAGGTTCAAAAACACCTCCGTTAGCATCAAAAGCTGCAGCATATAATATGGTATCTTCAGTACCATAGAAGTCCGCAATTTTTTGTTCTAACTCTTTGTGAATATCTTGTGTTCCACATATAAATCGAACTGAAGACATCCCAAAACCATGCGTATCCATAGTGTCTTTGGCTGCTTGTACAACATCTGGATGTGAGGATAAGCCTAAGTAATTATTAGCACAAAAGTTTAAAACTTTCTGTCCTGTATTAAGCGTTATTTCTGCTCCCTGTGGTGAAGTAATTATGCGCTCTTCTTTAAAAAGACCAGCGTCTTTTATAGATTCTATTTCTTGTTGTAAATGATTTTTTATATCTCCGTACATTGCGTTTGGTTTTGAATATGAAACAAAGATACTATGAAAAATTAGACTTCAAGAACTTCGATTGTATCATTTATATAAACTACTAATTTATGCGTTACCTTTAAATTCATTTGGCTCAAAACAGCCTCGTAATCATTTAATTGTGCGGCATGAAATCTTTTAGCATCACCAGTTTTATAATCAATAATTACAGCTTCATTATTAGCGCTTATATTTAATCGGTCTGGTCTTAAGAGTTGGCCAGAATTCGTAATAATATCGCGCTCATTGTAGACCTTAAAATTATCTTGATAATATGCCTTTAACTTTGGATGTTCTATCACGTTTGTAACTAAAGTCATCAATTCTTCTTTGTCCTCGTTAGTCACATCTCCCGAAATCAATAAATCATTAAACGCAAAATCAACATCATCACCCGTTTTTATTTTGGATAAAATTAAGTGCACTAAATTTCCGCGTTCTATAGCAGCTTCTTGTTGCGTGTCCCAAAGCAATCCTGATTTCGTAACAATATTTAAATTATGAGCCTCTTTGGGTACTGAAATTAATTTTAAAGGACTCGCAGTAATTTCCTTTTCGGAACTATTTTCGTTTAGTTTTAAAGTTCCAAAACTATAATTGAGTTGGGTATCGGTCCATTTATTTAGATGTTGTAAAAAATTAATAAACATACCTGCATAGGTATTCTTTTTCACCTCCCCTTTTGCGCTGATATCTTTTTTTGAAATAATATATAATTGCTCAACAGCCCTAGTCAATACAACATACAGCAAATTGATATTATCTAATTCTAATTGCGATTGATGTGTGTTATAGATAAGTGCCCCTGTCTCTTCAAAATGCTCTACCTCTTTGTTGTAATTAAGAAGTAAGGTATTAAACCCACTATAATTTTCAGCTTGTACAGGAAACCACACTTTTGGTTCTATTTCTCTATAAATATCAAGATCGGCATACGGAAATATCACTACAGGAAACTCTAGGCCTTTAGATTTATGAATGGTCATAATCTGAACTGCATTCATGTTTTCTGGAGTTACAACACTTAATTTATCTGCTTTCTTTTCAAAATAGCTAACAAATGCAGCGACATCCGAATTTTGTTTTTGTGTAAATTCTAAAACAACATCCAAATAAAACTGAAGATACGCATCCGATCTTTCATTAAGATCGAATAACCGTACTACATGTTCTACCAATTCGTAAAGTGGTAATTGTAAACATTGATTAGTGTCTATATATAAATCTAATGCTTTTAAAGCTAAAAACATGTCGCTTAGATCGTCCTTGAGATAAGTGATAAAAAACTGATGTTTATCTTCAATTTGAAGCTGTTCTGCTAAATAGGAAAGCACCTCAACTTTAAGACTGTCGTTATTAGGTTGAATCAGTAATTTTAAAAATGAATTTATAAAATTAACCTTATCAGAATTTTTTAAAAGTAAGGTTTCCGAAGAGGTGATTTTTATGCCATTTTCATTCAAGTAATTAGCAATCGCAACCCCTTCCTTTCGTTTTCTAACCAAAACACAAATATCATCTAATGGAAAACCATTGGCTTGGCATTGTTTTATAGTTTGCAATACTTTGTTTGCATACATTTCGTGAATGTCATCCTCTTTTTCAACATTTAAGAAATTAAGATTCACATAGCCTTCAGATTTATTATGTGTTTTTTGACGGGCTTGCTTATAAAGTTCGGCATAAGCGACTTCACTAAAAGCACTCTTGCTAAGAAATTCAAAAAATGAATTATTAAATTCAATAACCGCTTTTGCGCTTCTGTAATTGGTATCTAAAGCTAAAACCTCAGCTTCAAGTTGAAATGGATTATCCAGTTTATTATACAATTTTATAAACTGTTCGGCTTCACCACCTCTCCATCTGTAAATGGCTTGTTTAGCATCACCAACGAGCATGGCAGAACCATTAGCGCTTGAAAGTGCATTTTCTAGCAAAGGCACTAAATTGTCCCATTGCATTTTTGAGGTATCCTGAAACTCATCTATAAAATAATGCTTGAATTTTTCACCTAAGCGCTCATATATAAATGGAGTGGGTTGATTTTTTATTTCTTTACTAATAATAGTATTAAACTCTGAAATCAACATTTTGTTTTGGTCAGCCTTTAAGGCGTCTAACTCATTTTTAATAGCATTTAATACAGACAGCGGAGTAATATTTCTGTAAAATCCTTTTTTAGTTTTAACTCGAAAATCGATTTTTTAGTGGCAACAAAAGCTTCTGCTAATTGGGACTGAATACTTTCTATGGTTGAAGCAACAGTTTCCGAAACACGTTTTGGAAATAATGAATTACCCTCAATTAAATCGTTTTGCCATGCCGACTCAAAATTAATACTGAAGCGTTTGTTTTTTAGATTTTCAAAATGTTTTGGCAATGAACTTCTATTAAAATCATCAAATTGCAATCCTGATTCCTCTATTAAAGTTAACGTTATTACAGATGTATTTATAATGGCTTCTTCTTGTTGTTTAATCTCCTGAGATAATTGTTGTTTTAAGTTTTTAAAATCTTCAAGTGTCTTCTTCTTTAAAGTCTGAATTGCGAAAAGGTCATTCTCATTAACCAGCAATTTTGAAATTTTATTAAAGTCATAACTAATGTCCCAACTTTTATCATCATCTGCTTTTTCAATCGCAAAATCCACTAAGACTTTCGTTAATGTTTTATCACTTCCTGCTTTAGCGATAAGACTATCTACTGCTTCATTAAGAAGCCTTTCCTGATCGAGTTCAACTTCAAAATTTATAGGTAGTTTTAAATCGTGCGCAAAGGTTCTAATCACTCTGTGTGTAAACCCATCAATCGTAGAAATATCAAAGGCTCCATAATTATGTATAATATGTTTTAATATACGATTCGATTTTGTTTGAAGCGCTTCTGGTGCCATTTCTAACTCATCACAAATAGCAATAAACATTGGGTTAGGATCTGTTAAGCTATCTTCAGAAGAAAACGATTTTAGCATATCTACAATACGCTCCTTCATTTCACCAACGGCTTTGTTGGTAAATGTTATAGCTAAAATAGATTTAAATTGATCGAGACTTTTAGACTGAATCAGTATTTTTAAATAGGCTTTGGCTAACGTAAATGTTTTTCCACTACCTGCAGAAGCGTTGTATATTTTGAAGGCTGAATTTTGCAAGAGATAATTTTTATACCAAAATAGGGAATCTTAATAGTTTATTAAGAGAAAATCAGAGACAAAATTGTAAATTTGGGTTGAGACAATTTATAAACCAATTAAAACATTAAGATTATGGCTTTCGAATTACCGAAATTAAAATATGCTTATGATGCTTTAGAACCAAATATTGATGCTCGCACAATGGAGATTCATCATACTAAACATCATCAAGGCTACACCACTAAATTAAACGCTGCTATTGAAGGTACTGATTTAGAAGGGAAAACTATAGAAAATATTCTTATTAACCTAGACATGGATAATAAAGCAGTTAGAAATAATGGAGGTGGATTTTACAACCACTCATTGTTTTGGGATGTTATGAATCCTGAAGGAAAAGGACGCTTATCTGGTGAATTAAAAGATGCTATTGAAGCAGAATTTGGTTCTTTTGATGCGTTTAAAGATGCTTTTTCTAAAGCTGCTGCAACTCAATTTGGTTCTGGTTGGGCTTGGTTGTGCGTACATGAAGGTGGAAAAGTTGAAGTGTGTTCTACACCAAACCAAGATAATCCATTAATGCCAGGTGTTACTTGTGAAGGTACTCCAATTTTAGGATTAGATGTTTGGGAACATGCCTATTACTTAAATTACCAAAACAGAAGACCAGATTATATTGATGCATTTTTTAATGTCATTAACTGGAATGAAGTAGAAAAACGTTATGCTGAATCTAAGTAAGCAAAACTATAATTATATCTATTAAAGAATCCGAGTCTTAAAAAGATTCGGATTTTTTGTTTCAATGACCCAATTGTTGCTTTAGGTTATCGTCAAAATTTCAAAATCTATTAAATTGCATAAGCGCCAAAATGACCATGATGCGTTAAACTCACATGCATATTTACTGAATTACACAGTACTATAGGAATATTAAATTCGGATTTTTGAAATTTTAAATCCTCTTTTGAAAGCTGATATAATTCTGAAAGCGTAATTAATAGTGCATTTCTTAAAACAGCACTCTGATTTTTGTAGGTTTTGTCTTTAAATTCTATGACTTCTGAAGTCATGCGAACATCTAGAAGTCTAGCTTCAGATAAAATGTATTTTGAAGTGATACTAGTCTTAATTTTACATTCGAAATTTTTATACTTTACATTACCGTTTTCAAATTCAAATTCACACTCAAAACTTTTCGGATTATAAAATTGGCTTGGGTTAATTTGCACATATAATTTATATGCAGATTCTTTCATGCTCCACAATCTCCAAACCACATGAAATGGATTCGTACAGTTCTTAATTAATTGCTGTTCTGTTTCTGTAAAAATTTTTTCTAAATAACGCGGTCGCTGCCAATGAGAAGTAAATTTCGCTTCCTCTAAATCCACGATATCATTGCCAACCATTAGGCATTTAATTTTGTATTTATAATTAGCATAGCAGCTTTAACATCGAGCATTTTTTCCATGTCTTCATTTTCTAACCTTATACTAAATTCATCTTCAATATCTAAAATGATATCTACGAGATTTGCTGAATTGACCTTTAAATCATTAATAAAGTCTGTGTCTTCAGTAAGATTTTCGAAAGCTTTTTCATCTTGAACGTAAGGCGCAATGATGGCTTTTAATTTTGTTATGAGTTCGTCGTTCGTCATATTTATTTCTTGTACAAAAGAGAATGTTGGTTTAATTAAACTTTGTGTAATGCTGTATTGTAAATTTACGCAAAGTGATTACAATATAATTTAAGAACTATTTCTAAAATCTAAATGCGATATCATTACAAATTACTAATCGCTAAATTTCTTGAAAATTACACACGCATTCACGTCACCAAAACCAAAACTCGCTTTCGCTATAATATCAAAATTGAAATCGGTTTTTTCTGTTGGAATTTTATTTGAATCTACAAGCGCTTCAATTTCTGGGTGTAAATCTTCACAATTAATATTGGGTGCTACAAATTGCTCTCTAAGTTGAATAATACTTGCCACAGATTCAATAGAGCCTGAAGCTGCTAAACAATGTCCAATCATAGATTTTGTAGAATTAATGAATGGAAAATCATTTCCACTTCTATTTAAAGCATTCGTCCAGTTTTCAATTTCTAATGCGTCTTTTGCTGTTGCTGTTAAATGTCCATTAATCACTTCAATTTCCTTTGCTGTAATTCCAGAATTTTCAATTGCTTTTTTTATGCAACGTTTTACAGCTTCCGCATTTGGTGCTGTTAGTGTGCCTCCTTGTCGTTGACCACCAGAATTTACTTCACCTCCCAAAACCTCAGCATAAATATTAGCTCCACGTTCTAAAGCACATTCTAATGATTCAAGCAGTAAAGCTCCCGCTCCACTTCCTGGCACAAAACCACTAGCTGTGGCGCTCATTGGTCTCGATCCTTCTTCTGGGCTTTCATTGTGTTTATAAGTCATTACACGCATGGCATCAAAGCCTCCCCAAATATAAGGACCATGATCACTACAGCTACCAACTAACATGCGTTTGGCCTTTCCGTTTTGAATACGTTCATAACCCATTAATAGCGCTTCGGTTCCTGTAGTGCAGGCGGAAGAATTTGTGGTTACTTGATTTCCTAAACCCAACATACCACTCAAATAAGCACTTACACCACTTGTCATGGTTTGCAAAACTACTGTACTTCCTAAACGCCTTACATTACCATCGTCAACACCATAAATTGCCTCTCTAAATTTTTCAACGCCTGAGGTTGCTGCTCCAAAAATTAAACCTGTATCATAATCTAATTGACTTTCAGAATCCATATCAAAACCAGCATCTTTCCAGGCATCAATACCTGCGATGCATCCATATAAAATTCCTGAACTATTAAATCCTCTTAATTGTAAATCTGTAAAATATTGTGATTTTTTTTCCTCAGAAATTTGAGGAATACCACCAATCTGACATGAAAATTTAAAATCTTTTAAGTTATCATGACATGTGATTCCGGACTTACCCTCTTTTAAAGCTTTTGTAAAATCGGGAACTCCAACTCCATTGGGTGCTACAACTCCTAATCCTGTTATGACTACTCTATTTTTCATCTTGTTTTAACCTTTCTAAAAGGGAAAAATTTATAATTCTGAAAGCTATCTGATTTTTGAAAGCTGACAGTTCCGTATAAATTAAACTTTAATCATTCCTGATATTGTACCTCTACAAACCAATTCCCCCTTTTCATTTAGCATCTTCACTTTACATTTTAACTTTTTAAAACGAAAGACTTCCTTTTCTGAAATTACAGTTACTTTTTCATTGGGCAAAACAGATAAATAAAAATCCATTTGATGAGATGTTAAAGCTATTTGAGGTTTTGTAGCTTCGCTCAATTCATCTTTTAATAAAAAAACACCCAAACATACCAAACCAATTTGCGCCATACATTCTGTAAGAATCACTCCTGGTGTTATTGGATGATCTTTAAAATGGCCTTCGTAAAAACTTTCATCTTCTTTAAACCTGTAGTAACCCGTTATTCCATTTTCTGAAATAGCATCAATACCATCAACAAATAAGAATGGTTTTTGGTAAGGTAGCCGTTTTATGATGTCTTCCTTTATCATATCATTACCACTCTAACAAAATACGTTGTGCGGAAAAACCTGGCCCAAAACTTAGCATTATCCCCTTGTCGCCTTTTGGTAAATCTCGATCCATAAAACGCTCCAAAACATATAAAACAGTTGCGCTACTCATATTACCAAATAATCTTAAAACCTCTTTGGTATCATCTATGTTTTTACCCAAAGCACCAAACAAATCTTCAACGGTTTGCACTATTTTTTTTCCACCAGGATGAAATATCAAATGATCAATATCTTCAATAGTTAAATTATTTCGTTCTAAAAACGGATGTATAATTTTTGGAAAATGATCTGCAATGGTTTGTGGTACAGATTGATCTAAAATCATTTGTAAGCCTGTGTTTTTCAACTTGAAACCCATCATGTGGTTGGCATCATAAAAATGATACATGGCTTCGTCTTTGATTTCGGGTCCTTTTTCATGATCGTAAGATGATAGAATTACACTTGAGCAGCCATCTCCAAAAATAGCTGCACTGACTATGTTTACCATAGAAAAATCATTGAGCTGAAAAGTTGCAGTTGGCGCTTCTACGGCAATAACAACCGCTCTTTTATTCGGATTTGCTTTTAGAAAGTTCTTAGCATAGATTATTCCTGAAACTCCTGCTGCGCATCCCATTTCTGTCACTGGCAAACGAACAATATCTTGTTTCATTTTTAAGCTATTTATTAAATAAGCATCCAACGACGGAATCATAATCCCTGTACAACTTACTGTAATAATATAGTCGATATCTGTAGGTTGTAAATTTGCTTTATCTAAGACTTTCTGTAAACTCGCTTCCGCTAATTTTATAGATTCTCTAGTATAAATATCATTTTTTTCCTCAAAAGAGGTACTTACAAATACCTCTTCAGGATCCATGATAGAATATCGCTTATCTACAGCTGCATTTTCAAAAATCTTTAAGACTTTTCGTTTAAAACGTTCTTCTTGGCCATCTAACCATAACTCAACAAAGGGTAAAATATCTTTAGTTTCTCTGCTGTATTTTGGTAATTGTTTTGCTACTGCTGTTATTTTTACTGCCATATATTTTCTATTAAAGGCGATTTTTATTTTTAGTTTTTAAACAAACCTGCACAAAGACTCAACTTCGAATAAGCCATTGATAACGAAAAGCCCATTGCCAACGAATCTCTGATTTTAGATGTAATGTATTAGAATATGTTTCCAAATCCTTTCGGCTAAAAGCTCTTAAAATTGAAGTTAATCCGTCTTCAACTATCATATCGTTAGAAATTGTTAATCCTAATAATTGAAATAACCTATAAGCTATTTTACTACGCTGCAAATCGTTAACCACGATTCCTAAGTTAGCATTTGTTGAAAGACGTTTTAATAAACTTAAAATATCGTTATCCTTAAAATGATGCAAAAACAAGGTGGTTAAAGCGATATCAAACTCTAAAACTTCAAATTGATCTGAAAAAACATCAATGCTTTCAAAGCTTAATTCCGGAAATTCAGTTGACAATTCGTTGGCATAAGCAATAGCATCTGCATTAGCATCTATTCCAATTAATTTAAAATTGTACTGATGCTTTCTTCCATAGTTCGCTACTAATCTTAAGATATCTCCATGACCACAACCTAAATCTATAATGGTGTAGGTTTTATCTTTAGGTTGATTTTTTAAAAGTTGAGCAATGCCATTTAGAGTTACCCGATTGCCACCCAACCATTTATTAATGTTACCGAGTTTATCCAAAGTATCCCGAAGCAATTCTCCATTAAGAGAAAAATCGTCCATGATTTCGGTTTTACTACTTCTATGTGCTGTGTTTATAAATAAGCTCATTTCATATTCATAGGTTTACCATGTGTCATTTTAATAATCATTGGCATTAAAAACGGGAACCATCGCAATACCGTTAACAATTTTGGAGACAACCAATCTTGTCTAAACAAATACGCAATGCTATGTCCTGCTTTTAACCTTAGACCGAAAGTTTTCTTCCAACTTTTAGTGTATCGATTTTCTAGTGTTTTGCGCAATTCAATTTTTCCTTGAAGATAATCAATAATCAATTCAGATGCTAATTGCGCACTTCTTATTGCCATTCCCATACCGTTTCCGCATAGCGGATGAATCATACCAGCCGTATCTCCGCACATTATGATATGGTTTTCTACAGGATGTTTCGTTTCGAAAGAAATTTGACTTATGGTTATTGGCTTTTCAAATTGTGGTATTGTAGTCTTAAAAAGTCTCTTTAATTCGGAATTTTTAAAAAGGACTTCTTCTTGAAATGTTGCAATGTCTTTGTAGGTTTTGAAAGCTTCAAAATTAGTAATGTAACATAAGTTAATATGATTGTTTTCTACTTTTGAAACACCACAGTAACCTCCTTTAAAATTATGTAATGCAACTTTATCCTCAGGAAAATCTCCTGAAACATGAATTTTAACTCCTAAATATGGTGACTTCTTTTTAATGAATTTTCTATTAAACTGAATATCTAAATTTGAGCGTTTGCCATATGCTCCAATAACTATTCTAGCTTGAAAACTTTGATTCGTTTTTGTTTAACTTGAAAGTTGTCTGCTTCAAAATTCACATCCACTACAGAATCTTGAAGTACGGAAACACAGTTTTTAATAGCTAATTGATACAGTTGAAAATCCATCTCATAGCGACTCATGCCAAAACCTCCAAGCGGTAAATTAGCTACAATGCTTTTATTGTTATGTGTGGTTAATTCGAAATTAGAAATTTGTTTTGCTCCGAATTCAAAAGGATTAAAACCCAAAAATTCTAAATAAGGCAATACTTCGTTAGATACATACTCTCCGCAAACCTTATGTTTTGGATACTCATTTTTCTCGATGAGTAAGACTTCTAATTTAGATTTCGCTAAATGAATTGCACTTGTTAATCCGGCTAATCCTCCACCAATAACGATAACATCAAAGTGTTTTTTCTTCATTTAAAGCTTTTAGTAAAACATAAAATTCTTCGTGCTGATTTACATGTTGTTAAGTTACGTTAGAAAAGAAAGCAATAATAAGAGTTTAACGTTTACTATTCGATTTTAGTAATTGTAAACACATCATCTCTAAATTGAACCGTATCACCAACAGATTTTGAAAGTAATAATTGTGCCATCGGTGTCGCCACCGAAATTGCATAAATTTTAAAATCTTTTAAACTGATTTCACCTGCACTAATAGCTATAAAATAATTGGCTTTTGATGTGAACACCACACTACCAAATGCCACTCTTTGATGCTTAGATTCGGTATTAATGTTCTGAAGAATTTCTTTTTGCTTTTCAATTTCAGCTAATTGATGACCGGCTTTCTCACGTTCTAACTGTAACATCGCTCTACCTGTTTCGTGCTTGTCTCCTGCACTACTTTTTGTTTCAGACTCTAATGAATATTGAATGTCTGAAATCGTTGTTGTAACCGTTAATAATCGGTCGTCAATAAACTTTATACAGGACTTATATAATTCTTCTTTTATATTCATTCTTTAATCTTTAAGTCTAATTTTCCGTAAAATCGCATCTGTTTTACAATCCATTGCTTTCGCTTTTGAATATATGATGTCGCTGGATTTGCACGATATTTTCTTGGGTTTGGTAAAATAGAAGCAATTCCGGCAGCTTCATAAGCATCTAAACGAGAAGCCGGTTTTTTAAACCAATACTGTGCAGCAGCTTCTGCACCATAAATGTCGGGCCCCATTTCAATACTATTTAAATACACTTCGAGAATGCGTTCTTTGCTCCAAATTGTTTCAATTAAAAACGTAAAATAGGTTTCTAAGCCTTTACGTAACCAGCTACGATCTGGCCATAAAAATACATTTTTTGCTGTTTGTTGGCTTATAGTGCTTCCGCCCTTAATGCGCTTACCTTTTTTATTGTGTTCATACGCCTTTTCAATAGCTTCGACATCAAAACCGCTATGTTGCAAAAATTTCTGATCTTCACTACAAATAACTGCTAATTGCATATTTTTTGAGATATTATCTATTGAAACCCAATCGTGTTTCCACATTTTAGACGCTTCGGTATTTTCAAAATATCGAATAACCATTAGCGGTGTTACAGGAACAGGAACATACTTAAAAAGCACCACGAACCCAACTGAAAGTATAATGCTCCAAATAAATAATTTTGCTATAAATCGAAAAATTCTCTTCATCCTTTAATCTAATAAATCTGCTAATTGTTTTCCGATTGTACTACCGATTGCAATTCCCATTCCACCTAATCGCACTCCACAAAACACGTTATCTGATAGTTGTTTTACAATTGCTTTTTTCTGTTTGCCAACTCCCATTATGCCACTCCATCGATAATCTATTTCAAAATTAGTATCTGGTAAAATAGTGGTTTTTAAAAGCTCGTCAAGCTTATTTTGAATAAGAGTAGTTTCTCCAAATTCTGTAGTTTCCTCGGTTTTAAAATCGAGATTTCGACCTCCACCTAACAAGAGTCTGTTGTCTATATTTCTAAAATAATAATACCCTTCATCTAAATGAAATGTTCCTTTAATATGTAAATTTTCAATAGGTTTTGTAATTAAAACTTGCGCTCTAGCTGGTTTTACTTCAGAAATATTGAGCTGTTTTGCAAATCCGTTAGTAGCAATAAAGAGTTTTTTTGTTGTTATATCGAAATGATTCGTCTTCATTTTTACCGAATTTGAATCTTCAGAAAACACTTCAACTGTAGTATTATTCAAAATTTTTACACCTAAAGATTGGACTTTATGCAATAAAGCATCCATCATTTTCCCTGTATCAATTTGTCCTTCAAAAGGATTAAAGCTATAATGGGATTTTATCTTTTTGAATCCAAAGCTATTTTCCTTAAACGAAAAAACCTCAGTATTAAAAAGTGGATACAATAATTGATTAATGTATTCTTGTTTATCCACACATAAATTATATAACCTTTCATCAGAACCTAAAAACAATTCATAACCTCCAAGATTTTGATAACCTATAACTTCATCGCCTAGAGTTTTACGAAGCAATTGCAGTCCAGAAATTCGTTGCCTAATTAAATCTAAAACTTCAATTTCCGAATGATGGTTTAAATCGTCTATAATTTCACTTAAACTTCCAAAGCATGCAAAACCTGCATTTTTAGTACTAGCACCTTGTGGAAGTATTCCTTTTTCAAGAATTAAAATCTTAGAATTTGGAAATCGTTGTTTTAGTTGTAAGGCACAATTAAGACCCACAATGCCGCTTCCAACAATTGTAAAATCAATGTTAGTTAGCCAGTTTTTTATTTCCCAATATGATAAATTCATAGCATAAAAAAAGCTCCTGATTTAGGAGCTTTTAAAGTAATAAAATATATTCTTAATCTACTATAATTTTCTTAGTCACTTTTTGCGCTCCATCCGTAATAGTTAACAAATAGACACCAGATTGTGCATTGTTAAGTTGAATCGTTTCTTCAAACCTGCGGACGTTAGTATAGTTTTTAGTATAAATTGATCGGCCTCTAATATCATAAACAACGACAGAGATATCCTCACCTGATTTTGGATTAAACTGAATATTAAATGCACCATTATTTGGATTTGGATAAATACTTAATTGATCTAGTTCGTTATCTTCAATAGATAATACCGCTTCAACAGAATTTTCACAAACCTCAATTGTTACAGAGTTAATTGAACTAACCGTATTATTTACTGTTCTGTCAAAAATGAAAAATGTCCAAGTACCTTGAGAATCCGTACCATTTACGGCAGATAATGCATCTTCTGGAATAACACTATCTCCATTACTTAAAGTAGCACAGTTAATTGCTCCTCCGTCATCGTCAAAAACAAGATTTGGATTGGCACTAAAGGAACATTCTAGAGAAGCCAATCTAATAAGGAACGTTCCTGAATAAGCGGGATGCCTTAAACCATAATTTAAATCTCCACTGTTTGGATGGGTAACATCTACTGTAATATTTGCATCTGTCATAATTAAAGACGTTGGAACATTAAGATTAAATCCTATATAAGTATCTGTCCTTTCAGGTACTGTTACTCCCAAATCAAATGTATAACTTTCACAGACTTGAACTGTATCATAAATATAATTACCGATTGCAAAAAAGGAAGTGTTAAGATTAAAAAAGATATTTCCTGCACCTTCAACCATAATTCTACATTTTGCTCCGCTTACATTAGGTACAACAATCTGGTGAGAGCCGTCATTTGGAACATTAGTAGCTAAAAAAGTATCGTACGTTAAACCTTCATCGGTTGAAAGACGAATGTTAACATTGGCTGTATTAACTCCGTTACTTGTTGTACCAGCAACATTCCAAGTTATGGTTTCTGTTTCACCTGGTGTCCAAACTATTTGATTTGTGCTTTGTGATGTTACTGTAAACGGACCTGCTGCTGCAATATTAGTAATGGTCATTTGATCTGAATCTGTTTGCCCCCCTCTCGCATCATTATCTCTTACGGTTAATACAAAATTGATATTACGACTAATAGTTACTAATTTTTCCCAAGTTGTTGATATCCCACCATTTCCTAAAATGTCTTCTAATCTCGGTACGTATCTCACAGGATTATTAGTGCCTTCAAAAGATCTTACTAACGGACCGGTAGTTGTAGTTTCAGTTGGTAACCCAGCAGTCCCTAAATCGTACTGCTCCCATGTGTAAGTTAAAGTTTCCAAGCCATCTACATCGCTAGTATTACTGCCATCTAATAAGTACGGTGTACCTTGAGGTATCACATAATTAGCGCCTGCATCTGCAACTGGTTCTAAATTACCCGTAGCAACTCTATTTACAGGGCAAGCACCTGTACTTGTTACGTGATTCCATATCCTATTTATACTATTCTGATGAAAATATGCATCACTACCAACCTGTATATTATCCGACCCACATATACCTGCATAAGCCATAATTGTTGAACCACTTCCTGGCTCATAAGCATTAGAACCCGATCTATTTGCTCCTGAACAATTACCCACTGTTCCATTAAAGGTATGTGGAGCACCAAATTGATGCCCCAACTCATGCGCAACAAAATCTATATCAAATGCATCTCCTACCGGTTGTGATATACCAGTAACTCCCCTTGCTTTAGAATTAGTATTACAAGTAACTCCAGGGCTCGCTAACCCACCTGCACCTGTACTAAAGGTATGACCGATATCGTAGCCTGCCGAAGTTATAGCCGCATTAATAACGCTTTGGCTTTGACTAATTAAAACCGAATTACTATTGTTTGAAAAAACGTCTGTTTCCCCATCAGTATATATAATGCTGGCATTGTCTGCTACTAAAGTTAAAGTTATAGATAAGTCTCTCTCGTAAATACTGTTAACTCTATTTAATGTTACCACTATTGCTGCCATGGCATCAGGAACCGTTCCTCCATGGAATTGCGTATATTCACCTGTACATGCTACCGCAATACGATAATTTCTTAAGAGACCATCATCAGCATTTCTCGCTAAAGAATTACTAAAGCTTGTAGTCTCTAATAATGAATCATCATCTATAACACCACATTCAAATTCAAAATCGCTATCGGTTAAATCTCGCTTAGAATAAACTGTATATATATTTCCTTCTTTAGAAAATGGATCGATAAACTGAGTGCCATAAGATGTTCCTAGAAAAATAGCATGAAAGCCTTTAGGTGTAATACTAAATCTAATTATTTCTGTAGGATTATCAATTCCTTGACCAGCATAAGTTCTCATATTTGGAAACTGAGCCTGAAGTTCTGATTCCATAATTGAAGCTTCAAAAACCTTAAACCGATTTAGTTCACCTTCTGAATTTGGAAAAGAAATAATTGTATTTCCTGTGTTTTCTCTGTTTCCTATATTTTGAATCGCGTTTTTTAAGCCTTCAATATTTAATTGGAAAAATTTCTCAGATTTAAGATTTATTTTTCTAAAAACTTGTTTGGATTGTTTTGCTTTCGATTCATTAACACTAGTCCACAATTCATCTGATGTTTGTGAAGTTGCTGAAATGGAAAAGAATACTATTACAATAGTTATACTTTTTATTAAGTAGTTTTTAAACATCGTTCCTTATTTTTTAAATAATCTTTAAAGTTAAGCTATTTAATTTATTAATAATAAATCACCCATAGCCGAATACGTATAGAAACGGACTTAAACAAAAAAAACCCAAACTTACATTTGGGTTTTAATTTTAATCTTCAATCTCTTTTTGTATTTTGAAATCTTCCATGAACTTAGTGGTATAATTACCTGCTAAATAATCTGGATGATCCATTAGTTGTCTATGAAATGGAATCGTGGTTTTAATCCCTTCAATTACAAATTCATCTAACGCACGTTTCATCTTATTAATAGCTTCTTCTCTAGTCTGAGCTGTTGTAATCAGCTTTGCTATCATAGAATCATAGTTTGGAGGAATAGTGTAGCCAGCATAAACATGCGTATCTAAACGTACTCCATGTCCACCCGGAGCATGCAATGTTGTAATTTTTCCCGGTGAGGGCCTAAAATCATTAAACGGATCTTCAGCATTAATTCTACATTCTATAGAATGTAATTTAGGCGTATAATTTTTTCCGGAAATTGGTACTCCTGCTGCTACTAATATTTGTTCACGAATTAAATCGAAATCTATAACTTGCTCTGTAATTGGATGCTCTACTTGAATACGTGTATTCATCTCCATAAAGTAGAAGTTTCTATTCTTATCTACTAAAAATTCTACAGTTCCGGCACCTTCATATTTAATGAATTCTGCTGCTTTTACAGCAGCTTTACCCATTTTAGTTCTCAATTTATCAGTCATAAATGGAGAAGGCACTTCTTCTGTTAGTTTTTGGTGACGTCTTTGTATAGAACAATCACGCTCAGATAAATGACATGCTTTGCCACGAGAATCACCTACAATTTGTATTTCAATATGGCGTGGCTCTTCAATAAGCTTCTCCATATACATATCATCATTCCCAAAAGCCGCTTTAGATTCTGCACGCGCAGATTCCCATGCATTTTGAAGATCCTCTGCTTTCCATACGGCACGCATTCCTTTTCCACCACCACCTGCAGAAGCCTTCAGCATTACAGGATAACCAGTTTCTTTAGCTACTTTTTTACAATCTTCAAAAGTTTCTATTACTCCTTCGCTTCCAGGTACACAAGGTACACCAGCAGCTTTCATAGTTGCTTTAGCATTAGCTTTATCCCCCATTCGGTTAATCATCTCTTCAGATGCCCCTATGAATTTAATCCCATGCTCTTCACATATTTTTGAAAATTTTGCATTTTCAGATAAAAATCCATAACCAGGATGAATCGCATCTGCATTTGTAATTTCTGCAGCTGCAATGATATTTGATATTTTAAGGTAGGATTCACTACTTGATGGTGGTCCAATACAAACAGCTTCATCTGCAAACTTAACATGAAGACTTTCTGCATCTGCTGTAGAGTATACAGCTACCGTTCGTATGCCCATTTCCTTACAGGTTCTAATAACTCTAAGCGCTATTTCCCCTCTATTGGCTATTAATATTTTTTTAAACATAACTTTTATGTATTTAAAATTTCAAATTCCAAATTCCTATAAGTTTAGAAATTATACTTTGGAATTTTAAATCGGGTTATGATGGATCTACCAAGAATAAAGGCTGATCAAACTCTACTGGAGACGAATCATCAACAAGTACTTTAACAATTTTACCAGAAATTTCTGATTCTATCTCGTTAAATAATTTCATTGCTTCGATAACACAAAGTACATCTCCTTCTTTAATATCTGTACCAACCTCAACAAAAACTGGCTTGTCTGGAGATGGTTTGCGATAAAATGTCCCAATTATTGGTGACTTTATAGTAATGTATTTTGAGTCTTCAGCAGGTGCAGGAGCTTCTTGTACAGGTGAAGCTGCTTGTTGAGCTGGCATCTGTTGTTGCATTACTGGAGCTGATTGCATTGGCATTTGTTGTACAAATGTCGTCTCGCTTTCTGAACCAGTTCTGATGGTGATTTTAATATCATCCATTTCTAACTTAACCTCGCTTGCTCCAGATTTAGCAACAAATTTAATTAAGTTCTGAATTTCTTTTATATCCATAATTTTAGATATTTTGTTAGTTAGTTTTTAGTTAGGAGTTATAAGCCCACTTAAGATAAATAGAGCCCCAAGTAAATCCACCACCAAAGGCAGCAAATATAATTTTATCACCTTTTTTAAGTTGTGATTCGTAGTCGAATAATAATAAAGGCAGTGTTGCAGAAGTGGTGTTACCGTACCTCTGAATATTCATCATTACTTTATCACTTTCTAATTCAATTCTATTGGCTGTAGCATCAATAATACGCTTGTTAGCTTGGTGTGCTGCCAACCATGAAATATCATCGTTTGTAAGGTTATTTCTTTTCATAACCTTTTCAGCGACATCTGCCATATTGAAAACAGCATTTTTAAATACTGTTTTTCCATCCTGAAAAATATAATGTTTACCTTCCTTGAAGGTATCTTTATTGATAGGGTATGAAGAACCACCGTAAGTCGCTTGTAAAAAATCTCGACCTTCGCCGTTACTTCTCAATAGCTCATCTTGCAAACCTAAACCTTCATCATTAGGCTCAAAAAGAACTGCTCCTGCTCCATCACCAAAAATAATGCAGGTTGCTCTATCTTCATAATTAATAAATGATGAATTTTTATCCGCTCCTATTAGAAGAACTTTCTTGTAGCGTCCTGCTTCTATATAAGCTGTTGCTGTTGACATGCCGTAAAGAAAACTAGAACATGCCGCTTCCAAGTCATACGAAAAAGCATTTACAGCTCCAATTTGTGTTGCTGTATATGCAGCTGTTGCAGCCGCTTTCATATCTGGCGTTGCAGTACAAACAATAACTAAATCAATTTCTTTTGGATCTAATCCTTTTTTTTGAATTAAGTCTTCTGCTGCTTTTATGGCTAAAAACGATGTGCCTTTTCCTTCTTCTTTAAGAATTCGACGCTCCTTTATACCTGTTCTTGATGTGATCCACTCATCATTGGTCTCAACCATAGTTTCGAGGATTTTGTTCGTTAAAACATACTCAGGAACATAGCCTCCGACAGCTGTAATTGCTGCTGTGATTTTACTCATTATTAGCTTTTAGATTAATTAAAAGTATGAAAAATCAATAAAAATGTTTCGTTTTATTCAATTTTCCTCGTTTTCTAGCAAATAGTAACGCAAAGTAAGTGGTTTTTGCTCTATTCAAAAAATAATAACAAAAAAAACGCTCACATAGGAGCGTTTTCTTGTATGCATGCATAGTACTTATGCTGCGTTTTCTTCTTCAACAGAGTTGTCAATTAGAACTTGACCTCTGTAATATAGTTTACCATCATGCCAATGAGCTCTGTGGTATAAGTGTGGCTCACCAGTTGTAGGGCAAGTTGCTATTTGAGGTACAGAAGCTTTATAATGTGTTCTTCTTTTATCTCTTCTTGTTTTCGATATTTTACGCTTTGGATGTGCCATTTTAAATGTTATTTATCCGTTAATAGTTTTTTTAAATTATTCCAACGAGGATCAATATCCTCTGATGATTTTACTTTGTGGTCCTCACTTGGACTTAGTTCTTCTAATTTTGAAAGTATATCGGTCTGTAACGAACCGTCTTCAATACCTGGATGAATTCTTTTTATAGGAACTGCTAAAATAATCAGCTCATATATGTATTGTGCTATATTAATTTCATATTCGCCATGTTGTACAATTAAGATGTCTTCATTCTCGTCATTATACTCATTACCAAATTTAACAACTAACTTAAAATCGTCGTTAATAGCTTGGTTATAGGGTTCATTTGAAATATCACAATTCACATTTACTGAGCCTTTCGCCGAAAAATACAACTCTAAAAGTGTTGATTTTTTTTCGAATTCTAGATCAATTTTAACATCAATTGCATTAAATTCATCATATTCAAAATGCTGAAAGAACGTATTATCAATTTGAAAATCAAAATGATGCATTCCTTCTTTTAATCCTACAAAAGGGATAGTATAAGATTTTAATGCCTTCATTATCACATTCAATTTGAGCGTGCAAATATATAAATTTTTCCTTACTTAAAGCCTAGATATCAACAAATTTTGTTTATAACTATCTAGAAGCCTTTTTTAAGGGGTTTTTACTATAATAATTGTAGTCTTCTCTATGTCTAAAAATTTCGATTGCAGTAAAGATTGCTTGTTTCATTGAGCTTTCATCTGCAATCCCTTTTCCTGCTATCTCATATGCCGTACCATGATCGGGTGAGGTTCTTACTTTATCTAGACCAGCTGTGTAATTAACTCCCTTTCCAAAAGCAATAGTCTTAAATGGAATTAGGCCTTGATCATGATAAGAAGCTATTATGGCATCAAAATTTTTATAGGCATTAGAACCAAAAAAGCTATCTGCAGAATAGGGCCCGTAAACTAAAGTGCCACCAGCTTTAATTTTTTCTAAAGTAGGTTTTAAAATAGTATCGTCCTCATTACCAATTACTCCATTATCACCGGCATGTGGGTTTATAGCCAAAACAGCAACCTTAGGTTTTCTTACACCGAAGTCTTGTATTAAAGATTTAGTAACCGTTGCTATCTTTTCTATAATGAGGTCTACAGTAATCGCATTGCTGGCATCTTTAAGCGGTACATGGTCTGTTAAAAGTCCAACTCGCAATTCATCAGAAACCATAAACATTAAACTTTTTCCATTTAAGGCTTTAGCTAAATAATCTGTATGGCCAGGAAAGTTAAACTTTTCCGATTGAATATTATGTTTGTTAATTGGAGCAGTAACCAATACGTCAATCGTTCCTTCTTTTAAAGCCTTGGTAGCCGCTTCGAGAGATTTTATAGCATATTCTCCTATCTTTTTGTCCTCTGTACCAAATTCAATTTTTACAGGTTCGCTCCAAACTTCAACCACATTAACTTTTCCGTGAACCACTTTTTCAGGAGTATCAATACTAAAAAAATTAATTTTACTATTAAAATGGTTCTTAAAGAACTGCATTGTTTTAGCCGAAGCAAAAATTACAGGAGTATTTAATTCTAAAGATCTTGGATCTTCGTAAGCTTTAATCACTATTTCTGCACCAATACCATTAAGGTCACCAATAGAAATTCCTACAATTATCTTTTCGTCTTTTTTCATTTTTTGTCTTTAACTTTGTAACTGCAAATTTAACTAAATAAAGTACAAATTATGTTTACAGGCATTATAGAAGATCTCGGAACAATTGAAAAACTAGATAGAGATGGTGGAAATCTTCATATTACGGTACATACCTCTATTACAAATGAATTAAAAATTGACCAAAGTGTCGCTCATAATGGCGTCTGTCTAACCGTTGTTGGTATTACAGGAGATACTTATACGGTTACAGCAATCCAAGAAACACTTGATAAAACCAATTTAGGCTTGCTTAAAGAAAAAAATGTGTAAATATTGAACGTGCCATGAAACTTGGGGACCGATTAGATGGTCATATTGTTCAAGGACATGTTGATCAAATTGCAACTTGTATTGATATAAAAGAAAATGAAGGTAGTTGGGTTTTCACCTTTGAATATGATAAGGAACTTAATAATATTACGATCGAAAAAGGATCCATTACAGTGAATGGAGTGAGTTTAACGGTTGTAAATTCTCAGTTGAATCGCTTTTCTGTAGCCATTATACCTTATACGTTTAATCATACCACGTTTAAGACATTACAAGTTGGAGATACTATAAATTTAGAATTTGATGTCATAGGAAAATATGTGAAACGCCTTAATGACTTAAGAAATTAAGCTGTTTGCTTAGATATTTTATACGACTTATAGACACCATAGCACAAAGCAATTATAAATAAAGCTACAATACCTCCATCAATAGGAAGGCCTGGTGGTGGTGGTGGCGCTGGTGGTGGTGGTACTCCCGTACCGCTCTGAGCTATAGATGCAAAGCTAACGAAAACAACTAAGATAGAGGCGAACATATTTTTCTTGTGCATGCTATAAATTATAGTGTAAAAGTATAAAAAAAAATGAGTTAACAAAATTAAATGAACTAAAAAACATCTTTAAACGGTAAATTTTTCCGACAAAGTGCATAAAATGAGGTTTAAATAGGGAAGTTACCTACATTTTTGTTTTTACTTAACGCAAATATAATATTAAAATTATATAAAGAACACAGTGTACTCGCTCAACGAACAAAATAAGCGTTTAACTACCAAAGGTTTCTAAAAATAAAGTCGAAAAACGGCATTAGTAGTAATACCTAACGAATATCTAGAAAAATTTATAGCATTAGCCTCTGCATCAATTCTATAATAATTATTTATTGGATTTTCAATATCAGAGATGTTCCAGGCAGAAATACCCACTTCTGAACGTAAGGTTTTATTTATTTTAAATTTATAAAGCGCGGAAGCGTCAATTCTTAAATAATCTTGCAATCTTTCGTTATTTGCGCTATCAAAATTGATATCATTATCTGTAACTTCATTTTCTAATAATGGTATCGATGTTGGTTTCCCTACCCTATAATTTAATCCCGTAGATATATTCCATGAATCATTACTATATGTTGTGCCGATTGTAAACGCATGCGTAATATCAAAATTACTAGGGAATTCAATTTCTTCAAGACTTTCAAAGGTGTAATCGTTTTTTATATATGAATAACTCAACCACGTATTTAGATGATTGAAATTTTTCCGGACTAAAAATTCAGCTCCTAAAACATCATAGCTTCCTTTTTCTTTTTCAAATTCATACTTCGTAGTAAATCCTTGGCTTTGTGTGGTTATGCCATCAACTTTTTTGTAATATGCTTTGACATCAATTAACCAACCTTTGTTTTTATAAAGCAATCCTAATGAGGCTTGTTTACTTTTAATTATTGGTATACTATCATTATCAGTAAGTTGCCATCGTCGCTTTTCTACTCCTAAAAAATCATTTTGGAAATTGATAATTTGCGAGGTGTTTTGATGTTTAAACTCGCCCAATGCTTCTATTTCAAAATGATGACCTAATGCTTTTCTAACGCTTAAACGCGGTTCTATTAGTAACTCATCAAATTTTTCAATATAATTAACTCTAACCCCAAAATTTATGTTAAAATCTTTGTTTTCATTTCTAAACTGCGTTTGTGCAAAGACAGCTTGTTCTCGTAAAACTTCAGAATCACGTCTTACAAATCTTGGGACATCAATATCATTTAAGTTTGTAATTTCCGATTCAATAAAATTATAGCCCAAATTAAATTGCCATTGGTTTTGAGTATAAAACCCTTCCAATTTTGCCGAAGTTTCAGACACTATATTTTCTTGCAAGAAGCGTTGTTCTGCCATAATATTAGCATTTACAGCTTGTAACTTGTAATCTGTATTATAAATATTGAGAACTGTGCTCAAATTATCGTTCCATTGTCGTTTATAATTTAATCCTGCAGAAATACTCTTTTGAGAAATACTACTTTCTCGAGTTTCTTCTACTCCATTAAAAAGGGCAGATTCATCAAAGGTTAAATCGTTATGAACTAGCATGAAATTTAATCGTACAAAATCCTTATCCGATGGTTTATAAAGCCACCTTAAAGACGCATCATAAAAATCGAAGGCTTGATTTGAGTTACTAACATTAGATGTGTTTTCTGCTACTTCTGTATCTTGTGTCACACGTTCAAAATATGTTTTGTAGGTTGGTGTTCTTACCAATTCATCAATAGATTTACGTCCTGCAATTTGAACTGAAGATTTTTTACCAATTGGTGCATTTAAAAATAAATCGGCATTAAGAAGGTTCATTCCAAAGGAGCCTTTAAAATTGGATTCGATTGTTTTACTAGATTGCATATCAATAGTTCCTGAAACTCCATCGGTATAAGACGCATCTGTACCGTTATTAATTACGGTTGCCGTTTGCGTGATTTGCGGATTGAAACTTGAAATAAGTCCAAAAAAATGACTGGATTGATACATTTTTATCCCATCCCAAAGCAATAAATTCTGGTCGTGAGACCCTCCTCTTATATTAATATTGGAAACCGTTTCATCTACACTTAGTACACCAGGCAATGCCTGAACCGTATGTAACACATCAGACTCTATAAGTCCTGGCAGCAACGTAAACTTACTATAATCAATAGCTATGCTTCCGTCTTGTTGTTTCTCTATACCTTTAACAATATAGCCGTTGAGCACTACAGAACTAAACACCTCAGCTTCTTCAATTAAAGTAATAGCCTCACAACTATTTAATTTAAAAAACTTGGCTTGACGCTCTATGGTTTTAAAACCTATAAATCGGATGGTAAGAAGCGTCGCTAATGATGGTACTTCGATTTCAAAATAGCCATCATCATTAGTTACAGTGTAATTGTGTTTAGTATTGATGGTTGCTCCATAAAGCGGATTTTCTAGGTTGTCTCGCAAATAACCACAAATTGTAACAGGTTTGGTGATACTAAAGACCACGTCGCTAATTTTAGTAAAAATTAAATTGGTCTGTTGTTCTAAGGTTTCAATTTTTGTATTAAGACTTAGATCGTCAGCTAAAGGAATAACATAAACCTCTTTTAGAAGGTCACTTTTATAATTGAAATTAACATTATGACTTTTAGAAATCTCATTAAGCACTTGTATGATCGATATTTTTCCATCATTAGTTTGTGCCTTTACTGAAAAGCAAATTAATACACTTATTAAAAAAGTTATATACTTAATCTTTAGCATTGTGTATGACGACCTCTTTATTATTTATAATTTCATAGGTCAAACCAAGCGGCTGTGTAATTGATTTTAAAGCATTATTGAGATTATCGTGCTCAAATGCGCCTGTAAATCTCAACGTATTTGCAGCAATGGAATCCGTAATTGTGATGTTATATTGATTTTCGAGCTCTAAAAACACTGCTTGTACTGACGCATCTTTAAATACACTCATATTTTTAAGCCAATACGGTTCTGCTATAGCAATGTTAGATTTTTTAGCAGTTCCTGATTTTAAAATAAACTCTGAACCGGCTGGTAATTTAATAATCGCATCGTTATAACTGACTTGCACCAAACCTTCATAACAGGTGACTTTAAAAATGCTATCCTTTGTAAACACATTAAACTCGGTTCCTAAAACTGTTACTTTTCCAAATTCAGTATTGACATCGAATTGCTTTCCTTTTTCGACATCAAAAAAGGCTTCTCCTTTTAAATTTAAGATTCTTTCGTTATCCCAATTTGGGGAGCTGTAGGTAAGTTGAGATAACTCATTAAGTTCTACTCTAGAATTATCAGGAAGCATAATGGTTTCTTTTTGTGCTAAATCTGTTGCAATTGTATTGGTATTAGCTCTATTTAAAAATAAAAATAAGGTTAAACCAATAACAAAAACGGCTGCAAACCGTGATGCTATCTTCATCCAATTTATTGACGCTACTTTTTTGTCTTGTAATTGACTTTCTAAAGCTTCAAACGCAGGCACTTTTGCATTATGATGACCACTAAACCGCTGTGCTTCTTCAGCTATTTCCTTATACAGCTTTGCATCCTCTAAAGCATTAAAAGCTTCCGTCTCTGCTTCAGATAAGTTGTTGTCCAACCATTTTTTTAGTAAATATTCTTTGTCCATAACTTGATGCTATACTTATAAAACAACTCAACTTTCAATTGTCCCAAAATTATTTTCAATTCAGTTCTTCCAATTGATCTTTCAATTTATTTAAGGCGGCATAAATTCTGTGTTCAGCTACTTTTTTGGTAATATTTAATAACTCCGCTATTTCTTTATGGGTTTTCCCATCGACCTTACTTAGAAGAAAAGCCACACGTTCTTCTTCTTTTAATGTTGACAAAGCTGATTCGTAACGCTTTAAAAATTCCTTTTTACGCAACATGAATTCTGGAGTCTCATTGGTGTAATCCTTAGGCTTTACTTCTTGGTGCTTAAAAACAATCTTTTGGTGCTTCACCTCGTTAAGCATCATATTATTTGCAACCGTATATAAATAAGATTTTGCAGCTTCAGGTGCTACTTTAGCACAATTTTCCCATAATTTAATAAAGGCATCTTGCACTTTATCTGAAGGGTTTAATAAATCACCATACTTGTAATACAAAATAGTACTCATGCTTTGCGCATACTTTTCGTAGAGTTTAGAAAAGCGCAATTTATCACAGATATCCTTGTGGAGCGACTTAGGCAATTATAAGTGGTTTTTGAAGTTTGAATCCCCAAAAGTATGCTTTTTTTTTAAAGACCATGCAAAAGTTACTGTTACTAAAACATGAAATTTAAATTCTAAAATTAGATCGAGAATCACCATCAAAAAATTTAATTAAAATAATTTTGGGAGATTATACAATGTGATTGTTTTAAAACTATACGTTCAATTTAAAATCACATAACACATGAATCAATCTATTAAAAGCAAAAGCAACTATTCAGAATTTGAAACGACTCAAATTCCAATTAAATAAAAAAACAATAAATTTCTTGGGACATTTAATTACTGAGTTGTTCTAAGTATAAAGGCAGTAATTAAAGCGCCTTATAAAATGAAAAACTTAACCATGATCATAAAAAACAAATTAATTATGAAAACTATCAAACCTTATCTTTTTGCCTTATTAGGTTTATTCCTAACGATGACATCTTGTAGAACCGAAGATGATATAAGTATTGATCCACCAGCAGAATCTACATTACAAGCTAATTCAGCTTTGGCAAGTCAGATTCAAAGAGTCACCATGAACGACGGTTCTGTAGATAACGTCGTTTACAATGCCAATTGTTTTACCATTCAACTGCCAATAACAGCAACCATAAATGGAGTAGAATTAACCATTACTAATATTGAAGATTATGACGATCTTGAAGATATTCTTGATGAATTTGATGACGATGATGATACGGTTGTTATCAATTTTCCTATCACTATAATTTTTTCAGATTATTCTGAAATTCAAGTTAACAGTTTAGATCAGCTAGAAGATTATGCTGATGATTGTAATGATGAAAATGAATTTGATGATGATATAGAATGTTTAGATTTTATATATCCAATTTCGGCTTCCGTTTTTAACACCAATAATGAAGTTATTGCAACACTAACATTCACCAATGATTATGACCTTTATGAATTTATTGATGATATAGACGAAGATGATTTAATTGGTTTCGAATTTCCTATAAGTATCATAATTGCTGATGGTACCGAAATTGTAATTAACAATTTTAATCAGCTTGATGATGCCATTGATGATTTTGGTGACGATTGCGATGAAGATGATGATTACGACTATGACGATGACGATTGTACGAACTGTACACCAAGCCAATTAGAATCTATTTTAACAGCTTGTTCAGGTTGGTATATAGACGAATTAGAACGTAATGACACTGATTTAGAAGACAATTATACAGGTTACCTATTTAATTTCTCTACAGATAATTCCGTTACAGTCATTTGGACTGGTAACACTGCCAATGGAACTTGGACGACAAGTGGAAATGGGAATAACATCACAGTAACCTTTGATATTCCAGGATTTGATGACATCAATACTACTTGGAATTTACATGAAATCGATAACGACGATGATGACAACGAGGTGGAAGTCAGCTTTGAAATTGGAGATGATGACGAACTAGAATTTAAAAACGACAATTGTAACTAATCTTTAAAATTAATTAATACCTAAAATTAAATAGTATGAAATCACATTTTATAAAACCCCTATTTACATCCAAAATCTTATTATTCGCTCTTCTAGTTTTCAGCTTATTATCTTGTTCTAATGACGATGATGATGACCATAACGATGATTGTAATACTTGTACTACAGAACAATTAGAAACTATTTTAACAGCTTGTTCGGATTGGTATATTGAAGATTTAGAACGAAACAATATCGATTTAGAAAGCAATTATGTAGGTTACCTCTTTAATTTCTCAGCAGACAATACGGTTAGCGTGACATGGGATGAAAATACAGCGAATGGAACTTGGACTACCAGTGGCACAGGAAATAACATCAATGTAACCTTTAATATTCCAGATTTTGATGATATTAACGCGACTTGGATATTAGACGAACTTGATAATGATGACAATGATTACGATGTTGAAGTCAGTTTTGAAATTGGGACTACTGACGATTTAGAATTCAAAAACAATACCTGTAATTAATCACCTTAATTACACTATTCTAAATTTAAGTTTCCAAACTTAATTGATTAATAGCAGAGCCAACCTTGAAGAAATTCTTGGTTGGTTTTTTATTGAAGACCTAAGAAAAGTATATAAAAAGCCCTACTTCTCTTTAACATCTACGTTTATAGTTTCATAGACCAATTTAACCTCAGCCTCTCCATACTTGCGCTCTAAACGTCTTATGGTAAAATGTGCCGTTGCCATATTCTGGAAATGATCTACAAACACATAATTTAATCCACCTCCTCCAATGGCTCCTACAATAGGTACAGCTTGTGCTAAAAATTTCTCACTGATAAGAAGACTTAATCTCGTCGCAATTTTAGATAAAAAATTACCCACAGCATTAGATCCCAAAGCACTTGCTCCTTTTACCAAACTATCTAAGCTCATTTTTATACCAGCTGCTGACACGTTATTTAATGCTGAATTTAATGCCATACGCGTCGTGTAGTAACTGGCTTCCATACCGTCATCATCTATAGAATCTCCACCAAGCGCAAAAACTTGCAGACATGCCATTTGTCCTTCTAAAGTGTAGATGTCTTCACCTTCGCTTCGTGCGATATCCATAATGGTACGCATTAAAAACTTAGTGGTAAGTGTCACTTCTGAAGCAAAAATAGCAGTACCAAAACCTGTAGAAGACCCGAAAAAACCACTTAATGCTCCTGTACCTGTGACAATACTTTTATACGTGTTTTTTGAAGGCTTTTTAAATGTTTTGTTTTTTTGAATGGTTAATAAATTAGCTTTTATAATTTTTAATAATACCGATTCTGTAATCTTCTGCACTTTAACTAATACTTTTTCTGGCACGTAGCTAATTCCTGTTTCAACCGTATTACCAATTTTATTGACATTACGAATTGCCCAACCTAAATTTTGCATGCTAGATTTTGCGTGCACTAAGGCTTCTTTGTCTTCTGGTGTTATGGGATTTACTGTTAGATTCAAAACATTTCTATTTATTATAATAGGTCGTAAAAACTTAGCAATTGTTACACAGCAATGAAAGACTAGCCACGAACGATATCAAAAAAGGATGCATATCTTCTTTGTTTTTGGCAAAAACGATGCTGCGTCCTTAAATCATATGTTTAGACGTCTTAAGTCACATAAAAAAATCCGCGTTTCACAATTAAGTGAAACGCGGATTATACACTAGGTTTTAAAATTTTAGTTTGGGGTAATTGTAATTCTAAGAACGGTATCAACATTTGGGTAACTATAACCATCGTTAACATTAGATAATAATTGAACTGGTTCCGTTTCATCGATTCCAGTATCGGCAGCTAATTGATTAGTCAC
The DNA here is from genome assembly GCF_000427335.1 of Winogradskyella psychrotolerans RS-3. GTDB lineage: Bacteria > Bacteroidota > Bacteroidia > Flavobacteriales > Flavobacteriaceae > Winogradskyella > Winogradskyella psychrotolerans. The sequence continues at coordinate 74,708 of NZ_ATMR01000124.1, read as the reverse complement.
TGTATTAGGACCAATAGCAGGCTGTTCGTTAACCTCAGTTCCAGCATCCCATAGGTACACCTCATTTGTAATATCACCACTTAAAGGAGTTCCGTCTGCACTGAATAATTCAATTCCTGTATCTTGAGTTGCAAACAACACATCATTTGTAGCTGCTAACATGCTTGCAAATGATAATCTATTTCCTGCTTCGGCTGTAAAGCTAAACGTGTACGTGTTTCCTGGTAATAAAGGCCCAGGACCACTACCTCCATCTACAGTATTGAACACAGCTCCTGAAATTTGGCCTTCTAACCCACTTAGATTATCAGCTAAAACAGCCGTATTTCCATCTTCAGCGATATGTTCTAATCCTAAATCGAAATCTGTAACTCCCGATGTGAATAATGGCATCGTATTTCCTTCATGAACCACAAAGATTCCAGGAGATGATGGGTAAGTCACTCCAGTATTCTCTGCAGTATAGTCGCTTAAAGGTGCTGCATTTCCGTCTTCAGCAATCGCTTCAACACCTTGTCCGTAATCCGCTTCACCTTCTGTAAACAAAGGATTTTCACCACCATGAATCACATAAACACCAGGTGATAAAGGCGCAACAGAAGTTCCTACGCTAGTCTCTAAACTTGCTGTTGTTAAATCTTCTATAGAAACAGTAAATAGTGTCCCTTCTACATGAGTGATGCTTACAGAAATTATTTCGTTTACCGCTGGGTAATCAAACATAAAACCATTGGTAACGTCCGCAATTTTTAATACGTTTCCGTTTTCTACCGCTCCAGTATCTGGACCAGATTGCATGCCTACAGTATTAGGCCCCACTGCTGGTTCTTCGTTAACTTCTGTTCCCGCATCCCATAAATAAACTTGATCGGTAACATCTTCAGAAATAGGATCTCCATTGTCATCGTAAAACGTAATGCCGTTACCATCAGGCGCAAAAAATAAATCGTTGGTTGCTGCTAACATGGTTACAAAAGATAATTTTTGACTTCTACCGGCATCAACCGTAAATTCGTAACGTTTTCCTGGCGTTGCTGGCCCAGGACTTGCATCGCCTACTGGCGTATTAAACACTCCAGAGTCTATAAAACTATAGGCACTTCCAATATTTTCAATACTTACTGTAAAGTTAGAAGTTTCACTTGGGGTTAAGTTTACTATCGTGCTGTCGTCGTCACTATCGCAACTTGCAAAAAGGGTAATAACGGATAAAAGTGTAATAAATTTAAATTTTTTCATTTGTAAATGTGTTAATGATTATATATCTACAAATATCCTCCGAGAGTATCACCAAATTATAACAACGCCATAACTATAGTATAAACTATTATATAAAATTTATAACGAAGCGGTTCTTTTAAGCACTGGCAGATTAAAATAAAACTCGGTACCCTGATTTAAAATACTATTCACTTTGATAGTTGAATTGTGAAGGTCCATAATCTTTTTAACAATGGCCAAGCCTAGTCCACTACCTTTTGTGGCATCGGAATAGAATTTGCCTTTTCGGTAGCGTTCAAATATATAAGGTAACTCTTGAGATTCTATACCGCTTCCGGTATCGGACACCTTTACCATCACCTGATCATTTGCTGTGTAAAGCTCTAAGGTAACAACATCGCCTTGCTCGCAATGTTTAATCGCATTGTCTATGATATTCTGTAATGCTCTATCGATTAAGGCAATATCCGCGTATACAAAAGGTAAATCTTTAGAGTACACCGTATTTATACTTACTCCTTTATTTTTGGCGATAATGCGGTATTTATCGGCGATATCTTGAATAATTTCTGCCATCTGTAAGGCTTCAGGCTGCACGGCTTTTTGATTGGCTTCCAAAACACTTAACTCAAACAAATCGTTCACCAATTTCTTAAGACGTTCCGAATTTTTAAGCACTATTTCCATGTAACGCTGCTTTTCTTTGTCTTCTAGGCTGTCTCCTTTAATCATGATGGTTTCAACAAAACCTTGAATAGACGCAATAGGTGTTCTTAGATCGTGAGAAATATTTGCAATAAGTTCTTTACGCAAGTTGTCTACACTCTGCAAATCTTGAATATTACTTTGAATGGTATCGGCCATGTCGTTATAGGTATTGGCCAATAATCCCATTTCGCCATGCTGCACACCTGCAACACGAGCATCATGATCCCCATTTTTAAAAGATGTAAACGCCGCAATAATTTTATTGAAATTTCTTGTGATAATATAAATGGAAAGCAACGCCACCAATAAGGCTGCAAATAGTGCATATAAAATATTACGCATGCTGAGTTTACGAATATAACTGGCCTCATGTTTATTAATTAGCGAGTCGTAATCGTTACCACCAACGATCGTATAGATGTAACCTACTTTTTTATCTTTATAAAGGTAAGGTGCTGCTGAAAATATTTTTTAGTTCCCGGTAATTTTGGGTCGTCACCCTTAATAAACACCTCTCCATCTTGGGCGATAAATTCGGTTACAGGTTTTAAGTCAATGCGTTTTGCTTTCACCTCTTTATTCATGGCAACATGCTTAAGAATGTTCCCTTCTAAGTCTAATAAGTAGACTTCAGTCGCAGGATTAGTGGCCATAACATGATGCATTAAACTGCTCATTTTAGAACCCACTACCGAATCGCCGTCGTAGAGTCCTTGGATTTCTTCAACAATAAATCCTGAGACATTTTTATTTAAGCCTTGGGTAATTTCGTCGTGATAATCTTCTGAAAGCTGTGTAGATGTTTTGGTAATTAAAAAAGCAAGTGCTACAAATAAGAGGGTGAGCACACCAGCAATTTTGTAGAATAAGGTGTTTTTTGTTTTCATAAGGTCTTAGGATTCAGAAAATCGGTAGCCCACTCCCCAAGTGGTGAGTATGTATTCAGGGTTTCCAGGGTCTTGTTCTATTTTTGCGCGTAAGCGGTTAATATGAGAATTTACAGTATGTTCGTAACCTTCAAACTCATAGCCCCAAATGCGGTGTAATAATTGCGCACGGCTATAGGTTTTACCAACGTTATTGGCTAATAAACAGAGTAATTCAAATTCTTTGGGCGTAAGATTAAGTCGCTCACCTTGTAATTCTACTTTTCGCATTTCCTGATTGACCACAAGATCTTTACGCGTTAATACCGGTAAATCTGGGTCTTCTTCTGAAGTCGTGCTTGCTGTATCAAAGCTTTGGCGCCTAATGATCGCTTTTACACGGGCTTGCAATTCACGAACACTAAAGGGTTTAGTCATATAATCGTCTGCCCCAGTTTCAAGACCTAAAATCTTGTCGATCTCATCGCTTTTACTAGTGAGCATGAGTATGGGAGTATTAACTTTTGAAGCTCTTAACTCTCGACAAATATCTAAGCCTTTTTTACCAGGTAACATTAAATCTAAAATAACAAGATCATAAGCATTTGTAGAGGCTTCTAAAAAACCTTCGTTACCATTATAACAACTTTTTACGCTTGTTTGATCGTCTTCAAGGTTTATTGTAACCAATTCTGCGATATGCACATCATCTTCAACAACTAGAATTTGAACCATTTTCAATTTATTTTGTGGGCAATCTAGTCCTAAAGTATCATAAAAGTATCCCGATACTATGTTATTTTAAAAACAACATCTGCTTAGATTACAGGTTAATACTTGCAATAGACGAAAGAAGCTGCAGATGCTTTCAAATAAGTTGAGCAATAAAAGATTTACTCCCAAAATTTTTCGATTTCTTCAAGGGATTTGCCTTTATTTCAAAAAAAATATGATAATCTGTTATAGCTTATCCACTATATTCTAAAAATACCGATCTAATTACCTGCTTTAATGAATTGTAGTTACGTAGAACCTTATTAATTCTTTGTCAGACAATCCATTTAAAAATCAGCTAATAAGTCGACGCAACTTTGTACTTTTATAACATGAATATAGGATTAGTACTTTCTGGTGGTGGTGCTCGTGGAGCAGCACATATAGGCGTCATTAAGGCACTAGAAGAACACGGCATCTTTCCTACACATATTGCAGGCACAAGTTCTGGTGCTATTGTAGGAGCCCTTTATGCCGCTGGTGTACCTTGGTCAGAAATATTAACGTTCTTTAAAACTATACCGCTTTTTCACACTAAAAGGTATGCGCGAAATAAGCCTGGATTTTTAAATTCTGACAATTTTTATGAAGACCTCAAAACATATTTTCCGAAAGATAATTTTAATGATTTAAAAAAGCCTTTATTCATTCCTGCAGCAAATATTATTGATGGAACGTCTAAGATGTTTAGCAAAGGACAACTTATAAAACCGATTATAGCTTCTGTTTCTTTTCCTGGTGTGTTCACACCAACCGAAATTAATGGACAGTTCTATGTCGATGGAGGCACCTTAAATAATTTTCCTGTAGAACCCTTAAAAAAGACTGTGATAGAATTATAGGTGTATTTGTTAATCCTTTAAAAGAGATTAGCATAAAGGACTTAAAACACTCTTAATCATCAATATAACGCGCTTACAATAGTCGCTTTACTAGATTTTGAAATTGGCTTCTAAAACGGTTTCAGAACTACCTCCAATAAATAGTTTAAAATCACCAGACTCTACTTTAAATTGTTGCTCATTGTTATAAAACCCTAACTCTTTTTCTGTTAGTTTTATACTGATCTTTTTCGTTTCACCAGCCTGGAGTTCAACTAACTCAAAGCCTTTGAGTTCTTTTACAGGCCTTGTAACACTACCTACTAAATCTCTAATATATAATTGTGCCACTTCCTTTCCTGTAACTTGCCCAACATTCTTTAAATCGAAAGCTACGGTTACTTCTCTATTGCTTTCGTAAGTATTAGTTACTGTTACATTAGAATATTCAAAACTGGTATAACTCAATCCGTGTCCAAAAACAAATAATGGTGTTTTATCAACATCAGAATAGTGAGAATAAAACACATTATTATCCTTATCTGTTGGTCGTCCTGTGTTTTTATAATTATAATATATTGGCATCTGTCCTACATTTCGTGGAAACGTCATTGGTAGTTTTCCGCTAGGATTATAATCCCCATATAATACTTGTGCTACAGCATTACCTGTTTCTGTTCCTAACTGCCAAGCTTCAACTATAGTAGGAATATACTCAGCAGCCCAAGTTATTGCCAAAGGCCGACCATTATTTAAAACTAGTACAATATTTTGGTTAACCTCATATACTTTTTCTAGTAACTCTTGTTGTAAACCTGGTAATTCTAGATTAGTTCTACTTCGTCCTTCACCACTTTGAAAACCATGTTCACCAAGCACCATAACAACAACATCTGCACTTTTAGCTGTTTCAATAGCGTCTTTAAAACCACTATAATCTGTGGTATTTATATCTAATTCTTTTAGAAAAGTAGAAGTGCCTTTAAAGACCTCTGGACCATTGCTAAAGTTAAGCGTGTTGCCCTTATAATTCTGCATTCCTTCTAATATAGAAACGGCAGTTTCATCATCTGAAGCTAATCTCCAACTCCCTAAAGGACTGGATTTATCATTTGCTAAATCACCAATTAATGCTATCGTTTGTCCTTCTTTTTTTAAAGGAAGAAGGTTATTTTCATTTTTTAGCAAAACAATTGATTTTTTAGCCATATCTAAAACAGATTCATGGTGTGGTTGACTGCCTGTTCTTGTTTCTTCATCAATTTCATTACCGTATTTATACGGATTGTCAAACAATCCTAATTCATACTTAACTCTAAGAATTCTACTTACAGCATCATTAAGTAGCTTAACATCTACGGTACCATCTTTAATTAAGGCGGCCAATTCATTAATATAAACATGACCTTCCATATCCATATCAGAACCAGCAGTAATGGCTAGTTTAGCAGCTTCCTTTTTATCTTTAGCAATGCCCCAAGCAATCAATTCGTTCATAGAAGCCCAATCGGAAACTACGAACCCATCAAAATCCCACCCGTCTTTAAGAATATCTCTTTGTAGAAATGTACTAGCGGTTACAGGAACACCGTTTAAATCATTAAAAGAATTCATAAACGTTTTCACACCTGCTTCTTCCGCAGCTTTAAATGGCGGTAAAATAGTATTATAAAGGGTAGAAAGGCCAACATCAACGGTATTGTATTCTTTTCCTGCTTCCGCAAATCCATAACCCGCAAAATGCTTAGCACATGCAGCTATTGTATTTTCATTCGTTAAATCATCTCCTTGAAAACCATTTACGCGTGCTATTGCAATAAGGCTCCCTAAAAACGGATCTTCACCAGCTCCTTCCATGACGCGTCCCCAACGTGCATCTCTAGACACATCAACCATTGGTGCAAACGTCCAATTTATCCCAGCTGATGATGCTTCTATAGCTGCAATACGTGCTGATTGCTCAATAGCCTTAAGATCCCAACTTGCCGACTCAGCCAATGGTATAGGACTTAAAGTTTTGTAACCGTGAATAACATCGAACCCAATTAATAACGGAATTCCTAATCGCGATTCTTCAACGGCAATTCGTTGTACTTTATTAACCTCTTCAGTACCTCTTACATTAAGCATGGCTCCAACCCATCCCTTTTTTAAATGTTCGTATTTAGTAGCGGCACCTCCAAATTCTGGAGCTGGACCGGTTACATTCCAAAAACCATTGTACAAATTCATTTGTCCAACTTTTTCTTCAACAGTCATAATTTCTAATAACGAATCTATTTTTTTTCTATTATTAGTGTTGAAGGACTTGATTGTGCATAAAAATTATGGCCTAAATAGCTAAAAAGAGTAATTATTACAAATAAGAGTAATTTGTATTTAAGAAACATAAATGAAAATTTTAAGAAGAATTAATAAATGATATTTTACAAATAAAAAGCCTGTGAAAAATATAAATTCACAGACTTTAATAAATTAAATACGTGAGACTAATCAAGCATAAAAGGCACAATATCAAATGTAAAATCGGTTGCTGTATTGTCAACTAACTTAAACCATCCGCGATCATCCCAAACCGTATAAGACATAGATTGACCAATGGTAGCATCTGCTACTGTTTTATAATAACCTCTTACTAAAGGTGTATTTCTTTCGCTAGCATTTGATGCTCTACCGACACCAAATTCGCCATAATTAATAGCCACATCTAACCCAGAAGCATGAACACTCACATCTTGAATACCTTGTTCGAAAAACGAATTACCAGGAAAAGCAGCATTACTACCTGTTTCTCCACAAAACGCCCATGGAGAATAACTATGAACCTGAATCGCTAAGTAAACATCTGAACCTTCACCAGGAAGACTTATTTTATTTGGGTATACTTCATCTATATAAAGTGCATTACCTTGACTATTGACACCTACCATTACGATACGCGTTAAATTGTTGCCACCTGTTGCTCTAATAGCATCATAACCAATATTATTAATATGTCTGGTATACGCTATAGCAGTTGCATCTGTTGGGTCTGGAAAAGGTCCGTCACCATCAAACTCACCTAAATTTCCTTCAGGCTCATTAAGAACTTCAAATATTAAATGATTAGAACGATCCTTAAAAAACGTTGCGATACCAGTCCAAAGGTTTTGAAATTTTATGTCAAAAGCCTCACTTCCATCGTAATTGTCTTTTAACCATGATTCGTGATGTGTATTTAGAACCACATAAATATCTTGGCTCAATGCATAATCTATAAGTTGAACTAATTCTAAAAACCTAGGGTGGCTTGTATCTATATTTCCATTCTCATCCGCAATATGATCACCATCAAAACGATCCATCCATGTTGTAGGTATTCTTACATGATTCATACCTGCACCAACATATAAATCTATTATTGGTTTTGACTCTAAAAAAGTTGTTGGATTTTGACCATTATCAAATGTGTTTCCTAAATTAAATCCTGCAGCCATTTCTAGAATAACCTCCTTAGCATTTGGAAATTCAGAATCTATTGGAGAATGATCAATAGTATCTCCATCTATGAATACAATTTTTTCATCTTCAGTACACGAGCAAGACGTGAGAAGAATTAAGAAAGCGAAAATTTTTAATTTATTTTTCATTACGTATATTTTTCTTAAATAATTCATACTAATTATATTGCTTCGTTTTTTTCTTGTAATAATTCTGTAAAGTGAAAAATGCTTTTTTCTTTTCACCTGTATTTGAAATTAATCCTTTTCTATTCCAGAAATTCTGAAACACAGGATTTTGTCTTCGAGGGGATTTAAAATCAACTAAAATCCATGGAGTCATGCCTCTTAAGCCATCCATTTTATCTAACATTTCTAGTTGATTAATGTAAATTAATTCTTGATGTTCTTCACTCCACATGGTATCATCATCTCCATGAAAACCAGCTAAGGCTCCTGCTCCAAACTCTGATATGATGACGGGTTTATTAAACTTAATATCGTAAGAATATTTTGGTAATTCTTTAGCATTAGACCAATACCAGCCACCGTATTCGTTAAAACTGGCTAAATCTAATTTATCTCCTAAGGGATCTTCAACGGTTATTTTATAACCTTCACGTTCTATTTCTAATGCAGCAGCTACTAACCTTGTGTCATCTAATTCTCTTACTTTATCGACTAGGTTACCCATAAAAACATTTCGATCTTCATTTACTGGAGTTTCATTTCCTATTGACCAAATAATGACACTTGCTCTATTTTTATCTCTTTCTACACCAACTGACAATTGATTTTCGGCATTAGCGTATGTCTCTGGATTGGTCCAAGAAATAGTCCAGTAAACTGGTACTTCTACCCAAACTAATAAGCCCATTTCGTCAGCTAATTGCAACATTCTTTCGTTATGCGTGTAATGTGCTAAACGTACATAGTTACAACCCAATTCCTTAGCCCAAGTTAATAGCATTCTCATATCTCCTTCTGATCTTAGTCTCCCGCCTAATAAGGGGTTTTCATCATGTATGGAAATACCTTTTAAGAATATAGACTTATCATTTAATAAAATATTTTTATCGACTGTTTTAATTGTTCTAAAACCAATTTTATCATTGACGTTATCTAGCTTTGACGATATTTTTACGTCGTAAAGCTTTGGTGACTCAGGTGACCAATATTTTAATTTTTTGTTGGAATATTGAATTTTACGAAACCGTCATTATCTGTTTTGAAGACTGATTTTATCTTTAATTCAGGAATTTCAACACTTACTTCTTGGCTATCTTTAGCACCATCAATTTTTACAAAGCCTTCAATAACATTTTTGTTGTCTTTGGCTAATTGAACTTTATAATCATTTATATATTCTTTAGGTGTTGACACCAATAAGACATCTCTTGTGATACCTCCGTAATTCCACCAATCTGTATTAATTGTAGGTACTTCATCCTTTTTTCTTGTATTATCGACCATTAATACTACAAAGTTTTCACCGTTGTTAAGTTTAGAGCTTACATCAAATTGGAACGGTGTAAAACCACCTTTATGTGTTCCTAATTTTTTACCATTGAGATAGACATGACATTCGTAATTAACAGCTCCAAAATAAAGCATGTAATTTTTATTGTCTTTTGGTGTGATCACAAAATCTTTTTTATACCACAGTGTTCCTTCGTAGAACATTAATCGCTGATCTTGAGAATTCCAATCTCCAGGGACATCTAAAGTAGGCTCGTTGGTAAAATCGTACTCTACTTTGGTCTCTTTAGACACATTATTAAGATTGTCGTAAAATCCACCTTTACCAGATGGGCTTTCGTCAAATGGTTTTTGTCTATAATCTAAATAGCCCATTTGGTATGGATCTATAATATAGTTCCATGAACCTTTTAAACTTATAGACTCCCTGTCGAAAACATTTTGAATTGTTTTTTGACTATAAACATTAAAATTGATTGTCGTAAACGCTATAAAAGCGAAAATTATGTTTTTGTAATTCTTCATCTCTTTATAAAAATCTTAATACCCTATATTAAACTGTGATGCATTTTCTCCTATTATGTCTATTTGACTTTGTGGTATAGGACAATTAACAAAATGAGGTTGAAATGGAGTTGCACTATTGATGGCGTCATTGGCTTCTGCCGTAGAATTATCACCATTTCTATAATACAATGAAACTCGCTCTTGTAATAAGCCTAAACGTTTTAATAAAAACCATCTGTTGTTTTCAAAAGCCAATTCTCTAGCAGACTCTTCTAAGTAGTCTTCTAGATTCCATGCTGGAAAGTCAACTCCGATAGACGCTGTATTGGGATCTAAACCATAACCTCTTCGTCTTACTTTGTTTAGATATTCTAAAGCAATACTATTTTCTCCTAAGTTAGCGTGAGCTTCAGACCCTAACAATAGTGTTTCTGCAAATCTGTAATACAAATAATCTTTAAAGCTTTCGTTGCCATTAGGTAATTTGCTTTCAAAATCTGCATATTTCTTAAGACTCCAGTGAAATCTTCTGTAATTATCTTCAGGCTCCGTAATTGGCTGACCAAAATTTGGATGGTCTGGATTATTCACTGTATAAGAGGTGTAATCTTTTGGCCAATAATACGTTGTGTAACGTAAATCCGTAGCAGTATCATACAAGGATTCTAAATAACTATTTGGAAAAAACCAACCTAATGATTGACCTCCATAATCTAAATCATTAATAACCTCAGCACCTGCAACGGGATCTGAACCCGATTGCTTTTCGTAGATTCTTTGATTAAAAACACTTCCTAACCAAGAACCACCACCTCCAGCAAGCGCATCTCCTTCACCCAATAATTGGTCTTTTTGATACACAAATAATGCTTCTTGATGATTTACATCAGCACCATAAACTTGATTAATATCTACTAAACTGTGTGTTCCGTTATCTATAATAGCATCAAATTGATCTGCTGCTTCTTGCCAGTCACCAGTCCACATTGCAGATTTACCTCTTAGATGTCTAGCTACACCTTGGCGATAACGCCCTATTTGGTCTTGCCACTCTAAATGCTCTATTGCAAAATCTAGATCCTGATTTATAACTCCGAAAATAGCATCTTGTGATGCAGCCTCATAAACCACTGGGTCGTTAATGTTTTCTGGTGTTGTAGGTACTGTATCTAGTATAATATTTCCATACATTCTAATTAAGTCTAGATAGAGTTCTCCTCTAATTATTTTAGCTTGTGCTACTAATTTGTTTTTATCATCTTCGTTCATACTCACCGTCCTTGCACTTGTGATGACAGCAGAAGCTCTATCTATAATTCTATAGGCGTTATTCCACTTATCAGCAGGGAATCTAGCAGGAGTATGCTCCGTAGCTCCGTAAGGAGTAAACCATGTTCTGTGAAGTCCCAAATCTGTGGCTGCCAAAAAGAACACATTAGATCTTAAATTATCGTTATCTCCACCTGGAGAGTTGTATAAACGCATTCTATTATAGAGCGCATTAACACCAACTTCTAATCCTTCGGGTGAATTATAAATGAAATCAACTGAAACCTCATCTAATATTTCTTCTTCAAGAAAATCCTCACAAGATAACAGCGTTGTTGCGATTAAAAATGTGGAACACAATAGATACTTAATATTTTTCATAACTAATTTTTGTTTGTTTTAAAATCCTAATTGTAAACCAACCACTACAGTTACAGGTTCTGGATATTCATTTGGATTTCTTTCTGGGCTGTAAGACTGATAATCTGTAACGGTTATTAAATTACTTCCTGTAACATATAACCTTAGTTTTGTCATTCCAAAACTGTCTAATAAATCTTTTGGCAGTGTATATCCTAAAGTTATATTTTGTAATCTCACATAAGACGCATCTTGTAATCCTAATGAAAAAATATTGCTAGGATCATTTCCTTCTCTAGGTCTTGGAAAATCACCACCAGGATTTTCTGGTGTCCAATAGTTTTGTTTAATTCCGTTTTTAATTCCTCTTAAAGAACCACCTTCTAAATAGCCATATAAAAATGAATTGCTTCTAGTTACACCTTGAACCATATAAATATCTGCTGAAAAGTCTATTCCTTTGTATTCGGCACCAATTGAAATCGTTCCAAACCAATCTGGTGCTTGTGATGTAATAACACGATCTTGATCGTCAATAACATTATCACCATTTACATCACGTAATTTTATATCTCCGGGAAGCGACAAAGGTTGTGCTGAATTAGCAATATCTTCTCCAATCTGAAAGATGCCAACAGGTTGGTATTGGTAGAATACATTTATTTCTTCTCCTATGAATCTTCGGTTAAGAATATCATCATCTTCAATGCCGTCTCCATTATCATCTCTACCATAAAGACTAATAATTTTATTATCATTTTTGGTAAAAGATAACCCTAGATTTAGCTTAAAATCTTCGTTTCTTACAATGTCAGAGTTTAAAGTAATTTCTAAACCTCTATTCTCAATTTCCCCAATATTTGTAAGCTTTGAGGTGTAACCAGAAGAAGGATCTAGTTGCTCACTAACCAATAAATCTTTAGTTCTAGTATTATAGTATTCGATTGTAGATGTTATTCTATTATTAAAAAGTCCAAAATCAATCGCTGCATTAAATGTTGTTGAGGTTTCCCAACGTAAATCTGGATTTGGTAACGTATTTCCTGGCACATAACCAGAAACCTGACTATCGTCTATAATATAATTTCTTTGATCTGCTGTACTTTGACTCTGTCCAGGACTTATCCCTTCATTTCCAACACTACCATAACTAAATCTTAATTTTAGGTTATTAATAGCATTTACATCTTCTAAGAAAGATTCTTTATGAATATTCCACCCTAAATTTGCTGCAGGAAAAAATGCCCACTTATTATTTCTACCAAAAACGGTGGATCCATCAGCTCTTCCTGAAGCCGTGAAGTAGTATTTGTTGTCGTAATCGTATTCAACTCTTCCTACAGCAGAGACAATACCTCTCTTATTTGCACTTATACTCGGCGTATTTAAAAACGCACCTTCCAAACCATTTATTCCCAAAATATCGTTTGGTATTCTGTCTGCAACATTCATATAGTTACTATACTCGGACTCAGATATACTTTGAACTGCTGTAATCCCAAAATGATTAACTTCGTTTAAGTCAAACTCATAAGTAATGATATTTTCAATTTGCCATTCTACGTTATCTTGATACTGAATAGCGCCACTACCTTGTCCGCTATTGGCTATACCAGATAGTGACTGCGTTGTATTATAAGATTTACGCTTATAATTCCATGATCTTCTACTTAAATTTACTCTATAATTGAAACCTTTAAAGGGTGAGACATCTACAAATAAATTGAGGATATCATTTCTTTGATCAACGACGTTTGTAGTTTCATCTAAATCTATTAGAGGATTTTTGTTTTCTTCAAATCCACCTGGTAAATAACGTAAAGAGCCATCAGTATTATAAATTGAACCTAAAGGTGTAGTGGTTAATGAGCTTAGAATTATACCACTGTTATTAGGGTTATTAGTCTCCGAAAATTGAAATGAGGTATTAAGTCCAATATTTAACCAATCATTTATCCTTTGATCTGCATTTAATCTTAAACCTACTTTATTATATTTAGAATTAGGAACAACTCCTTTTGTATTAATATAATTAACACTACTAAAGATTCTAAACTTGTCTGTACCAGAAGAAATATTTATTGCATGGTTTTGAGTTTCACCTGTTCTTAAAATTAAATCTTCCCAATTTATATACTCTTGGCTTTGGACACTTGCCAATTCTAAACCTGAGAATATATCTTCATCTAATCGGTACTCTCCACCATTATTCGTTCTAAATGCTTCTCTTTTTAATTGCGCAAATTCATCTCCATCATAAATATCAAAATTTCTGTTAATAGTCTGTAATCCAGAAAAACCATTATAAGACACAGATGTTTTACCTTCTTTACCTCTTTTAGTTGTTATAAGAATAACTCCATTAGAAGCTCTTGCACCATAAATAGCTTGTGCCGCTGCATCCTTTAAAACTTCTAAAGAAGCAATATCATTAGCATTAATATCATTGATGCTTCCTATACGTACACCATCTGCAATTACAATAGGATCATTACCGCCACTAATAGAATTTTGTCCTCTAATTCTAATCGTTGAAGAACCACCTGGAGCACCACTCGCTAAAGTAACTTGTACACCAGCCGCTTTACCTCTTAGCATTTCACCAACATCTGAGGTTGCAACCTTAACTAAATCGTCTTTATCTACAGTAACAACAGAACTAATAATATCACTCTTCTTTTTTGTTCCATACCCTACAACGACCACCTCTTCTAACGCTGAAGCGTCTTCCTCTAGTGTAATATCAATTACATTTTGACTGCCCACCGTTACACGTACCACTTTAAAACCTAGATACGAAAACACGATAATATCTTCTGGTTCAGCTTCTATGGTATATTCACCATCAAAATTTGTTTGAGTCCCTGTAGTTGTCTGATCAATTAGAATATTTACCCCAGGTAAAGGAACACCTGCATTATCGACAACCTTACCTGTTATTGTTTTACTTTGAGCATATGCACTTGAAAACATTGCACAAATCAATGTTAGAAGTAGCATCTTGGTACATTTAGAAATTAAAAACTTATTTTTCATTTTATCAAGAAAGTTAGTTGCGTTACATTTATGTAGCACACAAATATGATTGAATAAAATAAATCTTTAGGTATTAAAATATGCGTTTCAAGGGGTGTGAATGTGTTTTATATTTAAAGTACTTATTTACAGTGTTTTAAAACTAAAATATTCACCGCATTCTTCTTTAAATAGGTAAGGAAAACTCATAAATTAGATGAAATTCTGCTAATCCTCAACACCCTCTTGAAGTTTTTTATAGGCCGACGGTGAATGTTTATATATCTTTTTAAATTCTCTGCTAAAGTGTTTACGATCGTTAAACCCAACCATAAATGCGACCTCTGAAATTGGATAACTTGTCTTCACTATAATATCAGCTGCCTTTTTTAATCTAAGCTGTTTAATTAAACTAGCAACCGAATGATTAGTTAACGAATTTACTTTTTTGTAGAGAATGGTTCTACTCATTCCTATTTTGTCGACTAACATGCTCACATCAAAATCGGGATTTTCTAAATTTTCCTCAATGATTTGCATTAATTTTTTAAGAAAGACTTCTTCAGGAGTTGTTAATTTTTCAAGATCCGAATCCACTATGAAGTTACCACTGTATTTTTGCCTAAAAATTTCTTTAGATTTCAATAAATTTTGAACGCTTAGCAATAAAACCTTTGTACTAAAAGGTTTTGAAATATAGGAATCTGCTCCTGTGGATAGTCCTTCAACTCTATTATCAACAGTCGCTTTTGCTGTTAATAGTATAACTGGAATATGATTAGTACTTTCGTTCGTTTTGATGAATTTACAAAATTGTAAACCATCCATTTCTGGCATCATAATATCACTTATAATTAAATCAGGAATTTCTTTTTCCATATAACTTATAGCCTCCTTAGCACTAGAGAAGTCCAAAACATTATAGTTTTCAATTAAAATATCCGCGATAAATTTTCTTACCTCATCATTATCCTCTACCGTAAAAATCGTTTTTTTATCAGGATCATATTCTGTGTATTCAAATTCAAAATCCTCGTGATCTGTAAAGGATTCTCTAGAATTGAGATCAGCATCTATAACCGTATTTCCTGCCGCTGATTCACTGTCGTCAATTTGATCTGCATCAAAGTGTGCTTTACCTAATAATAATCCAATTTGAAATACCGTATTCGCCCATGACTCTTTTTCTTCTTCTAATACTAATTCTCCTTTGTGCAGTTCTACAATAGTTTTAGACAACGCCAAGCCAACACCACTACCCATGTTATGAACACCTCTATCATCTACCTGAAAGAACCTATTAAATATGTTGCTTTTACTTGTTTCTGGAACACCAATACCATTATCCTTAATCTTAATAAGCACTTTGTTATCTCCACTATTAGTCTGCTCTACCGCAAATACAATTTTTCCATTTTTTTTGGTGAATTTGAATGCGTTAGAAAGAAGATTAAAAATCACTTTTTCCATTTGATTTTTATCAAAATACACTTTTATAGAGTTGGAATTCAAAACAAAATTATATTCAATACCTTTTTTAACAGCCAAGCCTTTAAAAGACTCAAAGATTTCGAAACAAAAGGCAACAATATCTTGTTCCTCACAATAAATACGCATATGGCCTTTTTCGGCTTTTCTAAAATCTAACAGCTCATTGACTAACTTTAGTAATCGATCTGAATTTTGCTTTATAGTTTTAAGTTTGTTTTCTGATTTAGGATCCTTATCAGCATCTTCTAGTAACTCTTCAATTGGACCTTTTATAAGCGTTAAAGGAGTTCTGATTTCGTGAGAAATATTTGTGAAAAAGTTGAGCTGCATATTTAGCATTTCTTGTTTACGCTCACTTTCTACGTGCTCTAAAAATAATTCCCTTTTTAGTTTTACTCTATTATTTATAAAATTCGCTATAATAAAGCCCACAAGTACCACTAATAAAAAGTAAATGAAATAAGCCCACCATGTTTTCCACCATGGAGGTAATACCGTTATTTCTAAAGTTTTTATTTTAGGATTCCAAATGCTATCTTCATTTGTAGATTTTATGGATAACAAATATTTTCCAGGATTTAAATTTGATAAGTTGATTCGATTTTGAGTTCCTGTGTCGTGCCATTCATCATTTCTTAAGTCGTCATCTAGCTTATAGGCATATCTACTTTTTTTAGGATTAATAAAATTGAGACTACTAAATTCTAAGCCTAAATAACCTTGATCATAATTAATCGTTATTTCGGAAGTTTCTGAAATAGGTTTACTTAATATTGAATTATCTTCATTACTCTCTACAACTTCATTATTAATAATAAGTGTTGTTAAAACTATTTCATTTTCATTAGGAGCTTTATAAATCGTTGAAGGATTAAAAATTGTTACTCCTTTAGTGGCTCCAAAAGCAAGCTGTTTCTCATTAATTAATACGCTAGCATTATATGAGAATTGTTTTATAGAAACCCCATCTTTATTTGAAAATTTGGTAATTTGAATATCTGAATTATCAAATGCCGTAGTTTCGCTATTAATTTTTATTCGAAATAAAAAATCTTCTGAACTGACCCAAAGGTCCCCTTCCGAATCCTCAGAAATACTTTGAATAGTAGCATTAGTAAACCCTTTATCCTTATTAATAACACTAAAGCTTTCTGAAGATTCGTCAAAACAAAATAAGCCGTCAAAATCACCACCTATCCATAATCTACCCTTCGAGTCCGTAAATAGTGCCGTTAAGCTATTGTTGCCTATTGCTGGATTAGTTGATGTTTTATATAACTTAGTGACCTTTTTAAGAGATTTGTCAAAATAATTTAATCCATTTTGAGTTGTAATCCAAATACCATCTTTTCGGTTTTCAAGATCCATGATAAAATTATCTGACAATGAGGATGGTGATTTGTCAGCCATGTAATTTTCAATAGTGCCATCCGCAAGTACTTTTATCAAACCATTTCCATCCGTTCCTACCCATATGCTACCATTATCAACGATTAGAGATGTAATAGGGCGTTCATCTTCAGTGGAACCTTTGGCGGACAACTGAATAGGTGTGAATTTTTTATTGTTTTTATCAAAATCAAACAAGCCATTAAATGTGCCACATATAAGATGATGCTTATCTTTTTCAACTAAGGCAGTAACCAGATTTTTTGTTTTTCTTTCATCTCTCTCGTCAACCATATAATGGTTAGAAATATTTAAACTAAAATTGAGATGTGTTAATCCGCCTCCATACGTTCCGACCCATAATTCATTATCATTCTCTGGAAGCATAGCTGTGGCTAAAGGATGATTTAACCCAAAATTAGGAGCAATCGTCTCACCAATATTTGTAAAATTTGAATTTGCCTTATTATAAAAATTTATCTCGCCAGACATGGTACCTATCCAAACACAGTCATTTCTGTCTTTTAAAAAACATTGTAGATTATTATCCGTTAAGCTATAATTATTTAGGGCATTATGTTTATACCTATTAAATGTTTTGGTGTTTTTGTCATAAACATCTAGTCCATTTTGGGTGGCAAACCAAACGGTATCATCGTCTACTGTAATTATATCATTTATCCAATTAGAAGATATAGAATTAATATCTTCATAATTATGTTTAAATTGAGCTAAAGAATCATTACTCTTAGAATATAAAAAGACACCCATAGTCTCTGTTCCGAACCATAGGTCTCCATTAGCTTCTTTAACAATTTTCCAGATTTTAGCTTTTAAAAAATCTGGATGGTCCTCAAATACTTTTGGTAGTTTATTAAGTTCTTTTGTATCCGGATTAAAGGATTGTAAACCTTGAGCTGTTCCTGTTAAAATCCCGTAATCTTTATCGTAAAACAAAGACAACACTCTACTTTGGTTTAATTTAAAATTCAAATCATTTGAGATGTTTTCCAAAAGGTTTTCATTTTTATTCAACCGCTTCACTCCCCCAAAGGTACCAACCCACACATTGTTGTTGCTGTCCTCTGCAAATGAACTAATATAATTACGACCTCCTTTTGTCTGTGAAACATCGATAGCAGTAAAGGTGTTTGAGTTTTTATTAAATCGATTAACACCGTGATTTGTACCAATCCACAGATCACCTTCGTTATCCTCAAAAATGACATTAACATGATTATTACTTAGGCTTCCTTCAGTTTTATTTCTGACATACCTATAAAAGCTATAACCATCATACCTGAATAATCCATTTTCTGTACCTATCCAAATAAACCCTTTTTTGGTTTGCACCAAACTAGAAATCATGCTTGGAGAGAAATCTTCATCATAATTAATTTGTTCAAAATTTAATCTAGAAATCTGCGCTTGCACAAAAGATTGAAGGCAAATTAAAATGAAAAGACTTATTATATATTTTATAAAACGGTGCATAAATTGAAAAAAACGCAATTATTATTTTTTATTTAATTAAGATTAACAGCAAAGTAATATTATAATCATAAATAGTGTTCCTTAAAAATATCCTTTTAGGGGCATGAATGTACGCGACTTATAAGCGAACAACACATTACGCAATTAACTGACTCAAAAACAGTAAATTAAACGATTCTCTAATAATTTTTGAAATAATTTTATTTGTTAAATTAACACAAATGTACATTCAAACCCCTAAAGAGAAACAATTATAATCATTGGAGTGCATGTAATTTACAATCTTTGTAGCACCTTAATTATGGATTATTATGATGTTTAAAAAATTAAAATTCAGCAAACTCTATTATTTTATTATATGTTTCACAGTACTTAATCTATCTTGTGAAGATGATATTAGGGAAGTAACATTATACGATGCAGGAGAAACTACAGCTAGTGTTTCTAATTCTAGTTTAGAATTTGGTGCCTCTACTAATTTTACAAGTTCTTCTACCAAATCAATTACAACAGATTGGACATTTGAAGGTGGTACACCAGCAACATCAATAAATCCAAATGTAACGGTGACTTACAATTCTTCCGGAACATTTGAAGCACAACTTCTTGTTAAATATGTTGACAATACCACAGAGATATTTACATTTTCAATATTTGTTGAAGAAGATCCCAATTCAGGACCTGTGGATGTGCCTTGTGGCGAGTATGGAAATTTTGATGTTGTTTTGGTAACAGATAATATTAGTGCAGATCAAGGATTTATTTCGGTACTCGAAGACGCTGGGCACTCAGTGCAAGCCATAGAAGGGCAATATAATAACCTAACCTCTACGGGAGCCAACCAATTAAATAACTTCGATTTGGTTATTATCTCTAGAAACACAAACAGTGTAAGTATTGGTGGAGATAATAGTGCGTTAGCAACAATATGGGCAACCGTTGAAACTCCTGTATTAAATATGAATGCTTTTACAGCTAGAAGTTCTAGGCTACAACTCTTTAATAGTACTGAAGTAGATGAAAGTGGAGGCAACAGTTTGGATGCAAATATCCCTGAACACCCTATATTTAGTGGAATTACTTTAACAGGAAATAATACCGGAACCATTCTTACTGGTAGTGGACTTCATACCGTTATAGTTTCTGACGTTGGTAACGGCACATTAATCGCTTCTGATGGCAGCAAAGTTGCAATCGTTGAATGGGAGGCAAATGTTGAATTTTATGATGGTGCCATTCCTGCATTAGGAAAAAGAATGTTTATGTCTTCACCAACAGGTTATATGTTAAACGAAGTCGGAGACGCCATCTTATTAAATGCGGTACAATACCTTGTTGCTGGTGCGATACCAGAACCGTGTAATTCTGGAGGACCTTTTGATGTGGTTTTAGTTACTGATAGTGTGGATGGAGATCAAGGTTTTATCACTATTCTTGAAGAAGCTGGACATACTGTACAAGCCATAAACGGACAATTTAATAATCTAGATGCTGGTGGCGCCAATCAATTAAATAATTTTGATGTTGTTATAATCACCAGAAACACAAACAGTGTTAATATTGGTGGAGACAACAGTGCTCTTGCAAACGTTTGGGCAACCGTGTCAACACCTGTACTTAACATGAATGCCTATACGGCCAGAAGTTCTAGGTTACAACTCTTTAATAGTACAGATGTCGATGAAGGTGGAGGTAATAGTTTAGATGCTAATTTACCTGAACACCCAATTTTTACAGATGTAACCTTAACATCAGACAACACGGGATCTATTCTTACTGCTGGTGGTTTTCATTCTGTTTTAGTCTCTGATGTAGGGAATGGTACGCTTTTAGCTTCTGACGGAACAAAGGTTGCCATTGTAGAATGGGAAGCAAATACAGAATGCTATGATGGAGCGATTCCTGCCTCAGGAAAAAGAATGTTTATGTCTTCTCCAACCGGTTATATGCTTAACGAAACAGGTAATACCATATTTGTTAATGCGGTTGAATATCTCGGCGCTGGTAATTAATAACTAATGATAAAACCATTATTAAAACCTATGAAAATAAAACTTCATAGGTTTTTCAATTATAGGTTAAACATCTTAGACCCTATATCTAAATCTATAAAAATTACTCAAATGAAAAAAATAATTTTTGCTTTATCGGCAATAATAATGATCACTTGTGCTGAAAATACTAAAAATAACACCTCTGATTATAAAGATAAAAACGCACCTATAGAAGACCGTATTGAACACCTTATTAGTCTAATGACCTTAGACGAAAAGATTATGCAAATGAATCAGTGGACATACGGTAAAAACGCAAACCCAAATAATATTGGGGAAAAAATGCGAGAAGTTAGCCCTGAGATTGGCTCTTTACTTTATAGAAGTACGAATCCTGAATACCGAAATCAAATTCAGAAAAAAGCCATGACAGAATCCCGATTAGGAATTCCTATCATATTTGGTTTTGACGCTATCCACGGTTACCGTACCATCTTTCCGATTCCGTTAGCACAAGCGTCTTCTTGGAATACAGAACTCGTTAGAGAATCTAGTGCCATAACAGCTAAAGAAAGTTGGCTTTCTGGCTTAGATTGGACCTTTTCACCTATGGTAGATGTTGCTAGAGATGCACGTTGGGGACGCGTCTCAGAAGGTTATGGCGAAGATACGTATGCCAATTCTGCATTCGCTGTTGCTGCAGTTCAAGGCTATCAAGGTTCTAATTTGAATGAAAAATATACAATAGCAGCTTGCTTAAAACATTTTATAGGCTACAGTTTATCTGAAGGAGGACGCGATTATCATTATAGCGACGTTTCAAATCAAACCTTATGGGAAACTTTTATGCCACCTTTTGAAGCAGGAGTTAATGCTGGTGCAGCCACTTTAATGAGTGGTTTTAATGATATTTCTGGTATTCCGGCTTCTGCAAATCATTATACTTTAACAGAAGTATTAAAAGAAAAATGGAAACATGATGGATTTGTGGTTTCGGATTGGGGTTCGGTACGTAACCTCGTAGAACAAAGTGTTGCTAAAGATTTAAAAGAAGCAACGCAAAAGGCATTTATGGCAGGAATAGAAATGGATATGGTAGATAATGCCTATGTAGACTATTTACCAGAACTTGTTGCAGAAGGAAAAGTACCAATGGAGTCCATCGATGAGGCTGTAAGACGCATATTAAGAGTGAAGATGAAACTAGGCTTGTTTGAAAACCCTTACGTCGATGTGGTTTCAGAAGAAGAGCGTTACCTTCTTCCTGAATATTTAGAAGTGGCAGAAGAACTCGCCTCTGAATCTTTTGTATTACTTAAGAATGAAAATGAAACACTTCCTATTACATCTAAGTATAAAAATTTGGCCATAATAGGCCCAATGGTTAAAGACTCTGTTCATATTATGGGATTTTGGGAAGGTATGGGACGACCAGAAGATGTAAAAACCATATATGAAGGCTTAGAAAAAGAGTTTAAAAATAAAGCTACTTTAAACTACGCCTTAGGTTGTGATTACGATGGAGATGACACAAGTGGTTTCGATGCTGCACTACAAGCCGCAAATAATTCGGATGCTATCGTTTTATTTTTAGGAGAAAAAAGACATTGGAGTGGAGAAAATGGTTCTCGTTCTACAATTGCTCTGCCTAAAATTCAAGAAGATTTAGTTGCAGCACTGCGCAAAACAAACAAACCCATTATTCTAATGCTTTCTAGCGGAAGACCTTTAGAATTAATTCGGTTAGAGAAAATGGCAGATGCTATTGTCGAAATTTGGCAACCAGGAACAATGGCAGGACCTGCTGTTGCTGGTCTACTTTCAGGACGACACAATCCATCAGGAAAACTCCCGATGACGTTTCCACAAACAACAGGTCAAATTCCTATTTATTATAATATGCGTCAAGCTGCTAGACCAACATTAGGGCATTATCAAGATATTCCTAGAGATCCATTGTATTGGTTTGGCCATGGTCTAAGTTATACAACATACGATTATAGTGCTATTAAATTATCTTCTAAAAAAATCACTAAAGACCAAACTCTAATAGCCGAAGTCGAAGTTACTAATTCTGGAAATCTTGATGGAAAAGAATCCGTATTATGGTTTTTAAAAGATCCTTTTGCATCTATTTCTAGACCTATAAAAGAGTTAAAGCATTTTGAAAAAAAGAGTATTAAGGCTGGCGAAAAAGTAGTCTATCGTTTTGAAATTAAACCTGAAAGAGATTTGAGTTTTGTAGATAGCCAAGGAAATAGACATTTAGAGTCTGGTGATTTCTATGTTATTATTAATGATCAAAAAGTTCATTTTGAACTTGTAGAATAATAAATGACTTGATTATAAATTGATATTAATCACATTTATAAATTTAAAAAGAGAAACACATAAGACACCCCAAAGACGTATAATTAGAAGACCAAATAGTAATTTTAAAGGCTAATTTTCAGGATATAAATAATCAATAAAAATATTCATTATGAAAAAAATTACATTTATTACAATCCTTTTAATCTCTGCATTTTTACATGCTCAAAGTACGTATGCAATTTACACTGAAGACGGAAGTATTGGTGCCGGTGTTAACTCTTTAAGGTATGTTAATGCATCTGGTGCATTATCTGTATCGCAGCCGACAACAGCACCTTATGAAGGCACTGAAAACTATCTACTTTCTTATGACGGGAGCACGAGCTATTTACATAGTATTTTCTTTCCAAGAAATGCAGCTAATACAGATGATACCATAGTTGATCTCTCTGCTTTTACTCATTATAATATTGCAATGAAAACTACTTCTGGTACTTCTTTTTATTTAAGAATGAGAGGTAACGGAGTAACATCAAAAGTACTTATAGATCCGGCATCTAATATCTATGGTTTTAGTAATGATGGTCAATGGCATTTCATGTCTATTCCATTTGCTGATTTTGTACCAGACTCAGGGAGTTTTAGTTTAACAACTATTAGTGAAATCTTTGTATTTAGAAGCGTAGACCCTTTACCTGACTCAGAAAATGATTTCGAGTTAGACAACATCTACGTATCAGACTCAGAAGTACTTAGTGTTTCTCAAAATAATTTTGCAGATTTTAAACTCTATCCAAATCCTGCGACTAATAATCTAACCGTTAAATCTTCTGAAATTTTAGATTCAATAAAGTTCTATAATGTTTTAGGACAAGAGGTTTTATTTGTTACCCCTAACAGAAATGACCAAACAATTGATATTACTGATTTAAAAAGTGGTGTATATATTGTTAAGTTGAAAGCAAATGGAAAAACGACTAGCACTAAATTTATAAAGGAATAAGTCTAGTGTAAGATTTAAAAGATTGTTTGAATAATAGTTATCATTATTCAAACAATCTTTTATCATTAAATCCACTATTCAATGTAGAATAGTAAGATCTTTTTTATTGAGATGTCATCTTAAGAAATAAATTCATCACGCCCATTATATTCAACATTTTCCTTGATTAAAATATCTATGGGAAGATAAATTTTCTGCTCTGGTAGGTTATTCTGAACTAAATACTCCGTTAATAATCTTACAGATTTATAACCTTGGTCAAACGGCTTTTGAGAGATTAAAAACGAAACCGAATCATTCAGTAAACACGCTGTATTTTGAGGTGTATTATCAAACCCTATAAGTTCTAAATGCTGTAAACGATTTTTTTGAATACAATCTACTACTTTATAAATTCTACTCGATGGTACAAATACACCCTTAATTTGAGGATGCGTTTGCAAATATGAATTAATGACTTCCTTTGCCTCAAGCACGTTATTGATATCTTCAATTTTTAAAGTCTGCGGAATTGAATTAATTTCATTTTTCAAAAAATAATCGTTAAAGCCTTTAACCCTATTAGATATCGCGTTGTTTTTAGTGATATTTTGGCTCGATTGAATAATTAAAAACCCACAAGGTTGCGGATTATTAAAATGCATTAATTTTCCGGCAATATAACCAGCAGTATAAGAATCTTGACCAACATAAGCCATATTATTAAAGCCCTCTATATCAATATTTAGAAATAGATATGGAATATTAAGTGCTTCTAATCGGTTTATAATTTGCTTCGTTTCATCAGAAAAATTAGGTACCATAATAACAGCTGAAGGCTCTGTTTCTAATACATCTTCAAATGCGCTTAAATAAGATTTCGCGTCAGATTGATTAAATGTGAAACTATTTACCTGAACACCAAAATTCTTAACATCATCAGCAGCCTTAATTACCCCTAAGTATGGTGATTTCCAAAATAAATCAGAATCATTATGCTCAGGAATTAACACTGAAATTTGATGCTTCTTTTTCATGGCAAGCGCACTTGCTACAGGATTTACTTTAAAATTATGACGCTCTAAAACCTTTTTAACCTTGGCCTCGGTTTTTTTAGAAACACCACTTCTGTTATGTATAACGCGATCCACAGTTCCCTCTGAAACATTGGCCTCTTTCGCTATATCCTTAATTGTAATCATATTTTAAAATATCTCAATCTATCTGATGCAAACTTATACATTAAATATGCTGCTTTAAATCATGGCAATTTAATAAAAACAAATACATTTTTGTGTACGCACACAAAATACTATCATTATATTTGTGTGTGCGTACACGAAAAAATAATTTAAGAACAAACTAAGACGTTTAATAATGAATAAAGTAATCGTATTAACAGGAGCAGGCGGTGTGTTATGTAGCACTTTAGCTATGGCTCTTGCAAAACAAGGAAACAGAATTGCTGTTTTAGATTTAAGAAAAGAGGCAGCGGATAAAGTAGCAGATGAAATTAATGCTTCTGGAGGAACAGCTATTGGAGTTATGGCTAATGTTTTAGAGAAAGACTCTTTAGAAGCCGCCAAGAAAATTGTGAATGATACTTTTGGTAAAGTTGACATCTTATTAAATGGAGCAGGTGGAAATCATCCTTTAGGAACAACTTCTAATCCCTTTTTAGAATTAGAAGATTTAGCAAATAAAACAGAAGGCTTTAAAACTTTTTTCGATTTAGATCCAAAAGGAATAGAATTTACATTCAACCTTAACTTCTTAGGAACTTTAATTCCTACACAAGTTTTTGCAACAGATATGGTTGGCAGAGACGAGTGTTCTGTTTTAAATATTTCTTCTATGAATGCGTTTACACCCTTAACAAAAATACCTGCTTACAGTGGAGCAAAAGCCGCTGTATCTAACTTTACGCAATGGTTAGCGGTGCACTTTTCTAAAGTTGGCATCCGCGTTAACGCCTTAGCACCAGGATTTTTCTTAACCGATCAAAACAGAACATTACTAACCAATACAGACGGAAGTTTAACACAACGAGGGCAACAAATTATTGACCAAACACCAATGGGTCGCTACGGAGAACCTGAAGATTTAATAGGCACAACATTGTGGCTATGTGGTGAAGGTGCAAAGTTTGTAACAGGAGTTGTAGTACCAATTGACGGTGGATTTTTAGCCTATAGTGGCGTTTAAAAAATAATAAAATGAGACAAAATTTAGAACAAACATGGCGTTGGTACGGACCAAATGACCCTGTTTCTTTAGCAGACATAAAACAAGCAGGAGCCACAGGAATTGTTTCGGCATTACATCATATTCCAAATGGAGAGGTTTGGACGGTTAAAGAGATCAACAAAAGAAAAGAAGTTATAGAAAACATTGGACTTACATGGTCTGTTGTAGAGTCTGTGCCTATCCACGAAAACATTAAAACAAAGTCGGGCGATTATCAGTTATATTTTGATAATTACAAACAAACCTTATTAAATTTAGGTGCCTGTGGCATTGATACCGTATGCTATAATTTTATGCCCGTTTTAGATTGGACACGTACCAATTTAGATTATGAAGTTTCTGATGGTTCTACTGCCCTACGTTTTGAAGCAGCAGCTTTTGCAGCTTTTGAATTGTATTTATTAAAAAGACCTGGTGCAGAACATGACTATTCGGATGTTCAAAAACAAACTGCTGCTGAATTTTTGAAGCAGGCTTCTGCTGATGAACAAAAAACTTTAATCCGGAATATTATTGCAGGTTTACCTGGTGCTGAAGAAGGTTATACTTTAGAAGAATTCAATGCTATTTTAGCGACCTACAATAACATCGGTCCGAAAGAATTAAAAGCAAATCTGTTTTCATTTCTTTCAGAAATTATTCCGGCTGCAGAACAAGCTGGTGTGCTAATGTGTATTCACCCAGATGATCCACCGTTTCCAATTTTAGGCTTACCAAGAGTGGTTTCAACAGAACAAGATATCGTGGATTTATACGAGGCGGTTCCTTCTCACAACAACGGACTAACATTCTGTACAGGTTCTTTCGGTGTAAGAGCTGATAATGATTTAGCAGGAATGGTAGAACGCCTTGGTGAGCGTATTCACTTTATTCATTTACGGGCTACTAAACGTGATGCTGAAGGTAATTTTCATGAAGCCGATCATTTAGATGGCGATGTAGATATGTATGCCGTGATGAAAGCGCTAATTAAAGAACAACAAAAGCGTATTGAGGAAGGACGAACAGACCTTAGAATGCCGTTTAGACCCGATCATGGTCATAAAATGTTAGATGATTTAAAAAAGAAAACCAATCCAGGATATTCAGGCATTGGGCGTTTACGTGGTTTGGCTGAATTACGTGGTTTAGAACTCGGTATTAGACGTTCGTTATAACATAGAAAACTTTTCAAAATGACTAGTAAATCACCTTTTATAGGAGCTAATTTCCTATTACAATCTGACATTGCAGAAACGCTATATCATCAGTATGCTAAAGACTTACCGATTATTGATTATCATAATCATTTATCGCCACAACGCATTGCTGAAGACCAACCTATAAAAAATATAACGGAAGCTTGGTTAAATGGCGACCATTACAAATGGCGTGGTATGCGTGCTAATGGTATTGGAGAAGCTTTTATAACAGGTGATAAAACAACACAGAAAGAAAAATTTTTAAAATGGGCAGAAACGGTTCCTTACACCTTAAGGAACCCTCTGTTTCATTGGACGCATTTAGAACTCAAACGGTATTTTAATATTGTTAATCTTTTACAACCATCGACAGCAGAAGCTATTTATGAAAAAGCAAATTCAATCTTAGAAAATAAAACTCCTGCACAGTTATTAGAACAAATGAACGTTGAGGTTATCTGTACTACTGATGATCCTACAGATAACTTAGAACATCATAAAACAATTAGAAAAAAAGAATTCTTTACCAAAGTTTTACCAACTTTTAGACCCGATAATTTAATTTTAATTGAAGCGGATAGCTATATCAGTTATATTGAAAAACTAGCCTCAACAGTTGGATTTCCAATTTCAAACTTAACTGAATTATTAGAAGCTATTCAACATCGCGTTGACTTTTTTAACACCTTAGGATGTCGACTTTCAGATTATGGCTTAGAGCAAATTTATGCTTTCGATTTTACGAATGAAGCTGCAGATGCAATCTTTCAAAAACGTTTATCTCAAACAGAAATCACTAAAGACGAAGCCAATGTTTTTGCATCGTGTATCTTATTTGAATTGTGTAAAATGTATCATGCCAAAGGTTGGGTACAACAGTTTCATTTAGGCGCATTGAGAAACAATAACAGTAAATTATTAGATCAAATAGGCTTAGATGCAGGTGTCGATTCTATTGGCGATTTTAATCAGGCACAAGCCATGTCTAAATTATTTAATCAATTAGATGCTGAAAATTCATTATCAAAAACCATTACCTATAACTTAAATCCCTCTCAAAACGAAGTATTTGCCACCATGATGGGAAATTATAGCGAAGCAGGCATTCCCGGAAAAATGCAATGGGGTTCTGGTTGGTGGTTTTTAGACCAGAAAGATGGTATGGAAAAACAGTTAAACACACTTTCAAATATGGGCTTATTAAGTCGGTTTGTGGGTATGTTAACGGATAGTCGTAGCTTTTTATCTTTCCCAAGACACGAATATTTTAGACGAATTCTATGTAACTTAATTGCAGAGGATGTTAAAAACGGACTTGTCCCTAATGATATTGAATTTCTTGGTAAAATGATTCAAGATATCTGTTATTACAACGCTGTCAACTATTTCAATTTTGAAAATTAACACCATGAAAAACCGTCTGTTTTTTATCTTAACATTCTTCTTCTTTCTACAAAGTTGTAAAGATGATAAAGCTATTGCAACCTTGTATTTGGCGCATAATATGCCACAGACCCATTCTGTACATAAAGGTATTTTAGAATTTCAAAAATCATTACGATTAAAATCTGGCGGCAAATTAGATGTCAAGATATTTCCAGATGGTCAACTCGGTTCAGAACGAGAAGTGCTGGAATTATTACAAATAGGAAGTGTGGCTATTACCAAAGTGAGCGCAGCTACCTTATCTAACTTTGTACCAGAATATCACGTATTTGGCATTCCTTATTTATTTGAAGACAAACAACATCAATTTGATATTTTAGAAGGTGACGTTGGAAAATCGATTTTAGAAAAAGGAAGTCAATTTTGGTTACGAGGCTTATGTTATTACGATGCAGGAAGCCGGAATTTTTACACAACAAAAAAAGCCATTAGAACACCTGAAGATTTAGAAGGATTGAAAATACGGGTGATGAACAATCAAATGGCTATAAATATGATAAATAGTATGGGAGGCTCTGCAACACCAATGGCTTTTGGAGAACTCTATACTGCCATGCAACAAGGAGTGGTTGATGGTGCCGAAAATAATGCGCCATCCTTTGTGTCTTCTAATCATTATGAAGTTAGCAAATATTATACAATAGACCAACACGCTTCTATTCCTGATGTGTTACTTATTGGCACTAAGTTTTGGAACAAATTATCGGACCAAGAAAAGCAATGGGTTCAAGAAGCTGCTGAAGTATCGGCTCAAGCTCAAAAAGTATTTTGGAATGCATCAGTTGAAGAATCTATGGCCATTGCAAAAGCCGCTGGCGTAGAAATTATAATTCCAGAAAAATCGTTGTTTCAAGTACATTCAAAATCGGTTTTAGAAAACTTTATGAAAGACCATCCTGAAATGCGTTCCATTGTAAATAACATTCAAAAGCAATAAGTATGAAAACAGCAGATATTCTTTTCACTAAAGTATGCAAATTCATAGAAATTGTATTGATTTCTATTTTCGGATTATTAGTTGTTGATGTGCTACTACAAGTGTTTTCACGCTATATTTTAAATACCTCATTTACATTTACGGAAGAATTGGCGCGCTTTTCACTGATTTGGATATCTATATTAGGTGCCGCTTATCTCAGTGCAAAACGAGAGCACTTATCCATGGATTTTCTTTATCAGAAAATGGGCGTTAAATCTCAAAAGAAAACGCTCATATTTATTGAAATCTGCGTCTTCTTATTTGCGCTTTTTATTATGGTTATCGGTGGTTTAAATTTAGTTTACACCACTTTGCATTTAGGACAATTATCAGGAACCTTACGCATTCCCCTAGGCTACATTTACGCCATTTTACCTCTAAGCGGCATGCTTATGATGTGTTTTTCAATTTATCATTTTGCAAAAATCAGAACTAACGACATAACCGATTAATTATGAGTATAGAAGTCATCAGCATCCTCGTTTTATTTGTCAGCTTTTTTGTGTTGTTAATGTTAAAAGTTCCTGTGGCTTACAGTATTGGTATTTCCACGACATTGAGTTTATTGCTTAATATTGATAAAATGCCAGGCTTAACAACTATTGCCCAACGAATGACTACCGGAATTGATAGTTTTGCGTTATTAGCAATCCCATTCTTTGTACTTGCAGGTGAAATAATGAAACAAGGAGGTATTGCCAACCGACTTATTAATTTTGCGAAGTCTTTAGTAGCCAGTTTACCTGGTGGTTTAGCTTATGTTAATGTTTTATCATCTATGTTATTTGGTGCCATTTCGGGCTCAGCCATTGCTGCAACCTCAGCCATAGGAAGTATTATGACAGATAGTATGGAAGAGGAAGGTTATCCGAGAGAATTTAGTGCCGCTGTAAACATCACCTCATCGACCACAGGATTATTGATACCACCTAGTAATATTCTAATTGTTTATGCTTTAGCAAGTGGAGGAACAGCTTCTGTAGCTGCGTTATTTATAGCCGGATATTTACCTGGTATTTTGCTAGGTGTAGCCTTGATGGCTTACATTGCTTTTGTAGCCATAACAAGAAAATTCGCTAAGGGTGAGCGTGTGCCTTTAGCTTTAATTTGGACCTATTTTAGAAAAGCTTTTTTTAGTTTACTGTTATTGGTTATTGTAGTAGGTGGCATTGTTTCAGGCATATTCACTGCTACTGAAGCTTCTGCTATTGCCGTTTTATATGCTGGTGTATTAGCCTTAATTTATGGTGACGTTAACTTAAAAGATTTCCCAGCCATATTGTTAACAAGCGCAAAAACAACAGCTGTTATTATGTTCTTAATTTGCACGTCTATGGCGATGTCTTGGTTGTTCTCTTTTGAAGGGATTCCAGAGCTAATAAGTGGTTTTTTAATAGAGTCATTCAGTAATAAAATCGTCATTTTTTTAGTCATTAACCTCGTCTTATTAATCATAGGAACTTTTATGGATATGACACCCGCTGTACTCATATTTACCCCTATTTTTTTACCTGTAGTTGTTGCGTTAGGAATGGATCCTGTGCATTTTGGAATTATTTTAGTATTAAATCTTTGTATTGGTTTATGTACACCACCCGTAGGAACTATACTTTTTGTAGGTAGTGGTGTCGCCAAAGTCTCAGTTTCTAAAGTTATAAAACCGCTACTTCCATTTTTATTAATAATGATTATTGTTTTGCTATTAATAACCTATATCCCAGAAATATCAATGTTTTTACCTAATTTATTTGATTTGTAATAAGACGTTATCCCTAACATTCTCTGTTTTATATTGAAATAACAAAAATCACTATACATTTACAACCAACCGTGTACCTTTGTAACATGAATATAGGATTAGTACTTTCTGGTGGTGGTGCTCGTGGAGCAGCACATATAGGCGTCATTAAGGCACTAGAAGAACACGGCATCTTTCCTACACATATTGCAGGCACAAGTTCTGGTGCTATTGTAGGAGCCCTTTATGCCGCTGGTGTACCTTGGTCAGAAATATTAACGTTCTTTAAAACTATACCGCTTTTTCACACTAAAAGGTATGCGCGAAATAAGCCTGGATTTTTAAATTCTGACAATTTTTATGAAGACCTCAAAACATATTTTCCGAAAGATAATTTTAATGATTTAAAAAAGCCTTTATTCATTCCTGCAGCAAATATTATTGATGGAACGTCTAAGATGTTTAGCAAAGGACAACTCATAAAACCTATTATAGCTTCCGCCTCATTTCCGGGTGTTTTTACACCAACCGAAATTAATGGACAATTTTATGTCGATGGAGGAACTTTAAATAATTTTCCTGTAGAACCCTTAAAAAAAGACTGTGATAGAATTATAGGTGTATTTGTTAATCCTTTAAAAGAGATTAGCATAAAGGACTTAAAACACTCTTACTCAGTAATAGAACGCGCTTATAAAATTAAAGTTACAGCAGAATCTACGAGTAAATTTACAGATTGTGATTTGGTAATAAGTCCTAAAGACTTAGTGAATTATGGCACTTTTGGAATGAGCAATGTAGATGCTATTTTTAATTTAGGATACACGTCCACACTTACAGCACTGAAAGACAACCCAAGTCTTTTTACACCATAAATTAAAAGTACTTCTTCTACCGTGGATTAAAACTACCCACAACCAACTTATATACAGACATTTATTTTTTTTGAAAGGAATTTTAACAGTTCTCGACAAATTCAAAAACCAACCCATTAAAAACTAAATGCAACTAACCAAAATTTTAGGCTACCTAGGTCTTATCGCCTCTATTCTTGTAGGATTAGGCGAATATTTTCTACACTATTCACCTTCCATTTTAGAACATTCTGAGGATTATGAGTTTTTCAAATTTGTAGCTTTAGAGCATCTTACCACTGGACATTTCTTAGCGGTTATTGGACTGCCTTTCTATTTTGCTGGATACATACATATATATAGAATGCTAAAATCGGGTAACGAAACCTTAGCAAGACTGGTTTTAGCTATTGGTTTTATTGCTTTTGCTGTTGGTGGAGTTTGGATAGGCTCTAGAGCCTCAATAGGTAATATTGTGCAATTAAAGGATACTATAGATCCTTCAACATACCAAAACCTATTAGCACATTACACGGATCATATGGAAGTATTAGTAAAAGCGCTTCGTATAATTATAGCTACACTTTCTGTTGTTTTTGCTATTGCTATTCTAAAAGGTGGCACGTATTATAAAAAATGGATGGCCATTTTCAACCCCATTGTCATACTTGTTTTATTGGTAGTTATAGGAAAACTAATCCCTTCAGTAGGTAAGCATATGTTACCCATACTAATGAATGTAACTCACTTTATTTTATTTGCACTATCACTCTACCAACTAAAAACTATATCAAATGAAACTCATTAAGAAATTTTTAAAACTATTAAGTATTGTCATACTACTGCTCCTTCTAGTGTTGGTTGGTTTTTTCTGGAGAGATTCAGTTTCTGATAAATACGATATAACTATTGCGGAAAATGAAATCCCAAAATTCACATCAATTCCTTTAGATTTTGTGCATCAATATAATGGCAAAAAATCATTGCCTATTGCTCCTTCTGCGTTAATTGATATTAATAATGATAATATAGATGAAGTATTTTTTGGAGGTGGTATGGAACAAGAAGATGCAATTTTTGCGTATAGGAATAATGAATTTGTAGATATTTCTTCGGAAGTCAATTTGCCTAAAAAAGGAACTACAACGACGACCGTTGGTGTGGTTTCTGCCGATTTTGATAATAACGGATTTACGGATATTATTTTAGGCCGAGAAGACGGACTTCACATTTATTATAATAGTAATGGAACGTTTACAGAAACTATTATTGATACTCCAATTAATGAAAAATCTAATCCTGCCGGAATTACAGTAAGCGACATCGATAAAGATGGAGATTTAGACATATTTCTAGCTACCTACCTTAAAAAAGAATTTATGGAAGGGCAAAATATTTTTGAAGATTATAATTACGGTTCTACAAGCGAATTGTTACTTAATAATGGAGATAACACTTTTAAAAGTATTACTAAATCTGCTGGTTTAGAATATGTGCATAATACATTTCAAGGTGTTTTTGTTGATATCGATGATGATAGTTGGCAAGATTTAGTGGTGGTACATGATACTGGTGAGGTACGTACCTATAAAAACAATGGAGACTTAACTTTTACCATGAAAGCCAATCCTTTGACTAAGAAATTTGCGTATCCAATGGGACTCGCTGTGGGTGATTACAACAATGATGGTTTGGTAGATTTTATGTTCTCTAATACAGGAAGTACACTTCCAAATATGATTGCACAAGGAGATATAAAAGACACCTCTTTATTTACTGATAAATGGATGTTATTTGAAAACGAAGGCGATTTTAAATTTACTGATGTAGCAGAAAAAGCTAAAATAGCAGATTACGAATTTGCTTGGGGTTGTACTTTTGCAGACCTTAATAACGACGGTTTACAAGATTTAATGGTCGCCGAAAATTATGTAGACTTCCCTCCAAGTAAATTATTCAAATTACCGAGTCGTGTTCTTATTCAAAAAGAAAACGGAACATTTGCACCTACCGAAGAAGCGAGTGGACTTACAAATCCCCACTTTGCTATTACGTCATTAGTAAGTGACTTTAATCAAGATGGCTATTTAGATATGATTTGGGTAAATATTGATACACCAGCATTAGCCTATATAAATAAAGGTGGAACTAATAATTATCTACAAGTAGATTTAGGAGAGTCTGTTAACGTACAAGGTGCTAAAGTAACCGTAACTACTCCAACAAAAACGCTGACCGAATGGTTAGTAACAGGAGAAGGTTTGGCCAGTGATCAAACCGCATTACTTCAATTTGGATTAGGTAAAGAATCGAGAGTTTTAAACATAAAAGTTTGGTTGGCTAACGATAATGAGATTAGTATCGATAATCCAAAAATCAATACAATTATCAATTTAAAAGCCGAAGTTGAAAAGCAAAAGTCAACTTTACAGACGCTTAAAGAAGAGTTATAAGATATAAGTAACGCAGAAATTTTGTAGCACGCCTTACCTAATAACTACTTGATATTTAAGTTTTTTCTGTATTTTACAGAAGATTTAACTTACCTATTATAACTATTATCAATAACCTTAAATAGTATTAACACTATTTTGAAGGCTAATATGCTTTTGTTTTTTTAACGAAAACAGTATCGTATCAATTAAAAACTAATGTCAAACAAAATCACATATTACAGTATTCTGGGGATCCTTATAATAGGATTATTTGGTGCTGGAGGATTAGTAATTGAAGAATTTAAAACAGGGGAAGGTTGTCCTAAAATAATGCATATACCAATGTGTTTAGTTGTTCTAATCTGTTTTATTATTCCACTAATATCACATCTCTTTAAAAAGGGTAATGTCTTGTATTTTTTATTTACAGGGCTTGCTGGTAGCATTGCTTTAGTGGCTTCAATCATGCAATTCACAGGACATGCCGAATGCCCAAAAACAGCTTCAGGTACACCAATGTGTTACTACTCCTTATTGCTCTTTAGCAGTTTAATTATTCTAAAAATATTATACATTAAATCAAAACCTAAATCATGAAAAAACCAGTAGTCATTGCTCAAGTCAGTACTTTAGAAAATAAGCAACCAGAACACGCACTCGTTAACGGATTAGACTTAGTCATCGTGAAATTTGATGATGATATTTCTGTACTCTACGGAAGGTGTTTGCACAGAGGAGCACTAATGTCCGACGGTCATGTAGATGGTCATAATTTAATTTGCGGAGTTCATGGATGGGATTATCGTGTAGATTCTGGAGTTTCAGAATATAATAATAAAGAAGTTCTTCATAAGTTTTCTACCAAAATTGAAGGTGATGATTTATTTGTAGATGCCTTCGAAATTGATGCTTATTTAGTAAATAGTCCACAACCTTTTAATCGCGATGCCTATTTAGGAGCTTACGCAGATACGCATCCAGAAGACACAGAACCCTACACAGGTTATATAAAAGAATTGGCTCAAAATGGTTTAAAAAATATTGGACATCATGGGTTTTCTGCTTCTATGGGAGTCGATAGAGATACACTTCCTAAATGGAACGATATTCAGTTTTTACCGGCACAATTAGCATCAAGACCTTTATTAGATCATGAAGCGGTTGCTACTAAAGTAGTGATTGGGCCAAAGGCAAAAAAGCCATTAGAACTAGATATGCCTCTTTTTGTAAGTGATATGAGTTTTGGAGCCTTATCTCGTGAAGCTAAAATAGCCTTATCAAAAGGAGCACAATTAGCAGGAACAGGAATTTGCTCTGGTGAAGGCGGCATGTTACCCGAGGAACAAGCGAGTAATTCTAAATATTTTTACGAATTAGCATCCGCTCAATTTGGTTTCTCTTGGGATAAATTAGATAACGTACAAGCCTTTCATTTTAAAGGCGGTCAAGGAGCAAAAACAGGAACAGGAGGACATTTACCAGGCAATAAAGTAAGTGCTGAAATTGCAGCAGTTCGCGGACTTAAAGAAGGAGAAACAGCAATTTCACCAGCTGCAAACCCAAATTTTCATACCGTTGAAGATTTTAAAGTATTTGCAGATAAAGTAAGAGCACGTACAGGAGGCATTCCTATCGGGTTTAAAATTGCAGCAAGTCATATTGAAAAAGACATTCAATTTGCACTCGATGTTGGTGTCGATTATATTATTCTCGATGGTCGTGGTGGAGGAACAGGCTCTGCTCCTACAATTTTAAGAGATCATATTAACGTCCCAACCATCCCGGCATTAGCGAGAGCAAGAGCTTATATGGATAAAGTTGGTGCAACGGATGTCACTTTAGTTATTACAGGAGGTCTACGTGTAGCTGAAGATTTTGCAAAAGCCATGATGTTGGGAGCAGATGCCATTGCAGTATCTAATTCGGCGTTACAGGCTATTGGGTGTTTAGGGATGCGTGCTTGTGGCAGTAATAACTGTCCTGTCGGGATTGCGACTCAAAAAGAATCTTTACGTAGCAGATTGATTATCGATTCTTCAGCTAAACAATTACAAAACTACTTTGAAGCAAGCAACGATTTAATTAGAGTTATTGCACGTGCTTGTGGTTATGATAATGTTACAAAATTTAACCAAGAAGATTTGTCAACATACGATAGAGATTTACATCAACTTACAGGAATTAATTACGCAGGAATAAAATAAAAAACAGACTATGGAAAAACAAATGCATTTAGCGGCTCAATATTTAGCTGCAGCAGGAATAAGCTTTTTAGAAAAACAACCAGACGATAGCCATACTAACTTAGGGTTTGATAAAGAGAATGGAAGTCTTTGTACACATATACTTTCAGACAAAGGCGATCAATTATGTTTAGATTATGAAAAGTTCGCATTACAATGGAAATCTAATAAAGGAACTACAACTTTTGAGTTAGATGGTGCTATGCATGCTGAAGTTTTAAGTTGGCTGACGGACACGTCTAAAGCCCATTTAAATAAAACATATCACTATGGGTTTCACTACGATTTACCTTACACCATAGACAATTCTTTTACGTTTGAATTGTTAGATTCTGACCAATTGAATGCACTCAAAAACCTACGTGTTTTAGCGCAATCAGTTCTTGAAAAAATAAATCAAAACTATAATCTTAATACATCAATTAGAGTTTGGCCACATCACTTTGATTCTGGCATTTATAATGCATTACCTGATTCTGATGTTACTATTGGATTAGGTTTGGCAATTCCTGATGCTATTAGCGACAAACATTATTTATATATCTCTGGATACAAAAATGGTGGTACAATAGACACTTCACAATTACCGAAATTACCATCTGGAGAATGGAAATCTGGTGACTTTAAAGGTGCGGTTCTTAATGCAGATACAATCGTAGAATCTGAAGGTGTCGCATTTTTTGAAGAAGCAATAAATGTGCTAAAAAACAGCTAACGATAAATACAAAAGTAGTACCGGTTATAACTCTCAATAGGAGTAATAACCGGTAGTAATGACATTTACAATATTTCAACATCTTTGGAAATTTCAGTCATAGTTGTATCCATGTTTGGGCTTATTTTATTGATTATATATTCCGTTAGATCTGTGAATATTCATCAAATTCAGTTTTAAAATCAGATCTAATTAAATCAATTTTATTATGAAAAAACAAAAATGGTATAAGGTTCTAGACGACAGAAAAATGCTTCCAGACGGTCGTGTACAAACAGTAACTGCTGGTCACCAAGGTATTTGTTTAACACATTATAAAGGAAAATTTTCAGCATTAGATAATAAATGTCCACATCAAGGAGGACCTCTAGGCGAAGGTTCTATTGAAAACGGCATGTTGCGTTGTCCTTGGCACGGTTGGGATTTTGACCCTTGCAACGGACAGTCACCTGGAGGGTTTGATGATGGAATTAAAAACTTTGAAGTAAAGGAAGAAGGAGAGGCTATTTACGTAGCGATTCCAGAAGAGGAGCCACACAAAGAAACGATCTCAGATGTAATGATAGAGACAATGGTGAATTGGGGAGTCGATACCGTTTTTGGAATGGTAGGTCATAGTAATCTAGCAGTAGCAGATGCCATGAGAAGGCAAGAGGAAAAAGGAAAACTACAATTTTTTGGAATTAGGCACGAAGGTGCAGCTGCATTTGCAGCATCTGGCTATGCTAAGTTAACTGGGAAGCCCGCAGCCTGCTTTGGTATCGCTGGTCCAGGTGCGACAAATATGTTTACAGGAATGTGGGATGCAAAGGTTGACAGAGCACCACTCTTAGCACTTTCAGGACAAATTAATACGCAAGTAGTAGGAACAGGCGCTTTTCAAGAAGTAGACTTAGTAAAAGCTTTTGATAGTGTTACCCAATTTAATCACGCGGTGCATTTAAACTCTAACCATAGTGAATTGATGTCTCTTGCCATTAAAACTGCTTTAAT
The DNA here is from genome assembly GCF_000427335.1 of Winogradskyella psychrotolerans RS-3. Lineage (GTDB taxonomy): Bacteria > Bacteroidota > Bacteroidia > Flavobacteriales > Flavobacteriaceae > Winogradskyella > Winogradskyella psychrotolerans. The sequence goes on along the minus strand of NZ_ATMR01000124.1, from coordinate 35,715 downwards.
AAAAAGAGATGTGGTTCATTTAACATTTCCAGATGAGGTAGCCTTTACTGAAAAACCAGAAAATGCGAAAGCACAAACACCGGAAAATAGAATCACACCTTTCAATATTTCACCTCCAAAAGAGATGGTTGATGAGGCAGTGAATTTATTAAACAAAGCCAAACGCCCTGTCATTATTGTAGGTCACGGAGCCCGTTTTCAAATGGATGCTATAATCGCTTACGCCGAATTATTAAACTGCCCAATTATTACAACATTTAAAGGAAAAGGATTAATAGCAGATAATCACCCTTTAGGCTGTGGTGTACTCGGAAGAAGCGGAACACCAATAGCTTCTTGGTTTATGAATGAAAGTGATTTATTGTTAGTTTTTGGCGCATCCTTCTCTAACCATACAGGTATAACACCCAAAAAACCAATTATTCAAGTTGATTTTGATCCAATGGCGTTAAGCAAGCACCATAAAGTTGATGTTGCACTTTGGGGTGAAATTTCAGAAACGCTTAAGGTAATTATAGCGCAAACAAAGCATACGATTAATACTACAAACCAACGTATAGAAATTGAAGAAAGATGGTCCCTTTGGAAAGAAGAAAAAGTGAGTAGACTGAAAGATTGTGGTGATGGACTAAGTTCAATTTCTGTGTTTGATGCAATGAATAAAATTACACCTAAAGATGCAGTTATCGCTGTAGATGTAGGAAACAATACCTATTCCTTCGGAAGATATTTTGAGCCTACAAGTCAATCCATATTAATGTCTGGATATTTAGGATCTATTGGTTTCGCTTTGCCTGCGGCAATGGGTGCCTGGGCAGCAGAAGGTGATAAAAGACCTATTTGGTCTGTTTCTGGAGATGCTGGATTAGGTCAGTATTTAGCTGAAATAAATACGCTCGTAAAATACAATATGAATATTAAACACATTGTACTTAATAATTCTGAACTAGGAAAAATTTCAAAAGAGCAACGTGCAGCAGAAGTTGACGTGTGGCAAACATCACTAACCAATCCAAGCTTTGCAAAATATGCAGAAAATTGTGGTGCTTTAGGAATTCGTGTAGAAAAGCTGGAAGATTTAATACCAGCAATGAAAAAACTCAATGAACATAATGGACCTGCACTTTTAGAGGTCATTACAGATGTAAATTTAATTTAAGAATAAAACATATTAAACAAACTAAAAATGAAAACAATGAATAAAGCAAGTAATTTAATAGCCGCTGCGCTTATGCTATTTTTTGCAATTCCAAAATTAGTAGGAATTGAAAAAAGCGTCAAAGGATTTGAACAGTTTAAATCGTTAGTACCGATAGATCCAGATATTTTTAGAGTATTTACAGGTAGCGTGGAACTCGTAATTGCGATTCTTCTCATCATATATACTATTAAGAACACAAATAACTTAGGAAAATTGGCCTATTTTTTATTATTGGCAACAATGATTGGCGGTTTAACAATGGAGTTCTTTGCAAGACCAGAACCAGTAATGATGCTTGTTGTTATTGCAGTACTTCTTTCTGTACTTTCTATATATAAACTCAAAATATTAGTCAAAAAGTAGTACAAGTATCCAAAATAAAATACAGCACTTTTAAAATGAAAGTGTTTTAATTTAAACAATAGATAGATACAGTAAATAAGGTTAATGCGGAATTACAAATAGTTAATCTCCCTTTTAAATATTTGTAATTTTCTCTTAACGCCTATTCATTTTATGTTAAGTGATTTTAACTCTGCTTATGTTGCAGTTATAAATTAACATCATAGGCAATTTTACCTTGCCATTGTTATCGGTGTTTTTGTTGGGAAATATATTAATACAAAATCAAAATAACATGTTCGAATCTTTCAGTATTGTATTTACAATCGCAGCACTTTTTAACTACATCAATTATAAGTGGTTAAAACTTCCAACAACTATTGGGTTGATGATTTTAAGCTTACTCTTAATCATTCCTATAATGTTAAGCGAATCTATTTTTCCGGAATTTTATAGATTCTTTTGTGATATTATTGTTAACGCCGATTTTAAAACACTATTACTCAATGGTATTTTAAGTTTTTATTGTTCGCAGGTGCACTGCATGTTAACCTCGCCGCACTCGAAAAAGAGAAAAAATCAATTTTGTTGTTTGCAACGTTAGGTGTTCTCATATCTACATTTATAGTTGGTGGTTTAGTATTTTTTGGCGCACAATGGATTGGTTTAGAATTACCTTTTCTACACGCACTTTTATTTGGTGCTTTAATTTCACCTACCGATCCAATTGCCGTGATGGCTATTTTGAAAGAAGCTAATATCGCTGAAAGTTTAGGTATAAAAATAGAAGGAGAATCCTTGTTCAATGATGGCATTGGTGTTGTTGTTTTTTCTGGTATATTATTAATTGCTACAGCAACAGGCGAACACAGTTCAGCTGAAATAGGGACAGAAATAGGAACATTATTTCTAGAAGAAGCAGTAGGCGGATTACTTTACGGATTACTCATCGGTTTTCTAGGCTTAAAATGCATTCAATCATTGAACGAAAACCCACAGTTAGCAGTAATGATCACACTTGCTGTAGTAATGGGAGGAACAGCAGGCACATTTATGCTGCATATATCGGCACCGTTAGCGATGGTTGTTGCCGGTTTATTAATAGGAAACAAAATCCACGTCAATGAAGATAAAAACGCTGTACAAAAAGCCATCAATTCTTTTTGGGAAATTTTAGATGATGTTTTTAACGGCATCTTATTCGTACTTATCGGATTGGCTATTCATTTGCTGAAATTTGACCTCACACATTTGCTATTGGGTGTTCTTACTATTGTCATTGTATTGGTAGCCCGTTTTATTTCTGTTTTACTTCCTTATTCACTTCTGAAACACAACGCAGAGAAGCCAATAAAAACAGTCGCTGTATTAACATGGGGAGGATTACGTGGAGGAATATCAATTGCCCTTGCCTTAAGCTTATCAAATGATCTATCAAGCGAGCTGATTTTATATATTACTTATGTAGTCGTCTTATTTTCAATAATTATTCAAGGCTTAAGCATAGGTGCATTTGTAAAGAAATTGTATCGATAGAGATGCTGTTTGAATCATTTAATGAGGACAATGCAATACAGCTCTTTTCTTTCTGATATGCGTCAATAAGATGAGTTACTAAACATTACATTGATTTGATATAATTTTAAACAAATCAATTCTATAAAATTTATTAGATAATCTAACAGTAAAAAGTCGCATTATGGAACTAATAGATGTCACCTTTTTAAGTCCTGTAGCACTTTCATTACTTCGAATTAGTGTTGGAGTGGTGTTTTTTAGTAGCGGCAAGAGCCACGCAACCAATCCTAAAGAACGTGGAGAAAGGTTTTGGTTGGCCTTATGACGTTATATTTTTTATTGCAGCCTTTATAATATTAACTACAAATGGTGGCTTGTATACCATTTATTAAAATAAAACTATGTCTAAAAACGTATCAGAACAATTATTGGAAATATTAATAGCTACTGGAGTTAAGAACATCTATGGTGTTACTGGCGATGCCCTCAACTTTTTTGTGAAAGCTATCGAAAAAAGGGATGATGTTAATTGGATTGGCTTTAAACATGAAGGCAATGCATCATTTGCAGCGTTTGGAGATAGTGAATCTACAGGTTCGCTTGCTGTCTGTGCCGGAACCGTAGGACCTGGAGCCTTACATCTAATTAATGGACTTTATAATGCTAAAAAAGCACGAACACCAGTAATTGCCATCACAGGACAAGTTCCCCAAATACAACAGGGAACAAATTATTTCCAAGAAGTCGATCTTACAAAAGTATATGACGATGTTTGTGATTATCAAGCGATTATTAAAACACCAGAAATGGCACCACGTGTCATTTTACGTGCTATTCAGATTGCGGTTTCCCGGAAAACAGTTTGCCGAATTGAGCTTCCTGCAGATGTTGCTGGAATGGAAGCAGAAAACGAACAAATGTTGCGCCCTATTTATAATTCTGATGCTATTTTAATGCCTGGTAACGACTCCATCAAGAAAGCCGTAGAAGCCATTAATAATGCCAAGACGGTTGCTATTCTTGCAGGTCATGGTTGTAGAGAAGCCAGAAGCGAAATCCTTGAACTTTCTAGAAAATTAAAAGCACCCATTACACATACGCTAAAAGCAACCGACATATTTGACCACGATACCGAAAATACGGTTGGACTTACAGGACTAATTGGTAACCCAACGGGCTATAATGCGGTGATGAAATGCGATTTGTTACTCATGCTCGCTACTGATTTTCCGTACACTGATTTTTTACCTCACGATACAGAGACTATTCAGGTTGACATAAGAGAAGAAAATATAGGAAATAGAACAAGTGTAAACATTGGTGTACACAGTGATGTAAATACTTTTGTGAAAGCAATAACTCCATTAGTTGAAGAAAAAACTGATTACCTATTCCTTTCAACATTAAACGAAAAATTCACCAAATGGAAAAAGAGTAAATTAGAGGAAGCTTCGCCAGACCGCAATAACGAACCGTTACATCCACAAATATTTACACGTTATATTAATGAATATGCTTCAGACGATGCCATTTTTACTGTTGAAACAGGCACCTCGGCCATTTGGGCTGCACACCACATTTCATTTCATACCAATAGAAGAATTATGGGCTCATTTAATCATGGCTCTATGGCTGTCGGACTTCCTGCAGCTATGGGCGCTTCCATGGCCAATCCTGGCAGAGAAGTATGGTGTATCTCCGGAGATGGCGCCTTCAATATGGCAATGCAAGATTTTATTACGGCTGTAAGATATAATCTTCCTGTTAAAATCCTTATTCTCAATAATTCTCAGTTAAGTTTTGTGAAATTGGAAATGGAAGAAGTTGGACTCGCACCTGCTTTGGATGCTCTAGAGCAACAGAATGTCAATTTTGCAGACTACGCTCGTTTGTGCGGTGGTGAAGGCGTCCGAGTAGAAAAAGCTAAAGACATAGAAAATGCCATAAAGATGGCAAAAGTAAGTACCAAGCCATTTATTATTGATGCAGTTGTAAGTAGTGGAGACTTATCTCTACCACCACATATCGGACTGAAGGAAGCTGTTGGCTTTGGAACTTCAAAATTAAAAGAAGTTAGCCAAATCATTTCTGGAGATGCTGACCAATGGGACAACCTTAAAAAGAACTTAAGGCCTTTTTCGATTAATATTTTAACCTTTTAAAACTAAAATTATGAATAACAAATTTTTAATAAGTATTGTTGCCGGAATAGTAGCAACAATAGCAATGACCGCTATGATGATGATAGCAGCACAACTAGGAATGCCTAAAATGGAACCTCCAAAAATGTTAGCGACAACAATGGGCGCTTCGGTGGCCATCGGTTGGATTATGCATTTTATGATTGGAATTATTTTTGCCTTAATATATAGTTTTATTATCAAAGACTGGCTAACGAAAATCTCTTCAAGTTTAGGAAAAGGGGTTGTATTTGGAATAATTGCCTTTGTCATGGCTCAAATTAGTATGGGTCTAATGATGCAAATATTCCCTACAATGCCAACTCCTTCTGGTAATATGATATTGATACTAATGGGAGGTTTAATAGGGCATATTCTTTTCGGAATTGTAGTTGCTGCAATAGTGAATAAGAAAATTACGTCATAATCATACATAGATAACAGATTGGTGTTTACAAATCCAAAGTAAAAATAATTTGAGGCTTTAGATAAATAGAGTAGAATCGGTTCCTACGCTCAAAGTTCTCTACCCTAGTTTTATAATCCCTTCACCTTTATCTAAGGACTAGTTTGTACTTTTTCATCATGGCCATTTTGCAGAAAACACCTATCATTTTGTTATAAAAGTCGTGAAGGCCTTGTGTCCAGAACTGAAATCACCAGATAGCACCTGCGCACTTGAGCATCAGAATGGTAGTTGAATTGATTTTGCGTTTAGTTAATTAGGAAGAAGTGGAGACGTAGCAAGCTCTTTTGAAGAGTTTATGGCAACGATGAGCAGGAAAGAAAAGTTAGAAAAGCATCACGATGAATTAACTCATAACATTGCTGAAAATGTTGATTTTCTTTATTTACTTTTTATTGGATGGAAAAGTACTTATCCAAAAAATTGATTACTAATATTGCAGATAAAGTAATTCTGCAGTTTGAAAAGGATAAGAAAATTAGGTAAATGAACTTAGGTTTGAATCATTCAATATCACTTTTACTAAAATAATTGTACCGATTTTACGCTTTATTTATGTTTTGCTTTCTTATCCATTATAAAAATTATACATCATATAACTGAGCAATTCTGTTATTTCAATTATTGATTAAGAATTAAGTAGTGGTAAATTTGTAAAAAGACTATATTCATAAATATGGTTTAAATTATAACACATCCAACTATGGGAGATAAATCAAAAGTAAAGGCAGAGGATAAATATTTAATGGAAGAATTAAATATTGATAAAGACGCCTTAAAGCAATTAAAAAAGAAATTGGCAAAAGTTGCACCAAGGTCTGAAAGAGGAGTAGAAACATTATTTAGATTATTATCTAAAAATCAGTATACTCTAAACACGATGATAGATACTAAATCAAATATTTTAATATCTATAAACGCTTTAATTTTATCATTAATTCTAGGTACGGTAATGAGTCAATTAAGTACAGACCCTCACCTAATCTTTCCGGTAGTAATGATTTTGTTCACGAATTTAGCTTCAATCGCCTTTGCAATTTTTGCAACACGCCCAGAATTAGTGCATGGAAAAAGTGAGACAAAAAACTTAATGTTTTATGGGAATTTTCATGAGATGGAAGAAGATGAGTACGTAAATAACATTACCAACTTAATGAATGAAGGAGATGAGTTATATAAAACAATTGCAACAGACACTTACCATTTAGGTAAAACAATTGACCGTAAATTTAAGTTACTTCGTAAATCCTTTAATATTTTTTTAGTGGGTATTATTTTATCCGTAATCGCATTTATAGGGTGTCATGTTTTATTTGGAGGGATGATTTAGTTTTTAAGCAAAGCCTTTACTTTTGAAGTAATTTATAATCTATAGAAAAAGCCCTACATCTCTGTAAGGCTTTATTTTACTAATGGTCTCACTTGGAATACTGTAAAGTATCGCAATAAATTGTTATACAGAGTTTAAATGTCGATTTATTATTCATAATACAGCCATATGGATTACAAAGAGTGTATAAAGGTTTGAGCATTGATTAATATTTTGCTTATTTAAAATTTTTAATAATCTCATCTTATTCAACAATAGTCTTCAAAAGTCTGATATTGCTAAGCTTCTATAAGAATCTACAACAGTCACTCTACTTCACTTCCCTGTGGCTTTTGAAAAAAAAACAGCATCAAACCCAATATTTATCAGTTGATCTTCAATACAATTTAAAATGTGTCCCTACACTACTATTATTTAAAAATGGACCGCAAGTTTGGCGTCAATCTGGTGTACTGCAAAAACAGGATATTATTACTAAAATTAAAAGTATGTAATAATTGAACTGACCTTCATCATTTTGAAAAATGAAAATGCGTCACAGCTTTACTTAAACAAATAATTAAATTATGAGAAACTTAAGTTGGTTATTTATTCAGTAGTAATCTGCAAAAATTACTTTTTATAATTTAGTTCAATGTCGATTTTTTATCAAATTATTAATCGTACACCACCCAGTTCTTGTAACTTATAAGGAAAATGATCACCAGGTGAACCCATAAACATAAAGTTGATAGGAATACTCCATTCATTTGATAATCTATTAATTAGTTCAGGTCCAAAATAATCATCTACTTCAATAAAATCAATTTTAATGGAAGGGTACTCTCTATCAATTACATTTATATCGTTCCTAAATTGTTCTGTAATCACATTTCCATTTTTACTTGCAGTTACAACTTTTATTTTTTAGTATGCTCATTTCTTTGAATATACAACAACACCTTATTCAAGGTTTCAACATTATCATCTTTGGTGAAATAGACAAATTCTTGAGAATTAATAGCATCGATAACAGAAAGAATTTTCTTGTCAGTTTTCATTACAAAACTTCTAAAAGGATCAAAAACAGAGTGAATTAATTTCAGTAAAAATTTTAATAATACCGTCCTGTTTAGCATTACGGTAATAAAAACAATGGCAGGAACAAAATATTCTAGAAAGACCGTAAAATTACTTGGAAAACCTACTCTTTGTTCCATTATAATATTTCCTATTAAAGCAATAATTACAGCAATGATTGCAAATAATATAGCCAACCAACTTGCTTTTTCAGGTCTTGGTAAACTATTTCGTTTAACTTTTAGGAGTACATTTCCGATACCGAACAGTATCATGACTAATAAAAAGGATATGGTATAAACGCCTGCTAGGAGTTTAACATCCCCTCTTGTTATTAGTAATACAGATATAGTTAGGACTAAAAAAATTAGAATGATACGGTAAGAACTTCCACGATTGTTTTTCTTTAAAAAATATTGAGGCAATATTCTATCTAAAGCCATTCGCTCCAATAAACCTGAAACCCCAATAAAACTTGTTAGTACTGCTCCACTCAATACTAAGAAAGCATCAATTCCAATTAATATAGCCAACCAATTGCCCCCTACATGCGACGCCATTTCTATTAAAAGCGTGTTTTGATAAGAATCACTTTGTAACAAAGGCAATGCAAATAGCGAAAGGGCAAATAAGGCTGTTAATGGATTAATAATACTAACTACAACCCACATGTTTTTAAGTGTTTTAGGAAAAACACCTTTTTGTTGTTCTTCTACAAAGTTTGCAGAACTTTCAAAACCAGAAACGCCTAACATTGAAGCAGCAAAGCCAAGAAAAATAGCATTTGTTATACTTCCGCCTTCGGTAGGCATGTGCCAGTTCTCAATAAACAATCCAATGCCATTATTAAAAAGAAAATAGGTGATAAATACGCTTAATATTACAAAAGAAGATAAATGAAAAAGAAAGATCGCGATGGCAACTTTTGATGATTCTGAAACACCTCCAATAGTTAAAGCACTAAAAAATACAAGCAGAATTATGGTTGTAATTATAATAGGAATTGCTGGTACTATATGATGAAGATAATGAATGGCTTCATTAGCAGAAATAACAGCAGTAGCCATGTAAGACAATATAGTTAGTGTAGCAGCAAAAGAGGCCACAGATTTACTGGTAGTATTTAGTAATGCATTATAAGCACCACCATTTAATGGTAAAGCACCTACTACTTCTCCGTATATTTTTCTAAATAGAAATAAAACAAGAGATACAATAAGCAACGTAATCCATGCGTATTGACCTGCAAAAGCTATAGCTAAAGCCGAGACGTATAATACAGATGAACTGATATCATTCCCACAGATTGCAGTAGCGGCTAAAACGGACAGTTTTTTACTGTCTTTAATTGTTGTTTTGACTTTGTTTTGTTTCAATTTTTTCTTTATAAAAAGTAACTAAGCATGTGATTGTAAAGTCCTTATATTTCTACGTCAATTTTCATAGAATTAAATGATCTAACAACAAAATTATGTGAGAAGAAATAAATAACAGATGACTTGGGTCATTCATAGATAAGATTAAACAACTAACCTTTATCCTTAGGTTTATTAGAGATAACGTTTATTAAAGCGCATAGAAAATAAAATCATCAAAATGATATTAATCAAACTATTTTCTCAACAACTTCAAAAATTCTAGAAAAATATCCTGAATTAATGAAACATTGAAAGACTATCTAGATTCCTTAAACAATTTATTAGAAACTTATGCAAAAGGCATAAAAAACTATGATAGAATTCAAATCTCTTAATAGGTTATCAGTTCATTTAGACCACCTTATCAAAGGTCGCTTATGGCTTAAAGTAATTATTGGGCTTCTTTTGGGTGCTGGAATAGGAGTATTGTTGAATCCATCTACAGGATTACTTTCAGAAAGTATGAGTTTAAAAATTGCGGATTGGCTTGATCTACCAGGTCAAATTTTTATGAGGTTGGTTCAAATGATTATGATTCCATTGATATTCACATCGATTATTACAGGAATTGTAGGAAACACATCTGAAAACCTAAAAACCTTTGGACTTAAGCTATTATTATATTTTGTTTTTACAACAACTGTTGCCATAGCAATTGGTTTGGTCGTTACACTAATTTTAAAACCTGGTCAATATATTTTTGAGTTAGGAGGATTTCCTAATAGTAGTGAAAGCCAAATAGTACCAGATGAGCAAACTGACCTTATAGGAAACATTCCAAATTCAATATCAAACCTTATCCCTAATAATCCGCTAGAGTCTATTTTAACAGGGGAAATGTTAGGCGTGGTCATTTTCACAATCATCATTGGTGTTGCAATTACACAACTCAATCAGAAAACAGCAACTCCTATTATTCGTTTTTCTGAAGCCATTCAAAAAATCTGTATGATCGTTGTCTCGTGGGCAATGATACTTGTTCCTTATGCCGTATTTGGCTTAATGGCAGCATTATTATCCAGAACAAGCATTGAAGTATTTCTCGGTTTAGGCTATTATATGGCGGTCGTTATTCTAGGCCTCATTCTATTATTGACATTTTATTTAATTATAGTCTTTGTCATTACTAGGAGAAATCCTTTCAAATTTCTAAAAGCAATTAGAGACCCTCAATTATTAGCTTTTTCTACTGCCAGTTCAGCAGCCGTTATGCCACTTTCTATGAAAACAGCAGATGAAAAATTAGGAGTATCTTCCAATATTAGTGATTTTGTTATTCCAGTAGGAGCTACCATCAATATGGACGGAACAGCATTATTTCAATGCGTAACTACTTTATTTATGGCACAAGCCTACGGTATTGACTTATCTATAATGAGTATTCTTCTAATTACATTTACGGTTGTAGCTGCTTCTATAGGAACACCTGCTATTCCTGGAGGTGGTGTTATTATTCTTACATCTGTATTGCAAAGCTCAGGAATTCCTATTGAAGGTCTGATTATTATTATAGGCATAGACCGTATTCTCGGAATGTTTAGAACTGCAGTGAATGTTACAGGAGATTTAACAGCATGTGTTGTATTTAATAAATTTTATGGAAGCAAAGCAAAACCCGAGACACTTGCTGATAATAGCAAAAGTTCATTCTGATAAATTCTTTCATTTGAGATAATTCTTAGAAGGATAGGTTTTTATTAGTTCATAAATTTTCGATAGGTAGGCATAGTCAATCCCGTTCTTAAACTTGAATTGACAATCATATAATAATGCACTTACTCACTTATCTAGAAAATTAATTACATCACGTCTTGCACTAATCACTATTCGGTTTCTACTTTCCTATCAGGATTTAAGTCATTAGGTTCTTGCAATGCAGAAATAATTTTTTCATCTTTTCTTAATGTAGATTTAAGCGCAATAATTATTAGTGTTAGGATAAAAATGGCAGTTAGAACACCTAAAGCGAATAAAGAAAAAATTAATAGAGCTAAGGATGTTTTAATATCCCAAAATAATAGAGAAATACGTACTTCGCTAGTGTTTTGAAGCGTGAATACAACAATAAATATAAGTGTTACAATTGTTAATATGATATAAGTAGTTTGTTTCATTTTTAAGTCAATTTCATTAGTAGGTGATTCTTTCTTCTGCGACACCATAAGATTCAGAGGATTAAGCACTTATATCATCACTAGGATGTCGATGTACTAGTGTGGTTATTTTATTTACATCAGTAGTTTGTATGGCAATAAGTGATTTATAAATCTTATCTAGGTTAAGGGAGCAAACTATATATTAAAAGGACTTAAATCATGATTATTAAATAATTAAAAGATGACCCAAGTCCGTTTAAATAGGTTACATTGTTATTTAATTTATATAGTGTAACTACATACCAATATTGAGTAAAGAATTACAAGACATAGAACTCTTTCAGGGCATTTTTCAATCCTCTGTGGAAGGTATTATAGTGGTTGATGCTAATGGCATCATTATAAAAGCCAACCCAGCAAGCGAACAATTGTTTGGCTATCAATCAGGTAAGCTTATAACTCAAAAAGTAGAACACCTTATCCCTAATAAATTCAAAAAAAAACATAAAGGTCATAGAGAAGGATACATCGTAAAACCTAAAGCACGACGAATGGGTCGTAATTTAGATCTGTGGGGATTAAAAAAAGATGGTTCTCAATTTCCAATTGAAATAAGCTTAAGTCCAACGACCATAGAGCAAAAACAGGTTGTAATAGCTTTTATTATAGATATCTCAGAGCGCGAAAACATAGAAAAGCAACTAAACATTAGTCAAGTCAAACTAAAAAGCTACGCTGAAGAATTAGAGAATGAAGTAGCCCGTAGAACGAGTGAACTAACCACTACAGTTCAAAAATTGGTGGCATCTAATTTAAGTCTCGAAGATCAAATACAAGAAACGCAAGAAGCAGAGAAAAGGGCTATTGCAAATAAATCCTTATCCTCGGCAATTGCTAAAAATTTCCCTAATGGATTTATCATTGTTTTTGACCCAAATTTTGAAATGCAACTTATAGAAGGTGAGGCTATAATAAAATTAGGACTAGATAAATTGATTTTTGAAGATACCACAGTTGATGACATCACCATATTTTCCGAAAGACAAAAAATAAAACTAAAAAAGGATATATTGAAAACTATTGCTGGAAAACACCTTGGTTTTGAAATAATCTACAAAGACCAATACTTCTCGGTAAATACAATTCCATTACTCGATGAAAACACTATTATTTCTAGTGCATTATTTGTGTACAGTGATATCACGATACAAAAGAAAATTGAAAGGGTTGCAAAAAGTGCATTAAAAAAAGAACAAGAGCTTAACGAATTAAAATCAAGATTTGTTTCCATGGCATCGCACGAATTTAGAACACCTTTGAGCGCCATACAAACCTCAGCTATCCTTATTGGCAAACAAAATGAAGCTGGGAAGGAAGAAAAACGTAAAAAGTATGTGGCTCAAATCAAGAAGAATGTAAAGCATTTGGTTGTTATTTTGAATGATTTCTTATCTCTTAGTAAGCTAGAAGAAGGAAAGGTTAAAGCAGATAAGGAACTGTTTGATTTTGTTCACTTTTCTAAACTATTGGTTAAAGAAGTGTCCACAACTAAAAAAACAGGAAAGAACATCATTTTAGTAGCACCAAACCACGCTATTTTACTCAACCTTGATTCTAAACTAGTACGTACCATCCTGATGAATTTATTATCTAATGCCATTAAGTATTCCCCAAAAAATACAGATATCCATATTAAAATTGAAGAAAGTGACGCATTTTTTACGCTTCAAGTCCAAGACCAAGGTATAGGCATTCCGGAAGACGAGCAGGAAAAACTATTCGAGCGTTTTTTTAGAGCAAAAAATGCACAGAATATTCAGGGAACAGGATTGGGTCTTAATATTGTAAAACAATATGTAGAACTAATGGATGGCACCATTGATTTCAAGAGTGAAATCAATAAAGGCACAACGTTTTTAATAAAGTGGCCAAAACCCAATAATTAAAAAATGATGACAAAAATACTTTTAATAGAAGACAATCAAGATGTTAGAGAAAACACCGCAGAAATCTTAGAATTAGCAAACTATGAGGTTGTCAAAGCAGAGGATGGTAAAAAAGGTGTTGAACTAGCAAAACTTTCAAAACCAGATATTATTATTTGTGATATTATGATGCCAGAACTAAATGGATATGATGTTTTACTGCATTTAAGTAAAGATAAAACGACAGCAAGTACACCTTTTATTTTCCTAACTGCTAAAACAGAAAAAATAGATGTCAGAAAAGGGATGAACCTAGGAGCCGATGATTATCTCACCAAACCTTTTGAAGAAAGCGAATTATTAGATGCCATTGCCTCAAGACTTCATAAACATAGCTTTCTTAAAAAGGAATTCTCAAAGGATATTGAAGGTATTAATCAATTTTTTAATGATGTATCGATACAACGCGGTATGGAAAGCCTTTCCGAGGATCGTAAGTGCTTAACATTTCATAAAAAAGAGTTTGTTTTTATGGAAGGAGACACTGCACATACGCTATACTTTATACAAAAAGGTGCTATAAAAACATATAAGACTACGGAGTCTGGCAAATCTTTGGTAACAGGCCTATTTGGACCTGGACAATTTGTAGGTCAACTATCATTACTAAGTAATAAAGGCACTTATAAAGATACTGCAACAGTTCTAGAACAAGCAGAAGTTATTAAGATTCCTAAAGCTGATTTTACAACCTTGCTATTTGGTGATAAGTTGATTTCAACTAAATTCATTACTATGATTTCTAATGATTTAATTGATCTTCAAGAAAAACTAGTAAGTATGGCGTTTTCAACAGTTAGACAACGTTTAGCAAAAGTACTATTGGATTTATCTAAAAATGAAATACTTCATAATTCAAAAAATCAAGGTATTAGTATCTCAAGAGAAGACCTAGCAAGTCTTATGGGTACAGCTACAGAAACTGCTATTAGAATGCTAACCGATTTTAAAGATGAAGCATTATTAAGTATTGGTACTCATAGAGAAATCATTATTGAAGACAAAAAAAGTTTAAAAGATATTGCCCTTTTTGGATAAAACTAGACAGACTGACCCTAGTCATTGAAGAAAAGTCATATTACAGTTAATTTAGCGATACGTTGAAACTAAATTACGATTTGTATAATGTCTGTTAAAAAACATAACACACCCCTAAAATTATTTGTTATAAGAACATATCAAAGCTTATCGCAAATAGAGACAGTAATAAGCCATATTACTCAGCAAAATAATATACCATTTCAATTATCTATCTTAGGCAAACTTACGACCAATAAGACCATTGCTAAAAAAGAGCTTAAAAAAATAATGCCCGATACAAAACAGCAATTAAGCGCTGTATTAGGCAAGAAATTTCAAGTAGGATATTTCAATAATCCTGAGATTGGCACCTTATTTATTGCCGGTCATTTAACCCCAACATTCCTTAATAAAATTGATGAAAGAGAGCTTGCATCATTACCCACAGGTCTTATCGGAATATTTAAAGGATTGGGAATTAATACCGAAGAGATTAATAGCTATCTAAATGAGTTGAAAAACGATAATTACTGTTTAATTATTCGAGGAGAAAGTAGCGTGCTAGCTGGTATTGAGCCTATGTTAAGTGGCTATTGATTTATACGTTCTAAGTTTAATTATATTTTAAATATTTATAGATTATATAGATAACTAATTTTTGAAATAATAAGACATTAGTTATTGATTTAAAACACAAAAACGGGAAGCCTATAAACCTTCCCGTTTTCCATGAAGACAATATTATTTAAAAAAATTAATAACAGGACTCCTATTCGTTTTGTAAGATCTTATTAATCAACAGAGACTGCTGCTGGAGGCGTTAAGAGATTGAAAAATTGATCTAGTTTTGGAAGGATAATAATTTCAGTTCTACGATTGGATGCTCTACCTTCTGACGTTTCATTTGTTGCTTTAGGCACATATTCTGAACGTCCACCAGCTGTCATTCGTTCTGGTTGCACTTTAAAATTAGTTTGCATCAAACGCACTATAGCTGTTGCTCGCTTTGTACTTAAATCCCAATTATCTTCTATACAATCTGTATGCATGGGAACTGTATCTGTATGTCCCTCAACAAGAATATCTAACTCTTTGTGATCGTTCACAATCTTTGCTATTTTACCTATTACTGCTTGCGCAGATTCATTAATACTATAGCTTCCAGATCTAAAAAGCATTCGGTCCGATATGGAAACATACACGACTCCTTTCTTTACCTCAATGCTAATATCTTCATCATCGAAATCATCTAAGGATCGTTTCAAATTCATCACCAATGCAAGGTTGAGAGAATCTTTTCGTTGCATAGAGCCCGTTAGATCTTTGATGTATGTGTTTTGTTCGTTTAAAGCCTCTAAAGACTTCTTAATACTCTCAGCTCCATACTTGCTTACAACGGAAAGATCAGAAAGTCTATCTAACAGGTTGGTGTTTGTACTTTTAAAATAATCGCCTTGTTTTTCGAGCGCCTTCGATTTGTTTTTCTCGTTTGCCAGGTTATTTTCAAGTACTAAAACTTCGTTAGAAGTGGTTCTAAGTTCGGCGGAAGTGTTTGCAAGTTCGTCTTCGCAAAGTTCTGCTTTATTTTGAAGGGCTGTATACTTTTTTTGACTTACACAGGATGTCAATAGTGCAAATATTAAAATACTAATAAACGTTGTAATTTTCATTTTTAAATAGTTTTAATTAAACAATCAATACTTGATTTAATTCTTGATTCGGATAAGAAATAAGAATTATATAAATCCTTTATTTGACATGAATGAATCAAAATAAAATCATATCTATTTCAAAAAATCCGAATTTTTATATGCTGGATGTGGATACTTATAAAATCCTTCTCCTGTAGTTGAACCTAATTTATTTTTATCAATAAAATTTTCTTTAAGGTAGGCTACAGATTTAATTTTAATGGGATCTTTGGTTGTGTCTGCTTCCATTTTAAGTATATTGTATGCCGTTGTTATTCCCACCATATCAAGTATTGCAAAAGGTCCCAATGGTGTCATCATAGCCTTCATCCATGTCTTATCTATGGTTTCTACATCGCTAACACCATTTACTAAAAGGTTAAGCGACAAACTTAAAACAGGAACCAATAATGTATTAAGAATATAGCCTGGTTGTTCCTTATACAATGGAAGCGCAATCATACCAATTGCTTTAGCAAAAGCTATCACTTCATCAAAAACTTGTGGGTCTGTCCCTGAATGCATCATTACTTCTGCTGTATTACGGACCTTAATATCATTTGCAAAATGTAATGCTAAAAATTTAGCAGGTCTGCCTGTTGCTTCAGCAAATTTACTAGGTAATAGTGTTGAAGAATTGGTAGCAAAAACAGTTTTTTCAGGGGCAACTTTCGCTAACTTTTTATAAAAATCTGTCTTTATTTGGGGTTTTCGGGTATGGCCTCAATTAATAAATCAGCATTTTTGACCGATGCAGCCAAATCTGAAGTATAACTGAGATTTTGCTTTGTTTTATCTAGTTGTTGCTGCGTTGCATTTAAATCTTTTTTATACCCTTCACTTAAGCTACTGAACTTTGATTTCGCTTTATCTAAAACGGCATCATTGATGTCATAAACGGTTACATGAAAACCATGAAATGCTGTTTGAAATGCGATTTGATAGCCTAAAACACCGCTTCCTGCTATGGTTATGTTTTTATAATTCATTTTATAGTTTTTTTATCAATATGTATTTAATACTTAATTTACTTTAAATGTGAGCGCAACATCCAAGCGGTTTTCTCGTGTTGTTCCATAAGTCCGGTAATATAATCGCTAATACCATCAGCCTTCCATTTGTCTGCTATAGGCTTAATCTCTTCGCGAAGAAATACAATAATGCTTTCGTGGTCTTCTAGCAATTCTGCGAATATACTTTGGCTATCATTTTTACCTTTTGTTTTTTCGGTAAGATGCGTCAATTGAGAATAGTCCTTTAAGGTTGCAGGTACATAATGACCTATTGCGCGTATTTTTTCTGCTACGGTATCAACAACCACTTGTTGCTCTTGGTACAAGGTTTCAAGATAAAGATGTACTGAATAAAAATCTGGACCTTCAATATTCCAATGAAAATTTAGGGTTCTTGAATAGAGTACAAATTCATCCGCTAATATTTTTGATAACTGATCTGCGATAGCCTGTCTGTTTTCTGCTGAAATTCCTATGTTTGGTGTTTTCATTTTTTGAGGTTTTATAATTAATAATACTTCAAAGGTAGATTGCTTTTCATATGCTGACACTGACCTACATCAGTATAGATATTTTTTTGAAAACTTTAACAGGATAAGGATGTTATTGCTATTAAAACGAGCAAAACAGTGCTCTATAAAGTATCAAGCTTTGATTCAGACGATTTGGTGCGTCTATAGATATAAGAAATCATAGCAGCGAGCATAACACCAAGAAAAGCAACAGACATATCTTTTTGCGCGTCCCAAACGTCTCCCTGAATTCCCAAATATGAAATCCCTTCTTCCACGAAAAACACATCTGCGACCAGCCATTCTATAATTTCATATAAAGCGCTTGCCGATAAAATTATTAATACAGGTATTATCAATGCTAAGGACTTCGGAATTCTAAACCATCTTAAAAGGCATTCGTGCAAAGGATAATACAGCAAAAAGCCAAAATTGAAATGCACCAATCTGTCATATTGGTTTCTTGATGAATGAAAGACATCTTGAAGCTTATACCCAAACAGATTTCCAGCGTAGGTGTATTTAGAACCATAGACGTGCAAGCAGAGAAAAATACAAATCAAAAAATAACTAAAATCACTGAAGCGATATTTGTTATAGGTGAGAATTAAAAAAAGCAGCGCAATAACCGTCAAGGTATTTTCTATAAGCCAATTTTTTATATCAGTAGTGCCTATTAAAGAATTGATCCATACGATGACGAATAGAAGAGAAAACCTCATGACAACCTTGTCTACTTTGAACGTAACGCACTGCTTCAAATTAATCTAATTAGCAATGTTTTTAATTCTTTTTAATAAAACCCCAAAACAGTCTAAAGAGTCCTATCATTATAAATGCCAAGGCGGTCATATAAACAATGCTTAAACCACCAAAAACAGGATTGGCTAATATTAAAATTGCAAAAATGATGGTTGCGATTCCTGATACTAGCATCCAACCCCACTGAGAGACACCAAATGATTTTGACTGGATTGAGATTCCTAATGCCATAATCCCCCTAAACAATAACCAAAAGCCAATGTATAATGGTAAAATTGTCATGGTCATTACTGGATGAGATATTAAAAGTACACCTATAATAAGATCCAAAATACCTCCTGCTAAATACCAAGCCCAATTATCTATTTCTTTTCTGTTTGAAATTGAAAAAATAATTTCTAGTAGTCCTGAAATAAAATAAAAATACTAAAGATGACGCTTAATGAGATGTAACTCGCCAATGGTGTTC
Source organism: Winogradskyella psychrotolerans RS-3 (assembly GCF_000427335.1). GTDB lineage: Bacteria > Bacteroidota > Bacteroidia > Flavobacteriales > Flavobacteriaceae > Winogradskyella > Winogradskyella psychrotolerans. The sequence goes on along the minus strand of NZ_ATMR01000124.1, from coordinate 16,653 downwards.
TAAAAACCCATACACCTAAAATAATGTACACTAGGCCTATTAAGATGGATAGCCACCAGTTTTTTGTAACTAACAGAGTTGAATTTAATACTGTGGTTTCCATAATTTCTAATTTTTAATCCTCATTATTTTTAAACAGATCTTTTAAAGCTGTACCCATCTCTTTCATATCGTGATTAAATTCACGTTCAAACCTTTTTTCACTTTCTATTGTAGATTCGTTAAACTCAACTATATCTTGTTTAAACTCAACAGCTCGTTCTGCTAGTTTCTCTTTAAGCTCTTTGTTTTTAAGTTCTAATTTATCAAGTTGAACCGTTAATCGTGTTTTTTCATTTTGACTTGCTTTTGCTATTTTTTCTCGTAAGTCCTTTATGTTGTTTTCTGTGTTTTCAACTGCAGTTTCAGATGCCGTTTTAAAATTTTCCCAATCTGCTTTTACAGTGGTTTTAATTTCTTCACTGGTGTCTTTTGCACCTTGCTCTAAATCTTTATTAAGTTCTTTTGTGTCTTCTTTAACAGTTTTGGCATCTTTTTTAGATGTCTCACCACAACTTGTTAAAATGGTTCCTGCCATAAATGTCATTATGGTAAAGGCTAAAATTTTTGTTTTACCTATTGTAAAAAAATTGTTATGGTATTCTTGAATCTTGGATTTCATAATTTCTCGTTATTTTCAATTAATAGTTCTTGTTTTGGTTTTAATATGTAATTCTCTTTTAAAGTCATAGCGCTATCAAAATCATAAATATTTAAGACTCCTGTTAGTACTTCGACTTTTGAAATTTCGTTTGCAGGAATATTTAAAATCTGTATCATTAATGCCCTAATGGAATTTCCGTGAGCAGAAACAAGTACGGTTTTACCTTTTACTAATTCTGGTACAATGACTTCAAAATAATATTTAACAGCTCTTTGCTTTGTGTCTTTTAAAGATTCTGTTACTGGCAAATCTACACTATTAAGCTTCTTGTATTTAGGTTCGAATTTTGGATATCTTTTATCATTTGTCGATAGCGCAGGTGCAGCAGCATCGTAACCACGTCTTACCTTCCAAAAAAGATCCTCTCCAACTTCCTTTCTTACTACATCCTTGTTCCTTCCTTGCCAAGCACCATAATGTCGTTCATTTAGTTTCCAACTTTTAATAAAATCTATGTACGCTATATCTGCTATTTCCATAATAATCGAAGCGGTTTTAATAGCTCTTTTTAGATAAGATGAAAAGCAGATGTCTATAGTTATGTTTTCGTCTCTAATAAGTTTTCCTGCTAACTTTGCCTCTTCAACTCCCTTTGGTGCAAGGCCTACATCTGTCCAACCTGTAAATATGTTTTCTACATTCCATACGCTTTTTCCGTGTCTAACGAGTACTAGCCTTCCCATTATTGGTTTGTTTTAAATTGAATTATTTAAATATTAATGATATCTGTAGGTGTCTCAACCAAAATTGTCTTGTCGCCTCTTAATGCAATAGGTTGTTTCATAATCTCTGGGTTATGTTGTATTAATTTAATCCAGTCGTCGGTAGAAAAATTTTGAGGTTCGCAATAAGAGGTATATACTGGATGCTCCTGATTTACTAAATCTGCTACCACCATATTCAGTCTGCCTGCTAATTCTACGAGTTGGGTTCCTGTTAACTTTGTTTTTAGAACATCGATTTCTTGAATTTTTAATCCTTCTGCTTTGGCGTATGCTAAGGTCTGTTTTGCTCTTTCTGATTTAGAACTATAAAACAGTGTTATTTGTCTATTTGATGTGGCTATTTCTCCCATAATATTACAGGCTATTCTTTATCTTTTCTTCATCTACATAACTTTCTAGTAATTCCTTTAAGCTGTCTAAATACTCTTGCATGACTACTTTACCCATTTGCGGATTTTGGCTAACAGGCAGCGTCATAGGATTTTCATCTAAAGAACGGTATAGTTCAGGATAATTGGTTTCTATATTCGTTATGAGCTCCGTAATCTCATTTAATATTTTATGTAGTTTTTTCATAGTGCTTATTATTTACAGATTACAATTTTGTGGTTATGAAACTATTTAGAAATGCTATTAAATTGACGTATCAATCCTCCTCGTTTAATTATATGTTCTGTAAGTAAAAAAACTTCTTTCCGGTTATTTCTAAAGTCTTTTACAAATTGAGCTAGGTCATCTTCTAAAAGTTCGTGCTCATTTCTAAAGGTATCTGCAACAAATACGAAAGGGTCATCTATCAACTCTGCAAGGTGGTGCAAATGTTTATCTAGTCTTTCTACTAATGCATCACTTTGTTTATCTACTAGAAGTAACTTCACTTCAATTTCCTGCACCAAATCAATATTTTCTCTCTTTGAAAGCCACAAAAAATAATTGTCGATAAGATGATGTAGAAACCTTAAATCATCTTTGTAAAACAAAATATCGGATTTCCAATGTTCTGTAAGTACATATAATTGTTCCCAATTAGCCTCGTGGATATAATTGTCTTTTGGTCTATTTCTGAAATTGTTCATCTGCTATTTTTTTGGTAGTTCTATTTAAAATCATCCTAAACATTCAAGATTTTAATTTTGCACCGTAATTTTAGTTTCCATGGTAATTTTTGAAGTAATAGAATTTGAAATTAAACAGGCTTTTTTTGCTTTTTCCACAACGCGTTCCATACGATCGCTTTTGGATGCGTCTGAGATAACAACTTCGGGAAACAATAACACTTCACTTACTATAAATTTACCTTCTACTTTTTCTACAATTCCTTTAGAAGCGCACTTAAAACTTACATAATCTAACTTTGAAAATCCGGCAATTGCTAAAAATGTAGTCATTAAGCAACTACTTACAGCTGCAGTAAATAAGTGTTCTGGTGACCAAATGTTTGGCATTCCTCCAGGAAATTCTGGTGGTGTTGCAACTTCTAAACAATTGGTTTCATTAGTTTCATTATTCTTTAATTCTGGTGAACACATCATTCCTTTTCGATCTTGTGTCCAATTGATATTAACATTATAGGTGTGTTTTTCCATGATCCTTTGTTTTAAATAATTTTCAGTGGTATTGGTTCTTAAAAACTAGATATGTAAAATTAAAAGAAAGCGCATCTAAAAAATATGACCTGGGTCAGCCAGATCCTTAAACGCTATGTTCTTTCTGTTTTGATTCTAAACTTTCCAATCATTTAGCATTTACTCTAAATGAAAATGTCCTGACGTAGGTCATTTTATCATACCTCATCTATTCGCATCTTTCTTAAAAAAACATAAGATGAAAAACATAATCATACCTGTCGATTTTTCAAAACAATCTGAATTTGCTTCAAAGGCTGGTGCCATTTTAGCTAAAAAACATAATGCTGTAATCCATGTATTGCATATGTTAGAATTATCCGATAGTATTTTTACACATTCCGAAACAGAGAACGAAAATGAAATGCTGTTTATGCTCGCTATAGCCAATAAAAAAATTGAACTTTTTTTAGAAAAGGACTATCTAGAAGGTGTAAAAGTTGAGCCTATGATTAAGCATCATAAGGTGTACAAAGAGGTAGATACCGTAGCGAAAGAAACAAATGCAGATTTAATTATTATGGGATCCCATGGTTTAACCGATTATGATGGCGTATTTACAGGATCAAACGCAGAAAAAATGGTACGTTATAGTAACACACCTGTGTTAATTATAAAGTCAGAACCGAAAAATTTTGACTTAAAAACTGTCGTAATAGCCACAGATCTGAATCCAGAAAACGTGTCTGCATACAAGAATAATTTAGCAATGTTCTCAAATCTAGGCAGTAGGATACATCTTGTATATGTCAATCTACCTTATAGTAATTTTATCAGCTCAAAAGAATTTAATGAGAAAGTAACGTTGTTTGCAGCTGCAGGAGGATCAGATAATGTGGAGTTTATTGCAGGTTATACGGTTGAAGATGGATTAATACAATATGCCGAAGAAACAAGCGCAGATCTCATCGCTATAAGCACACACGCTCATAAAGGCTTAAGTCATTTTTTAGAAGGCAGTATTTCTGAAGATTTAGCAAACCACGCAAAACTACCTGTGATGACTTTTAAATTGTAAATAGGTATCCATTTATTTTCATTAACCGTTAAATCAGTAGGTCATTCACAGATTGTAGCGTCAATGTATTAATAATTAGCTTATTGGGTACTGACTCAAATCATTATAATATTAAGTATCTATTTGCATCTTTAGATGTGATAACGCAAAAAAACATTTTATGCCAGTTTATAGTGCTCTAAATTAAGAAATCATTGAGGGTTGTAAACTTTCGCATTTTGGATATGGATTGGTATTGATGACTGCAAATCCAAATCTATCAGTTGTAGGGGATTTTAAAGTGAATGTCTTGAAGAAGTCTTCTAATGTTTAGATGTAACCACTATCCATATTTAAACTGAAATCTCATTTTATAGCGCCTAATTGTAGCCTTACTTATTAGCCAAAATAATGTTCAATGAAAAACTATAAGCCAATTTTTAACCAAAGTCATAATCCTGAAAAATATCAGGAATTAGTATATGACAGAAGAAAATGCCGAATGATAGCTATAAAAAAAGACAATTTACCAACACCGTATTTAATTTAGTGCTAGGTTCTCTTCTAAATGTTCAGTCAGGTTTGAAATAAACAACTACAAATTTTAGTTCTTTTTCAATAATTACCACTTCATTTTTACTTTAATAATTGTCGTAAACTATTCTATCATAACTTCAAGAATAATATAAAAAAAAGCAATTAACCGTACATTTTATAAAACAAAAAATCCGTAATCATTTTATAATTAATGAATTACGGATTCTTAAAGTGGTCCCACTTGGGCTCGAACCAAGGACCACCTGATTATGAGTCAGGTGCTCTAACCAACTGAGCTATGGGACCAATTAACATTGCTGTTAATCTTTACTCTTATTTAAAAGAGAGTGCAATATTACTACATATTTTAAAACTCTACAAGAAAAATAAATCGTTTTAGTTCTTTATCTCTTGACAAAGCTCAATTAAAACACCATTAGTGGATTTTGGGTGTAAAAAAGCAATTAATTTATTGTCCGCTCCTTGTTTTGGTTCTTTGTGTATCATGGTGAAGCCTTCTTTCGTTAAGCGTTCAATTTCCTCCTCAATATCATCAACAGCAAAAGCAATATGATGCATGCCTTCCCCCTTTTTCTCAATGAATTTAGCAATCGGACTCTCTTCATTGGTAGCCTGTAATAATTCAATTTTATTAGGACCACATTTAAAAAAAGATGTTTTTACACCCTCACTTTCTACATCTTCAATCTTATAATGGTCTTCTCCAAATAAGGCTTTAAAAAGCGTATTAGATTTTTCTATATCCTTAACAGCGATTCCTATATGTTCTATTTTTTTCATCCTTTATGCCTGCGAAAGCAGGTATCTCTTTATTTAATTCTTAAAATTATCATTAGTAATAATCATTTTCTACACTCAAAAATAAGATAATCCTTAAATAACCTCTACTTTTGCAGACGATTAGTTATAATAATCATCATGGAAGAATTTACACAAAGACAGAAAAAAATAGGAGGTATCCTCCAACAAGATTTAGCAGAGGTTTTACAAAAAGCAGCTACCGATGGTGGTTTGCGAGGTGTTATTATCTCAGTGAGCAAAGTAAATGTAACTACAGATCTCTCTGTAGCAAAGGTTTACTTAAGTATTTTCCCTAATAAAGAAGCAAAACCTTTACTCGAAGGAATTACATCTAATAAGCCTCTTATTAGGCACGAGTTGGCGCAACGAACACGTCACCAACTTAGACGTATGCCACAATTAGAATTTTTTATCGATGACTCTTTAGAATATATTGATGGTATTGAGCGTTCTTTAAAAGGCGAAGACAATCCATTAGAGAATCCAGACTTATTAGGCAAGCGTAAAAAATCTTAAGTGAATTTCCCTTTATATATAGCAAAACGTTATCTGTTTTCTAAAAGCAGTAATAATGCTATAAATATTATGACCTTAATTGCTTCTGGTGGAGTTATTATTGCTTCAGCAGCACTTTTTATTGTGTTATCTGTATTTGCGGGTTTAAAGGATTATAGTCTTAATTTTTCCACTTTTGTGGATCCTGATTTGAAATTAATACCTTCTGAGGGTAAATCGTTTCAATGGTCCGAAAATGATCATACCTCCCTTTTAAAAATTGAAGGTATTGAAGCCTCTTCTGAAATTATTGAAGAACGCATTTTTATTAAATCTGAAAATAAAAATCTTATTGCCACCTTAAAAGGTGTAGATAAAAACTACCAAAATGTTACGAGTATTGACTCAATGGTAACCAAAGGAAATTGGATTACTCCTAATAGTAATGAAGTTGTTTCTGGTTGGGGAATTTCTAATAATCTGTCTTTTGGTGTTCTCGATTATTTAAAGCCACTATCCTTTTATGTTCCCAAGGTTGGAAAAGGTCAAGCCACTTCTATTCAAGGGTATTATAATTCGGTTTATGTGAATAATGTTGGGCTATTTGATATCAACGAGCAGTACAATAATAATTATGTTTTTTCGGATATTGAACTGGCTAAGCAATTACTTAGTTATAAAGAGAACCAACGCAGTGCTATTGAGATTAAATTGAATCCTGACGCTAATGAAGACCTTATTAGGTCTCAAATTGAAACTGCCTTCGGAGATAAATTCAGCATAAAAAATAGAGCAGAATTAAATGATGCTTTATTCAAAATGTTGAATACCGAAAACCTTGCCATCTACCTCATCTTTACGTTAGTCATTATCATTGCATTATTCAATGTTATCGGTGCGATTATAATGATGATTCTAGACAAGAAGAAATCACTCAATACCTTATATTATTTAGGAACCGAAACCAAAACCATTAAATCCATTTTCTTTTTACAGGGTAGTTTAATGACGGTTGTAAGTGGACTTATTGGAGTGACTCTTGGATTACTAATTGTATTTACACAACAGTCTTTTGAGTTTGTAATGCTAACTCCAGATTTAGCGTATCCTGTTCGTATTAATTTTTTTAATGTCCTTATTGTTTTAGTCACCATTTTTGGACTAGGAATTGTGGCTTCTAAAATTGCCTCTCAGCGAATTACTCCTAGCTTGATAAATAGCTAAATTAGTTTAGGGTTTACACTTACCTATTCATCCAAATTTGCGCCTTTGCGACTTCGCGAGAAAATTATTACGCAGAGTTACACGGAGATTGCACAGAGATTCACAGAGAAAAATAAGTATGACACTTTCTCTAATTTACACTGATAGATTCATCGTGCTTTGCGCCTTTGCGACTTCACGAGAAAATTATTACGCAGAGTTATACGGAGATTTCGCAGAGATTCACAGAGAAATATAAGTATGACACTTTCAATAATTTACACTGAAAAACTCATCAGGATTTGCGCCTTTGCGACTTCGCGAGAAAATTATTACGCAGAGTTATACGAAGATTACACAGAGCTTCACAGAGAAAAATAAGTAGTACTCTTTCTATTATTTACACTGAAAGATTCATCATGCTTTGCGCCTTTGAGACTTCGCGAGAATTATGACTACACTGAGCTTCGCAGAGTTAACACAGAGATCCGCAAAGAAAAAAAGATAGTAGATAATAACTAGAGTTCCCTTTTTTTGGAATTTAGTTTTTGTGGCTTGGTGCTTAAGCTCTGCTAAACAAACTGATAATCAGAAAACACATCCAATACCTCATCAAAAGCTGCAAATACATCTTTAGAATCATCGCTAGTTACCATTTTCATTCGGTATTCTTTAAAATGTGGAATGCCTCTAAAATAGTTCGTATAATGTCTTCGGGTTTCAAAAACACCTAAGGTTTCCCCTTTCCAATCTATAGCCATTTGAAGATGACGTCTGGCAGCATCCACACGTTCTGCTAATGAAATAGGTCCTAAATGTTCACCTGTTTCAAAAAAGTGTTTCACTTGTTTAAAAAACCATGGATTTCCAATAGACGCTCTACCAATCATAGCACCGTCTAAACCATAAGAATCGCGCATTAACATCGCTTTTTCAGGTGTATCGATGTCTCCATTTCCAAATACAGGAATATGCATACGTGGATTATTCTTAACCTCAGCAATAGGTTTCCAATCGGCATCACCTTTATACATTTGTGCCCTTGTTCTACCATGAATTGATATTGCCTTACAACCTACATCTTGTAAACGTTCTGCAACCTCAACAATTTTAATAGAATCGTGATCCCAACCTAGTCTGGTTTTCACAGTGACAGGTAAATTAGTACGCTTTACCATTTCGGCAGTCAATTGCTCCATTAAACAGATATCTTTCAGGATTCCTGCTCCTGCTCCTTTAGAAACGACTTTTTTAACCGGACAACCAAAATTAATATCAATAATATCTGGATTCGATTTTTCGACGATATCAATAGTTTGCAGCATGCTTTCCATATTGGCTCCAAAAATTTGAATACCAACTGGTCTTTCTTTTTCGTAGATATCTAATTTCATAACGCTTTTTGCCGCATTACGAATTAAACCTTCACTAGACACAAACTCTGTATAAACCACATCTGCTCCTTGCTCCTTGCATAATGCACGGAATGGAGGATCGCTTACATCTTCCATAGGTGCTAAAAGCAATGGAAAGTCTGGTAATTCTATGTCGCCTATTTTAACCAAGAGTTATGATTTTAGTGCAAAATTAAGGATTTTATTAGTCATTATTTATTCTTTCCTGAAATATACCTTAAACGCTTTAAATCTTAATGCTGTATCTTTAAATCAAAATTTTAACATGAAAAAGAACCTATGTATAGCTTTTGTGATGCTCATTGCGCTTTCAAGTTGTGATGCAATTGATGAGTTAACCAAATTTGATTTAGATTATGAAATCAATTTTACTATCCCACCAACAACAATTATTAACACTCCATTTGACCTTATTACACCAGATATTACAACAAATTCTGACGCTTCATTTGAAAGTAATAACACACGAGAAAATTTAATAGAGAGTATAAAATTGAAGCAACTAAAACTTTTACTCAATGCTCCTGATGATGGTGACTTTAATTTTTTAAAGGAAGTCCATGTTTATATTGAAGCAGAAGGCATTGATGAAGTTGAAATTGCAAATGTTTATGATTTGGAAAACAATAATTTAAGCACTTTAGAATTAGATGTTTTGGATGAAGAATTGAAGGAGTTTATTAAAAAAGATAATTATAACCTACGTATTACAACCATCACCGACGAGACCATCAACGAAACTCACGATATTACAGTAAGCACAATATTTAGAGTAGATGCCGAAATATTTGGTATTTAATTTCTGTTTATATTAATGTCATATTGTACTTTACAGTATAGAAAAGCCTCTACATAATGTAAAGGCTTTTCTATATTTAATAACGAACTACTGGTCTTTAATTAAATAGCGTGCCGCTAAAACTGCACCTTAGTGTCAATGGTTTCTTCTCCACGTTTCACGGTAATACCAGCTTCATCACCATTATCAAAAACAGATAATGCGCGCATATAACTCATCATATCTGTAATGGTGCTATCGCCTAATTTAAGAACCACATCGCCTTTTTGTAAACCAGCAGCGTATGCAGGAGTGTCTTCTCGCGTACCATCGATTCGCATGCCTTTTCCATCGTATAAATAATCTGGCACAACTCCTAGTCCGACTTTAAAACGTGGTGTTTCTTCGCTTTCATTCTTTGTTTTACGAAACGCTAATTCTCCATTATCATCTAAATCAGTAATAATATCGAAGATGTAATCTGAAATTAGATTCATGCCGTCATAGTTCAATTTATCAGAATCATCACCTGGTTTGTGGTAATCTTCATGCTGACCTGTAAAGAAATGTAACACCGGAATGTCTATTAAATAAAAAGACGTGTGATCGCTAGGTCCTACTCCACTTTCATTTTCTACAATTTTGAATTTATCATTATTAGACTTCAAAGTTTGTTTAAACATCGGAGACGTTCCTGTACCGTAAACAGCCAAAGTGCTATCGGCTTTCATTCTACCAACCATATCCATATTTATCATATAGTTAATAGATTCGGCATCAATAGTTGGGTTTTTAGAAAAGTAATTAGAGCCTAATAAGCCCATTTCTTCCCCTGAAAATGCCATGAACAAATAATTGTTTGTGTCTTTAATTTCAGCCTGGTCATTTTTTACTTTTAATCGACTAGCCAAATTCAACATTACCGCAACTCCACTTGCATTGTCATCTGCTCCATTATGTATGGCTTTTTCTTCACCACGAAATAAAGACCCTTCTCCACCATACCCTAAATGGTCGTAATGTGCACCAATAACAATTGTGGTTTTGGCATTATTGTCTATAAAGCCAATAACATTATGCCCTGTAATTGTACTGTCTGCATTCGTTGTAAATTCTACTTCGCTATGCGGATCTGTTTTAGGCTTAAAAGAAAAGGATTGCAAATACCCCTCCGTTCCTTTTGGTTGTACTCCAATAGCTTTAAAACGCTCTATAAGATATTCTGAAGCTAAGACTTCTCCTTGTGTTCCGGTTTGGCGACCTTCTAATTTATCATCAGCTAAATATGCAACATCCTCTTTAATGTTATTTTCAGCAATTTTAGGTTCGTTTTTACAAGATATAAATCCCGCTAATGCTAATAAAATTAGTGCTCTTTTCATTTCGAATTCTATTTTTTGATTTATTTGAGAAGCTTGTTTTGCCAACTATCACTGAATCACATATCAGCGATATTTCGTGGCTTATTTCATCTATAAATCTTACTTTTGCACAAAATTAGGTAATAAAAGCCACTTATTATAATTCTTTAATTATGAACAGAATCGTCTCAATTTTAATTCTACTCGTTACATTTTCGTCTTGTAAAAACGAGACTAACAACACCACTGAAGCGACTTCTGGTGCGACTAAAAAATACGATTCTTTAATCTACCCAGAAGAAGTACATTTTAAGTCTTTAAGACAAGTGACTTATGGTGGTGATAATGCTGAAGCGTATTGGAGTTTTGATGATAAACAATTGGTTTTTCAATCTAATAATATAAAATGGGGAGTTGAATGTGACCAAATGTTCACAATGGATGCTAACCAAACGTTTACAGATAGTATTGCGCCTCCTATGGTAAGCACAGGAAAAGGTAGAACAACTTGTTCGTATTTTATGCCAGATAATAAGCATATTATTTATGCTTCTACACATCTTGGAGATGAAGCATGCCCTGAAACTCCACTTAGAAAAAACGGAAAATACATCTGGCCAATCTATGATACCTATGATATTTTTGTTGCGGATTTAGAAGGTAATATTGTAAAACAATTAACGAATGAAGTGGGTTATGATGCTGAACCAACCGTATCTCCAAAAGGTGATAAAATTGTATTTACATCAACTAGAAGTGGTGATTTAGAATTATACACCATGAATATTGACGGTAGCGATGTAAAGCAAATTACTAACGAATTAGGTTATGATGGTGGAGCGTTCTTTTCACCAGATGGTACGAAACTAATCTTCCGCTCATCGCGTCCTAAAACTGAAGAAGAAATTAAAAATTACAAAGATTTATTAGCTGAAGGTTTAGTTGAACCAACGGATATGGAATTGTATATCTGTAATGCTGACGGTTCTGATTTACGTCAATTAACGGATTTAGGCAACGCGAATTGGAGTCCGTTTTTTCATCCTTCTGGTGAGAAAATTTTATTCTCTTCTAATTTTGAATCTGAACGTGGTTTTCCTTTCAACTTATACTTAATTGATATCGATGGAAAGAATTTAAAACGTGTAACACATAGTGAAACCTTTGATGCGTTTCCAGTGTTTTCTAATGACGGTAAGTATTTAGTATTTTCTTCTAATCGAAATAATGGAGGTGGACGTGATACGAACTTGTTTATTGCTGAATGGCGCGATTAGCGATATTCTGAAATATACAAATTGTGATACGAACTTGTTTATTGCTGAATAGCAAGATTAGTTTAAATCTTTAAGCCTTTTGCGCTCTTCCGCACTTGTAGTGCGCTCATTAGTATTAAGCTTTGTATTACCAAAATTATAGCGGAAACCTAATTTAATGTATCTATTATCAGAATCTACAAAGCTAGAATTTGACTGGTTTAAATAACGTGTTGACGTTTCATAGTTTTGTAGATTAAAGAAATCTTCAACAGCTAGAGAAATAACTCCTTTTTTCTTAAAAACAGTTTTTGATAGACTCAACTCTGAGACCAAACGGTCTTCAACGGTTTGAAATTGTTGTAAATTTTTACCTATCCAAGTAAATGTTAGACTCGCATGTAAGCTTTGATCTTCTAAAAATGCGAAACTATTATGTAAAATACTATAATTAGACCATTGATCTTGTTTTACAAAGCCTTCCCCAAAATTAGATTCTTCGGAAATATTATAAAATGAGGTTACAAAATAGAGATTCCAAGTACTAGTTGGATAATAATCAAAAATAAAATCGAATCCATATTCCTCTTTTTTATCCAAATTTATTGGTGTAAAAGCGACTACATTGGTTTGATTATTTTGGCGAGGTAATTCTACAATATCACCATCGTAATTCATATAATACGCTTCCACAGTAAAGTGCTCTAGAAAATTACTTCCTATTTTATAATGATCTCTATACGTCGGTACTAAATTAGGATTACCCAACACAACGGTGTTCTCGTTTAAGAAAAATGTAAATGGATTTAAATCCGTATAACTCGGCCTTGTTATACTGCGTTTATATGTTGCATATAAGTTAGCCTCTTTTAAAAGCAGATGCGATAAACTGGCATTAGGAAACCAACCAAAATAATCTTGAGTATTTCTTTCTGTTAAGGATAAAGAGTTACCTTCAATATGACTTTGCTCTACTCTAAGGCCAAGATTTAATTCCCATTTGTCCCAAGATTTAGCATAGTTAGAATAGGCAGCAAACACTTCTTCATCATATCTAAACGCATCTGTATTATTAACGTCTATGACTTCTGAGTTTCCAACAATATCTGATTTTGTAATGTCACTATCAGTATTGACATTAGAATATTTTACTCCGGCACCAAAACTAGAAGTCTCATTAATTGGTAAGCTATAGTCTGTTTTACCTGTTATAATATTTGTTTTCTGATTAGAGATTGAGTTAAACTCAGAATTTCCACTAAACAGATTATTAACATCAAAATTATTAGTGAGTACATTTTGGTCGCGACTATAATCGTAAATGGTATAATGTGCATTAAATGTTAAGTTAGCGCTATTTTCAAAATCGCGTCTAAAAATTAAATCGGTACCAATATTGTACTTGTTATCTCTAGATAAATTATCTGCCGTAAACCGCTCTTGAAAAACTAAATTTTCATCCGTAATAGTCGTGTTATTTTTTATTTGATACTTATAATAAGGCGTATATAAACCTGTACTTGTTAAACTCAAGGTGTTTTTATCATCGATATAATAATCAAAATTAAGATTAAGATTATGTGTTTCTGACCAGGTATTTCTATTGATGTTAGATGTCCAGATTTCCTCAATATTTCTTGAATCATCTAAAAAATTAACGGTATCGTCTTGGTCTCTATTGATTTTATTCTTAGTGAAACTGTAATTAAGATTGAGGTTCACCTTATTATTCTTAAAATAATGACTTGTTCCTGCATTATATCTCGGAAAAACACCTTGTGTATAATTTGTAAACACACTGCCTCTATAACCTGTTACTATATTTCTACTCATAATAATATTAATCACAGCACCAGAATCTGCATCATAGCTTGCAGGCGGATTTGTTATCACCTCAACAGATTTAATACTATTTGCAGGGGCACTTTCTAAGAGCGTAATGAGTTCTTCAGAAGTTAATTGTACACGTCTATTATTAATATAAACGATTGCTGGTGTACTTTTAATATTAATAGAGCCTTCTGAAACTATAATTCCAGGTGTGTGTTTTAATACACCAAGTGTAGAGCCTTCGCTTAATGCCGTGTTTTCTACGTTAAAAATTAAGCGATCTGGCTTACGTGTTATAGTGGGTTTTTTGGCTATAACGGTGACTTCATTTAAATTTTCGGGAATACCGTTTAGTTGAATGGTTTTTAAATCTAAATCTCCTGTTAGGACGATTTTTTGTTGAAACTCTTCAAAACCTAAGTAGCTTATTTTAAGGTAAAATGTTGTTTCTGATAAATTAATTAAACTAAAAAATCCATTGTCGTCGGTGGAAGTACCTTTCAGATAATCACCATCAACTTCTGTTAAAATAACAACATTCGCAAATTCAATTGGGTTACTATCAGCGTCGACAACACGGCCTGAAACAGAATAATCTTGAGCCACCAATACATTAGAGAGCATACAAATACATACACAAAAAAAGAGGCGCAAGCGTATAATCATAAAAAAGGTTTGACTGCAAGATATAAATTGTTTTTTACATTTTACTGTGGTTTTACCGTAATTACACATGTTTTATTGTTGTATTTGATACGATAAAGCACAAGAAATCGATTATATTTGCCAATTACTTATTGCCTTAGAAAAGAGACATGAAAAATATTCGTAATTTTTGCATTATTGCACATATTGACCACGGGAAAAGCACCTTAGCAGACCGTTTATTAGACGCTACAGGTTCTGTAACTGCTCGTGAACAACAAGCCCAACTTTTAGATAGTATGGACTTGGAACGTGAGCGTGGTATTACTATTAAGTCCCACGCTATTCAAATGGACTATATGTATGAAGGCGAAAAATATGTGCTTAATCTTATCGATACTCCTGGTCACGTAGATTTTTCTTATGAAGTCTCGCGATCTATAGCTGCTTGTGAAGGAGCTTTATTAATTGTAGATGCAGCTCAGAGTATTCAGGCGCAAACGATTTCTAACCTATACTTGGCATTAGAGAATGATTTAGAGATTATTCCGGTGTTAAATAAAGTGGATTTACCAAGTGCAAACCCAGAAGAAGTTACTGATGATATTGTAGATCTTTTAGGTTGTGATCCTGAAGATGTCATTCACGCTAGTGGAAAAACAGGTTTTGGTGTAGAAAATATATTAAAAGCAATTATTGAACGAATTCCGGCTCCAAAAGGAGATGTAAATGCGCCTTTACAAGCTTTAATTTTCGATTCTGTTTATAATACGTTTAGAGGTATTGAAACCTATTTTAGAGTCTTTGATGGTGAAATTAAAAAAGGACAAAAATAAAATTCGTAGCAACAGGAAAAGAGTATTTCGCTGATGAAGTTGGAACGTTAAAATTAACTCAAGTTGCCAAACAAAGTGTAAAAGCTGGTGATGTTGGGTATTTAATTACAGGAATTAAAACGGCCAAAGAAGTAAAAGTTGGTGATACCATTACAGATTTTGCTAAGCCTACAACCAATATTGTTGCAGGTTTTGAGGATGTAAAACCAATGGTTTTTGCTGGTATTTATCCTGTAGATACTGAGGATTACGAAGAGCTTCGTAACTCTATGGAAAAGCTGCAACTAAACGATGCGTCTTTAGTGTTTATGCCAGAAAGTTCTGCTGCTTTAGGTTTTGGTTTCCGTTGTGGATTTTTAGGTATGTTACATATGGAAATCATACAAGAACGTTTAGAGCGTGAGTTTGATATGACGGTTATTACTACGGTTCCCAACGTATCGTACAATGCTTTTACAAACAAAAATCCGGATGTCCCTTTTGTAGTTAATAATCCAAGTGATTTACCAGAACCAACAACTGTAAATCGTGTTGAAGAACCTTTTATAAAAGCTACCATTATTACAAAATCTGATTTTGTGGGTAACGTAATGAGTCTTTGTATAGAAAAACGAGGCATGATTATTAATCAGACGTATTTAACAACAGAACGTGTAGAGTTAATTTTTGAAATGCCACTCGCAGAAATTGTTTTCGATTTTTACGATCGCCTTAAAACAGTATCTAAAGGTTATGCCTCATTCGATTATCATCCAATAGGAATGAGAGTATCTAAATTAGTTCGACTAGATGTGTTATTAAATGCACAACCTGTAGATGCACTTTCTGCTTTAATCCATGCAGATAATGCGCAAAATATTGGTAAAAAGATGTGTGAAAAGCTGAAGGAATTAATTCCAAGACAACAATTTGATATTCCTATTCAAGCTGCTATTGGTGCAAAAATTATTTCTAGAGAAACTGTTAAAGCACTTCGAAAAGATGTAACAGCAAAATGTTATGGTGGAGATATTTCTCGTAAACGTAAGTTGTTAGAAAAGCAGAAAAAAGGTAAGAAACGTATGAGACAAGTAGGTAATGTAGAAATACCTCAAGAAGCATTTATGGCTGTTTTAAAATTGAACGATTAACAAATTCCTTTGAAAAAAGGAATCTCAAACTTTTGAAAACAATCCTGAGCTAAGGCAAAAAAATATTTTATCTTATTTATACCTCTATATTCTATAAAATTTAATTATATAGACCATTTAAAACAATAGCTTTAAGAATTTTATACCATAATCCAAGGTTCGCGTGATGAGATTCCTGCCTTCGCAGGAATTTATGAGACAAGTAGGTAATGTAGAAATACCTCAAGAAGCATTTATGGCTGTTTTAAAGCTGAATGATTAAGCTTCATTTTAGCTTTAAGCTTATATTATAAAA
>NZ_ATMR01000123.1 GCF_000427335.1 Winogradskyella psychrotolerans RS-3 | reverse complement strand
AAAGGTTTTATAGTGAATTGGAAAAAGGCACAGAAGTCCGTTTCACCCTCCCTTCAGCTTATTTCTAAGGGATAATAATAATTTTTCTCTTTGGTTGGTAAATTAGAATTTAATACCTTATTTAATAGTCTGAACATTAATTGATAAAGTAGGTTTACTTATCAACTAAAAAAGTAAAAATATTTGGTCATTGTTTAAAGTGAAATTTAATTAAGGAAATATGAAAGGAAAAACCTTCTTCTCGTTCAAAACAAAAATAGCCATTGCCTTAATTCTCATTTTGTTTCTCATTTTTTGCGAAAAGCCTCGTGGATAAAAGCAATGTGGACGAATTAGAAGCTTCTTTTGTTACTGTGTATGAAGACAGGTTGGTCGTTCAAGACTATATTTTCAATATAACCGAACTACTTTTTTAGAATGCGATTGGTGGTGGCCAATACCGAATCCATAGAACAATATTTGGCTGTCAAAAATCAAGTGATAGACTATCATGAACAGATTTTAGCCATTATAACAGGTTTTGAACGAACCTATCTTACGCCCAAAGAGGAACAATACCTCAATGATTTTAAGCAGTTGGTATCAGAAAAGCTAGAAATTCAAAGTTATTTTAGTAACCTGGAAACCTCTGAAAAAAACTATGAAAACAGTGTCCTGAGATTCAATTCGGATTTTGAGCGGGTATTCAACGATTTGAGGGAATTGTCTAAAATCCAGTTATTGGAAGGTAAAAAACTTGCCAACCTAAGCTATAGAATCAAAGCCAGATCTGACATATGGTTACAATTTGAATATGCGGTACTCTTCATATTACTAATTATCATAAGCATGCTCATCTATTCCTCGAGAGGATTTAAAGATGGAGAAAAGATCAAGCCTTGATTACCCAATTAAGATAATGGTAACACCTTAAGTTGAGGGATTTTTTTATTTTCCTACAGGCTCTCCTGCTACAAAACCAATGCCCTCTTACACATAATCTGTATTCTATCTGGTTGAAGGTATAGTTTGGTTGATTGTCAAATCAATCGTTTTTTCACTGGCTCTCTACCGTAGTGAAATATCGAAAAACCGGTCCTAGTTATAGTAAGGACAACATGAAA
>NZ_ATMR01000122.1 GCF_000427335.1 Winogradskyella psychrotolerans RS-3 | reverse complement strand
ATTGTAATATTGAAAACTGACTGAGATCCAATTACAATCTCTTGCTTTTTATATCCAATATAGGATACCTGCAATACTTCTGTACTGGCTGGAATGGTTAATGAAAAATCTCCATCCAGATTGGTTACGGTACCGTTGTTGGTCCCTTGTCCTAAAACGGCAACACCGATAAGAGGAAGCCCTTCAGAATCGGTGACTATCCCGGTAACTGTTTTTTGTTGGGACTGCTCATTGTTTGTACCCTGAGAATAGGAGGCTGTACTTGAGAACATTGCAATATTTAATACTAACAAAAACAGACTTAACTGCATTATCTGTTTTGCTTTACTGGAGAGATTTACAAAATCTCCACAAAATAATTTTCTTTTCATTTCTTCTTTAATTCTTAAATAAAATTCACTTGAAACTGAGTTTTGATTATTAAACAACTCAGTTTAATTTAATGTCAAATCGTTTGTTTGCTTCTATCACATAGGCATACTTTTCTGGCTTTTACGGGTAATTAATAATATTTTAATTTTCACTTTTTAGGCCAATAGAGGCTGAAAACGTAAGGTTTCAACTCCAAACCGAAAGGCAAGATTGTAATTCCAAACCTAATACAAGGTGCATTT
>NZ_ATMR01000121.1 GCF_000427335.1 Winogradskyella psychrotolerans RS-3 | reverse complement strand
AATTTTATATTATGCTCACGGCCATAACCTTCGTAGGATTTTACATTATTTGTTGCAATTTTTTCCTGGTACAAATTACGCAAGGATGACATCAGCTCCAGAGATGGTATTTCTTGGAGGAAGGTCATTAACAGGTGGGGTTATTGCCGGGTCGATGATCCTTACCAATATTTCTACTGAACACCTTATAGGATTAAATGGTTCTGCCTATAAGAATGGAATGATCATTATTGCCTGGGAGGTCACCAGCGCTATTGCTTTGGTCATTGCTGCACTTTACTTTCTGCCCATTTACCTCAAGATGGGATTAACGACAATCCCTCAATACCTGGAACAAAGGTATGACAGCACCACAAAAACGATTGTAGCCTTTTTATTGATGGTTTCTTTTGTCGTCACCTTACTTCCAATAGTGCTTTACACTGGCGCCATTAATCTTGAGAGTATCTTCAATGTCTCCGAAGTATTGAATGTCAGTAGACCTGAAGGCATTTGGATCACAGTCATAACCATAGGCGTGGTCGGCTCCATATACGCTATTTTTGGCGGCCTAAAAGCCGTTGCGCTGTCTGATTCCATAAATGCTATAGGCCTACTTATAGGTGGCTTAATGGTACCTACTCTAGCGCTCTGGGACATTGGCGATGGCAATATTTTAGATGGGATAACAAAGTATATGAATATGTCCCTGAAAAATTCGATGTGATAGGAAAAGCAGATTCGGTTTTGCCATTTAGCACTATTTTCACAGGACTGATGAT
>NZ_ATMR01000120.1 GCF_000427335.1 Winogradskyella psychrotolerans RS-3 | reverse complement strand
GTGATAACCCAATCACAGGATTGTATACCAACATTGTAGCGAACAATCAAATGATTTATGTGCGTTCAGAGAATACCTTAACCGGTTGTTACAGTCTTACAACTAATACACTAGAATTAATTGTATTACCATCACCAGAAGTGCCAACAAGTATAGAATCTTACACTATATGTGACACCGATGATAATGGAATCACCCAATTTGATCTTACCACTAAAGATGATGAGATTTTAAACGGACAAGATCCATTAGAAGTTGTATTGACTTACCATGTTAGCGAATTAGATGCTGTAAGTGGAAACAATCCTATTATCAATGTTGGTAATTATACCAATAACGCAAATCCACAACTCATTTATGTGCGTTTGTTTAATCCAACCACAGGTTGTCAGGATACAGGGCTATTTGAATTAGAAGTTAATTTACCCCCAGTAGCCGTACAACCCACACAATTGAGTGTATGTGATGATTTAGGAGAGACACCAGGAGATGAGTTCACATCATTTGATTTAACGGTGAAAGATAATGAGATTACAGGAGGCAATGCAAGTTGGTCCGTAGCGTATTATGAGACCAATGCCGATGCACAATCTCAGACGAATGTGATACCAGATCCAACACAGTATACCAATACGTCTATAAACGGATTAGGTGCTAATCCACAAACGCTTTATGTCGTCGTTACCGATACGGATACAGGTTGTGTAGATTTTGAAACATTAACGATACGCGTATTGCCAAATCCAACACCAACGCCAAGTGATCAATTACCAAACTTAGAATTGTGTGACGACATTAACACCGGAGATGGAGTAGAGGTTTTTGATCTTACGGAAAATGAAATACTCATTCTTAATGGAGAAGCCGGAGTTACAGCAAGCTACTATGAGAGTTTAGACGATGCTAACTCAGCAAGCAATGTGATACCAGACCCAACGCAGTATAGCAACACGGAAACACCAGAGCAAGAGATTTATGTAAGGGTGACTAATGATGCTACTGGCTGTTATGCACTAGTTGATTTTACGATTGTTGTACATCCATTACCAACAGTTGTGGCGGTAACGGACTTTATACAATGTGAATTAAATACCGATGGCTTTGATAATTTTGATTTAACCACTAAAGACGACGAAGTTTTAAACGGTCAAGATCCAACGCAATTTATAGTGAGCTATCACGATAATTTAGCTGATGCCGAAGCTGGTATGAATGGTTTAGTAAGTTTGTACACAAACACAAGCAACCCACAGCAGATATTTGTGACCATTACAAACAATGTAACAGGATGTTCAATTAGCACACAAAGCTTTAATATAGAAGTTCAAGAAGCAGCACAAGCTAATCCAAATATGGCACCAATTCTTTATGAAACCTGTGATGATGAGATGGAAACTGATGGAGATCCAACCAATGATAGTGCACAGTTTGATTTAACCACCAGGGATGCAGAAGTTTTAGACGGTCAAGATCCACTAAACTATATGGTAACCTATTATGAAACGCAAGACGATGCGGACTTAAAGGTAAATCCATTACCAACGTTGTATGAAAATATTAGTAACCCTCAAGTGATTTATGCACGAGTAGATAATGATACACCAGATGGCACCACAGGTAATGATACCTCTATATGTTACGCTGTAGCAGAATTAACTTTACAGGTTAACCCATTACCAGAATTTGATTTAGAAGAGACGTATATCCTATGTTTAAATACTAATGGTACTGAAACATTAGACCCACTAGTGATAGATACAGGTTTATCAGCAACGGACTATAGTTTTGAATGGAGTTATAACAATACTGTTATACCAGGGGCAACAGGTCCAAGTATCACGCCAGCAGAAGGAGGAAGCTATAGTGTTTTAGTAACAGACATGAGTACATCAACAGTAACCAATTGTACTAATGTTGATACTACTGACGTTATAGAAAGTGAACCACCAAGTTTAACTGTAGAACTCTTAACACCAGCTTTCGCAGATAATCACAGTTTAGAAGCTATAGCCATAGGAATAGGTGTTTATGAATACAGTTTGGACGGAGGTCCATGGCAAGATGACAACATCTTTACAGGGTTGTCAGCAGGAGACCATGAGATCACGGCAAGAGACAAAAATGGTTGTGGATTAATAACAACATCAAGGTTTATTATCGATTACCCACTGTTTTTCACACCTAATGGAGATGGAAATAATGAAACTTGGAACATTGAAGGTGTTGGAAGTAATGCAAAAATTTATATATTTGACCGGTACGGAAAATTATTAAAGCAGTTAAGTCCCGATGGAAATGGTTGGAACGGAACGTTCAATGGAGAAGCCATGCCAACGAGTGATTATTGGTTCACAGTAGAGTATGACGAACCAAGCGACGGTGTACGTAAAGAATTTAAAGCTCATTTTAGTTTAAAA
>NZ_ATMR01000119.1 GCF_000427335.1 Winogradskyella psychrotolerans RS-3 | reverse complement strand
TCCCAATGGGCAGGAGAAGTAGCTAAAGCAGTTGAGAAAAAAGAGACGATAAATATTTCCAATGAATACGAATCAAAATTATATTAAAGGCAATCCAAATGCTGGGCTGACCCCCATTACTTCCCCATGGATGCACCGTATTTTTGAAGACCAGAAAATTATCAGCGGACTGATTGAAAAACATGGCTCCCCCATCAACCTGCACCATCTGCCCACTTTTTCCGATAACATCGCTTCCTTCAAAAAGCTTTTTGAAGCTTATGGATTGAAACACCAAATCTACTATGCACGCAAGGCCAACAAATCAAAATCCCTGGTGAAACAGGCTTTGGAAGTAGGCATAGGTGTGGATACAGCCAGCCAAAAAGAACTGGAACAATCCATCGCTTTGGGTGGAAATGGGAAAAACCTGGTGCTTACTTCTGCCATCAAAACCAAGGAACAGTATGCATTGGCCGTCAATGAGCAGGTGCCCATTGTCCTGGACAATGAGGATGAATGTGTACAAGCCCAAAGCATAGCAGAGGAACTGAATAAAAAGGCCATTGTAGGCATTCGCATAAGCGGTTTTACGGTAGAGGGGACCAAGCTTCACAGTCGTTTTGGCTTTGATATAGCTGCTGTGGAGGCCTTTATTCTGGGAAATTTCGGGGAAAAAGGGCGTTTTAAAAACCTCTCTATTCAGGGTTTTCACTTTCACCTGGACGGTTATTCTACCCTTCAGCGTGGCAAAGCCCTTTC
>NZ_ATMR01000118.1 GCF_000427335.1 Winogradskyella psychrotolerans RS-3 | reverse complement strand
ATTAATATCACAACTACCGCGTCCTAATAATGATAATCAACTTTAGTTAATTTTTATAGAATTAGGAACTATAAAAGGCATTAAGAATTAGTGGATAAAAATTTTGCAATTTCCTATTATTACTAAAATAGATTAATTGAATAAGGCACTTAACAAATAAACTCTTTGTATGGATAAGGTGGCTTTGCCACCATCCTTTAATTACATCTGTATTTGGATTACCTTTTTAAAAAATAAACCCCCTTTAAGTTATAAAAGGTGTTATTTGTCGTGGAGATAAAACCAACTTTTCTAAAAATCGATAATTATCATCTATATAATTAGTAATATTTTAGGTAACTAGAACCTCACAGTCTCACTCAACGGCTCCGTAACCTCCCCTACTGGTCTTGCTACATACTGGTAGGTCTGGACTTCGTCATTGTCTCCGAAGACTCTGATCGTAGCACTTAAATCCTCAAATTCCTCATCTGGTATGTCCCCAGTGTGGACTACATTAAAATTAAACCCGAGAGTATGAACAGGCTCTTCTGATTCAACAACAAGCTCGGAAAAGGTGGCGGAGGTGGAAAGGTTAAAGGTATTGGCCTCATCGATAACTTGGGTCCACTCCAGAGTTTCAGGCTGAATGATGGATGCTCTGACAAAACCGCTTTGGCCTTGGTAGCGGGGGTGGACTCCGAAATTAATTAGGAACTGTTCAGCACTTCCTTCAAAGGCAATTTCAATTCTGGCTGTTTTTTCTACTAGAGGTGCCTTATTAAGCTCATTGCTGCAAGCGATTGCTAAAAAAATGCAGGTGTTAACCTAAAAACGCTTAATAAGCATCTATCAAATGTTCATAAAGATATTGATAAATTACCAATCTATCTTCAAACCCATTTTAGCTACCTTAAGCCGACCAGGGATTTTCAAGAAATTCATTAAAGTGGTCTTCTTTTTTACG
>NZ_ATMR01000117.1 GCF_000427335.1 Winogradskyella psychrotolerans RS-3 | reverse complement strand
AGCTTTATTATGTATAATATGTGTTTTTCACTACTATTATTCATAACAGTGAGTTCTTTGCATGTCGAGGCTCTCGACCTACATCATGCCTGGCATTCCGCCTCCGCCCATTGGCATAGCAGGTGCATCTTCTTTAATATCTACTAAAGCACATTCAGTCGTTAAGATCATACCAGCTACAGAAGCGGCATTTTCTAAAGCGATACGAGTTACTTTCTTAGGGTCAATAATTCCAGCTTTAAGCATGTCTACATAAGTTTCAGATTTAGCATCGTAACCAAAGTCTTTTTTGCCTTCTAAAACTTTATTGATAACTACAGAACCTTCACCACCAGCATTTTCTACGATTGTTCTTAATGGAGATTCAATCGCTTTGTTTACGATTTGTACACCAGTTGTTTCGTCTATATTCTCAGTAGTGATTTTCTCTAAACATTTCTTAGCTCTCACTAAAGCAACACCACCACCAGCAACAATACCTTCTTCGACTGCAGCACGTGTAGCATTTAAAGCATCATCAACACGATCTTTCTTTTCCTTCATCTCAACTTCAGAAGCAGCACCTACATAAAGTACAGCAACTCCACCAGCTAATTTTGCTAAGCGTTCTTGAAGTTTTTCTTTGTCGTAATCAGAAGTCGTCGTTTCAATCTGAGCTTTAATTTGGTTAACTCTCGCTTTAATATCAGCCTCTTTACCTGCACCATTAACAATTGTGGTGTTGTCTTTGTCTATAGTTACAGTTTCAGCTGTACCTAACATTGTAAGATCTGCATTTTCTAAAGAGAAACCTCTTTCTTCAGAAATAACAACGCCACCTGTAAGGATAGCAATATCTTCTAACATTGCTTTACGTCTATCACCAAAACCTGGCGCTTTTACAGCAGCGATTTTAAGTCCACCACGTAATTTATTAACTACTAAAGTTGCTAATGCTTGTCCATCAACATCTTCTGCGATGATTAATAACGGACGCCCAGATTGTGCAACTGGTTCTAATATTGGAAGAATTTCCTGTAAGTTAGAAATTTTCTTATCAAATAATAAAATGTATGGATTCTCTAAATCAGCAATCATTTTATCAGCATCTGTAACGAAGTAAGGAGATAAGTAACCTCTGTCAAACTGCATACCTTCAACAACGTCAACGTAAGTTTCCATTCCTTTAGCTTCCTCAACAGTAATTACACCTTCTTTACCAACTTTAGCGAATGCTTTAGCGATTAAATCACCAATAGTATCATCGTTGTTTGCCGAAATTGCAGCAACTTGTTTGATTTTATCAGAATCGCTACCTACTTTTTGAGCTTGTTTTTCTAAATCTTTAACAATTGCCTCAACAGCTTTGTCAATACCACGTTTTAAATCCATAGGGTTTGCGCCAGCAGCAACGTTTTTAAGACCTTCTTTTACAATTGCTTGAGCCAATACGGTTGCAGTTGTTGTACCATCACCAGCTAAATCGTTAGTTTTAGAGGCAACTTCTTTTACCATTTGCGCTCCCATGTTTTCAAGCTCGTCTTCTAACTCAATCTCTTTTGCTACAGAAACACCATCTTTAGTCACCTGTGGTGCACCAAATGATCTTCCGATAATTACATTACGACCTTTTGGGCCTAACGTTACTTTTACTGCGTTTGCTAAAGCATCAACACCACGTTTTAATCCGTCGCGTGCTTCAATATCAAATTTTATATGTTTTGCCATTTCTATTTAAGGTTTTAGCCATTAGCTTTTAGCTTTTGGCTGAGTTTTAATTTTAATTTTTTGTGCTAACAGCGAAAGGCTGATAGCGAAAAGCAATTTAGATAATTGCAAGGATGTCGCTCTCACGCATCATTAAATAATCTTTACCTTCAAGTTTAAGCTCTGTACCACCATATTTTCCGTAAAGTACAGTGTCGCCAACTTTAACCGTTAAAGGTTCGTCTTTTGTACCATTACCAATGGCTACAACAGTTCCTTTCTGAGGTTTTTCTTTTGCATTATCTGGAATAATAATACCTGAAGCTGTTTTTGTTTCAGCTTCCTTTGGTTCTACAAGAACTCGGTCTGCTAAAGGTTTAATGTTTAAACTCATTTTGTTATATGTTTTTTTAGTTACTTAATTAATTACGCTTTAGCGTATTTCGAAAATTATGCCAATAGCGAAAATCTGACAAAGTTTCAGACCTATCTGCCGAATTTGTGGGTATAAAAAAAGCCAACTTAAAAAGTTGGCTCAATGTATATGGTAAGAATAAGTTTTATATTATTCGTCAGATGTAGTATCTGTTGCAGGTGCAGCTGGTAATACAGGCATTTCAGTAGTTTCATCAGCGTCGTAAGCTTTAGATTCAACAGAACCTCCAGAGTTAATAGTTAAATTAGACGCTAAGATTAAAATAATTAATCCGGTAGCTAAAAACCATGTACTCTTATCTAAAAAGTCTCCAGTTTTCTTTACACCTCCCATTTGTTGGGTGCCACCACCACCAAAAGATGATGATAACCCTCCACCTTTAGGGTTTTGTACCATAATTACTACAACAAGTAAGAAGGCTACGATTACGATTAGG
The DNA here is from genome assembly GCF_000427335.1 of Winogradskyella psychrotolerans RS-3. Taxonomy (GTDB): domain Bacteria; phylum Bacteroidota; class Bacteroidia; order Flavobacteriales; family Flavobacteriaceae; genus Winogradskyella; species Winogradskyella psychrotolerans. The sequence continues at coordinate 76,249 of NZ_ATMR01000117.1, read as the reverse complement.
ACTAAAAATATTGAAAATGCACTCATTTTATATGGTATTATTATCTTTTAATTCTTTCACCAATTTTATTTGGTGTGCAAAGAAACTACTTTTTTCTGGATATTTCAAACTTAAAATTTTGTAAGATTGAATTGCTTTCTCATAATTTTTTTGCTCTAGATATATTCGTGCCAAAGTTTCAGTCATTAAACTATCTGAAACAGGGTTGTCATTGTTAACTAACTTTGGTTTTGGTGAATTGCTAGAAACGGGTTTTATCTTTGGATTTTCGCTTATAAACTTATCTATAATAGCAAGTTTTTTCTGAAGAGGAGATAGCGTTTCTTGTTCAGACGGCTCTATTTCAACGTTGTTTTTGGTTTCAGGTTTAACGTCGTTTTTAGTTTTAGCTTTAATTTCGTCGCGCACAATAGGTTTAAAACTCGTAATTTTTAACCATTCTGTAAATGAATGATTTTCGGTTTTATCAAATTCTAAAGGCGTACCAATTTTAAGCTCTTTTTCTGGTGTGATATTTTTAACATCAACAGCGATAATGGAATCTTCAATTTTTGACACCAATCTAGGTTGAGGCATTGGTTTTATCTCAAATAAACCTGGGTCTAAAACACCTTCTGTAGCTTTAATATGTTCTTTTAAAGCATCATCGATTGTAACACTTTTATTGACTGAAATATCATCTACAGCATTAACCTCAATAGATTTGATATACTCTGTGTTTTGTTTAATCTGTTCAGATATTTCATTTTGATTGAAAATGTCTGAAGTAATGTAATCAAACAACACGCTGCGATCTGTGGTGTGAGCAGCTGTGATTTTTAAAGCGTTATTATACTTGTAACTTTCCTTTTGTTTTAAACCTTTAAGGTATAATGCTCTTAAAGATTGAAAATAAGGGTACTCTTTAATTGCAGAAGAAAGTAGTTCGGTTTGAGATGCTGTAACCGCTTCTGGATGTTGTAATAAATATGTTAAATCTTGAAGCTGCATAGTTTACCAGTCTGCTAAAGAAGCGTTAAGAATATCTTGTGTTAAACGTTCTAATATTTCGTCGAAGGCGGTATCCTTTATACTACCTGAAAGTTGTTCGCTAGCTCCATAATCGTAAAAGAATGAAAATGTTCTTTCAAAATCTTTTTCTTCATCTTTTGTGTTAATATAGCGCACTTTAACTCCAATGGTTAATCGGTTTTGTGCAGCTGTATTTTCAGCCGTAGCTGTCATAGGAGCAATACGGTATTCTATAATTTCACCTTCGTAAATAACTTCCCCCCCTGTGTTTACTAATTGTGCACTGGTTTGATTAACAATAAGATCTTGAAGCGCATTTGTAAATAATTGATCCAAACCTGGCTCTACCAAATCAGCGTTATTCTGAAAGAAATTAACTTGAAAAGTTTCTGGAGTTTCTGTAATTCCTGTAAATGAATAATTAACCTTACAACTATAGCATGCAAGGCAAATAACAACTATGAAAAAATATTTTAATGAATTCATTTAATACGTGTTTGTTGTTTGTTAATGAAGTTTTTAGATTTTTAATCTGGTATTAGTAAACGACTTACGGATTAAGAATATTTCTATAGTCCTCATAAATTTATCTTAAAGATCAAATTGTTTGATTTTCCTATAGAGTGTTCGCTCGCTTATACCTAATTCGGCTGCCGCTAATTTGCGTTTTCCGCCATGACGTTCTAAGGATTTTTTAATCAATTCTAATTCTTTGTCATGTAAAGACAGCGTTTCCTCTTCTTCTATTTCTTCGGCAAAATGATATTTGTCATCACTTTCTGAAACACTATTTTCATCTGCCTCTGTATGTTCTCCAAGAGATAAAACTTCTAAATCTTCTACAGCAGCTTCAAATTCTTCGTCCTTATCTTCACCGTATATTTTTTCAATTAAATGCTCGTTATCTTTTTGAACATCAGAATCACTGCCTTTTTTCATGAGTTCCATGGTCAGCTTTTTAAGATCGTTTAGATCGCTCTTCATGTCAAATAAGACTTTGTATAAAATCTCACGCTCACTACTAAAATCACTTTCTGATTTAGAATTTTTAACTACAGCTGGTAAGTTGCTGCCTATGCTTGGTAAATAGTTCTGAATTGTAATACCATCGATAGTACGGGTTTGCTCTAAAACGGAAACCTGTTCTGCAACATTTCGTAATTGTCTAATATTACCATTCCACCTATACTTTACTAACAAATTAACAGCATCGTCAGTTAATTTAATTGTTGGCATTTTATATTTTAAGGCGAAATCACTAGCAAATTTTCTGAATAATAGGTGAATATCTTCTTTCCGATCTCTTAAAGGTGGCAAGTTGATTTCTATAGTACTCAGTCTGTAATATAAATCTTCTCTGAACTTTTCTTTTTTAATAGCTTCAAACATATTAACGTTTGTAGCCGCTACAATCCTTACATTAGTTTTTTGAACTTTACTAGACCCTACTTTTATAAATTCACCATTTTCTAAAACACGCAATAAACGTACTTGTGTTGTTAGTGGTAATTCTCCAACTTCATCTAAAAAAATAGTTCCTTCGTCAGCGACCTCAAAGTACCCTGAACGCGTTGCTGTGGCCCCTGTAAAAGCTCCTTTTTCGTGCCCGAATAATTCACTATCAATAGTGCCTTCTGGTATAGCACCACAGTTAACAGCAATATATTTGCCGTGTTTTCTATGCGATAGTTGATGAATAATCTTAGGAATACTTTCTTTACCTACACCACTTTCGCCAGTAACTAAAACCGAAATATCGGTAGGAGATACTTGAATTGCTTTTTCTATGGAGCGATTAAGTTTTGTATCGTTTCCTATAATACCGAAACGTTGCTTTATAGCTTGAATTGATTCCATAATTAATTTACGTATGAAAATCTTTCGTTGAATTCAAATGATAGCTCAGGTCCAAAATCATAAGCGATATCTCTACTTACTATACGTCCTGCAGAATTATATTCTAAATCAAAATTGAAAGTAGTGCCATCGAAAGAGGCGCCATTCCAATTGTTTGTAGACAAGAATTGTGCGATCTGACCTCCGATTTCGTCTGAATAATCATCTTTTAAGAAGGTTAAAATATAATTGTCTTCGTAAATTACTTGCAAAGGGTTTGTTTCGTTGTCAAACTGATAAGTGGTGTTGCTTTGTGTTTCACCAGTTGTTGTGCTGCTTGTAATATTACCTACTGCATTGTACGATACGGTTTCAAACTGAATAGAAAACTCTCCATCAAAAGATTCTTTCTTAATAACACGGTCAGAACCATCTACGGTAAATTGCGTAGAAATAGTAGAACCAACTTCTGTTCTTGTAATAATGTTTCCGTCGTAAGTAAAATTGTAGTTGTAATCGTCTTCGTCATCTCCGTAATACTCATAAGTGATATTAGATACTACGCCATTTGTGTAGGTTATTACTGTTTCGTTAGTAGTTACCCCTGATGAATTTACAGATTTATCGTTAATAATTTGTCCAGAGTTATTACGTGTAATGATAAGATTTTCGGTTTCAAACGGACTGCCTTCAGCAGATAACGCATTAGTGCCAGATATAATTTTATCATTAGCAATGTTAAAATCTGAATTGGTGATTGTTTCAATTGGAATACCAAAAAATACTAAATTAATCTGCGTGTCTAGCTCGTAAGTAGACATCGTTAAGTCGGTACTCTCGCTACCGCTGCCACCTCCTTGACTACCACCTCCTTGAGTGAAAGCCGGATCTAATGGTTCTACATCACAAGAGGTTATAAGAGTTAACGTGAATAATGCTAAGGCTAATTTCTTCATTTGTTTTTTATTATTAATTGTTTTTAGAATAGTCAATAGCTTTTCCTATAAGCGTTGCACTTGTGCAATCTGTTATGAGTACATTAACTAAATCTCCAACTTTATAATGTTCTTTAGGGAAAACGGCCACTGTGTTATCAGAGGTTCTTCCAGACCATTGTAAGTCCGATTTTTTAGATGCTTTTTCTATTAAAATTTCTACTGTTTTATTAAGATGCGCTCGGGTATTAATTTCGCTATACTTTCGTTCTAATAGAATAATTTCCTTTAAACGACGCTTTTTAATAGTTTCGGGTACATCATCTTCCATTTTACGACCAGCTAGGGTTCCAGGTCGTTCAGAATAGGTAAACATATAACCAAAATTATACTTTACATATTCCATTAAAGATAAGGTGTCTTGGTGATCTTCTTCAGTTTCTGTTGGGAAACCAGCAATTAAGTCGACACTTATTGCGCATTCAGGAATGATACGCTTAATATTATCGATAATCTCAAAATATTCTTCGCGTGTATGCAAACGATTCATTTCTTTTAATATACGATCACTTCCACTTTGTACTGGTAAATGAATGTGATTACAAATGTTATCGTATTTGGCCATGGTTTCAATAACATCCATGGTAAAATCTTGCGGATTAGATGTAGAAAATCGAATACGCATTTTTGGTTGTGCTTTAGCACATAGTTCTAAAAGATTAGCAAAGCTTACAGCAGTGGCTTTCTGAAGTTCTGAAGCATTATTAAAATCCTTTTTTAAACCACCTCCATACCATAGGTAACTATCAACGTTCTGTCCTAAAAGCGTAATTTCTTTAAACCCTTTAGCCCATAAGTCGTTTACTTCTTCAATAATACTTTGTGGATCTCTACTGCGTTCTCTTCCTCGTGTAAATGGTACAACACAGAAGGTACACATGTTATCACAACCACGAGTGATCGACACAAAAGCCGTTATTCCATTACTGTTTAACCTAACAGGTGAAATATCTCCGTAGGTTTCTTCTTTAGAAAGTATAACGTTAATAGCATCTCTTCCTTCTTCAACTTCGGCAAGCAGATTAGGTAAATCCTTATAAGCATCTGGACCTACAACTAAATCTACAATTTTTTCTTCTTCTAAGAATTTAGTTTTTAGTCGTTCTGCCATACACCCTAAAACACCAACTTTCATTTTTGGATTTATACGTTTTACGGCATTATATTCTTGCAGTCGTTTTCTAACGGTTTGTTCAGCTTTGTCCCTAATAGAACACGTGTTTACCAAAACAAGATCTGCTTCTTCAAGTATTTTTGTGGTATTAAAACCTTGCTCAGACAGAATGGAAGCAACAATTTCACTGTCGCTAAAATTCATTGCACAACCATAACTCTCAATAAATAGTTTCCGTTGGTTACCTTCTTTCTTGTCTATGATTAAGGTTTCTCCTTGTTTGTTTTCGTCTATAATTTTTTCCATCAGCTGTAGTGAATACTTCAATTCTCAATAAGTATGCAAAGGTAATATTATTTTTATAGATTGTGACAAAGTGGCAGTCATAATGTTTAATTATAATTTAAAACCTGTTTAGAATAACGTTTTTCTTGAGTATCTAAAAAAAATAGATTTCTTTTGGCGAACTAAATTATATAACTAAAGATGAACAGCACAGAAATTAGAAGCAAAATTCAAAATGCCAATGCATTAGATTTTGGAACTATATTTAATCAATCCATAGAATTATTTAAAAAAGTTTGGGTACAAGGATTGGTAATGTTACTACTAAATATTGTTTTGGCAATACCAGTAATAATGGTTGTTTATATTCCATTATTGTTTTTTGGTTTTATTAATGCTTTAACTGTTAGTGATAGTTATGATGCGTACGGTTCTTATGGGAATTCCGGAATGGGTTTTGCTTTCGGATTGGTGTTTTTTGTAGTTTATATTTTTCTCGTTGTAGCTATGAGTGCAATCGGACTTGGCTTAAAAGCTGCTTTTTATAGAATATGTAAACTTAAGGACTTAGAGCAACTGGGCAAAGAGGATTATTTTTATTTCTTCAAAAAGCCGTATTTAGGTAAAACTGTTAAGCTAGGTGTTGCATTTACTGGTATTGCGCTTTTAGCAACACTATTATGTTTCCTTCCTATAATATACGTTGTTGTGCCATTGTCTTTTATTGTTGTAGTGTATGCTTTTAATCCCGATTTATCAGTTTCTGAAATTATTAAATTAGGTTTTGACCTTGGTAATAAAAAATGGTTTTTATCATTTGGGTTAATGTTTTTGACCGGATTTTTAGCGATGGTAATTGGATTTTTAATGTGTGGATTTGGGGTGTATATTACATCGTCATTTAGCTATTTGCCTACCTATTTTATATATAAAGATGTTGTAGGCTTTGATGAAGAGGATGATCAGATGCGACGTATTGAACAATTGTCAACTTTTTAACGCAACCGTTTAATGTGTTTCATATCTCTTTAATAAAGATATACTTATGAAACTTAGAAAAATTATAATGTTTTCGTTAGTCTCAATGTTCTTGATGAGTTTTCAATGCCATGAAGATGATGTGATACTGTTGCCATGCGGATTAGAAGTGGTAAGTGATAATGAAGCTTACGAAACTTCTGAATCTGATAATTATGGTGTCTTAAATGTTGATTTAAGCGGAGATTGTTTAACTGTTGATGTGACTACTAGTGGTTGTGACAATAACGATTGGGTGTTAACATTAATAGATTCTGAGAATATTGCAGAATCCATGCCGTCTCAACGTTATTTGAAATTGACACTTTTTAATAATCAAGATTGTTCAGTAGTGCTTGAAAAGGCAGAGACTTTTGATTTGTCCTTGTTAAAAGTCGAAGGAACGAATGAAGTTTTGTTAAATATAGAGGGTTTGTCAGAATCCGTTTTATATAGCTATTAATTAAGATTTAAAAATTTTTATAAATCGAAGAAGCCTTATAATTTGTAGGGCTTCTTCTGTTTTTTATAACATTCTAATCACGATAAAATGTATGGTATTTACGACCAAATTAGGATTGTAACTTAATTTTCATATACATTTGTAAACGCAAAAATTTAAGAATGTCAAAGAATCTCGTTATTGTTGAGTCACCTGCAAAGGCTAAAACTATTGAAAAATTTTTAGGAAAAGATTTTAAAGTGGAGTCCAGTTTTGGACACATTTCAGATCTACCGTCTAAAGAATTAGGAGTTGATGTAGAAGGAGACTTTATGCCTAAGTATCAGGTTTCTAAAGATAAGAAAGATGTCGTTAAGAAATTAAAAGAATTAGCAAAGAAAGCAGATATTGTTTGGCTAGCGAGTGATGAGGATCGCGAGGGAGAAGCAATTGCTTGGCATTTAGCCGAAACTTTAAAATTAGATAAAGAAAAGACTAAACGTATTGTATTCCATGAGATTACAAAAACGGCGATACAGAAAGCTATAGAGAATCCAAGAAGTATAGATTATAACTTAGTAGATGCACAACAGGCAAGACGTGTTTTAGACCGTATTGTTGGTTATGAATTGTCTCCTGTATTATGGAGAAAAGTTAAAGGAGGTTTATCTGCAGGTAGAGTACAATCGGTTTCGGTTCGTTTAATTGTAGAACGCGAACGCGATGTGCAAGGATTTAAAACAACCGCATCTTATAGAATAGATGCAGAATTTACCAACGAAGACGGTAATTCATTCAAAGCTAAATTACCAAAGAATTTCGAGTCTGAAAAAGAGGCTTTAAAATTTCTAAATGATAATATGGGAGCTTCATATGAGGTGTCAGACCTTCAAAAGAAGCCTGCTAAAAAATCACCAGCTGCGCCATTTACAACATCAACACTTCAACAAGAAGCGTCTCGTAAGCTAGGCTACTCTGTAAGTAGAACGATGACCAATGCACAACGTTTGTACGAAGCTGGTTTCATCACCTATATGAGAACAGATAGTGTCAACTTATCTGATGAAGCTAAAAAAGGAGCGGAGAGCGAAATCACATCAGCTTACGGTGCTAAGTTTAGTAATCCAAAAAATTATAAAGGTAAGTCTAAAGGAGCGCAAGAAGCTCACGAAGCTATACGACCAACAGATTTTTCAAATCATACTGTTAGTGCAGAACGCGATCAAGCGCGGTTATACGATTTAATTTGGAAACGTGCTATCGCATCTCAAATGAGTGATGCTAAATTAGAACGTACCAATCTTAAAATTCAAATCAATTCTAAAAATAAAATTAGCGAACAATTCACAGCTAATGGAGAAATCATCACGTTTGAAGGGTTTCTAAAAGTATATTTAGAAGGAACAGATGATGAAGACGCAGAACAAGAAGGAATTTTACCAGATTTAAAAGTTGGTGAACCTCTTAAAAATAAATACATCACAGCAACCGAGCGTTTTACAAGACCGCCTGCAAGATTCACAGAAGCTTCATTAGTGAAGCAATTGGAAGAGCTAGGAATTGGTCGTCCGTCTACTTACGCACCAACTATTTCTACAATTCAAAATAGAAACTACGTAGAAAAAGGAACGAATGAAGGTGATGAAAGAAGCTACAAACAATTAGTTTTCGAAAATCAAACGATAAAAGATAACACGCTTTCAGAACAAACCGGTTCTAATAAGGGGAAATTAGTACCTACAGATATTGGTATTATTGTTACCGATTTCTTAGTTAACCATTTTGAAAGCATCCTAGATTATAACTTTACGGCAAGAGTAGAAGATCGTTTTGATGATATTGCTGAAGGTAAGCAAGATTGGCGTGAAATGATGAAGGATTTCTACAAAGGCTTTCATCCACAAGTCGAAGATGTACAAGAAAATGCAGAACGAGAATCTGGGGAACGCGAATTAGGTATAGATCCAAAAACAGGTCGAACAGTTTTAGTACGACTTGGTAAATTTGGACCATTGGTGCAGTTAGGTAAACCTGACGATGAAGAAGAGCCTCAGTATGCAAGTTTATCACCAGACCAACAATTAGGTTCTATAACTTTTGAAGAGGCCATGGACTTGTTTAAGCTTCCAAAAGCATTAGGCCATTATAAGGACGAAGAAGTTGAGGTTAATAATGGACGTTTTGGGCCATATGTTAAGTTTGGCAAAAAATTCGTGTCATTACCAAAAGGTGTTGATCCGTTGAGTGTAGAGATGGATGAAGCATTAATATATATTAAGGAGAAAGAAAAAGCAGATGCTCCGATATATATGTATAAAGATATAGAAGTTACAAAAGGTAAAGGACGTTTTGGGCCATTTATAAAATGGAACAACATGTTTATTAATGTGAATAAAAAATACGATTGGGATAATTTATCTGAAGAGGATATTATTACTTTGATTGAAGAAAAATTCAAAAAGAAATTGATAAGGTTATCCATAACTGGGAAGATGAAGGAGTAAGAGTAGAGAAAGCAAGATGGGGAAGACACAACATTATAAAAGGCAAGCAAAAAGTAGAGTTAGCCAAAACAGTGGATGTGACTAAAATGACTTTAGAGAAAGCGCAAGAGATTCTCGAAAAAAACGCACCTAAAAAGAAGGTTGCAAAAAAGAAAGCCCCTAAGAAAACGGCGACGAAGAAAACTGCTACAAAGAAGAAAGCTACAACTAAAAAGAAATAATTGGATATGAATTTTAATTTCCTTACGCCTGTATCAGATGCGGTTTTAGCTCATAATGAACTAATAGCGCAACAAGCGCTAGGGAAAAAAATTAAGGTGCATTCTCGTCAAAATGGTGTTCCAGATTTGGAAAACGTACAAATGGCGATTATTGGAGTTCAAGAAAATAGAAATGACGTCAATTTTATTGGTGCTCATGTGAATTTTGACCCTATTCGTAAAACACTCTACACGTTGTTTCCAGGTAACTGGCATACAACATTAGCAGATCTTGGTGATATTGAACCAGGAGAAACGGTTGAAGATACTTACTTCGCAATCCGTACGGCGATATCTGTTTTAGTAGAAAAAAATATCATTCCTATTATCATAGGAGGAAGTCAAGATTTAACATACGCTAATTATCGTGCCTACGATTCTCTCATGCCAATGGTGAATGTGGTAAGTGTCGATAGTAATTTTGATTTGGGTGATGCAAATCTTCCAATTAAGAATAATAGTTACGTCGGTAAAGTCATTGTAGAAGAGCCTTATAATCTATTTAATTATTCTACAATTGGCTATCAAACATATTTTAACTCCCAAGAAGAAATAGATCTTATAGAAAAGTTGTACTTTGAGGCCTATCGATTAGGTGAAATATCAGGAGACATCAGTAGGGTAGAGCCATTGATGCGAGATGCACATATTGTATCGGTAGATTTAAAGTCGGTTAGAGCTTCTGAAGTAAGTGAAAATCAGAAGTATTCACCTAATGGTTTTTCCGGAAAAGAAATTTGTGCTATAAGTAGATACGCAGGTATAAGTAATAAAGTGTCATCGTTTGGGATTTATGAATACCAAGGATCTAAAAATGATAGCTCAACGTCAATGCTAATAGCGCAAATGATATGGTATTTTATTGAAGGTGTAAATTGCAGAGTTAAGGATGACGATTTTCACAATGAAAATCATTACCAAAAATATAATGTTTTGGTAGAGGATGATGAATTAATTTTTTACAAAAGTTTAAAAACAGGTCGTTGGTGGATTGAAATTCCTTTTTTACCAAACGTTAATAATAAATTAAAAAAGCATACGTTATTACCATGCATGCACTCCGATTATGTGCATGCTACTCAAGGTGAAATACCTGAGCGTTGGTATAAGGCTTACCGGAAGAATAGCTTTTAAAATAAACGTTTAATCCGATTTTAACACTTTTTTAATCGACGAAATGCTTATTTTCAGGGTAAAGTGCAAAAAAAAGATAAAAAAAGTTGTTTATTCGGAAATATATAAATATGTTTACGACCTCAAAAATAATAAGGACTAATTTAACCTAGAGTTACTATGAATATTAAGAAGTTTATTTTACTAACCACAGTACTAGTTATGGTAGCCAGTTGTAATTCTGGAGATCGAGGACAGTTGGTAGGTGTACAAGGTAAGAAATGGCATCCAGAAAAGCCCTATGGAATGACATTGGTGCCAGGTGGAGCTTTTATTATGGGTAAATCAGATGATGATTTAGCTGGAGTACAAGACGCGCCAACAAGAACAGCCACAGTTCGTGCATTCTATATGGATGAAACTGAAATTACAAATAGTGAGTATCGCCAGTTTGTAGAATGGGTAAGAGATTCTACTCTAAGGTTAAAATTAGCTGAGATGGCTGACTTAGAAGGGAAAACACCAGGAAGTGGAGATATTGGAGAATTTGCTTATTTAGATGCAAATCCAGAAGATCTTAACGCTTACGAAAGTTATATGGTGAATACCTATGGTAACGAGCAAAGAAAAATTAATCGCGATGCAAAGTTGCATTTCAGCACGGATGATTATCCAGATGAATTGTATGCTGAAGTGATGGATGGTATGTATTTACCATTAGAAGAATCATATAACGGTCAACGTACTTGGGATGTAAAGCAATTTAAATTCCAGTATACTTATATGGATATTCAAAAAGCTGCCAAGGATAGAGGTTTAAAACGTTCTGAAGTTATAGTTCAGCAAGAAGTTGAGATTTATCCAGATACAACGGCTTGGATTAGAGATTTTGCATACTCTTATAATGAGCCAATGCATAATGATTATTTCTGGCATGATGCTTATGGAGACTACCCAGTTGTTGGTGTGTCTTGGAAGCAAGCGCAAGCTTTCTGTCAGTGGAGAACTTTGTATCATAATGCAGATAGAAAGAAAAGAGGAAGACAGCTTGTAAACTCTTACAGATTGCCATCTGAAGCTGAATGGGAATATGCAGCACGTGGTGGATTGCAAGGAGCAACGTATCCTTGGGGTGGACCTTATACTAAAAATGACAGAGGTTGTTTTATGGCTAACTTTAAACCATTAAGAGGTGATTATGCAGCCGATCAAGCTTTATATACAGTAGAAGCGGATTCTTATGATCCTAACGATTTCAATTTATATAACATGGCAGGTAACGTTTCAGAATGGGTAAACGGTTCTTACGATCCTGCGTCTTATGAATTTGCGTCATCAATTAATCCAAATGTAAATGATCCTAACAACGCACGTAAAGTAGTTAGAGGTGGTTCTTGGAAAGATGTTGCTTATTTCTTGCAAGTAAGTTCTAGAGATTATGAATATGCTGATTCTGCAAGAAGTTATATCGGTTTTAGAACAGTTCAAGATTATATGGGAACTGAAGTAACTAAAAACGCTGCAACAAATTAATTCAAACTTATTAAACTTAACTTAAACCTAATATTAATCCAAAATGAGTATTAACAACCAAGCTCATTTAAAAACAAAACTTAAAATCATGGCACAAAAGAAATTATCAACAATGAATATGGTCTACGGACTTGGAGCTGCAATTGTAATTGTTGGAGCATTATTCAAAATTCAACACTGGCCTTATGGATCCCTTATCCTTACTATCGGTATGATTGTTGAAGCACTTGTATTTACACTATCAGCATTTGAGAAGCAAGGTGATGACTTAGATTGGTCATTAGTTTATCCAGAATTAGCAGGTGGTCAAACATTAGGATCTAAAAAGAAAGCTTTAGAAGAGCCTAAAGATGCAGAAGGTATGTTATCTAAAAAATTAGACAACTTATTAAAAGATGCTAAAATTGATGGTGCGCTTATGGCAAGCTTAGGTGATAGCATTAAAAACTTCGAAGGAGCAGCAAAAGGAATTTCTCCTACAGTTGATTCTATGGCGTCTCAAAAGAAATATAGCGAAGAAATGTCATTAGCAGCAGCTCAAATGGCATCTTTAAATAGTCTTTATAAAGTACAAGTAGATAGCGCAAATCGTCAAGCTGCTATCAACGAAGAAGCTGTAGAAAATGCAACTAAATTAAAAGAACAAATGCAATCCTTAGCATCTAACTTATCATCTTTAAATGGTGTATATGGTGGTATGTTATCTGCAATGAACAAAAATTAATTGGTTTTTATAATCATAATTATTAACAATTAAAAACTAGTTAGAAATGGCAGGAGGAAAACAGTCCGCAAGGCAAAAAATGATTAACTTGATGTACTTGGTATTTATTGCTATGATGGCAATGAATATGTCCAAAGAAGTACTATCTGCTTTCGGATTAATGGAAGCGAAATTTGCTGATGCTAATGAAGCAACAGGAAGTAGAAATGAAGCGATGCTTACAGATTTAAAGACTAAAGGTGAGGAAAAACCTGAGGAATTTAGTGTCCCAGCAGCAAGAGCACAACAAGTGCAAATTGCTTCAGATAAATACTTCAAATTTCTTGAAGGAGTAAAAATAGATTTACTTAAAACAGGAGAATATGAAATTGATCCTAAAACAGGTAATTTACCTTTTGAAGCAATGGATAAAACCGATATTCTTGATGAAGCTTGGTTTACTGGTGATCGTTTAACAAAAGAAGGAGACAAAGTAATGGCTGCTCTTAATGATTACAAAGCAGACATTAAAGCTATCTTATCTAAAGATGAAGCTTATAGAGGTGAAAGTGAGACTTTTGAAAAAACGTTTAGCACAGCACAAGAGATTAATAAGGATGGAAAGAAAATTGATTGGTTAAATTATAACTTTCAAGGTTATCCAGCAATTGCATCTTATACTAAGTTAACAGCAATGCAAAATGATGTTAAAGTAACAGAAGCTAACCTTTATAACTTATTTTTAGGAAACACATTATCAGAAGCTACAACGCTTAACAACTATAAGGCAATTGTCTTAGCTGATAAATCTGCTTTTTTCGCAGGTGAAAAGTTTCAAGGACGTGTTGTTATTGGAAAATATGCAAATGTTCCTCCAACTAAATTAGTCGTACAAGGTAAAGAAGTTGATTTAAAAAATGCAATTGATTCAACAGGTGCAGCAACGTTAGATTTTAATGTTGGTAATGTTGGAGAGCATTCAATTGAAGGTGAATTTACCTTTATTGAGAATGGTAAGGAATTACCAATTCCAATCGTAGCTAACTATGTGGTTGTACCAAGACCAAACTCTGCAACTATTTCTGCGGATAAGATGAACGTTGTTTATCGTGGTGTTGCTAACCCAATGACAATTTCTTTTGCTGGTGTACCAGATAATAAAGTGTCAGCTAGTGGGTCAGGTTTATCTAAAGGTTCTGGTGTTGGTAAATACACTATGAATCCAGGAACAGGTAGAGAGGTTACAATTAATGTATCTGCTACCTTAGATGATGGAAATAGAGTTAGTGATCAACAAACATTCAGAATTAAAGATATTCCAAAACCAACGGGTACTATTTCAGGTCAAGACGGTTTTGTTAAATTACCTAAACGTAACCTAGAAATAGGTACTGTTGGTGCTAAATTAGATGATTTTGTATTCGACTTACCAATCAACGTAACATCGTTCCAAGTAAAAGTACCTGGACAGCCTACTGTTAATGTTGCTGGTACTAAAATGAATGCACAAGCAAAATCAGCAATTGGTAGAGCACGTGCAGGTGATGTCGTTACTATTTTTAATATTAAAGCGAAGATTCAAGGGAATTCTAGCTACCAATTAAAAGGCGTTTCAACAATTACTATTGAGGTAAGTAACTAATAATAGGTTGTTAAAATAACAATCATTATTAAAAGAAAATCCCAAATTATAATAAAAATAAGATGAATTTAAAAAGCTTTTTATGTATAGGATTAGGTGTATTAGCTGCAAACAGTATGTTTGCTCAGGCTAATATCCTAAATGCAAAAATACCGGAAGAAATTGGTATGAAAACTGAAGCACAGTTACTTCTAGATAACGACAAGCCTTTAGAATATGGATATGTCGGAGATAGAGATATTTTATTTTCTAAAATGACTTGGGAAAAGATTGTTTTAGACGAACGTGCTAATTTTCCTTTATACTTTCCTATTGAAGACAATTTAGGTGATGATAGAAAATCATTGTATATGGTGCTAATGCAAAATATCAATGATGGAACAATTCCAAAAGTATATGCGGATTCATATTTTACTGAAGAACGTACTATGGAAGATTTAGCTCCTGCTTTAGTAATGGAACGAATTACCGATGTTGGAATTGATTGGATGAATGCTGAAGGTGTTACTGATACGGCTTTAGTGCCAGAAGAATACAAGATTCGTAGAGAAATTGGTCCTGCGGATATTAATTCTTACTTAGTAAAAGGACTTTGGTATTTTGATAAGCGTCAAGGAGAATTAAAGTTTCGTATCTTAGGTATTGCGCCAGCAGCACCAGATGTAAACTTTATTGATTCTGATGATGAATCTAATAAAGAGCCTATCGGTTTGTTTTGGGTGTTTTTCCCAGAAATCAGAGATATTCTTCATGAAGCGAAAGCTTTCAATAACAAGAATAGCGCTGTGCCATTATCTTTCGATCATTTATTAAACAGCAGACGCTTTAGTGGATCAATCTACAAAGAAGAAAATGTTTATGGTGATAGAGAAGTAAAGGAGTATGTTGCAGAAAATGCATTAATGCAGCTTTTAGAATCAGAACGTATCAAAGACAAGATTAGAAACTTTGAACAAGATATGTGGAGTTACTAGTTAGCTTTAACATAAAATATATAAACGCTCACTTATTAAGTGGGCGTTTTTTTGTTGTTGTTTCTGCGAAATTAGGAATCTTTAGATAAAGACTAAAATTAGATTCCTCACCTCGCAGGAATGATAAACATTTATTTACTTTTGCTATAATGAAAGAAGTAGATTATATCATTGTAGGATGCGGATTGGCTAGCATCTCGTTTTGCGAGCAATTAAAGGCTAATAATAAGACGTTTGTAGTATTTAATGATGACTCTCAGAAGTCTTCTATAGTTGCTGCAGGATTGTATAATCCAGTTGTTCTAAAACGGTTTTCAGAAGTATGGAAAGCGAAAGAGCAATTAGCACTAGCATTGCCTTTATATTCTAAAATTGAAAGCGAGTTAAATATAAAAATAGATTATAAGCTCAGAATATTAAGACGTTTTACGTCTATAGGAGAGCAAAATAAGTGGTTTACAGCATCAGACAAACCGTCTTTAGAATCTTATCTTTCACTTCAGCTTATTAAAAATGATAATCCTGAAATTGATGCACCTTATGGATTTGGTGAAGTATTACATGCCGGACGATTAGATACCGAAATGCTAATTACGAGTTACAAGAATCGCCTAAAAAAGGATAATAGCTTAGAAGAGCGATCGTTTATTCATAATAATATTCAGTTTAAAGACGATGCTATTCATTATGAAAATCTAAAAGCAGAACAAATTGTATTTGCTGAAGGTTTTGGAGTAAAACATAATCCGTATTTCAATACGATCCCACTTACCGGTTCTAAAGGTGAGATATTAACTATAAAAGCGCCAGATTTAAAAATTGATTATGCTATAAAATCGTCTGTATTTATTATTCCATTAGGTGATGATTTGTATAATGTTGGTTCAACATACAATAACGATGACAAATCAAATACACCAACAGAATCAGCGAAAGCGGAATTGATTTCAAAATTAAAAACATTTATAAAATGCGATTTCCAAGTTGTTAATCACGTTGCCGGAGTAAGACCAACAGTAAAAGATAGAAGACCATTAGTTGGAAGACATATAAAACACAATAATCTTTATGTGCTTAATGGTTTGGGGACACGAGGTGTAATGATAGCACCTTACGTTGCTAATATGCTATTTAATTTTATAGAAAATAATGAAATTTTAGATGCTGAAATTGATGTCAACCGTTTTAAGTAGTGATTAATGCTTTGTCGTTTTTACATCCGATTTTTCCGCTAATTCTTTATTATAACTCATAAAAAGATTAATCCAGATGTTACGAGATAAACGCATAATAACTGGCATAAACCCAATTAAGGTAACTATAATTGCGATAAAAGCAATAGTTAATGAAGATCCCAACATATTATAGCTAATAATAAATGCAGCTACAGAAAAAGCGATACCAACACCATAACTAACATACATAGAACCATAGAAAAATGAAGGTTCTATTTCGTATTTTGTCTTACAATGCGAACACGTTTCTTCCATTTTTATAACTTCAGAAAGTATATAAGGGTTTTTATTCTGGTACATGGATTCTTGATGACATTTTGGACATACACCAAAAAGAATACTATAAAGTTTCATTCCTTTTCTAATCATAACTAAAACCTTTACTTTTGCATTTTTCTAAGACACTGCGAAGATAAAATAATATAACTGATGCACTGTAACAATTGTCACGTAAAAGGCAATTGTGTTATTCAAAAAACTTATGCTAAATATCCATAATCTTTCAATATCATTTCAAGGAGAGTATCTTTTTGAAGAAATTACTTTTAAACTCGGTCTTGGTGATCGTATTGGTTTAATAGGTAAAAATGGGGCAGGGAAATCTACAATGCTTCGGATTTTATCTAAAGAACAAGAGCAAGATACAGGTCAAATTGCCGCTGATAAAGATATGAGAATCGGTTTTTTAAAGCAAGATATTGACTTTGATTTAGGTAAAACTGTTCTAGAAGAATCCTACCAAGCTTTTAAAGAAATTAAAAAATGTGAAACGCAGCTAGAAGAGATTAATACGCAGTTAGCCGAGCGAACAGATTATGAAAGTGAGACCTATCATCAATTAATGGTTGATTTGAATGATATACAACACCAATACGAAATTTTAGGTGGTTATAATTATCAAGGTGAAACTGAAAAAATCCTTCAAGGTTTAGGTTTTAAGCGTGAAGATTTTGATAAGCTAACCGACACCTTTTCTGGTGGATGGCGAATGCGTATTGAATTAGCGAAACTATTACTTCAAAATAATGATTTGTTACTTTTAGATGAGCCAACTAACCACTTAGATATTGAATCTATTATTTGGTTAGAGAACTTCCTAAAGGGGTACACAGGTGCAGTTGTTATTGTATCTCACGATAAGATGTTTTTAGATAATGTTACCAATCGTACAATTGAAATTTCACTAGGTAGAATCTACGATTACAATAAGCCTTATTCTCAGTTTTTGGTTTTACGTAAAGAAATGAAGGTTCAGCAATTGGCTGCTCAAAAAAATCAAGAGAAACAAATTCAGCAAACTGAAAAGCTTATTGAAAAATTTAGAGCTAAAGCGTCTAAAGCTACGATGGCACAATCGCTGATTAAAAAATTAGATAAGATAGATCGTATTGAAGTCGATGAAGATGACAATAGTGTAATGTCTTTAAAGTTTCCGGTGTCTATTACGCCAGGTAAGGTGGTTGTAGAATTGGAAAATGTGTCTAAACGATACGGTGACTTGCAAGTATTGCATAATGTGAATTTAGCAGTTCCTAGAGATATTAAAACGGCTTTTGTTGGGCAAAACGGACAAGGGAAATCAACTTTAGCCAAGATTATTGTTGGTGAAATTAAGCACGAAGGAAAATTAAATCTAGGGCACAACGTTCAAATTGGTTATTTCGCACAAAACCAAGCTGAGTATTTAGACGGTAATAAAACAGTCTTAGATACTATGATTGATGCGGCAAATGAAACCAATAGAAGTAAAGTTCGTGATATTTTAGGATCGTTCTTATTTAGAGGTGAAGAAGCAGAAAAATACGTGAGAGTACTTTCTGGTGGTGAACGAAACCGTTTAGCTTTGGCTAAGTTGTTGTTGCAGCCATTAAATGTCCTTATTATGGATGAGCCAACAAATCACTTAGATATCAAATCTAAAAATGTATTAAAAGAAGCGTTGACGAAATTTGAAGGGACTTTAATATTAGTCTCACACGATAGAGATTTCCTTCAGGGGTTGACGGATACGGTTTATGAATTTAAAGATCAGAATATTAAAGAATATTTAGGTGATATTGATTTTTACTTAGAGCAACGTAATCTCGAAAACTTAAGAGAAGCTGAAAAAAGAACGGTTATAGCAGACAAACCAAAAGAAAGCAATAAGCAGAGTTACGAAGATCAAAAGAAATTAAAGTCTTTAAATAATAAGTTGAGCAATATTGAATCTAAAATTAATCAACTGGAAAAAGATATTAAAGCTGATGATTTAAGATTGGCAACAGATTACGATAAAACAGCTTCAGATCCTAAGTTTTTTGATGGTTATCAGAAAAATAAAAAATCCTTAGGGAAATTAATGGAAGACTGGGAGGCTGTTCAGTTTGACCTAGATGCTATTTCTTAAGAATAATTAAGATTTTTTTAACGGCTTCAATTAGCTATAAAGTTAGCTTTGTAAATAATTGACGACCAAGGAGCTTATGTTAAGAAAAATTATTTTATCCGTTTTAGGAGTTGCATTAATAATAGGTGCATTCATTTTTGCTAATTATCTTATAGATAATAAACACAAACCAAAACCTGTTATCCCTAAAGTGGTTAAAACAGTACTTGTAGATACCGTAAAAAACACAACGATACCAATTGTGATTGCTGCAAACGGAAACCTTACGGCTTTGCAACGTGTTGAGTTGTATTCTGAAGTTCAAGGATTATTTAAAACAGGGTCAAAGCTTTTCAAACCAGGTCAGAAATTCAATAGAGGTGAAACATTAATTCGTATTGATGCTTCGGAGTATTATGCGAGTGTACAATCTGCTAAAAGTGACTTGTATAATAGTATTGCGGCTATAATGCCAGATTTACGTTTAGATTTTCCCGAGGTGTTTCAAAAATGGCAAACCTATTTAAATGGGTTTGATTTAAATAAAACCACTCCAAAATTACCAGAAATTTCAGGCGAAAAAGAAAACTACTTCATTACTGGTCGTGGCATTGTAAGTGCTTTTTACAATGTAAAGAACCTAGAACAACGTTTAACAAAATATAGAATTATTGCACCATTCTCAGGGATTTTGACAGAGGCTTTAGTTACAGAAGGAACTTTAGTCAGAAATGGTCAGAAACTAGGTGAGTTTATAAATCCTTCAATTTACGAAATGGAAGTCGCAGTTAGCAAGTCTTTTGCTGATGTTCTAAAAGTGGGTGAGAGCGTTACTTTAACTAGTTTAGATAATACTAAAACGTATGAAGGTAAAGTGTCGCGTGTTAATGGAAGTATAGATGCAACCACACAAACCATAACGGCTTATATTGCAGTTGAACATTCGGATCTTAAGGAAGGAATGTATCTTGAAGCTAATTTAAATGCTGAAAAAGTTGAAAACGCAATAGAAATTGACAGAAACTTATTGTTAGATACTCAAGAAATATATGTGATTAAAGATAGTTTACTTGATGTTATTGCGGTAAGACCAGCCCATTTTTCTAATACAAGTGTCGTTTTAAGAGACGTTCCAAACGGAACTATAATTTTAAGAAAACCAGTTCCTGGTGCCTACGCTGGTATGCATGTGAAAGCAGCAAGTAATAGTGATAAAACCTCTGACTCTATTCAATAATGAGAAAAATAATTGAATATTTTATAAGGTATCATGTTGCAGTAAATGTATTAATTCTTGCATTTGTTATTTTTGGTATAATTGGGGCTTTGTCTTTAAAGTCATCTTTCTTTCCACTTACTGAAACAAAAATTATTACTGTTAGTATTACATATCCTGGAGCTTCACCTCAGGAAATAGAAGAAGGAATTGTACTTCAGATTGAAGATAACCTAAAAGGTTTAAAAGGTGTTGATAGAGTTACTTCTACGTCGTTAGAAAATAGTGGATCTATAACCGTAGAGATTGATAAAGGGGAGAATATAGACTTCATGCTTTTAGAAGTTAAGAATGCGGTAGATCGCGTACCATCATTCCCTACAGGTATGGAGCCTTTGGTTGTTTCAAAGCAAGAAATTGTAAGAGAAACGATTTCTTTTGCCATAAGCGGAAAAAATATTCCTCTGGTAACTTTGAAGCAATTGGCACGGCAAGTGGAAACAGATTTAAGAGGAATTGAAGGAATTTCTCAAATTGAATTATCTGGTTTTCCTGAAGAGGAAATTGAAATAGCGGTTAATGAAATAGACCTATTGGCTTATAATCTAACCTTCGAAGAGGTGGCTTCAGCAGTGAGTAATGCTAATATTTTAGTGACAGGAGGAAATGTAAAAACAGTTGCTGAAGAGTATTTAATTAGAGCCAATAATAGACAGTATTATGGTAATGAGCTTTTAAATATTATTGTTAGAGCCTCTTCTGATGGCAAAGTAATTCGTTTAAAAGATGTGGCAATTGTTCGAGATCGTTTTTCTGAAACGCCAAATGCGACTTATTTTAATCAGAATTTAGCCGTAAATATTGCTATTACCAGTACTAATAATGAGGATTTAATTTCTTCAGCGGATAAAGTAAATGAATACATTGAGGGTTACAATCAGATGTATAACAATGTACAACTAGAAGTCGTTAATGATAGATCTATTACCTTAAAACAACGTACACAATTATTGGCTGAAAACGCTATAGCAGGTATGCTATTGGTATTACTGTTTTTATCTGTATTTTTAAATACAAGATTGGCGCTATGGGTTGCTTTTGGACTACCAATTTCGTTTTTGGGTATGTTTATTTTTGCCTCTCAATTCGATGTTACCATTAATGTCTTATCACTTTTTGGTATGATTATCGTTATTGGGATTTTGGTAGATGATGCCATTGTAATTGCAGAAAATATTTATCAGCATTACGAAAAAGGTAAAACACCAATTCAAGCTGCGATAGATGGTACAATGGAAGTTATTCCGCCAGTGGTATCAGCAATTATTACTACGGTTTTGGCATTTTCATTATTCTTCTTTTTAGATAGTAGAATTGGTGAATTTTTTAGTGAGGTTGCTGTAATTGTAATTTTAACGCTTATCGTTTCTTTAATAGAAGCGCTTATAATTCTACCCGCGCATTTAGCGCATTCTAAGGCATTAAGAGCTCAGAAAGAAAATAAAAATCCTTCTAAGATAAAACGGTTTTTCTCATTTATGAGATTTATGAATAAGGGTGGAGATCGTTTCATGTCTTTTTTAAGAGATAGAGTTTATACGCCAACTTTAAATTTTGTATTAAACTTTAAGATTTTATCACTTGGTATTTTTGTTGCCCTATTGATATTAACCCTTGGTTCACTTGGTGGAGGTGTTATTGGAGTAACTATATTCCCGAGAGTAGCTAGTGATTCTGCTAATATTGAATTGGTAATGCCAGCAGGAACTAATGTGAAAATTACTGATTCTATTATTTCCTTGATTGAAGAAAAATCATTTATCGTTAATGAAGAATTGACGGAGAAATATCTAAAAGGGACTGGAAAACAATTGTTTGAAAATACGATAGTTGATATCAGAAACAGTTCTAACGCAAGACTAAGAATTAACCTATTACCAGGAGAAGAACGACCAGATGAAATAAAGGCCGACCTAATTACCAATAGATTAGAAGAATTGGTAGGTCCTGTAATTGGAACAGAGCGTCTTATCTATGGCTCTGGAGGTAATTTTGGAGGAAGTCCTGTATCCGTATCTTTATTAAGTAATAATATTGAAGAATTAAAAGCTGCTAAAATAGAACTGAAAAAGTACTTGGAAACTAACCCATTGCTTAAAGATATCGGAGATAATGATCCTGCTGGTATAAAAGAGATACGATTAGAACTTAAAGAAAGTGCCTATTTATTAGGTCTCGATTTAAGAACCGTAATGGCTCAAATACGTTCAGGATTTTTTGGTTCACAAGCACAACGTTTTCAACGTGGACAAGATGAAATTAAAGTTTGGGTACGTTATGATAGAGAAAACAGAAGTTCTATTAACGATTTAGATGCCATGCGAATTGTAACACCAACAGGTGAGCGTGTGGCTCTAAAAGATATAGCTAGTTATAGTATTGCAAGAGGAGATGTGGCAATTAATCACTTAGAAGGTAAACGAGAAATCCAGGTTTATGCCGATTTAAAAGATCCTAGTACAAGTAATACAGATATTTTAGATGATATAAAAACGGTTTTTATTCCTCAATTACAATCTAAATATCCAACTATTAATGCCTCATTTGAAGGGCAAAATCGTGAAGCAGATAAATTAACGGGCTCGTTGGCAATTGCTGGTCCAGTTATTTTATTATTAATATATATCACTATTGCATTTACATTTAGAAGTTATTCACAGCCGTTATTACTCTTAATGCTGATTCCATTTAGTTTAACAGCAGTAGCTTGGGGACATTGGTTGTTAGGATTTCAGGTTAATATTTTATCGCTTTTAGGAATTATTGCTTTAATTGGTATTATGGTGAACGATGGTTTGGTTCTGATAGGAAAGTTTAATAGTAATTTAAAAGAAGGGATGACTTTTGATTTGGCATTATCTGAAGCCGGAAAGTCGCGTTTTAGAGCTATTTTCTTAACGTCATTAACGACTGTTGCAGGTTTAGCCCCTTTACTATTGGAAAAAAGTAGACAAGCACAGTTTTTAAAACCAATGGCAATTTCTATTTCTTTCGGAATTGCTTATGCTACTGTTTTAACGTTGTTGGTGTTACCTTTATTTTTATCATTTAGTAACAGTATCAAACAGAATAGCAAATGGTTGGCTACAGGAAATAAGGTGACCAAAGAAGAAGTAGAACGTGCCATAAAAGAACAAAATGAAGCAAATGATCACTAAAAGCAAACTTACCATTTTGTTTTTTGCATGCTGTCTTGGTTTGCAAGCACAAGAGGTTTTAACCAAAGAACAAGCCGTTTCTATAGCTTTAGATAATAATTACGGAGTAAAAATCGCAGAAAATGCGGTTACAGTTGCTGAGAATAATACCAATATTCTTAATACAGGCTTTCTGCCAACCCTTACTGGTAGTGCAGGTGCAAACTATAATTTGGATAATACTGAAGCTGAATTTTCAGATGGAAGACCAGATGCTTTTTTAAATGGTGCCGAAAGTTCTAATTATAACGCCAGTTTGAGTTTGAATTATATACTATTTGATGGCTTAGGTAGACGTTATAATTATAAACGATTAAAGGAGCAATACCAACTATCAGAATTACAAGCTAGGCAAACTATAGAAACAACCATACTTCAGTTATTTTCTGTGTATTATAATGTGGCTCAGCTTTCTGATAATTTGAATGCTTTAGAAGAAACACTGAATAATACGAAGGATAGATTGATTAGAGCTGAATATCAGTTTGAATACGGTCAAAATACCAAGTTAGAAGTGCTAAATGCGGAAGTAGATATTAACACAGATAGTATCAATATTATTAATACAAAGCAAGATATAAAAACGGCTAAGCGCGACTTAAAATTCGTTTTAGGAGAAACATATTCTAATGATTTTAATGTTGAGACGGAAGTAGAGTTTACGCTTCAATTAGAAAAAAATAGTTTATTGGAAAAAGCAAAAACGCGTAATGTCGCATTGCTTCAAACTGAAAAAAATATTTTAATTAGTGAGCTCGATATTAATTCAGGTAAATCAGCATATTTACCAACTATAGGTTTATCGGGTACTTATGGTTGGAATAAGAATGATAATAACGCCGTAGCGCTTTTAGCAATTTCAACAAATACAGGATTATCAGCAGGTGTAAACTTAAGTTGGAATTTATTTGATGGTGGATCAACTATAACAAGAGTAAAGAACGCTAAGATAAATCTTGAAACGCAAAAGCTTCAAAAAGAAAGTATTTTACTCAGTATAGAACGTGACTTTAATAATGCTTGGGATAATTACCAAAATAAACTAGAAATTTATAATATTCAGGAAAAGAATATTGTAACGGCTCAGAATAATTTTGATCGTACCCAAGAAAAATTCAAAATCGGACAAGTTAATTCTATTGAGTTTAGGCAAGCACAAGTAAATTTACTTAATGCTGAATTAAGTCGAAATCAAGCTAAGTTTTCAGCAAAACTATCTGAGCTAGAGGTGCTTCAAATTAGTGGTGAGTTATTAAATGTTGAGTTATAAATGTAATGGAAGAACATTTTTTTCAGTGCCCTTATTGTTGGGAACAAATCTCTATGTTGATTGATTTGTCTCAAAGTCGTCAAAGCTATATTGAGGATTGCGAAATCTGCTGTAATCCCATTCAACTTTCAATAACTATAAGCAATCAGGAAATTGTAAGTTTTGAATCTCAGAACATAGAACAGTAGAAGTTTTTAACTCTCTTATTTTTAGATACTTGTGTTTTTTAGAATGTAGTTCGTCGAAAAAATTTGCAGTTCGTGGTGATAGTGGTTATATTCGTACTGTTATTGTGTCCCTCCACAAAAAATCAACCACTATGAAGACACTTAAAATAACACTAGTATTTTGCTTAATTTCAATATTCTCTTTTGCAGAAGTTTCTAAAGAT
The DNA here is from genome assembly GCF_000427335.1 of Winogradskyella psychrotolerans RS-3. Classification (GTDB taxonomy): domain Bacteria; phylum Bacteroidota; class Bacteroidia; order Flavobacteriales; family Flavobacteriaceae; genus Winogradskyella; species Winogradskyella psychrotolerans. The sequence continues at coordinate 51,083 of NZ_ATMR01000117.1, read as the reverse complement.
CAAAAAACAGCACTTGTAGATTTATACACTGCAACCAATGGGGATTCTTGGACTAAATCTTGGGATTTAGACCAACCAGTTTCAAAATGGTTTGGCATAACCATAGAAGATGAAAATGTTGTAGCCATAAATTTAAGTTTTAATGGTTTAAATGGGACACTTCCAGAATCAATTTCAAAATTAACACATTTAAAATCTCTTAATTTATCTTTCAATAAAATAGGAGGTGAATTGCCACATACGATAGTGAGTATGATTAACTTAGAAGAGTTAAAATTATTCTCTAATGTATTTAGCGGTAAAATTCCTTCTGATATTGGAAATTTGGCGAAATTAAAATCATTAGAATTATTTAATAATGACCTTGTTGGTGAGATTCCTTCATCTATAGGGAGCCTTACAAAGTTAGAAAGCTTAATATTAAGTAGCAACCAACTAATAGGTCATCTTCCGTCTAATTTATCTAGTTTAAAATCCTTAAAAGTTTTAAGCGTTTTCGATAACAGATTACTAGGAACAATACCTTCAACAATAGGAGGATTAGCACAATTAGAAGAATTAGTATTATCAAATAATGCATTTTATGGTGAGTTACCAAGCGAACTAGCACAATTGACTAATCTAAAAACATTACTATTAGGTCAGAATCAATTTAAGGGCAACTTTGCTGCGTTGAAGGAGAAGTTTCCAAATATTGTGGATTTTGACTTAGATGACGTTAATAAAAATAGCGCATTAGCAACATTAGATGCAGAGGAAGAAGATGGAAATTAAGTGATAGATATAGTAACGCTCAAATTAATTTTTAATTTGAGCGTTATTTTTTAGTTTATATTTTGGTATTCTAAAAAAAGTATTATCTTTGCAGTCCCAAAACGATATGTCGGCATTATGAACCGAAAGTTAAAAGCTAAGAAAATCGTTTTTTGATTAACATCGCGGGATAGAGCAGTAGGTAGCTCGTCGGGCTCATAACCCGAAGGTCACTGGTTCGAGTCCAGTTCCCGCTACAAGGCGAAAGCCCAGTAAAATCAACGGATTGTGTTCTCACAATCCGTTTTTTTATGTCTACTTTTTCCTTATTTTTGCGTGCAGTACACGATAGAGTACACGATTGCCCAATGAAATTAACCTACTCAGAACCTAAAATTTATACAGGAGGAGTCGATGCCTCCAAATGGTCTTCGCTTAATAAAGCAGAACAGAAAAAAGCGCTTTCTAAGGCTTGGTATATTTATTATTCCTATCGAGACCCTAAAACACATAAATTAAAAAGACAACCTAATATAAAAGGTGGAGCTAATGTTCATGGAACGAAGAAAGAACGCACTATTATCCTTACTCAATTAAAAAAGGCATTGCTGTTTATCTTAGATCGTGGGTATAATCCCTATGATGATAACAAAGACCTGAGTGAAGTTATTTCAGAAATGCTAGAGCAAGGCAACGATTTTTCATTTAAGCCTGTCTCTAAAGTGAATTCCGTCAATAAACCAATCGCTGAGCCAATTTCTCAGGAAGTCAAAACCACAATTCAAGAAGCTTTTGATAAAGCATTGCATATAAAAGTTAATACCCTTAAAGCTAACTCATATTCGCGTTATAAAAGTCGTATTAATCAATTTAGAAAGTGGCTGAAAATAAATAAGATAAAGGAAACACAAGATATTTCGGTTATTAACAAGAAAATTGTTATTGACTTCTTAAATGAAGTGTTGACTAATACAAGTGCTAGAAATAGGAATAACTCTCGTACGGATATTTCTTCACTCTTTCAGGTTCTATATGATAATGAGATTGTAATAGAGAATTTTGTTAAAAAGATAAATATTCTAAAGTCTAATCCAGAAAGAAATAAAACTTATAAATCCTCTGTGGAAGATGACATCTTTACTTATCTTGAAGAGAACGATAAAACCTTATTGCTCTTCGTTCATTTTATTTGTTATGGCTTTTTACGACCTATAGAAATTTGTAGGCTGAAAGTTGGCGATATTGACGTTGCAGATGCCAAAATGTATATACGTGCTAAAAACAAAGCAGTTAAGATTAAAATAATCCCACAGATTTTAATAGATGCTATACCTGATTTGATAGGTAAGGATCATTCTTTAAGCTTATTTACACCAGAGGGAATCGCTGATGAATGGATTATTGAAGATGATAATAAAAGGGATTATTTTACGAAACAATTTAAAAAAGTAAAAGACAAATTAGGTTTAGGAAAGGATCATGGGTTATATAGTTTTAGACATACTTATGTTACTAAATTATACCGTTCACTTCGAGAGGACAAAACTCCCTATGAAGCTAAAAGTGCTTTAATGCAAATTACAGGTCATAATACTATGGATGCTCTTGAAAAGTATTTAAGAGATATTGATGCAGAACTTCCTGAGGATTTTTCAAAATATTTTAAAGAATAGAGGTTATGAATTTTTTTAATATCACAAATAAAGAAGAACTTGAATCGTTTGAGAGTCCTGAGGATTTTCTTGATCTTCTTATTAAAAAAGGAGTTTTCATTTATAGTAACGAAATAGATCTCGATATAAACGAAATTAATATTAAATTGAAGCCTACACGTTTATTCAAACTTGATTTTTTTAATTTCATAATAAAGCACTATGCTTCATATATTAGAAAAGGACTTTTTGATTTTTTCGTTCCATTTGAAAATAAATCTTTTGGAAAAAAAGAGTTAATATACGATTTAGCTTTAGAGGATTTTAATGAAATATTTATAGCTTTGAAACTTAAGAATATTGTGTTAACTAAGGTTGAAAAGACAGCTAACGACATAGATCACCATAGTATAGTTGGACGAATGCCTATGGTGAAGTTTGGTTTAAATGCTATGGCAGAGAATTTTTCTAAAGACGAAAATATTCTTATGGAATATCTTCTTGGGAATATCGAGTTTTTTAATAATGAGCTCATAGTGGTCAATGAGGTTTTAAGTAAAGCCTTTAAACGTTATATTAATCTAAAAATTTTAATAGAATTAAACGATAAATTTAATTTTGAGAAGAGTGAAGATTTTGGGAAAACAGGCTATATTAATGATATTCACGACAAGTTTCGCGACATAACTGCTGACAATACATTATTTCATTATATCTATACTACTATTGATAATCTTACAGACGATGAAAAAGCAAATATTTCTAGTTTATATTGTGCCCTTATTAAAACGAAAAAGATAGATACAAAGCCTAAACGTTTTATGGAATTTATTAAAATAAACTTCCAAATATCAATCTCAAAATTACATAACCCTTATGCTTTTATCAATAAAGCACATGATGGAAGAATGTTAAAATACTCCTCTAAAATATTAGACCTAGACGTCTAAAATTAAGCTTAAATTTTTTTTGAACTGATTCATTCAAATTTGACTTATAAATGTCAAATTTGAACTCCTTTGTGCTCTTCATTGAACTCTAAATTCATAGTTAATTTATTGAATGTTATAATTTTACGTTTGTAAATAAGCCTGTTTTGAATGTCAAACACTCGATTTTGAGAATGACATTCAACAGACGTTAAACTCAAATTTATTATGCGTAAAAAAACAAAAATTATTACTCTTCGAATTTCCGATTTGGATTATGTAGAAATTGAAGCAGCGGCTCAAGAATTAGGTGTATCAATATCAGAATACATCAGAGAGAAATCAGTTCCAAAATATATTCTGCTATAATGGAGATTGTCATAGAAAAATTAGGAAGCTTTTTGGAAGCTTCTAGAGCAGATGAGAAAAAATTAGAACGTCTTAATGAAGAGTCAGGATGCCTTATCGTTAAACGAGCTAATACATGGGTGGATGAAGCTAAAGCTAGACCTATTCCTAAAATGTTGTTCGGAGAGTTTTTGTTCGAAGGTGAAGTTTCAGTGCTTTTTGCAGATACTAATGTAGGAAAATCTATTCTTGCTGTTCAAATTGCTGATAGTATTAGTTCAGGTAAACCTATCAATGGTTTTAGGTTAGAAGTAGGTTCAAAAAAAGTAGCTTATTTAGATTTTGAATTGTCCGATAAACAATTTGAGAAGCGATATTCAGAAAATTATCAAAACCATTATGTGTTTCACGATAATTTTTTACGAGCCGAAATAAATCCAGATCTCGAACTTCCTAAAGAGTTTGATTGTATTGAAGATTATTTAAATCACTCTTTTTCTTCTGTCATAGAGGATCATAAAGCCGAAGTTCTGATTATCGATAATATCACGTTTCTTAAAAGTGATAATGAACGCGCTAAGGATGCTTTATTAATTATGAAGCATCTAAAAAAGATAAATCGTACTTACGGAGTTACCATTATAGTTTTAGCCCACACCCCAAAACGAAACGCCTCTAATCCCATCACCAAAAATGATTTAGCAGGTAGTAAGATGCTTATGAACTTTTGTGATAGTGCTTTTGCAATTGGGGAAAGTGCCTCGGAGCCTGATGTTCGTTATTTAAAACAGATTAAACAACGAAATACTGAAAAAATATATCATGAGAACAACGTGATAATGTGCCGTATTGCTCAGCCAATTAACTTTTTGATGTTTGAGTTTATAGATTATTCCTCAGAGGAAGAACATTTAAGAAAGTTTGACATGCATGGTGTTGACGATAGAAATACTCAGATATTAAAGTTGAAAAATGATGGGCTTTCAAATACTTTAATTGCAAAAGAACTTGGTGTAAGCGAAGGCACAATTAGATATAATTTAAAGAAAATAGCATAGTTTTTTTAATGACTGCAGAAACAGTATATACAGTTAGTCAGTCACTTTCCTCGCAGGAAAGGAGTAGGCTGTATAATATGTTAAAGCAAGATTACAGTATTAAAATACCAAATTTAAAAAGAAAAAGAAAGTAAAATTTTCAGATGAAGATGCATTGCGATTTTTATATGAGAAACTTTTTTAAACAAACGATTCGTAATTCGTAAAGAACGTAAGCTATATAGTGGTTACGAATTTTACGAATTACGATTAAATTTAAAATACATGAGTAATTATAAATATTCTTTAGATAGAACTAGTAAAAAATTTCAATGCCCTAACTGTTCAAAACGAACCTTGGTAAGATATATTGATAATATATCCTTTAATTATTTAGAGCCATATATAGGAAGATGTGATAGGGAATCTAAGTGTGGGTATCACCAAAATCCAAAAGGAAATATGCCTTTAGTTAATATTTCAGAATTCCCAACTAAGATTATTAGACCAAGCTTTCATGATGATAGAGTTATTAAGGACTTTGCTAATAATTATGAGAATAATAATTTTGTAAAATACCTTAAGACTAAGTTTGATAGAGTAGATGTAATCGCAGCTGTTAAACGCTATTTTATTTGTACTTCTAATCATTGGAATGGTGCAACTATTTTTTGGCAAATCGATGAATTAATGAGAATAAAAGCAGGTAAGGTAATGTTATATGAGGCTCACACAGGCAGTAGGGTAAAGCAACCATATTCTCATATAAATTGGATGCATAAAGTGTTAAAAAGCAGTAGTTTTGACTCGGATTGTAGTCAAGGATTGCAATATAAATCAGAAAGTAATACAGATGTAACACACAATTCGGCTTTTGTATTACGGCAATGCTTGTTTGGTTTGCATCTTCTAATCGATAATAGTTATAAAACAATAGCTATTGTAGAAGCAGAAAAAACAGCGGTCATTATGAGCATCTTTATGCCATGTTATATTTGGATGGCTACTGGCTCTAAATCGGGTCTTAAAGAGGATATGTTGAAGCCATTAAAAGGACGAAAAATTCTTGCTTATCCAGATAAGTCTTGTTTTGAAGACTGGAATGCAAAGACAAAAAATCTTGGTAAGAAAGGACTTGATATAGTTTGTGGTAATTTCTTGGAGGGAACGAATTTAAATGATGGGGAGGACTTGGTTGATTATATGTTGTCCGTTTTTGATTTAAATTTTTCTGATTAAAGAAAACTTGTCATCTGTTAAATTAATTTTCCTACAATGTTTTTTGATAAATTCTTCTTTCTTTTTATATCTTTAAAATCCCTTAGAATTATCCCTAGTTGACAATAAAATTATGAACCAATTTGCTTATGTTTGAAACATAGGCTTTATTATGTATGATATTCAACGAAGATTCTAGAGTTAAGATACCATCTATATTACATCTAATCCAATTAGGGTATAAGTATCTGTCATTAAAAACTAATTCATGGGACGAAAGCACAAATATATTTCGATCTGTTTTTGATGAACAAATTCAGAAAATAAATCCAAAGCTATCAGATAAGGACATTCAAAAAATATATGATGATATTTCTATATCCTTAGAAAATGAGGATTTAGGAAGGGCCTTTTATAATAAGCTCATAGACCAATCGGGAATTAAGCTAATTGATTTTGAAAATTTTGATAACAACTCTTTTCATGTTGTTACAGAATTGCCATACAATAAAGATGATGAAAGCTTTAGACCAGATATTATTCTGTTAATAAACGGTATGCCTTTAATTTTTATTGAAGTGAAAAAGCCAAATAACAGAAATGGTGTTCAAGATGAACATAAACGTATGCAAAGACGTTTTCAAAACAAGAAATTCCGTAAGTTTATCAACCTAACACAACTCATGGTGTTTTCTAACAACATGAAATACAGTGATGAAGACACACAAATGCTGGAAGGTGCTTTCTATAGTACCACAAATTATAAAAAACCAGCTTTCAATTACTTTAGAGAAGAAGAAACCTTTGATTTAACAACATTACTAAAACCTCTTTCAGAGGAAGATGAAAACTTTGTTTTAAAGGATACTAATCTACTTAGTATAAAAAGTAATAAAGAATACCAATCTAACAAAAACCCGAACACGGCAACTAATTCTATTGCAACATCTTTATTTCAACGCGAACGTTTAAAATTTATTTTACGTTATGCTTTTGCTTATGTAGAAGAAGAAAATGGACTAGAAAAACATATTATGCGTTATCCTCAACTATTTGCTACAAAAGCCATAGAGAACAAGTTGGAAAACGGTATTAAAAAAGGCATCATTTGGCACACACAAGGTTCTGGAAAAACGGCTTTGGCTTATTTTAATGTAAAACACCTCACGCATTATTTTCAGAAGCATAATATCATTCCAAAGTTTTACTTTATTGTAGATCGTTTGGATTTATTAACCCAGGCAGCAAAGGAGTTTACTGCACGTGGTTTAGTGGTTCATAAAGTAGATTCTAGAGAAGCATTTAGTCGCGACATTAAATCGACAAGCGTTTTACACAACAGTTCTGGAAAAGCAGAAATTACCGTTGTAAATATTCAGAAGTTTAAAGACGATCCTGATGTTATAAAAAATAACGATTACAATTTAAGTGTGCAACGTGTTTTCTTTTTAGACGAAGTACACCGTAGTTATAATCCTAAAGGTAGCTTTTTAGCGAATTTAGAATTGGCAGATAAACATTCCATTAAAATTGGTTTAACAGGTACACCATTACTAGGTTCAGAATATAATTCGAAAACCTTATTTGGCGATTATATTCATAAATATTATTACAATCTATCTATTAAAGATGGTTACACCTTACGATTAATTCGTGAAGAAATTGAAACCAATTACAAACTTGTATTACAAGAAGCACTCGAAAATATAAAAGTATTACAGGGTAATATTGATAAAAAGAAACTCTATGCAGACCATCGCTTTGTAGAACCTATGCTAGACTATATTGTTAAAGATATGGAACAAGCTAGAATTTCTATGGGAGATAATAGTATCGGTGGTATGGTCGTTTGTGATTCTTCTGATCAAGCTAAAATGATGCAAGAGATTTTTCAAAATAAATACGCTGAAAAATCAGAATCTCATTTACTTCAAGCAGCAGAAGAACCTGCTAGTTATGGCAACAAGAAAAAAGAAGAAAGTAAAGTAAACAAAGCACAGGTTATTTTACATGATATTGGCACCAAACAAGACCGAAGAGATTGGGTATCCGATTTTAAAGTTGGTAAGCTCGATTTTCTATTTGTTTACAATATGTTATTGACTGGTTTTGATGCCAAACGATTAAAGAAATTATATATAGGTAGAAAGATAAAATCGCATAACCTACTACAAACACTGACACGTGTAAACAGAACCTACAAAACCCATAAATACGGTTATGTGGTAGATTTTGCAGATATACAGAAAGAGTTTGATAAAACCAATCAAGATTACTTTAATGAGTTGCAAAGTGAGCTGGGTGATGAGATGCAGCATTATTCAAATCTGTTTAAAAAACCTGAAGAAATAAAAGAGGAGATAGAAGAAATTAAGGATGTATTATTCAAATTTGACACGAATAATAAAGAGGTTTTTACTCAACAAATTTCAGAAATAAATGAGCGTACAGAAATTCGTGAAATTGCTAAAGTTTTAAACAATTCAAAAGAACTCTATAACCTCATTCGTTTGTCTGGTAATTTTGAATTGCTCGAAAAATTAGACTTTAGAAAACTATCGGTTTTATCACGATTAACTAACGACAGATTAGCATTAATAAATACCAGAATAGCCTTAGAAAACAATGTCGATACCGATAACATTTTAAACACAGCTCTAGAAGATGTCATTTTTGCTTTTACCAAAGTGAAAGAAGAAGAAATGATATTGGCAGACGAACTGAAAAATACCTTAGGTAAAACAAGAGAAATGTTAGCAGGAAACTTCGACCAGAAAGATCCTACCTTCATTTCTTTACGTGAGGAATTAGAGCGTTTGTTTAAAAAGAAGAATTTAAGCGAAGTCACTAAAGAAGAAATGGAAGCGAACATAAAAGCTTTAAACGAAATCTATGATAAAGCAAAAAAGCTAGAGCGTGAAAACCAGTTGCTAAAAGCGAAATACGATTACGATGCTAAATATGCACGCATACACAAACGTTTAATGGAAAAAGACCCATTAACCGATAGCGAACGCAAATTGTTTGACGCTTTAAAAGGATTAAAGACAGCGGTAGATAAAGAGATTTTACAAAACTCTAAGTTATTAGAAAACGAGAGTTATGTAGAAAAAATGATGATGCGTTTAGTAGTGAGCCAATTTAAAAAAGAACAAAAGATTGACATTAATACCACCGATGTAAGACGGATTAATAGTCTTATCGTAAAAGAATACATGAACGAATACAACGGTTACGTTGCGTAACAACAATAACAACGAACTGTCGTAAAATATGCGATAGTTGAAAATATATGGAGATAAAAAACCAAATAGAAATTTATCAAGCTCAAGATGGCTCTACTCAAATTAATGTACAATTTGAGGAAGAAACGGTTTGGCTTACACAAGCGCAAATGGCTGAACTCTTTAAAAAAGGAAGGACGACCATAACAGAGCATATTAATAATATTTTTAAAGAAGGAGAGTTAACGGAAGATATGGTATGTCGGGATTTCCGACACACCACACAACATGGCGCTATTAAAGGAAAAACACAATCTAAAAACGTTAAATACTATAATTTAGATGTTATCATATCTGTGGGTTATAGAGTAAAGTCAAGACAAGGGACACAATTCCGTATTTGGGCAACTCAAACCTTAAAAGACCATTTAGTTCAAGGGTATACTATTAACCAAAAACGTTTAGAGCAAAAAGAACAAGAAGTAAAGTTACTAAAAGACGGGATTCATATTTTAACCAGAACAGTAAGCAAAGCTATAGAAGAAAAAGCTTCAGATAATATAATATTAGAAACTTTTGCTAAAGGATTAAGTCTTTTAGATGATTATGATCATGAAGAATTAGACGCTAAAGGATTAACGACAACAGAAGCCAATTACCCAAGTTTAGACGATTATCAAGCGATAATTAACCAAATGCTAACTGAGTTTGATTCTGATGTTTTTGGCAAAGAAAAAGATAAAAGCTTCCAGAGTTCTGTGGCGCAAATAGCAAAAGGATTTGGAGACGACGATTTTTACCCAAGCCTAGAAGAAAAGGCAACCATGCTTTTATATTTTGTAGTAAAAAACCACTCATTTGTAGATGGTAACAAGCGTATTGCAGCAGCTTGTTTCTTAAAGTTTCTACAACAAAACAACATGCTTTTTAATAACCAACAACAACCTATTATTAGTAATGATACTTTAGCGAGTTTAACTCTGTTTATTGCTTCTAGCAAACCAGAAGAAATGCAAACGGTAACACGTTTGGTAATTAGTGTATTAAACAGAAACAATAGTAATTAAAAAAAATACAGAATTAAATATAATGACAACAAACCAATTTGAAACCCAAACCAAAGCACTTATAGACGACCTAAAAAGCGTCTGTGCTAATTATGGTTTAGGAAATGACGGAAACGAATTTAAAATAATCACCCAAGTATTTCTATATAAATTCTTAAACGATAAATACGTTTATGAGTTAAAACAATTAGAACCCGATTTAGCAAAAGCCAAAGATTTTAATAAGGCTTTAGAAAAATACTCTAATGATGATTTAGAAATGCTAACCATGCAAATAAGCGAAAACACGGCGCGCATTGCACCCAAAAATTTATTGTCGCGTTTATTCAAACAACAAAACAAAGACAATTTTGCTGATATTTTTGATGAAACCTTAGTAAGTGTAGCCAAAGACAATATCGATATTTTCTCGGTACTCACACAAGGAGGCGAAAAAGTGGTGTTGTTTGAAAACCTAAGTAAATACGTTACCGATAAAAAAGATGACTTCTGCAAGGCCTTAGTAAACAAACTCGTTGGTTTTAGTTTTGAGCATATATTTACGCAGAAATTTGACTTTTTTGCCACTATTTTCGAGTATTTAATTAAAGATTACAATACCAATTCTGGTGGTAAATACGCTGAGTATTTTACACCACACGCTGTAGCCAAAATTATGGCAGCTTGTTTGGTAACTCGAGACGATGTAAACAACGTAACTTGTTACGACCCAAGTGCGGGATCGGGAACCTTGTTAATGAATATTGCACACGCCATTGGCGAAGATAAGTGTACCATTTACTCGCAAGACATCTCGCAAAAATCGTCTGCCTTATTGCGTTTAAACCTTATTTTAAACAATCTGGTGCATTCCATACAAAACATTATACAAGGCAACACCATTTTAAGTCCGTATCACAAACAAGACAACGGCCAATTAGAACAGTTTGATTATATCGTATCCAATCCACCATTTAAGTTAGATTTTAGCGATTACAGCGCAGATTTAGACAGTAAAGCTAATAAAGAACGCTTTTTTGCAGGCATACCAAATATACCTAAAAGCAAGAAAGATTCTATGGCTATTTACTTGCTGTTTATACAACACATAATGCACAGCTTAACAGAGACAGGTAAAGCAGCCATTGTAGTGCCCACAGGTTTTATAACCGCACAATCTGGTATCGATAAAAAAATTAGACAAAAACTAGTCGAAAGTAAAATGCTGGCAGGTGTCGTATCTATGCCATCTAATATTTTTGCAACCACAGGAACCAACGTAAGTATTTTGTTTTTAGATAAAACCAATACTAAAGATGTGGTGTTGGTAGATGCTTCTAATTTAGGAACCAAAGTAAAAGAAGGAAAGAACCAAAAAACAGTTTTAAGCGAAGCCGAAGAACAACAAATTATAGATGTTTTTAATGCGAAAGAAGCCAAAGACGATTTATCTGTTGTGGTAAGCTATGACGATATAAAAGCCAAAAACTACAGCCTAAGTGCAGGACAGTATTTTGAAGTAAAAATTGAATATATAGATATTACTGCGGAAGAGTTTACAACTAAAATGAAAGGTTTTGAAAGTAATTTAGAAAGTTTATTTTCGGAATCTAAAAGTTTGGAAAAAGAGATTCAGAATAATTTAAAAACTTTTAGATATGAAAAATAGTTTTGTATCTACAATAACGAAAACATTAGAACCTTATAAGTTACCTAATAACTGGAAGTGGTTTTTTTGGGAAGACATAATGAAGTCTTATCAACAAGGTATGATTAGAAGTAATAGTCAACTTGGAGAAGGAAATGTTGAATATCTCAAAATGGGAGATATTGATATTAAGGGAACAGTAAATTTAGACGACCTAAAAAGAACAGAAGCAACTTCTAAAGAAATAAAGGAGTTCAAGTTAAATAATGGAGATTTTTTTGATAAATGTGAGGAATAGCCTTTCATTAGTTGGTAAAACGTGTATTGTTGATAATATTGAGGATAGGCAAGTTCTTTATAATCATATGCTTGTCAGAATTGATAATGGCAATTCTGATATGAATTATTTTATAAATGCATTCCTGAATATACCTTCTTCTAAAAAATTACTTGATAGAATTAAAGAAGGAACTACTACGGTAATTGCTCTTTACCAAAGAGAGCTAAATAAACTACCGATTGCTTTACCTGATGATCTATTATTTAATAGTGTAGTTGACATTTATAAAAAAATAAGGAATAAAATAGAAGTCAACAACAAAATAAACCAAGAGTTAGAAGCGATGGCTAAAACACTTTACGATTATTGGTTTGTACAGTTCGATTTTCCTGATGCCAATGGTAAACCTTATAAATCGTCTGGTGGTAAAATGGTTTTTAATGAAGCTTTGAAACGTGAGATTCCTGAGGGTTGGGAAAGTGGTTTAGTTAAAGAACTTTTTCAATTTAATCCAACGTTATCGATAAAAAAAGGAAATGTAAGTAGTTATATAGATATGAATGCTTTACCTGTAAATGGTTTTATGACGAAACCATTACAGAAAAAGGCATTTGGTGGTGGAATGAAGTTTCAAAATGATGATGTTGTAATTGCTAGAATTACACCTTGTTTGGAAAATGGAAAAACTGCCTTAATATCTCTTTTAGATGATGAGGAAATAGGTTTTGGTTCTACTGAATTTATTGTTTTAAGAGGAATTGGTTTAAAACTGAAAAGTTTCGCTTGTTGTCTTTCTAGATCTGAAAAATTCAGGAAACATTCAATTTCAAAAATGACAGGAACTTCTGGTAGAAAAAGAGTAAAGGCTGATGCTTTAGCAAATTATAAAATGCCTATTCCGCCAAAAGAAATACTTGAGAATTTTGAAAATGCAACTGCTGTTTTTTTTGATAAGATGACAGCTAATACAAAGCAAAACCAAAAACTCTCAGAGCTTAGAGATTGGTTATTGCCTATGTTAATGAATGGGCAGGTGCGCGTAGCGCATTCTCATGTAGATGGGAATCTTGGTGAGGTAGAGCAGGAGTTGGGTATGGTTGCGGAGGATGATGTTAAATATGGTAAGGTATGAGGTTAACGACCTTAAAATGGGGGATATTATATTGTATAAATTAAAAATTTTGAACTTATAGCGCTTGCCTAAATAGCCTTTAGTTAAATAATAAACTAATTACTCTAAATATTAAAAGATTCATTAAAATAGTCAGAATCGTTTTGGAATAGATGTGAAACAATTAAAATAAACTTTAAAAATGAAAACTCTTGAAATAAATTTAAATGAAGACTATCGAATAAAGATAGAGAAGGGCAAAAAATTTAATGACTCTATTTTTAAAGAAGTATATGTTACTGCAATCAAAAATGTTATTGAGATTGTTAAACAATCAGATGAAAATGGTAAGTCTGTATATGATGATTTTAATAATATTATAGCATTCACAGGAGAGAGGGGTAAAGGAAAGTCTTCTTCCATGATATCATTTATGGAGGCTTTAATAAATAAAGGTCATGAAGATCATAAAGATTTCTTTAAAAATGATTTTGAGGAACTTAATAATAAAAAAATATCTGGGATAGGTTTAATTGATCCTTCTTTGTTTAAAGGAGAGGAAAGCCTATTTGAAATTATTTTAGCTAAGATGTTTCAGGAATTTCAATCAAAAATAAAGGATAATGATTTTAAAATTCAAGACGAAGATAGAAGGTCTATTATAACACATTTCAGTGATGTTTTTGAAAACTTACAAGTCATAAATTCAGACCGTAAAGATCTTTATAAATTGGAGTCTATTGAAGCTTTAAGTAAGTTGGCTACAGGGAGTAATCTTAGACAATGTTTTAAAAGTTTGGTTGAAGTTTATTTAGACAAATTTTTAAAAGGAAATAATTATTTAATTATAGCAATTGATGATTTTGATTTAAATGTATCAGGAGCTTATGAAATGTTAGAAGATATAAGACAGTTTCTAATTCAAGATAAAATAATTCTTTTAATAGCCTGTAAAGTGGAACAGTTGAATGAAGCAATTGTCATAAACTTTGAGAAGCAAAAAATTTCAGAAGATTCAAATGGTAAAGCGAAAAGATATTTAGATAAATTAATACCATTTAATAGACGATTATTTCTGCCAGATGTTCAAAAGTTAAAAGATATAGAAGTTAAAGTAAGATATGAGAATAAGAAAATTTTTAATAATCCACCTTCACAGTTTAATGAGTCTGTTATAAAATTTGTCTATGAAAATACGTTACTCTTTTTAACCAAGAACATACTTAATCGTAACTATATATTACCAGAGACTATCCGAGAGACTCAAAATTTTATAAATGTATTTTATCAAGAATGCGAAGAGAATGTTGATGAAAGTTTAAAGATAATTGACTTCATTAATGTAAAAAACTTTATTTTAGAAGATATATTTAGGCATGATGTCCAAATGGAATTTTTTAAAGAATTGGAAGAGGTTTCCGATGATTTATTAATATTTAAATCTATAAGGCGTTTATATCAAATTTTTCATGATAAAGGTAAAAAGGAAACTATGTATCCTCCGTATAGGCGCAGAGGTTTCTCTTCTGAAAATAAAAATGTCCTAGATATTTATACATCAACAATGCCTGATGTAATTTCATTAGGAGACCTATACTATGTAACACAATATTTGGAAAGTATTTTAAATATAGATGATCTTGAATTAATTAAATTACTAGATTATTTTAAAATTTATTTTTCCGTTCGACTTCGAATAATGCAAAGTGAGGAGAATAAACATACTGTAAATAAAATGTCTAAGTATGGGTTTGTTAATTCGTATTATAAAATACTAGCAAGTGAAAAGAAAAGTAACAAACGAAGAGATTTTGTTTTATTTCACGACAGAATTACTTCTTATAATTCAAGGCTAGAAACTAATATAGACAAGTTTATATTGAGTCAGTTTATACTTTACTTAGGAATTGGTTATACTGATTATAGGAATGATCGTGAGAAAGAAATATTAATTGAAAACACGTCACAAGGAGTTTTTTCTCCATTCGCAATTTTTCATAATTATTATAATTTAAATATTTTATCTAAAGAGAAAATGTTAGGTTTTTCAACAGATGATGCATTTGTAAAAGTTTATAGCGAGTGGTATAAGAAGTCAATATTTATTAGTCAACTTTATGATATATCATTTACTTTAAAACTGTATGAATCAATTAGTAACTTTAAGGTAGAAAAAATTAAAGAGAAAATTCCTGATACTTATTTTGAAAATATATGTTTACAATTTATTTATGGTATTATTTATTCATTGGATGTTATGGAAAATTCAAAATTGGTAGAGGATTTTACAAATAATCCTATCATTTTGGTTCTATTAAAAAAGTTTATTCGAGGTGATTATAAGTTGACCGTCCTAGAGGAGTTAAATATTAAATATGATATTCAGCAAAAGATTAATAATGAATATGAAATAACAGATAAACTTATAACTGTAATTAATACAATTTTTGACGAATCAACCCCAATTGATGAGGTCAATAGCCCTTTATCTATTGACATAAAAAAGGTTATAGATAAAATATATATCAAAATAAAGAATAAGCCAACATTTAGAAGTCAAACTTACGCCAAATTATTACAAGAGTTAGAAGAAGTTTCAGGTTCGGAAGAACTTGTTAATAATATAAGGTCTTTTCAGAGTAAGGTAAATTCTAAAAATGATAAAGAGCAAATTGATGGGATAAAAGAGTTAAAGGAATATCTAAAATCTCTATAAATGGATAACCTTCGTCGATCCATTAGGGTTTTATTTTTAGATTTTTGTTCTGACTATGTGTTAAAAGAAAAGGACAGTAAAAAGTATATTGATAAAAATATATTTCTTGAAAAAAGCTTTTCTATATTTTCGAATTATTCTTTAAATGAGATCGATAACGTCTGCAAGAAACTAGAAGAAGATTGGTTTTTTACTAGTAGTAATCCAGAATCTGAAACATTTTTTAATATCCTAATCAATTTTACTAATCTTGTCCTGGTTGAGCAAGATATGGAGCCTTTCATCGAATATCAACACTTCTTAAAATGGCGTGATTTATCTTATTATTTAGGTGAAGATCTGTTAACTACATCTTACTTTGCTCATCTAGATAATATTTCTCAAAGAAAAAGATGCTTTTTTGCTTGGCGTGGGACTGCATTTTCAGGTAATAAAAGATTGCACTTATTATTGAAAAAAGGGTTGGCGGAGAATCATTTTCATTTAAAGGGATCTGGTCCTGTATTCGACTTGAGCTGGTTAAATTTAATGAATCATCCAACATCGTTTAGTGATAAGTTTGAGTTGTTAGAAAAAGATTTAAGTCTATTAACAAAGGTTTCAAACAGTTCTAAGCAATCAAAAAAAGAACTTAAGATATTAATATACAAAGCGGCTTACATTAGACATAAATTATTTTGTTTTGTTAATAGGATAGACGATGATTTTAATATTGATTTAAGTAAAGAAAGTAATTTGCTGGATTCTTCAGATTTAGTAATGAATCTAACAGAGTTAATTAAAAGAATACAAGTCCTTAGATTTGATTTAGGTCACCGATTTTTACATCAAGGGAATTATGAAGTTTTAGATTATGCTTTACCAAAAAATATACATCAGGAAAATTTAAAGAAATCCTATGTGTTTTATGGGGAACGTAAATTACTTTACGATTGTTTCAAATTAATATACTCTGGAAACAAGGCCTTTGAATCCTATATTCATTTATTTCATGCATATCTACTAATAAAAGCGCAATTTAGATCTGAATTAATACAGGTAAATGATAAGGTTGGTTTTGGTAATTTTTCTAAATATCAGAATCGAAAGGAGTATTTTTTACAAGACAATTCGTTGTATCATACAGCATTTATGAATTTAGCAGTTCATGATACTAAAAAACACATGAATTTAAAATCTTTTGAATTGAGGGTAGCACCAAAATCTGATGTTTATAAGCTTAAGAACAGTATTTCTGGGTATAATGAAGCGGTAAAGAAGAATGCAATTCAATCAGAACAAAAAAACAGACAAAAAACATCAAAATATAGTCTAGCAAAAAATGGTATATTTTATATAATTCATTACATAAAAAAGAAGGATAAGCAGAAATGTGCCGATTTATCTTCAGAAATTTTATGTAGACACCATGTTTCTAGAAAGGAAATTAAGGATCAATCTGTAGCCATAAGTAAATTAAGAGAAAGCTATTCTGATTTGTCCGATCTTATTAGAGGTATTGATGCAGCTTCTAGTGAGTTCAATGCTTCACCAGAAGTATTTGCTCAAGGCTTTAGATATTTAAAAAATCATAAATTAAAAGGGAAATATAACCATCTTCGACAGAAGCTAGAGGAACCTAAAATTTACGCCACCTATCACGTTGGTGAAGACTTTTATGATATAACGGATGGCTTAAGGTCTATAGATGAGTGTATTAATTTTTTTAATCTAAAACAGGGTGATAGAATTGGTCATGCATTAGCTTTGGGTATTGATGTGAAAGACTACTATCAATTTAAACAAGGGAAACTAATGTTACCTAAGGAAACTATTTTGGATAATGTTGTTTGGCTATTAGCAAAAATTAGAAAGTTTGGAATATCAATTCATAGGAATGAAGTTAACAGATTGGAAAAGTTATTTGAGAGTTTATATTATGAATTATATTCACATAATTTTGATGATGGGAATAGAATAAAAAATAAGCATATTCATCATACATCCTTTTATGATGCTTGGAAGTTAAGAGGTGATGATCCATATTTATATCTTGAGGATTTAGATAGTGATGTTTATAAGAAAATTAATTTAACCTATTGGGAGCGTTGCAGGATTAATGAAGAGTATCCAAGAAATAAAAATTTAAGAAATCAAATTGATTTAAAGATTTTATACCAGCAGTACCATTTTAATAGCAAAATAAAAAAGAAAGGAAAAGAGATTAAACAATTTGAGATCACTCATGCATATATGGAATTGGTAGAACAAGTTCAGCATAATATGCAACATGAGCTTAAGAATAGAAATATAGCTATAGAAACTAATCCTACATCTAATTATTTAATTGGTACATTTAAGAGGTATGCTAAACACCCTATTACAAAATTTTTTAATTTAGGATTGGAAATGGATACCGATTTAATCAAAAAATGTCCACAATTATCGGTTTCTATTAATACAGATGATCAGGGGATTTTTTCTACTTCTTTAGAAAATGAATATGCATTAATGGCAATAGCATTAGAAAAGGAAAAAGATGATAAAGGGAATTTAAAATACAATTCAGCAATGATTTATGAATGGTTAGAACGTGTTCGATTGATGGGTTTGGGACAAAGCTTTAAAGATTAAATGTTTTATTTCTGAATTTTAATTTTATGTTCAATTAGATTATTAGTAGAAGATAGGGGAGAAGAATTGTTTTAATATGGGTAAGGTAATTAACTTTTCAAATTCAACCAATACCTCGTCCCTTTTAATTCTCCAGTTTTAATAAACATCTTTTTATCTAACATATCTTTTAAATCACGAGTGGCGGTAGAAGCTGAAGTTTTTGCTATTTTAGTGTAATTGTCTGCGCTTAAACCACCATCAAAACCTTGGTGTCCTGCATCAAAAATACGGGTAACAACTTTTAGTTGTCGTTCATTCATAAGTGAGTTGAAACGATCAAAGAATTTAGCTTTTTCAATTAAAAAATCAATCAGTTTTAAAGTGTCTTCTTGTGCCTCTAATATGGTTTGTCCAAAATATAGTAACCAATCTGTAATATCTAATTCCTTGTTATTGTTTTCAAGAGCGTTGTAATACGCTTTCTTATTAGTTTCAATAGTTTTTGATAATGAAATAAGCGCAGGTTGTCCTATGCTTTGTGCTACAGATTTTTCGGTTAGGGCTCGAGCAATACGTCCATTACCATCTTCAAAAGGGTGAATGCATACAAAATACAGGTGTGTAATACCAGCTTTAGCAATTGGTAGTACATTATGCTTCGTTTTGGAATACATTGTATTGAACCATAATACAAATTGCTCCATCTCTTTCTGTATTTCATGAGATGGTGGAGCTTCAAAATGAACGGTTGGTCTGTCTAAGCGTCCAGAAACTACTTGCATTGGATCTTCATGTGTCCGATATGTACCAATATCAGTTAAATCTCGTCTACCATTAGTAAGCATTTTATGCCAATTAAAAAGCTGCTGATGCGTTAATGGTTTATCAAAGTTTTTATATAAGTCAACCATCATTTCTGAAATCCCAAATTCAGCAGGTGCTATCTTTTTTTATCAACTTTTAAGCCAAGGTTTTTTTAATAGAGGATTGAATGCTATCTCTATCTAGATATTCGCCTTCTATTTCAGAAGTTTTGAGCGCTTCATTAGATAGTATTTCAATAATTAATTGCTCCTTTTCCTTTTCATTAACGTGTTTAAAAGCTCCTAAAACTGTTCCTGTGTTTTGTGAGAATTTTAATTCTAAAGTATACAAAGCATCTTCATTATATGAAAAATGAGGCCAATTTTTTTGTTGCCAGTTCCAGATATTACGTGCCATGAGCTATATTTCTTGTTTTTATAGCTCAAATATAGTTATTTTTTGAGCTATATAATTGTGTTTTATAGCTCATAGGTGTTTTATTTGCATTTTTAATTAAATAAAAGCAGGTAATATTTACTATTAAAATGTAATACGAGGTTTATATTGTCTTATAATTAATATATATTTGATATATAATATTAATTATAAATCAGAGTACACGATACAGTACACGGTTTTACAGCGGAATGCTATAAAAAGGGCAGTTTTGGGTTAAAATATCAAACTCATAACCCGAAGGTCACTGGTTCGAGTCCAGTTCCCGCTACTAAGTAAGACAAGGCTTTCGAGAAATCGGAAGCCTTTTTGTTTGATATCATTTGATGTAAAAAGCGATCAACTTAAATGTGGAGATTAACTAGATATTGGTATTAACTCTCATAAGTTTCTCTATTATTCAAAAAAACGGAAAACTTTTCCAGATGGATATAATTCTTTTTAGTCTTCAATATTTGTTTTATTATCTTCCTATCTAAAACAAACACCTACAGTATATTTATCTACTTCGTAATTACTATCACATCACCAATTGCATTAATAATTAATTGCATTGCATCAATTAAGATTATATAATACTCATAATTTTACAACAGGAAAGCTAGAGACCTTTGTTCTTAATACTTTCTTTAAATAAATGTTTAACCAATAAATTTAAAATTATGAAAATTAGAAATTTTATAGTAACGATGGCATTAATGTTTGTAACCGTATTTGCATTTGCACAAAATAAAGATGATAAACGTGTTATGAAGGATGCCGAAAAAGCAATCTCAACTTTGAAGAGTTCAGATATTGGATTAGAGAATTTCTTCAGTAATTCCTCTGGTTATGTTGTATTTCCAAATGTTGGAGAAGGAGCATTAATTATCGGGGCAGCTTCAGGTAATGGTGTTGTTTACGAAAACGGAATACCTGTAGGAATGGCTGATATGAAAAAATTAGATATCGGTTTGCAAGCAGGTGGAGAAGCTTATATGCAAGTTGTTTTCTTTGAAACTGAAGATGCACTGAACGAGTTTAAGCAAGGAAACTTTGAGTTTTCTGCGGAAGCAAAAGCTGTTATAGTAGATAAAGGAGCTAGTAAAAATGCCAATTATAATGATGGTGTTGTCATTTTTGCAAAATCCAAAGCTGGTGCAATGGCCGATGTTTCAATTGGTGGTCAAAAATTTAATTATTCAGAATTTTAATTGAGCAATTAAATTTTTATCACAAGAAAAAGCCGATTATTATAATCGGCTTTTTTGCATTTCTAAAAAGTTCATATTATAGAAATAATTATTTGATCTTCATATTTTAATATTTCAAAAAAATAACATGGTGAAATATGCGAATTTTAATATTAAATTTGAATAGTGATTAAATCGTTCAACTTAAAGAACAAACTATAAATGAAATTATTGCTAAAATTTGATTTTACTAAAGTTTGCAATGCTGTTTTAAAGCAGAAATTGGAAACGCATCAATTAAGATATCAGCAAACAGCATTTGGCGAAATAGAATTGATGGATAAAGTTACAGAAGACCAATTAAAGTCGTTTCATGAAGATATTAATGGTTTTGGTATAAAAGTTATAGAAGATCCTAAAAAAATTGTGATTCAAAAAATCAAGGATGTTATTGTGGATATGGTCTATAATGAAAAGGATATAAATGTTAAGACTTCCGTTTATTTGGCTGAACAGCTAGAAGAGAATTACAATTATTTATCAAATTTGTTTTCAGAACTGACTTATACTTCTATTGAAAATTTCATTATCTTACAGAAAATAGAATACACTAAGATACTATTAACAAGTGAAGAACTTTCGCTTACCGAAATAGCATTTAAACTCAACTATTCTAGTGTTGCCCATTTAAGTAAACAATTTAAAAATACAACAGGTATCACTCCGTCGGCTTTTCAGCGTATTATTGCTAAAAGAAAACAGATAAATTAACCTAACCGTAAGTTTGTAAATATGAATAGCGATTATATTAATATAGCTTTGGCAGATGATGATGAAGACGATAGGTTGTTTTTCACAGAAGCCTTTGAAGAGTTAAAAATTAAAAGCAAAGTGTTGCTTTTTAAGGATGGTATTGAATTGATGGAGTATTTAAATGATTTCAATAATTCCCTTCCAAGCTTACTGTTTTTGGATCTAAACATGCCAAAAAAATCAGGGTTGGAATGTTTAAAAGATATTAAAGCAACTAAACGGTTATGTGATATGGCAATTGCCATATACTCTACGTCTGCATCAGAAGAAGATATTGAAAACACCTTTGTTAAAGGTGCTAACATTTACATTAAGAAACCCAATGACTTTGAAAAACTTAAAAAAGTACTTTCAGAAGTCGTTACTACCAACTGGCAATATCATACCAGTGGTTTAAATAAAGACAATTTTTTATTAAGACTATAATCTATGCCAACATCATCTAGCAGATACCTTAGAACCGCTTTTATAGTTGGTCTTTTCGTTATTTTATGTATAGGTGGTTTTACTTATAAACATATTAGCGAGCTATCTCAAACATCTAAAGTTGTTAATGATAATTACTCTTTACGAAGTGAGTTAGAAATTATTATTTCTAACCTTAAAGATGCCGAAATAGGGCATAGAGGGTTTTTGCTAACACACGATTCTTTATTTCTTAATCCGTATGAAGAGAGTCTACAAAAAGTAACCAACAACCTTCATAAATTAGATACACTAATTGTCTCTAATGGTGAGCAAGTAGAAAAACTTAAGGTGTTAAAGAGTGATATTGAAAAGCGATTTAATAATTTTGATAGATCTTTTAGTCTCGCTAATGATGATACCATCCTAACACAAGATTTATTGTTCTTACTACATGAAGGTGAAATTAGGATGGACAGAATCCGTGCTGACATCACCGAAATGTTAGATTTAGAACAGCGTCTTTTAATCCATAATCAAGAGGTTAATGAAAAAAAAATAGGTCTAACTCCTCTCTTTTTTTATGGCTTACTAATAGTAACGTTAGTTATTCTTCTCTTAGCTTATTTTAAAATGAGTAAGGATTTAAAAGCTTTAAAAGATAATAATATAGAATTAGAAATTTTTGAAAAATTAACCAAGCAATCTGAGATTGTGAGTAATACCAGTACTTGGGTTTGGTATATTGAAGAAAATGAATTTGAATTTTCTGATAATTTATACCGTTTGGTAGGTGAAGAACCACAAAGCTTTGAGCCAACATTAGAAAATTTTTATGAATACGTACACGAAGAGGATATTAATAATTTGGGGCAGCAAGTTAATATGATGATGCGGGAAGAGGAATTACCTTTTACAAATTTTAGAGTCGTACATAAAGATGGAACTATTAGACACCTCAAGGCATATTCTAAGATGATGGATGAGACGGAAGGTGATAAAAAAATGTTTGGTGTAACCATTGACGCTACAAATGAGGTTGAAAACTACCGAATCATTGAGCAGCGTAACCAAGAGTTAGAACGTACTAATAAAGAACTTTCTGCATTTAACTATGTTGCGAGTCATGATTTACAAGAGCCTCTAAGAAAAATCCAGACATTTATGTCGCGATTAGAAACCAAAGAAAAGGATCATATTTCTGAAAGTGGGCAACTCTATATTCAAAGAATGAAGTCGGCATCAGCTAGAATGCGTATGCTTATTGAAGATTTATTACAATATTCTAGAACAAATACGTCAGAAAAGGAATATTTAAAAACAAATATGAACATGTTATTAGAACATGCTAAAACAGAGCTTTTAGATAGTATTGAAGAAAAACAAGCTACAATTATTTGTGATGATTTACCAACCATGGATGTTATTTCATTTCAAATTCAACAGTTGTTTATCAACTTAATAAGTAATTCATTAAAGTATAGTAAAGAAGGCGTTCCTCCTATAATCGAAATTACGCACCAAGAGGTGTTTTCTAAGGATGTAGAAGAGATAAAGGAATCCTTGTATAAGTTTCATCATAAAATCACCTTTAAGGATAATGGTATTGGGTTTGAGCAAACTTATGCCGAAAAGATATTCTTACTCTTTAATAGGTTACACGGTAAATCTGAATATTCTGGTACAGGTATCGGTTTAGCGATTTGCAAAAAGATTGTAGAAAACCATAAAGGAGTTATTATGGCAGAAGCTAGGCCTAACGTTGGTGCTTCATTTATAATTTACTTACCGTTTTTAAAATAGTATAAACATTTTCTGAAATTGTATAACATGTTCTATTCTTAATTGAGCATATTTGTTAGGAACTGTAAGTCAAATTTTTATAATTGCTTAAACTTTTTTTAAATTGTTTATGGCAAATTTCTTTATAAAGTTGATGCCCTTAATAAAATCGCTTTTCTACAATGAAGACTTTTCTTTATGTTTTTTTAGTGCTCTTAGTTATCCTTTGGGCCATCGGGTTTTTTGTTTATGCAATATCTGCAGCAATTCACTTATTACTAATAGTGGCTATTATTTTACTCGTAGTTGTCAACAGAAATAATTCTAAAGAGTAATACAATCCTTATTCAAGGTCATTTCAATTCAATTTTTTTAATTAAGTATATTTTTTATTTCTCAGCTATGTTTATCTACGCTGTGTTATAAGTATAACTTCAGTTTTGGGCAGATTGATGTCTGACTGTTTGGACATCTAATCTGTGCTTTTTTAAGTTTTGTTTAACACTAATTCGGAATAATGTAACAAAGCTGGGGAATTGTATAACAGAGTAAGCCTAAAGAGTTCGTTACTTTGGCATAAGAAAATAACCTAATCAATTATATCATGAAAATATCATCTAAACATTTACAAAAGCAGTTTGCAAGAGTGGGGAGAATTTTTCCAAAACGCAAATTTGAAGTAGCTTATTCAGAATTAGGGTATTCAAAACTGAATGCTATAGTAAGCACCAAAAAGACCTTTTAAACTTACAAGATTACCATCCTACTTAAGATTAATAAAAATACTGTCTAACCAAAAACAAACACATATGAAAACTATAGAGATTAAAGCAAATAATTTACAATTTATGTTTCACGCTTTAAATAATGAAGTTGGTGGAACTTTTACAACCAACCGGAGAGAGGTTGAGTTAAAAATTGATAATGAGTTGGGTGTAGGGGTAATTAGAGGTATAGAATTAGAAAGACATACTTTGTTTATTGAATTTGATGTGAAATTTAAGGAGGACGTTAAATTCGTGGTCGAAAGCTCTAAACGATCAGTTGTGAACTTTTTATATTGTTCAGAAGGAAAATTAAAACATTCTTTTAATAATAATGGGACTTCAAATACGGTAGAAACATTTCAAACAGGAATCTCTGCTAATATTGAGACGAATGAGAATCACATTAGCTTCTTTAAAGACGTCTATGTTAATTCTACTATTATTTCAGTTAACACATCTGAAAAGAGCTCATTGAAGCACCATATAAATAGTATGGTTTCAGAACTATTCATCTCTGGTAATACGGCAGATTATAGCTATGTCGGTTCTTATAACTTAAAAATTGCAGAAAACATTAAGCAATTGAAGGCTATAAAACAAGATGGTGTTGTAAGAACATTATTAATTCAAGGTTTAGTGAACTTTATATTAGCAATGGAAATAGAGCAACATTCTCTAGACATTAAAAGGTCTCAAAACCCAACAGGTTCATTAAGCACATTCGAGCTAAAGCAAGTAAAGGAATTATCGGATTATATAAATAATTTCCCAGAAACAAACTTAAGCGTTACAGAACTTGCAGCTAAGATTTCAATTAGTCCTGCTAAAGTTCAAGAAGGATTTAAATTAATGCATGGTAAGACGCTAAATAATTTTATAAGATCGGTGAGAGTTAAAAAATCTGAAGAGCTTATTAAAAACACAGATTTAAATATTTCTGAGATTGTATATTCTCTTGGGTTTTCAAGTAGAAGCTACTTTTCTAAAATCTTTAAAGCGCAATACAATTGTTCTCCAATTGAGTACAAACAAAACATTAAGTTAGCTGCAACAGCATAATATATACCAAAAAAGAATTATTTGAAAAAGAAGAAATAGTAAAGTGTCACATTGAGTGCAGTTGATTAGTTTTAGGGATTTAATGTTTCGATTGCACTCAACCTGACATTAGTTTGAATATGTTGACGTCTATATATTCAATTTTATAAAGATTAAGTTAGCTGTAACAGCATAATATATATCAGATGGAGGTTGTCTAAATATTAATTAAAATATTTAGACAACCTCTTTTTTTTATGATTTTGAAACAAAAATAATTCAAATTTTTTTTTGAGTCATGAATGATAATTTTACAAATGAATTCTTCGGAATTGGAATTCAGAATGGAAAAACACCAGAAAATTTAGGAGTACCTTGTAGATCTGCTCAAAATTTAGGGGCGAGTTTTATTTTTACTATAGGCAATCGTTATGCTAAACAGGCCTGCGATACGCATAATGCTGTTAAGTCAATGCCTTATTTTCATTATGATACTTTCGAAGATTTCTTTAATAATATACCTAAAGGTGCAAGGCTTGTTGGAGTAGAATTAGCAAAAGAAGCTGTGCCTTTAGAAACTTTTAATCATCCTAGGCGCTGTGTTTATTTGTTAGGAGCAGAGGACCATGGGTTGTCTAACCAGGCGATCGAAAAAAGTCATTTTTTAGTAAAATTTCAATCTCAGTTAAGCCTTAATGTGTCTGTTGATAGTAGTATTGTGATGTACGATAGAGGAATTGATAAACCTAGGGTTTAATGCTAATAAAAAAAAGCACAAAAAAAACCTTGAAAGATAATTTCAAGGTTTTTTATTTTAAATATTTAGAATATTAACCATTCATAGAAATCAAGAACTCTTCATTGTTTCTTGTTTGCTTGAAACGGTCATTAATGAATTCCATAGCTTCAACTGGGTTCATATCTGCAAGATACTTACGCATCACCCACATTCTTTGAATTGTCGTTGCATCTAATAAAATATCGTCACGTCTTGTACTAGATGATGTTAAATCGATAGCAGGGAAAATACGACGGTTAGAAATCTTACGATCTAATTGTAATTCCATATTACCAGTTCCTTTAAATTCTTCAAAGATAACTTCATCCATTTTAGAACCTGTTTCAGTTAATGCCGTAGCAATAATAGTCAAAGAACCACCATTTTCAATGTTACGTGCAGCACCAAAGAAACGTTTTGGTTTGTGTAAAGCATTAGCATCAACACCACCAGAAAGAATTTTACCAGATGCTGGTTGTACAGAGTTATAAGCTCTTGCCAAACGAGTAATTGAATCTAAAAGAATAACGACATCATGTCCACATTCTACCAAACGTTTTGCTTTTTCTAAAACGATATTTGCAATTTTCACATGCTCGTGTGCTTCTTTATCAAAAGTAGAAGCGATAACTTCTCCACTAACATTACGTTGCATATCTGTAACTTCCTCTGGACGTTCATCAATTAATAAAATCATTTGATAAACCTCAGGATGATTCGCTGCAATAGCATTGGCAACATCCTTAAGTAACATTGTTTTACCCGTTTTGGTTGCGATACAATCATACCACGTTGTCCTTTACCAATTGGTGCGAACAAATCCATAATACGCGTAGAAATTGTTGCTTGCTTTTCTGCGATATTGAATTTCTCTTGTGGAAATAATGGTGTTAAATGTTCAAAAGCAACTCTGTCTCTTACCACATTAGGCAATTGACCGTTAATTTTGCTCACTTTAATTAAAGGAAAATATTTTTCACCTTCTTTTGGTGGACGTACATTTCCTAAAACAGTATCACCAACTTTAAGTCCAAATAGACGAATTTGAGATTGAGATACATAAATATCATCAGGAGACGATAGGTAATTATAATCCGATGATCTTAAGAACCCATAACCATCTTGCATAACATCTAAAACGCCTTCACTTTCAATGATCGCATCGAATTCAAAATCTGGCTCACGGTAGCGATTTCTGCTATCTTTATTACCATTACTTTTTGAATTGTTACCATGTGTATTACCATCTTTAGAACGTGGTTGCCTATCGTTTTGTGGACGACGTTTATCATCTTTACGAGGATTAGGTTTCTTTTGTTCTTGTGGTTTAGGTTGAGCCTTCTCTTTTACAGGTTTTTCTGTATTAGATTTTTCCTCTTTATTCTTAGTGTCCTGTGGTTTGTTTTCCTGGGGCTTACGCTCTTGAGGTTTACGAGGATTAGGTTTGTTTTGTGCTTGAGGCTTCGCTTTAGTTTCTTCTGGCTTGTCAGCAAACTCTAAAGATTTTTGCTCTTTACTCTCTGTAGGTTTTTGCGGAACTCTAGCGCGTTTTGGAGCTGGTTTAGTCTCCTTTGCTTCAGGAGCTACTGCTGTTTCAATAGCCACTTTTTCTTTTACAGCACTAGGATTAGCTGCTTGGTAATCTAAAATTTGATAAACCAAGTCTAGTTTTTTTTGTGTACGGTATTTAGGTACGTTTAGTTGTTTTGCTATCTCCTGTAATTCAGGAAGTTTTTTAGCCTTTAACTGAGAAATTTCAAACATTCTATATGTTGTATATGTATTATAATTTTGACATTATTAATTCAATATTTTCTAAATGAAATAAAAGAAAAAAAGTGAGATTAATTTGGAAGATTAGGAGGATGCAACTCAGTACGTTACTTCTTTCTATTGCAATAATACAATTTTATTTTAAAATAATTTCTATCTTTTTAAAAAATAAACTCCTAATTTTGCAGAGCTTTTTTAATAAAAGATATGATTCAACGCATTCAAACCATATATTTACTTTTAACTGTTATTATTTCAGCAGGTTTAATCTTTGTCTTTCATTTATGGACAGACAATGAAGGAACAAAAATATATGCTTTAGATAATTATTTGTATTTAGGTTTGTTTTTAGGCTCAGCTTTATTAGCTTTGACATCAATATTTAGATTTAAAGATAGGAAATCTCAATTTGTTTTGGGACGACTTAATATAATATTAAACTTTATTTTACTAGGAATCTTTGTATATCAATCGCTAAGCTTATCTGGAGAAATTAACGTTTCTGAGAAAGGTATTGGGATTCTTCTTCCTATTTTTTCTATTGTGTGTTTAGTCTTGGCTAACAAGGCTATTAAAAAGGATGAAGATCTCGTGAAATCTGTAGATCGATTACGATAGACCTAAAATCTTAGTAGTATTAGTGTGAAAAACCCAGACGCTGCCGTCTGGGTTTTTTTTATGCTTTAATTTTTATTAATTATTGAGAGGAACAAGACGTCTTAATTTATTTTAGAAAATTTTTTATATTTAGGTTGTAATTCATAGTGACTTTTAGAAAATGAGAAAACAAGTTTTAATTCATACAATAGCTGCTATAGTACTTAGTATTATACTGTATAAATTGGCCTCTTTTACTTTGGCAACATCAGCATTCATTGCTATAGGAGCCGCTATTTTGGGATTGATATACAGTGTGAAAAACTCTAAAAAGTGATTCAATATCAAAATTACCGTGTTTCAAATTCTATAACTTCTAGGTCTTTAATAGTTGCACCATCAATTTTAAACCGCAACATCGTTCGCACTTTATGAAACCCATGTTTACCAGCTGCTCCAGGATTCATATGTATTAAATTTAGTTTTTTATCTGGCATTACTTTTAATATGTGAGAATGTCCTGTGATAAATATTTTTGGTGGATTAGCTATTAAAGCTTCACGAACAGTGTTGTTATACTTTGGAGGATAACCGCCAATATGAGTCATCCATACGTCAACGTCTTCGCACATAAATCTGTTATGGAGAGGAAATTCACTTCGTGCCTTAGCATCATCTATATTGCCGTAAACAGCTCTTAACGGTTTTAATTTTTTGATGTGGTCCGTAACGTCTAAATCTCCAATGTCGCCTGCGTGCCATACTTCGTCTGCTTGTTTAACATGTTTAAGAATGGCATCATCGATGTAACTGTGTGTGTCTGATAAAAGGAGTATTTTTTTCATTAATAACGCTGAACTTAATTCAGTATGTTTTCCTGTATTCTTTCCTAAAAAAAGAAGGTTTATATCTCTAATGTTTTGTTAAGGAGATTCCTGCCTTCGCAGGAATAAAGTTATCTTTGTAGATTCCGAAGCAAAAATAATGTAATCTTTTGAGATATTTTTTAGAGTTATCATATAATGGTAAAGCATATCATGGTTGGCAAAACCAACCCAATGCTATTTCTGTACAAGAAGTAATAGAAAAAGCGCTTTCTACCATTTTGAATACTAAAATATCTATAATGGGAGCAGGTAGAACAGATACTGGTGTACATGCTTCACAAATGTTTGCGCATTTTGATTACGATGGTGATTTTAAGTCCATAGATATCGTCTATAAACTGAATTCGTTTTTACAAAACGATGTTGCAATTACTTCTGTTTTTGAAGTGAAGCCAGAAATACATGCCAGATTTTACGCGGAAAGTAGAACGTATAACTATAAAATCTCGACGTCTAAAAATGTATTTAATTACGATTTTGCTTACCAAATACAATCGCCTTTAGATCTTGATGCGATGAATGAAGCTTGTAAAATCTTATTTCAGTATAAAGATTTTCAATGCTTTTCAAAAACAAATACAGATGTAAAAACGTATAATTGTGATATAAAAGAAGCGTATTGGACCAAAAAAGATGAGCAACTTATTTTTACAATTACCGCAGATCGATTTTTAAGAAATATGGTTAGAGCCATTGTTGGTACGATGGTAAATATTGGTTTAGCAAAAATGAAAGCTGAAGAATTGCACGCCATTATTGCTTCAAAAAACAGGAGCGAAGCTGGATTTTCAGTTCCTGCGCATGGCCTGTATTTAGTAAAAATAGTTTATCCTGAAACGATAAGAATAGAGAATTAAATTGAAGAGGTTCCCGATTTTTAGGGAAATAAGTATGACAGAAAAAAAGAAAAAATATTTGATGTATCGTTGTTTACACGATTATTAAAGTACATAAAACCGTATCGTACGGTTTTTGTCATTTCACTAT
This sequence comes from Winogradskyella psychrotolerans RS-3, assembly GCF_000427335.1. Classification (GTDB taxonomy): domain Bacteria; phylum Bacteroidota; class Bacteroidia; order Flavobacteriales; family Flavobacteriaceae; genus Winogradskyella; species Winogradskyella psychrotolerans. Next base: position 20,267 of record NZ_ATMR01000117.1, on the reverse strand, counting down.
TTTGTGTTGTCGGCTTAGCAATATTCGGTGCCTTTAGACCTTATGTTTTAAAAGAGGCTATTGACGTCAAAATTGCCAATAAGGAGTATAATGGCTTTGTAATTTATATGGTTATAATGCTGGCATTGTTGATTTTTGAAGTCATTTCTCAGTTACTTTTTATCTATTATGCAAGTTGGTTAGGGCAATCTGTAGTTAAAGATATTAGGGTGAAGTTATTTAAGCACATGCTTAAATTTAAAATGACCTATTTTGATAAATCTTCAGTTGGTGTTTTAATAACGAGAGCTGTCACGGATATGGAGCGTATTGCTGATATTTTTGGTGAAGGCTTATTCATGATTTTTAGTGACATTTTAAAAATGATTGTAGTCGCTGGGTTTATGTCATTCATAAATTTAAAATTGAGTCTTATTGTTTTCGTTACAATGCCAATAGTTTTATTTGCTACTAAGATTTTTCAGAAGTATATGAAAATTGCTTTTGAGGACGTACGTACCGAAGTTTCAAACTTGAATTCCTTTGTTCAAGAACGTGTTACTGGAATGAAAATATTACAATTGTTTACACGTGAAACTACTGAATATAAAAAATTTAAAGCTATTAACGAGCGTCATAAAAAAGGATGGTTAAAAACGGTTTGGTATAATTCTATTTTCTTTCCTATTGCAGAATTTTTAGCATCATTAACAATGGCTATGGTTATTTTAGTCGGTGGTTTTAATGCCATTTCTGAAAATGCAGGTACAACACTGGGGGACTTAATTGCTTTTACCATGTTTATACCAATGTTGTTTAGACCTTTAAATCAGATAGCGAATAAATTTAATACACTGCAAATGGGAATGGTCGCTGCAGATCGTGTGTTTAAAGTGTTAGATACAACGTCTAATATTGATGATTCTGGTACTATTGAGACCTCTCATTTTGACGGAAATATTACATTTGAAGATGTGCGGTTCTCTTATATTAAGGATGAGGAAGTTCTTAAAGGCATTTCATTTAATGTTGAAGCAGGAGAAACCGTTGCTATAGTTGGTGCAACAGGTGCTGGGAAATCTACTATTATTAATTTATTGAATCGTTTTTATGAGATCAATTCAGGAACTATAAAAGTTGATAATACAGATATTAAGGATATGACCTTAAGCTCGCTTAGAAACCAAATTGCGGTAGTGCTGCAAGACGTATTTTTATTCGCAGATACTATCTTGAATAATATTTCGCTTAATAATCCTAATATTACCGAAGAAGATGTTGTAAATGCTGCTAAATCAATAGGAATTCATGAGTTTATTTCTAGTCTTCCTAATGGGTATCATTACAACGTAAAAGAGCGTGGTGTAATGTTATCTTCTGGTCAGCGTCAATTAATTTCGTTTTTAAGAGCGTATGTTACAAACCCTAGCATTTTAATTTTAGATGAAGCAACATCTTCAGTAGATTCCTATTCTGAACAACTGATACAAGATGCTACTGATAAAATTACGGAAGACAGAACCTCTATTGTAATTGCTCACCGATTAGCTACGATTCAGCAAGCTGATAAAATTATAGTAATGGATGCTGGTGAGATTGTTGAAATCGGAACCCACAAATCCCTCCTTAAAAAAGAAGCAGGTTATTATAAAAATCTTTATGAAGTTCAGTTTTTAAAAGCTGAAGTGGTTTAGTTTGTCGCTTGTTTTTTAGCCGCTTCTTCTGCTGCCTTTTTTCCAGCTTCAAAGATTTCTTGTAAGTCACCATTTAAATACATTACTCCAAGCATTATTATTGTAGCTATAACCATTACGATACCAAGAATTACAAAAAAGAATAAGGTTCTCACAATGATATCTAGTAAGTTTAGATGATATAATCGTTTAAGGCAATATGCCGCGTAAAGTATCATCAATGGTATCATGGCCATACCAATAATATTTGAGGATAATCCGACTAAAGCTAAAACTAAGACTAAAAGCGCACTTGCAATTGAAATTTGCGCTTGTATGTACATAAATACGACGAGTAATTCTGTGTAATTGTATGTCTTCAAATTAAAAAAGATAATTTTTGCCATTATTGCATAGAGCGGTACATAAAGCATCATTACAATAGATTGATACTCTTGTAAAACTGCCATATTCTTTTTTTGAAAGTCGGCTTGTCCCTTCATTGATTCTATTGAGAAATCGTAAACTTCGGGGAAATATTTATTTATAATTAGAAGTTGAAATCCTGAAATGGTAATAGCAATCGCAAAATAACTAACAACATTTACGTATTTCTTTCTAGTTCCGTTTATGTAGCTTCCAATTACAATTTCTGGCTTGGAAAATAAACTTATGAATGTCTGTAAAAGTGTATTATCGTAATTGAAGAATGTTTCGCTAAAGTGCACAAATAGATTTTTAATTGTTAGTCTATTTCTAATTACTTTACCTCCACAACTTTTACAATAGTCATCGTGTTCTGATAGCTCGGTTTGGCAGTTTTTACAATTCATTTATTTAATAAGCAAAGCTATGGAAAGAACTATGATAACACTTATAATAGATAGTACTGTTGTAATAATTACGTAGGATGCTCCAATTAATAGAAAATAGAGAACGCTATACCAAAATGTAGTTTTGAAAATTCGTCTTAAAGTGTAAAATAAGTAAGCGAAGATAAGTACCGTAATTATACCAGATACAATAAAATAGTTAATCCCAAAGACTAGGAGTAAAATACTGATTATTACAGTTATGATAATGATCTGAGCATTGTAATAAAGGTTTAGTACCAGGTGTTCTGTAAAGTTATATTGTCTTTTTCCTGCTATGAAATAAGCCAGCCAAGTTGATGTTGTAGAAAAAGGAATACCGATAATATATATAAGAGTTTGATATTTGTTAATACCATCAAAATCCATAGTTTTAAAAGGTGTATTTTCATCCTGAGATATACTTCCAAGCAAATTTTCTAGGACAAGCATATCAGCATCAATAGCGTCTTTAAAAAATGTTGATATTAAAAAAACTTGAAGACCGGCAAAAGTCAAAGAAATCGCAAAATACTGAAGCACATCAATATATTTCTTTCGTGTACCATTAATATAGCCTACGATTACAGTTTCTGGTTGTCTAAAAAGATCAATGAATGTGCGGAAAAATTTATTGTCGATAGAAATAAATTGTTCATTAATTTGATGAGCTATCACTTTTGGTTTTAAGCGATTCTGAATGATTTTCGCACCACATTCATCACAAAACTTCTGTGATGCTTTAAGCGTATTATTACAATTTTTACAGTTCACTAACCTAAATCGTGTTTAATTTTATCTCTAAGTTCGTCGGTATTTTTAAACATTTCAAATTCACCGTTTTTAATATAAGAAATCTGACCTGTTTCTTCACTCACACAGAGTGCAATGGCATCTGTTTTTTCAGTAATTCCGATGGCTGCTCTATGACGCAAACCAAAACGTTCAGGAATATTCTTCTCGTTATTAACAGGAAGAATAACACGCGTGGCTTTTACCACGTTTTTATCGATAATGATGGCACCATCATGTAATGGGCTATTTTTAAAAAAGATACTTTCTATAATGGGCTGAGACACTAAAATATTCATCTCATCTCCGGTGTTTGTTAGAAAATCTAAATTATTGTTACGCTCAATAACAATTAAAGCTCCAGTGTTAGACGCTCCCATTTTATTACAAGCATTAATAATAGAATCCACATCTGTTGTGGTTTGGTCGTCGTTTTTAAGAAACTTAAAGTTTTTAAACAGATTTCGCTTTCCGCTAATATTTGTAGAACCCACCATTAGAAGAAACTTTCTAATTTCGGGTTGAAACACGACGATTAAAGCAATAATACCAACTTTCATAAAACCATCAAAAATGCTGTATAGCATGTGCATATTGAGGTAATCAGTTAAGCGCCAAGCAAAATAAATGATTAGAATACCAATGAAAATATTGATGGCAACCGTGCCTTTTACAAGCTTATAGATGTAATAGAGTAGGATAGCCACAAGGAATACATCCACGAAGTCTATAAATCTAAAATCCCAAAGTTGTAAGTTTTCCAAAAGGCTGGTGTTTCTGCTAATTTAAGAATTTATGTTTAGTAGCGAAGAAAAAAGTTCGATTGTTATATCAGACCTGTCAGTTTTCTAAAACCTGACAGGTCTCCAATTTAATAAATAAACTCGTTATTTCACACCCTTAAAGTCCCCTCTAGGGGGCAATCCAAGAAAGTTTAATTTGTCTAATGTCCCCTTAAGGGGATTTTAGGGGTGTGTTTTTTAGCGTTTAAGATCTAATTATTTTATTTAATAAATGAATTCATTTAAATCCACAGTTATTAAATCTGAATTTAAAGATTTAACTCTTCTTTTAATCGTTATATAATCCTGAAAAGTCAAATTCTCATCAAAGTAGAGTAGCAAATGAATTCCAATAAAATTAATTGCAGTCAACTTATCAAGTTCATTTTTTAATTTATTAATGTTTGACTCCTGCTCGCCAATTTGAAATTGATCGGTTTTATTGAAAATTAGTGGAATTGTTGATTGAGCATTGAGACCTGCAGTGTTCATCAAGTTTTCTTTTGTAGGCATATTGTTTTTGTGATATACTGTATCAATTTTAATATTCTCTTTAAATACTATATCCGTAAACTCAATAAAGCCCAAATTTCCAATACTCGTATCATTGCAAGTAAAATAATTTTTAGCATTCTCGTTTTTATGCATTTTAGCATTTCGCTTTTTTTCTTGCATCAATATAATCTTAGGAATCGCTTGTTTTAAGGTTAAGCGCTTATCTACATTCACTAACCAATTGGTTGTACTAATTAAATTTTTACGATTCAATAATGTGGAATCGGGCTCTGTTTCATCATAAAAAATATAAGCAGGCGAAACATCTAAGACTTCAGTGATTTCGGCATTTTCGATTTCTGGTAAGTATAAGACACGTTCGTTATTGCAACTAAAACAGCATAAAATAATAAGTAAATAAATGTAACGCATGGGTTAATTAGATTTCAATTGGTTATAAAGTGTGACACATTCCATAGCTTCTTTGACGTCGTGTGCACGTAAAATTTTTGCGCCTTTTTGTAACGCAACCATATGCAACGCAGTGGTGCCGTTGAGCGCATTTTCAGACGTTGAATTTAGCGTTTTGTAGATCATCGATTTCCGAGATACACCAGCTAAAATAGGTTTGTCGGTAAGTTGAAGTAATTCGAGTTGATTCAATAATTCAAAATTTTGATCTACTGTTTTTGCGAAACCAAATCCAGGATCAATAATAATATCATTTATTTTTTCTTGGTGAGCCGCTGCGATGCGTTCTGCAAAATAAGCAATTACCTCTTTAGTTAAATCATCATATTGCGTTTGCTGTTGCATGGTTTCGGGATTCCCTTTCATATGCATCATAACATAAGGAACGCCTAATTTTCCAATAGTAGAAAGCATATTGTCATCGAGTTTTCCTGCTGAAATATCATTAACTAGTGCAGATCCTGCTTCAATACTTTGTTTAGCAACCTCACTTCTAAAGGTGTCAATAGAAATTAAAGTATCAGGAAAATGTTTCAAGATTAATTTAATGATAGGAATGACACGGTTTAATTCTTCTTCTTCACTAATAGCATCAGCATTTGGTCGCGAACTGTAACCACCAATATCAATAAAAGTAGCTCCATGGTTTAGCATGGTTTCAACTTGATTTAAAATAGCAGTTTCATCTTTATATTTTCCGCCATCAAAAAACGAATCTGGCGTAACATTCAATATACCCATCACTTTTGGTGTGGCTAAATTGATTAATTTTCCTTTACAATTTATATTCATGTTTACTCTAAAAAAGGCGTTAAGAAAACTTTAAACCCCAAACTTTGAACTTCTAATTTATTTATGCGAAATTTACGGAAATTATAACGTAATAGATGCAAGATACTTCAAAACAATACGATGCTGTTATCGCTAAATGTAGAGCGCTTTTTGTAAATAAAATGAGTGATTATGGGAGTGCTTGGCGAATTTTAAGATTGCCATCGTTAACCGATCAAATTTTTATAAAAGGACAGCGCATTAGAGGATTGCAACAAAATGCAGTTAGAAAAGTAGATGAAGGAGAGGTAAGTGAGTTTATCGGTATTATTAATTATTGTTTAATGGCTTTAATTCAGTTAGAAAAAGGTGTTGTTGAACAACCCGATTTAAACACTGAAGAAGCGGCTAAACTTTACGATGAAAAAATTGCACTAACAAAACAGTTGATGCTCAATAAAAATCACGATTATGGTGAGGCTTGGAGAGATATGCGTGTAAGTTCGCTGACGGATTTAATCTTACAGAAACTATTACGTATAAAGCAGATTGAAGACAACGCAGGAAAAACACTAGTAAGTGAAGGTATTGATGCTAATTATCAAGACATGATTAATTATGCGATTTTTGCTTTAATTCACTTAGGTGAATCAAAGCAATGATCAAAATACAATTCCGATAGTTATCGGAACTAAATTCCAAGAGATTTGGGAAAGGACAAAATTTACAATTTAGAAGATAGAACCTTTGCGTTTGCTAGAGACTGTCGTTTTTTTGGTTCGGAATTTGAAAAAGACAATTTAAAATTTAGAAGATTGTAAACAATTGGTGAGATCATCCGGTTCAGTTGGGGCAAATTATATTGAAGCTAATGAAAAGTTAGGGGATAAAGATTTAAGGTTTCGATTAAGAATTTCTAGAAAAGAGGCCAAAGAAAGTGAGTATTGGCTGAAGCTTTTAAAGGAATTAAACGAAACTCATAAAGACAGAATTGAAGAATTAATTTTAGAAGCGAGCGAACTTAAAAAAATTCTCTCTGCCATTATAAACAAATTGAAGTAGAACAATAAAGTTGAATGTTAAGTTTTTTGGAATTTAGTTTTTGATTTTTGGAATTAAAATATTTATGAAATACATTGTACATCTTAGCAGAATTTTTACAGGAATATTATTTATTATTTCAGGGTTTATAAAATTGAATGATCCGCTTGGGTTTTCGTATAAATTAGAAGAATATTTTGGGTCTGATGTTTTAAATTTGGAGTTTCTAATTCCGTATGCACTTGGTATTTCAGTTATTGTTGTGGTCTTTGAAGTCGTTTTAGGGGTCTTCTTATTAATTGGCTATAAACCTAAATTCACGGTTTGGAGTTTATTATTGATGATTGTCTTTTTTACGTTCCTTACGTTTTATTCGGCATATTTCGATAAAGTAAAAGATTGTGGCTGCTTTGGTGATGCTTTAAAATTAACGCCATGGGAAAGCTTTACAAAAGATGTGGTGCTTTTAGTATTAACTCTAATTTTGTTTTTCGGTGTAAAACACATCAAACCTTTGTTTTCAAAATTACCAATGACAGTTATCGCATTATTGAGTTTTATTGTGTCGCTTTGGTTTGGGTATCATGTCTTAATGCATTTACCTTCTATAGATTTTAGAGCCTATGCGATTGATAAAAATTTACCTGAAGAAATGGCGGTTCCAGAAGATGCTCAAAAACCAATTTTAGAGTATACCTGGATATTTAATGTCAATGGTGAAGAGCAAGAGTTTGTGACCAACGGAAGTTATCCTAGTGTAGACGGTGAGTATGTTGGAGTAGAAACTAAGACTATAGATGAAGGGTATATTCCTGCAATTCAAGATTTTTCTATAGAATCTGATGATGAAGATTTAACAGGGTATTTCTTAGAGCAAGAAAAATTAATGATGGTAACCATGTATAATGTCACAAAAGGAGAAGCTGAAGGTATGGCAAAGTTGAAATCGTTTACAGATGAGGCTATTAACAAAGGCTATACTGTAATTGGTTTATCGTCATCTGGTGCTGCAGATAAAGCGCAAGCAAAAGCGGCCTATAATTTTAATTTCGATATTTATCTCTGTGATGAAAAAGTGGTTAAAACCATTGTACGTGCAAATCCTGGAATTATCATATTAAACAAAGGAACTGTTGTAAACAAAGCCCATTGGAATGATATTGAGGATATTGAATTATAATCGATAGTTGCAGTATTCAGGCTCATTTTGCAGTTAAATACGATTTAAACACCATTTAGAATTATAACAACTAACTTTTTTGATAAGATATTTAATCAATAAAATCTTTTATGCCTTTATCACCTTACTTGGTGTTATAACCGTCATTTTCTTTTTATTTAATAAACTTGGTGATCCTGCAAAAATGATGTTAGGACAAAACCAATCAGAAGAACAGGTTGCTGCGGTAAAGAAGAAATACGGATTTGATAAGCCTATCGGAACGCAGTTTTTGTATTACCTGAATGATTTATCTCCCATTTCGTTTCATTCTAAAACCAAAAATGATTATACCTATTTAGGACCCAATAAGTATACAGCAACAGCGCTATTTAGTTTAGGGAATACAACTACGGTTATTAAAGCGCCTTATTTACGCGAATCCTTTGCCAAACAAGGAAAAAAAGTAAGTCAGATTATCGGTGAAACCATTCCGAATACGTTTGTTTTAGCAATTTCTGCTATTATTATCGCCATTGCCTTAGGTATTGTTTTTGGAATCATTTCAGCATTATACAAAGACACTTGGATAGATAAAACCATTCAAATTTTAAGTACGTTTGGGATGAGTGTACCGTCATTTTTTAGTGCCATTTTATTTGCATGGTTATTTGGTTTTGTGTTACATAAATACACCAATTTAGAAATGACAGGTAGTTTGTATGAACTTGATGATTTTGGTGAAAAAATGAATATTCAATGGAAAAACTTAATCCTTCCAGCAATCGTTTTAGGGATTAGACCATTAGCCGTTGTGATTCAGTTAATGCGAAATTCGCTATTAGAAGTTTTAAACCAAGATTATATAAGAACGGCTAGAGCCAAAGGCTTGAGTGAGTTTCAGGTGATTAAAAATCATGCGGTTAAAAATGCTTTAAATCCTGTCGTTACTGCCATTTCAGGTTGGTTTGCATCCATGTTAGCAGGAGCTGTTTTTGTGGAATATATTTTTGGATGGAACGGCTTAGGAAAAGAAATTGTAAATGCGCTGAATACTTTAGATTTACCAGTAATAATGGGAGCTGTTTTAGTGATTGCAATTATATTTATTACGATTAATATTTTTGTAGATGTAATTTACGCTTGGTTAGACCCTAGAGTGAAGTTATCCTAATGAAATACTGATAATAGTCAATTTACCATTATCTTTATTGTATTATTTTTGTGTACTAAAATTAAAAATTCAATATACTTATATTATGAGAAAACATATCGTAGCCGGAAACTGGAAAATGAATAATGATTTACCGCAATCGGAACTTCTGATAACAGATTTGTTAAAGCAAAATCAAACATCAGATGCTGAGGTTATGATTGCACCAACGTTTACTAATTTATGGCAAGCGTTTGAGTCTTTAAGACAAGAGTCTATAGAAGTTATTGCGCAGAACATGCACTTTGCAGAAAATGGTGCGTATACAGGTGAAATTAGCGCTAGTATGTTAAAAAGTATCGGAATTAAAACGGTTATTTTAGGTCATAGCGAACGTCGTGCGTATTACAATGAAACAGATGAATCTTTAGCTAAAAAAGTGGATGCAGCTTTAGCAAATGATATGCGTTCAATTTTTTGTTTTGGAGAAGAATTACAAGATAGAAAATCTGAAAACCATGAAGCTGTTGTAGAAGGTCAGATTAAAAATGCCTTATTTCATTTAGAAGCTGATGCTTTTAAAAATATTGTTTTAGCTTATGAACCAGTTTGGGCCATCGGAACAGGTGAAACAGCTAGCCCAGAGCAAGCACAAGATATGCATGCCTTTATTAGAAAAACCTTAGCAGATAAATATGGTAACGATGTCGCTGATTCTGTTTCAATTTTATACGGAGGAAGTGTAAAACCAGGAAACGCTAAAGAGATCTTTGGTAAACCAGATGTTGATGGTGGTTTAATTGGAGGAGCAGCACTTAACGCAGAAGATTTCTATGCGATTGTAAATGCATTCTAAAAAATATTAACTTATAAACTAAGTTTTAATAAATTAAAAAGTCCTTAAACTTTTGGAGATATCCAATACGTTTAAGGACTTTTTTTGCTTGAAGTCTAGATTGTTTTCTAGAATTCAAAAGGAGTGAATTAGACTATATACCTATTTCAACCTGAAATCTTAAATACCAATTGCTAGTGCTGCTAGAATCTAAATAGTTTAATTCTGTATTCGTAAGTTCGGCTTGTAATTTTAAAGCATGTTCCCAAATATATTTCGTAACACCAAGACTGTATTGATTAGTTTGTGGAGTTAACGCTTCAATATCTTTGTGTGGTTCTTGGTAAGAATAACGGCCAATAACTTCATAGTTATTGGCAAAAATATAACTCAATTGGGTATCAAATCCACTTCCTGTGAAAACGTATTGAGAATCTAAAGCATCATCCGGATTAAAAGTTATAGGATCATCAGCAGTTCTCTGCATATAAGCCGTTTGAAATGCCCAACCATTATACTTTACTATAGCATCTAAAAATAAGGATTGGATGTCGCGTTGCGCAAACAACTCATCACCAATAGTTCCACGTGTTCTTCGTGCGTTGTTATTGTAATGGTAAACACCAGATAGCATTAGTTTAGGGGTTTCTTCACGTTTTATATCTCCTTCAAATAACATCCCGTTACTTTTAAAAGCACCAAAAGGAAAGAGTTCTAAACGCCCTGTAAACGCTAATCCGTTATCAGGTTCTTTAGTCCAGTTTCGACCTTCACCAGTACTAATCGCTGTTTTTAAATTATAAGAGAGCTTGTCTTGTAATTCATTTAAGTAATAGACTTGTAAACCAAAATCTCTATCAATATTAAAACGCGCATTGTTTATAGAGCGATCTGTAAGCTGTAAAGCACCAGAGGAATTAATACGTTGCCTATTTCCAGGAAGTTTGGTTTGTCCGAAACCAATATTCCAATGCTCATCGGGTCTATAAAATACAATCGCATCTCTAATAATGTTAAGATTGTCACCGTCCTCAATGGCTCCAACATCATTTGGTGAAAACGATAATTGAATAACATAAATAATGCTTGGATCCCCAACATAACCATCAAAACGCAAACGCAAACGTCTAATCATTGCTTCATATCCATCTTCCTCATCTTCATTATATAGAGACGTAAATCGATTTTGCATTCTAAAACGAATGTTGAGTTTAAAAATACTATCAGGTGATGTAATTCCTAGACCTTTACCATAGCTATAATACGGTAATGCAGATAGTTTAATGTCGTTGTCATCTTGAGCAATGGTTACTTGAGATAGAACCAAAAATAGAATGCCTACAATATATTTATTCATATCATTTTAATTTGAAGCAAAAATACTAGTAACTAAATTAATGATTAGTAAATTTGCAAAAAAAAAAGATTAATGTCCGAAATATATATAGGTTACACGTTTAAAGTAAGTCCTTTACAGCCAGCAGTTGAGATTTTAATTGCAGAATTGGGTTATGCTGGGTTTGAAAGCTTTGTAGAAAATGAAGAAGGCGTCATAGCGTATATTCAAAAAGAGGAATGGAATGAAAACATTCTCGATGCTATTTATATTTTGGGTTCAGACGAATTTAAGATTGATTATACGTTTGAAGACATAGAACAGACCAACTGGAATGAAGAGTGGGAGAAAAATTTTAATCCTATCGTCGTTGATGATTTGGTTTCCGTACGCGCACCATTTCATGAGAAACGAGATGATGTAAAATATGATTTAATTATTGAACCCAAAATGAGTTTTGGTACAGGGCATCATGAAACCACGCACATGATGATTCAACATATATTACAAAACGATTTTAAAAATAAGTCGGTTTTAGATATGGGTTGTGGAACTGGAGTTTTGGCCATATTAGCAGAAAAAGTAGGAGCTACAAAATTAGATGCTATTGATATAGATAATTGGTGCTATTTAAATAGTTTAGAAAACGTAGAGCGAAATGATTGTGAAAATATTTCGGTATATGAAGGTGATGTAACGTTATTAAACGGCAAAAAATACGACAGTATCATTGCAAACATCAATAGAAATATCTTATTGGCTGATATATCAGAATATGCCAAATGTTTAAATGAAAATGGATCTTTGTTTTTGAGTGGTTTTTACCAAGAAGATATTCCAATTATTGAAGCAGAGTGTAATAAGCAGATGTTAAAGTTGACTAAAACTCTGCAAAAAGGGCAATGGGTGTCGTTAAAATTTATAAATTAGTAGTAATTAAAAATAGAGTCTGTCACACTAAGCACTGTAGATGATGTGCTTAAAAAGATATCCACTATGACAAAAGAAAAATATTCAGAAGAACTACTTCTAGAAGAAGAAGTATTAAAACAAAACGAAATCGTATTATTTAATGACGAAGTCAATACGTTTGACCATGTTATTGATACGCTTATTTATGCCTGTGATCACATGCCAGAACAAGCGGAACAATGTGCATTGTTAGTTCATTATAAAGGTAAATGTACTGTAAAGACAGGTTCTTATGACGATTTAGAACCACGTTGTTCCAAGCTTTTACAAGCAGGCCTTAGCGCTGAAATTATATAATAAAAAATCCACCTTAAGTGGGTTTTTATTATATAATTGTTCTGTTTAACTTTTTACAACGTAGACGGACAAACAAAATCCGTCATTTTTAATTCTGTGTCTTTAATTGCGCCAAATCCACCAGCAATATCAACAAGCTTATCAAATCCTCTTGCTTTTAATATAGAGGCCGCAATAACAGAACGATAACCACCTGCGCAATGTACATAGTAAGTTTTGTCTTTATCAACCTGATTCATGTTCTCATTAATAAGATCTAATGAAAAATGTTGAACGCCTTCTAGATGAGTAGACTGGTATTCTCCATCTTTCCGTACATCTAATACATTAAGTTGATTTGCTTTTGCTCTATCTGCAAATTCTTCTGCAGAGATAGAATCTAAAGTTTCAATATCTTTTCCTGCATATTTCCAAGCGTCTAATCCGCCTTCAAGATAGCCCAAGGTGTTATCGTAGCCAACACGAGATAATCTTGTAACAGCTTCTTTAGATTTACCTTCAGGAACCACTAATACAATAGGTTGTTTGATGTCTTTAATTAGAGCGCCAACCCATGGTGCAAAACCACCATTCAGCCCAATAAATATAGAATTAGGAATATGGCTTTCTATAAAATCAGCTTGTGTTCTAACATCTAGTACTAAAGCCGATTCATGATTTGCCATCGCTTCAAACGCTTCTGGACTAAGAGGAACATTCCCTGTTTTTAAAACAGTATCAAACGCATCATAACCCATCTTATTCATCATGGCATTTTTCGCAAAGTATTGTGGTGGTGGTGCAATACCATCTAAAACTTCTTTTACAAATTCAGCTTTGGTCATGTCTGCTCTTAAAGCATAATTAGTTTTCTTCTGTTCACCTAAAACACCGACAGTTTCTTTGCTTAAGTTTTTTCCGCAAGCAGAACCAGCACCATGTGCAGGATAAACGATAACGTCATCAGCTAGTGTCATGATTTTATCTCGCAGCGAATCAAATAACATTGCTGCTAAATCTTCTTTGGTTAAATCGGATTTAATGGCTAAATCTGGCCGTCCAACATCACCTAAAAATAAAGTGTCACCAGAAAAGATAGCGTGGTCTTTTCCTTTTTCGTCAATTAGTAAATAGGTTGTCGATTCTAAAGTATGACCAGGTGTATGTAAAACTTTAATAGTAATATTTCCTAGTTTTAGTTCTTCGCCATCAGTAGCGGTATGAATGTCGTACTCTGTAGTTGCACCAGGGCCAAATACGATAGTTGCTCCGGTCTCTTTTGCTAAATCGACATGTCCAGAAACAAAATCAGCATGAAAATGCGTTTCTAAAATATATTTGATTTTCGAGTTATTGGCTTTGGCCTTATCAACATATTGCTGAACTTCTCTAAGTGGGTCAATTATAGCAACTTCTCCTTCAGATTCAATATAGTAAGCACCTTGTGCTAAACAGCCTGTGTATAATTGTTCTATTTTCATTATTCATTTATTAGTATTACAAATTTACAAAACTTCATTTTTTGAAATGTGATATTTATCACAAAGTGTGTTAAAACAGCTCCTTGAAAATGATATAGATAGCCATTATTATGGTGAAATATCCAAATCCGCGTTTTAATTTTTTAGGACTAATTTTTTTCGACAATGTTAATCCGATAAAAATCCCAACTATTGAGATCACGGTAAACGTAATTAGAAAGTGCCAATCGATAGTTAATGTTTTTAAATCACCTAAAAACCCTATTAGAGATTGAATGGCAATTATAAATAATGATGTGCTAATGGCTTTTTTTATGGGAAGTTTTACTAATAATACCAATGCTGGTACTATTAAAAATCCTCCTCCAGCTCCAACTAAACCTGCTAAAGCACCAATGCCGATAGCTTGAGTACCAATGGCGAAATAGTGAGTATTATCAAATTTTGTTACGACACCTTCTTTATTGACAACTTTAGATTTAATCATTGACCAACCTGCTAAAAGCATAATAATAGCAAACAACAACATTATAAAAAGTGAATTGGTAAGCTGAAAATTACCAACAGAAAATAAAACTTCTGGTAAGTTAGGAATTACTAAACTTCTTACAGTGAATACTGTAAGTATTGATGGAATTGCAAATATGATAGCCGTTTTAAAGTCTATCGTGTTCTTTTTGATGTTACGAATAGTACCAACTAAAGCTGTACTACCTACTATAAAAAGAGAATAGCCAGTAGCAACTATTGGACTAAAGCCTAAAAAATAAACTAAAATAGGAACCGTTAAAATAGAGCCACCTCCACCTATTAGTCCTAAAACTAAGCCAACAATCAATGCTCCTATATAACCTAATATTTCTACTAGTTCCATATTAATGTGGTAATTTGTCTTTTAATAATCCGTAAACATAAGTGCCTAATAGGGCCGCTGCAATAACAATTATAATTGAAAAAGCGCCGGTGCCAATTAAGATATACATCGGTCCTGGGCAAGCACCAGATAGTGCCCAACCCAACCCAAAGATTGTGCCTCCAATGATGTAACGTGTAAAACCACGCTCTTTTAAAGGAACTCTTAAGGTGGTGCCTTCTGTTGTTTGTATCTTTTTCTGCTTAGATATTAATAATAGAATCACACCGGTACCAACGGCAGTGCCAATAATACCATACATATGAAACGATTGAAATTTAAACATTTCAAAAATGCGATACCAAGACACAGCTTCAGACTTTACTAAAACAATTCCGAAGAAAATACCGACAATAAAAAACTTTATATACTTGCCCATAATTAAAAGAGTATTGGAAAAATAAGGTGAATCATTATAAGGCCTCCTAAAAAGAAACCAACAACAGCAATTAATGATGGTAGCTGTAAGCTACTTAATCCCGTTATAGCATGGCCAGAAGTACAGCCGCCTGCATACCGTGTACCGAAACCGACAAGAAATCCGCCAATAACAAGGATTAAAATGCCTTTAAGACTAAAAACGGCATCCCAACTAAATAATTCTGGTGGTAATAAACTTTGTCCGACATTATTAAAACCGAGTTCGTTTAAATCTTTAACCGTAGCTTCACTAAGATCCATATCAATAGGGTTCGATAAAAAATAATGCGCTATAAACCCGCCAAGAATTGCACCAAGTACAACAACGAGATTCCATCTTTGGCTTTTCCAATCGAATTTAAAGAATTCTGCGTGTTTTCCTGCTCCACCAATGGCGCAAAGGGTTCTTAGGTTTGAGGACATTCCAAAAGTTTTTCCGAAATACAAAAGAAGAAACATTATAATGGCAATAATAGGTCCGGAAACGTACCAAGGCCATGGTTGTAAAATAAATTCCATACGTTTAATTTAATGCAAAAATAGCCTTCTGATTTTAAGACTGCGTGATAAATGTTACTAAAAGTCTAAGACAATAATTTTATTTCTTCCAAGTTCAATTTTATTGTCTCGTTCTAATTGTTTTAATAATCGAGAAATTACAACTCTGGAGGTATTTAAATCTTCGGCAATTTCTTGATGCGTGACTTCTAAACTTGTGGAAGCGGAAAGTTTTACATGATCTGTAAGGTATTTAAACAAGCGCTCCTCCATTTTCATAAAAGCGAGCGTGTCAATTGTTTCTAGCATTTCATCAAAACGAACTTGGTAACTTTGTAATATGAAGTTTCGCCAGCTTTCATTAGAATTAAACCACAGTTTCATATTAGCAATAGGAATCATAATAACCGTAACGTCTTCATCTGCAACGGCTCTAATTTTACTGGATGATTTTGTCATACAGCAAGTTAATGACATCGCACAAGTATCTCCAGATTCTAAAACATAGAGTAAGAGTTCATCTCCATGAGTATCTTCTCTTAAAACTTTAATATTTCCTTTAATAAGTAAAGGAATAAAATTTAGATCCTGACCAATATCTATAATAATATCCGCTTTCTGAAAAGTTTTGAGAAACGCAACATTGGCTATACTATCGATTAGTTCTGAGTCGAATAAGTAATTAAAAGGTTGAAGTAATTCTTTAGAAATCATACTTCAAAAATAGTAATTTAAAAATTTGAAATAAATAGTTTGGCTATCATTTAATAAATGTATTATATTTGCACCCACTTAAAAAAATACCATTAGGTATTATTACAGTGAAAATAATGGCCTCGTGGCGCAACTGAATAGCGCACTTGATTACGGCTCAAGAGGTTACTGGTTTGAATCCAGTCGAGGTCACTAAAAAAACCAGTGCTTTACATAAATAATGTAAAGGCTGGTTTTTTTTATTTGCAGAATATTTGCCTGTTTTATACTAAAAAACCACGCAAATCGTAAAGATATACGTGGTTCTGTTAATTATTTTATCGGTAAACTTTTAATATATCTGAAACTTACTCATCAAGTAATAAATTTAAATTTACGGTAATATTATCGCGTGTTGCTTTACTAAAAGGACAAGCTTCATGTGCTTTTTCGACTAAGTCTTCACCTGTTTCTAAATCGACTCCTGGGATGTAACAATCTAAAGTAGCTTCTAAGAAAAAACCATCTTCATCCTTACAAAACCCAATGATAGCTGTGACACTTAATGCGTCATCATCTATTTCAATGCCTTCGTTTTTTGCGACAGATTGTAGTGCTCCACCAAAACATGCGGCGTAAGCGGCTCCAAAAAGTTGTTCTGGATTTGTGCCGTTTCCACCTTCTCCTCCCATTGACTTAGGTACGGAAAGGTTGTGGTCTAAAGGCCCGTCTTCTGATGTAATATGTCCTGATCTTCCTCCATCTGCTTTTGTGGTTGCTTCGTATAACGTTTTCATGGTCTTTTGTTTTTAATGTTAGTATACTAAATATACTACGTTACAGCAGTCTAATGAAATCTTCTGTCTTAAATTTCTCATAAATTTAGACAACGATAAAAAAGAAGGGTTAATTATAAAGTGATCTGTCTGAGTAAGAAAAAAACATTGAATTCACAATACATTATCAATTATTCAAGCGCATTTTTAGTTACATAAACACGCCAACCTATTATAGCAAGTTGAAACTTAGAAGCTTTGCTAAGGTCTAATTGCTTTTTAGTGTAAGATGGAAGTATGGCTTTATTGAGTTTAGCCAGGATTTTAAAGATTTTAGTTTTCATAGTAAATTGAATAATAAATCTTTAGCAAAAATAGTAAAACTTATTCTAGAACTAAGCTTTACAGTTTTTAGTTAGTAATTTAGTTGGTTTTCATTTTTAGATTGATGAAATAATAATTTCAATAATTAATTTAGCTAGTGTCATCATAGTTTTAGGTTTAGAGGTTAATAAAATACGTTGTTTGTTTGATTGAGTTTTCAATATATAATCTTAACCATGTTCCGCCAAATTATTTGGTATAAATTGATGAATTTGAATTCTAATTTATAACTAAAAAGATGATCTATATTTTAATATTATGTAACTTTTCTATATTTAAGTTTTATTTTATTACTTTATTGTGTATTTATTGTTTCGTTTTGATACTTTTTAAGGGCTTTTTTTTAGTGGTAATCTAAATCGTAGAGGGGTTTCGCCTTTAAAAGGACTAAATTTTAATGTTTCGTTATTGTTGAAAATTTTTTCATGATAATTTTCATGTTTTATTTGAGATGTTTTTTGTATTTAATTTTGTCGTAACAAGAGTGTTTAATATTAAAACTATCTTTGTGAAAAATAAAAAGCGATGAAAAAAATTACGATTGTATTACTATTATTAGTTTCAGGATTTAGTTGGTCACAAGTTCTAGTGATTAACGAATTGGAAGCTGATTCTCCAAGTATAGATACTCATGAATTTATAGAGCTGAAATCTGAAACTCCAAATTTTTCGACAGATGGTTACATCTTAGTGTTTTTCAACGGATCGAGTAGCGGTGGTGATTCTAGTTATTTTGTATATGACTTAAATGGTTTAACAACGGATATTAATGGTTTGTTGGTTGTAGGAAGTGCGAATGTGACTCCTTTTCCACAATCTTTAATGTCCGAAAATGTCATTCAGAATGGACCAGATGCCGTAGGTATTTATCAAGCTTCAATAAATGATTTCCCAGAAGAAACGGTAGCAACTCAAACGAATCTAATTGATGCTATGGTGTATGGAACTAATGATTCTGATGCCACTGGTTTATTAGATAAGCTAGGTGAAACACTTCAGCATAATGATAGTGGTACTAATGCCAATCCAAAATCTATTCAACGTTTTGTGGATGTTATGGGAAATGAAACGTTTTCGTCTGCAACTCCAACACCGAGAAGAGAAAATGATGGGTCTGGTATTACTATTACTGCGATAGCAATTTCAGTAACAGAAACAGAGATCGTTGAAGGTGAGGCTTTTGATATTTTGTTTACATCAGATACAGAGATTACTTCAGATATAAATTTCAATATAAGTTTAGATAATTACGGATTTAATACCTCAGATTATACGGGTAATACAAATATTACAATTTTAGTTGGTGAGACTACGGCGAGTACAACAATTACAATAATTGATGATGTGGATGATGAAGGTGATGAGGTTTTAAAAATTAGATTTTTAGATTTAGTTGAGCCTATCATTGCTAATAATGGTGATATTGAAATACGAGTTGTAGATAATGATTTTACGGTTGCAGCTTGGGGAACACCTTTAGAACCAACGTACGGTGTTGTGGCAAGTACACAGCCTAATGGTTATTATAATAGTTTAGATGGTTTAGCTGATGTAGAATTGAGACAAGCGTTACAAGATATAATTGCGGACCCAAGTGTTGTTAGAGCGCAGACGTATGCTGATGTTATTGATATTTTAAATGAAGCAGATGAAAACCCGAAACATAGTAATGAAGTTTGGTTGGTGTATTTAGAAGTAGGACGTGCTAAGTTAGATATTCAAACTAATTCATTAAGTACAGGGAAGTGGAATAGAGAACATACATTTCCTAGATCTCGTGGTGGCTTTGACAGTATAGAGGAAGATGAAATTGCAGATGGTATTGATGTGTATTGGACAACCAAAGCGGATTCGTTACGTCATGGTAATTCTGATGCACATGCGTTAAGAGCTGCAGACGGACCAGAAAATAGTAGTAGAAATAACCAGTTTTATGGTGAGTATAATGGTCCTAGTGAAACAGCAGGTAAATTTAAAGGAGATGTAGCAAGAGGCGTGTTCTATATGGCTGTACGTTATAATGGATTGGAAATTGTAAACGGATTTCCTGACGGAATCGCAGGTCAGTTTGGTGATTTAGCAACCTTATTAGAATGGCATAGAAATGATCCGCCAGATGATTTTGAAATGAACAGGAATAACGTCGTTTATAACTGGCAAAAGAATAGAAACCCGTTTATAGATCAACCAGATATGATAGAGTATATTTGGGGAAATAGAATTGGTGAAGACTGGGAACAAGTATTAAATGTTAATGATAATACAGAACTTAAAGTGGGTATTTTCCCTAATCCAACAACTGGACGTGTTTATATTTCAGGATTAAATGCGAGTGCAGATGTTGAGGTCTATTCTATAGATGGAAAACTTTTAAAGCAGTCGCAATCTGATGAGGAGTATATAGATTTAGATGTGACGTCGGGAATGTACCTTTTAAAGTTAACGAGTAATAATCAATCCGTGATAAAAAAAGTTATTGTAGATTAAGTAAGGTGTATTTATAAATAAAAAGCCAA
>NZ_ATMR01000116.1 GCF_000427335.1 Winogradskyella psychrotolerans RS-3 | reverse complement strand
TTTTATTTATCTTGTATCCGTTATAAATGGATTTTTTATTTTGAAAAAACATTTATTAAATTAAAAAAAATATGAAAATTAATACTCAATGTCGATACTTGTTATTACTAGTATTCGTCAGTGTTTCGTTGTCTATTAAGGCACAAATTAAATCAGGTTTTTGGTATCAAAAATCTGATGTTTTGAATTCTGAGTATAAGAAATGGGATCGTGTATCGATGCCAAATGCTTATACTGTTTATGGTTTAAATATCGATCAGTTATTTGATAAAATTAAATCTGCTCCAAATAGGTTACTTTCAGATAATACAAATGGTATTGTAGTAAGTTTTCCTAGTGCTGATGGATTATATGAGGATTATGAAGTTTTTGACGCACCGGTACTTTCTAAGGAATTGCAACTAGAGTTAAGTGATGTGCGTTCATTTGTTGGAACTTCATTAAAGAACAAAGGCAAAACAATTAGATTTAGTATTTCTCTTTTTGGTTTAAAAGCTGTAATTTTTGACACTGATAATTCGGTTCAATACATCGATTCCTTAACAAAAGACAGAAAATTTTATATCGCTTATTCTAAGAATGATATTCCTTTATCTGAAACGCAAATAAGTTGTCTTACAGAAGATTCTGAAGAGCAAATAGCAAGCTCTTTAGATGCTAGAATGAACCCTGCTGCTCGAAATGCAAATGATGGTAAATTAAGAAATTTTAGATTAGCACTTTCCTGTACACAAGAATACGCAACATATCATATCAGTCAAGCAGGTTTAAGCGGTGCTTCTGATACAGTCAAAAAGAATACGATATTAGCTGTTATGAATGATGTTATGACAAGAGTTAATGCTGTTTATGAAAGAGAACTAGCAGTAACAATGACAATTGTTGATAATAACAGGAATGTGATTTTTATCACTGATTCCTTCTTAACTAATGATGATATTAGTGTGTTAATTGATGAGAGTCAATTTTTTATTGATGCATTTATTGGGGAGCCTTATGATATAGGTCACATGTTAAGCACATCTGGTAGTGGTCTTGCGCAGGTGTATTCACCTTGTACTAATAATAAAGCTAGAGGCGTAAGTAGTTCGTTATTCGGGCCATCTGCGGGTTATAGTTTTGAGTCTACATTAATGCACGAAATGGGACATCAATTTGGCGCTCGTCATACCTATAATGCAAACACCTGTGCTAGTGCTGCAACAGCAAGTACTGCATATGAGCCAGGCGGTGGGACTACAATTATGTCGTATGCTGGGATTTGCGGTAACCAGTCAAATATTCAATCTCAAGCTGATTTATATTTTCATCAAGTAAGTTTGGACGAAATGTGGTCTAATATTACTTTCGGAAATAGTACATGTGCAGAACAATTAAGTATTTCAAATTCATCTCCAACAGCAAATGCTGGAAATAATTATACGATTCCATTTAGAACGCCATATAAACTTGTTGGTTCTGCTACTGATGATAAAGATGTAGCACTTTTAACTTACTGCTGGGAGGAGTATGATTTAGGTGCTTCTAATACAGCACCGTCAGATTTTACAGCAGATGGACCTGTTGTAAGGTCTTTTTCACCTAGCGCTAATAACGTAAGATATATTCCTAGACTAGAAGATTATGTTGGTAACGTTAATAATTCAACAAGTTGGGAGCGCCTCATGTTAATAGGAAGAAATCTTAATTTTAAATTAACGGTAAGGGATAATGACATTCAGGGTGGTCAGATTGGTGTAGATGAAATGACTATCGCAGTAACTAATTCGGCTGGTCCGTTTGTAGTGAATTCACAAAATACGTTTGATATTTCTTATGTTGGTAATTCCTCTCAAGAGGTATCATGGAACGTAGCTTCAACTAATACAGGTGCTGTTAATACACAGAATGTTAATATTTTATTATCAACGGATGGCGGATTAAATTTCGATACAGTATTGTTATCTAATACGCCAAATGACGGTAATGAAACTGTTACTCTTCCAAATATAGATGCGGCATCATGTAGAATAATGGTAGAAGCTGTGGGTAATATATTCTATAATATCAATAGAAGGGATTTCGAAATTCAACAGAGTTTAAGTGTCGATGATTTTGGTTTTGATAATAATTTGTCTATTCATCCAAACCCAAATAAAGGTGAGTTCACTATAAGCTTCGATTCTAGAGTTAACAATAACGATGATGTTAAAGTTGATGTTTATGATATTAGTGGACGTTTAGTTTATAAAAATTCGTTCTCTAATAACTCTATAAGTTTTAATGAAACTGTAAATTTACGTGGTGTAGCTTCTGGCGTTTACATCGCAAATATTTCTAAAGGAAATACTATTACATCTAAAAAAGTTATTATTGAATAACGTACTCTAATAAATAGATATACTAAAGACCAACAAATAATACTGTTGGTCTTTTTTATGTTAAGTAAATTGTAATTTTATATTCTTATACAATAATTAATGATTTACTTTGTTTGAAAATTATATATTCCTAAATGCACAACAAACATTTTTACATAATTGTATTTTGTTTTTTTACAATAAGCCTTGTGGCTCAAAATAAACTTATTAAAACAAATCTAGATAATAGATCAGATACAACTTCCCTTACCAATAAGGCTAGTGGATTTAAGGAGTTAGCGACTATCGATATGTATCTTCAGTTTAGAAACCTCACAGATTCTATCCAAGTAGATACGACATTGACTATTAAAAAGGCTTATAAATTTAATTATCTTCAAACGGATAATTTTAATTTAATGCCATTTGCTAATATTGGTCAAACCTATAATACGCTTAGTTTCGATTCTTGGGATAAAAACACAGCACCATTGTTCGGCGCAAGAGCACGTCATTTTAATTATTTAGAGCATAATGATATTATGTTTTATGAAGTTCCGACGCCATGGACACGGTTAACTTACAAGACCGCATTTGAACAAGGACAGCTATTAGATGCTTTCTTTACCGTAAACCTTTCCCGTCAATTTAATTTTTCAATTGCCTATAAAGGGTTAAGGTCCTTAGGAAACTATCAGAATACGTTGACTAGTACCGGAAATTTTCGGTTTACATCAAATTATACGTCTAAGAATAAAAAATACCAGGCCAAGGGGTACGTTGTAATGCAAGATTTGCTTAATGAAGAAAATGGAGGTTTAGAAACAGAAGACCTCGATAATTTTAGCTTGGGTAATGAAGAATTTTTAGACCGATCCGTATTCGATCCTGCATTTCAAGATGCTGAAAACACGTTAGAAGGAAAACATTTTTATTTTGAACATGCTTATAGTTTACTTCAACAAAAAGATTCTTTAAGTAATAACAGTATTACACTATTTAATAAAATTTCACTAGAAGATAAGTATTATCAGTATAGTCAAACTACGGCGGCCGAAGATTTCTTTGGTGAAGCGTTTTCAACTAGTATCAATGATAAAGTAAAACTAGAAAATTTTAAAACAGCTTTAGGACTTAAATATTCCAATAATATAATTGGGGATTTGGAATTTGCTATAAATTATACAGATGTTAATTACGGCTATAATAGTGTTGTATTATTTCCAAGCGGAACAATAACAAATAGAATTCAGTCTAACTTCTTGGGTCTCGAAGGTACGTATTCAAAAACCTATAAAGGTTTTAATATTACAGGTAGTGGAGGACTAAACCTTTCCGATACATTTGTAGGAAGCTATTTAGACGGCAACATAAGTTTAAAGTTAAATGAAGATATTGCCTTATCTGGTGGAATTGCAATTAACTCTAGGCTGGCAAACTATAACTACTTATTATATCAAAGTGATTACATTAACTATAATTGGTATAATCTAGAAAGTTTTAAAAATGTAAACACACAGCAGTTAAAGTTCAAAATAGAATCTCAAAAATGGCTAAATGCCTATGTGGATCTATCTAATATAGATAACTTCACATATTTTAATTTAAAAGAAACTATAGACGACGTCAAGACGATCGAACCAAAACAATACAACAAACCCCTTCAGTATTTCAGATTGAAATTACAGAAGGAATTTAATGTCGGTAATTTTGCATTAGATAATACACTAATGTATCAAAATGTAGTTAGTGATGAAGATGTTCTTAATGTACCTGCAATCATAACTAGAAATACACTGTATTACTCCAATCAGTTGTTCAAAAAATCAATGACCTTACAAACAGGAATAACCTTTAATTACTTTTCTGAGTACAACATGAATGGTTATGATCCCTTATTGGCTGAGTTCTACACGCAAAACGAAACCAAGTTAGGCGGTTTTCCTAGACTAGATTTCTTTATCAATGCTAAGGTAAGACAAACGCGTATCTTTTTTAAAGCAGAACACTTTAACTCATCCTTTACGGGCTACGATTATTTTTCAGCACCCAACAATCCTTACCGAGATTTTACGATTAGGTTTGGTTTAGTTTGGGATTTCTTCCTATAGACTAATATGTAACACGTCACCTTTGTTTATTAAAAGTAAAGTAACCAGGTTACCAGCTATATGTTTTTATATAATTCATTAGGTGTAAAATGTGATCTATATAGTATTATAAATATCGTATTGTCTTTTTAGGGCATTCCCCTTTTGCTTTTTAGAAGCAAAAGCGTCGCGTCATCCGCTATATCTTTTTTTAGTAGCGTCACTTAAAAGTAGAATATGTTATCTTATATACGATGTTCTTATTATATCATTACATATATAAGTAAAAAAAGGATGCCGCTACTACCGCTAATGCATGTGTAATTTAAAGAGCTATTGTGCTACTAAAAGCTATTTGTTGTATTAAAATCCAGTATAAGCTAGGGGATAGAATAAAACAACAACTTTTTAAGGTTGTTAAATGGCATGGAATTAAGGCTTTAAAAAAAAGATTGAAATAAAAATGAAAAAGGTGTTGTGGGAA
>NZ_ATMR01000115.1 GCF_000427335.1 Winogradskyella psychrotolerans RS-3 | reverse complement strand
GCTGTGCGGAATATGAAGGAAGGCAGTTACCTCATTTCGTTTGTCGCTGGCAAAAGAGATATGATGTTTTTGTATAGTTTGCTTCTACTGTAGAATCCAAATAATTTACTTCCGGACTTTTTTAAGTGAGCTCTTGAAGGAAGCGTGCCCATGATCGAAGCCATGTTGTTTTTCCATGACGCCTTCTTTTCTTCCCATTGTTCCAATGTTCGTAAAGGATTTTCACTCTCAGCTTCTAATACTAGTGGGCTATCGAGATTGTTTTTTGAAATGTCTCTATGAAGCATTTTTTTAATGGCTCCCATGATGATGGGTTCTGCTTCAGCAGTTACAGGGCTGGTTCCCACTTCATAACCACCTTCTGAATAGGCGGATGCTGGTCCAATATAGAAGGGGCCATAATCTCCATAGGCTGCCATGGTTACAAATAAATCTTTTCTTTCTGCTTTGGCGGCCAACTGGTACTCAATAAAAAGTTCTCCGGGTAAATGTAGCATTCTAACATCACCTAT
>NZ_ATMR01000114.1 GCF_000427335.1 Winogradskyella psychrotolerans RS-3 | reverse complement strand
CTGTTGGTGCTTCTGGTATGTCATTAACTGTTACACTAACTTCTGTTCTTTCGCTTTCGCAACCATTAGTAGATTGAGACACGTAATAACTTCCTGTTGCTACTGCTGATGTAGATTCTAAAACAGTTTCTGAAGTTTCAGTTGCATACCAAGATAAATTAGTACCTGTAGCTTCCAAATCTGCAATTGTTGCACCGCTACAAAAAACTTGTGCTGATGCTGTTGGTGCTTCTGGTACTTCATTAATTGTTACACTAACTGCAACTCTATTAGAAGTATAAGCTTCTGTAATACGTTTAATAGCACCATCATCTAACACTAAAATTTTTCCATCTGCTTCAATAGCTAATTTTCCAGGATATGAAACATTGGCTATAGTTTCTAGACCTGTACCATCAGGGTTCATTCGTTTAATTTCACCATTTTGTGTTGCGACTACAATCTTTCCATCTGCTTGAATGGCTACTCCTGTTGGATAGTTAAAAACACCACCTAAAGTTTCTAAGTTAGTACCATCTGAATTGAAACGCATAATTGATCTAAACCCGAAATTTGCTATCACAATTTTTCCATCCGCTTGAATCGCAATTTGTTTTGAACTTAATTCATAATAGTCATTTAATGTTTCTATTCCCGTACCATCAGCATTCATTCGTTTTACAGAACCTTCATAAAAATCGAAAAAAATAATTTTCCCATCCGCTTGAATGCATACAGAATTTATTTCTAAATAACCATTAAATACGGTTTCTATATTTGAACCATCTGTATTCATTCGATAAATATCATCTACACTTACCACCAAAATTTTTCCATCGGCTTCAATTACAACATCTCTAGTGTCATCAAATCCATTTCCTAAGGTTTCGATATTGGTTCCATCTGCATTCATTCGTGTAATATAACTATCGCTATAATCTGATACCAGTATTTTTCCGTCAGATTGAACAGCTACGCCATTTGGATTATTTAAATCACTTAATAAAGTCGTCACAGAACTCGCTACAGATTCCTCAATATAATATGTCCCTGTTTCAAGTGCTGCTGTATTATCTAATGCAGTACCTCCAATAGCTTCTGAGTACCAACTAACGGTTGCATCTGCAGAAGGTGTGCTCGTTAAATTATCTACGGTTGCAGATCCACAAAATGTTTGTGATGCTTCGCTAATTTCTTTAACAGTTATGGCTGTTCTTAAGCTTTCTCCACATGTGTCAGTTTGACTTACATAATACGTAGTACCATCTACTAAAGAATCACTTAATTCTAAAGACGTACCATCTGAGGCAGCATCATACCAAAGTAAGCCTGTACCTGTAACTGCTAAATCGGCCATGGTTGCTTCACCAGTATAAATTTGTACGCTATTTGCTGCTGGTGCCAGGGGCGCTTCATTAATAGTAACATCTACACTATCAGTTGCTTCACAACCACTTGCACCTGTTGTTGTTACTGTATAAGTACCAGATGTTGCAGGTGTTATGGATGCACTTGTTGTACTTCCTGCAATAGTACCACCTTCTGTTGCAGCCCAAGAGTATGCAGACAAACTCGTGTTCGTAGTTGCTAAAAAATTACTTATGGTAACATTTGCTCCTCCGTTTTGATTAGTAAGCGTACGCATAGTGAATGTAAAATAACTATTTTCTGGTACTGTTATTGTCATAGTACCAGATTGAGATGTACTTCCAGAAAGATCAAACCCATCAAATAAAGTAGGTATTCCGCTAATACGTACAATTGGGTAATCATCAAATGCACTTCCACCAGAGACATAATTCCAAGAAAATGAGAGCGTTGTTTCTAAAACACATTGAATTGTATATTCTGTGTCACCTAAATTACCACTATTAGTATTGCTTCCCCAAATCTGAATACTATGAGGTGCATTCGTATCATCGACAACACCATTTGAGAGGAAGGTTGAAGAAGACCAATTACTTGGTGCAAAATCGCCTTGAAAATCTGTTGCCGTTTCAGATTCCGTTGCTGTTGCTGTAATAGTTGCATCTTCATTTGCACAAAACGACACTGTTGCTGCACCAATAGTTACAGTTGGTGCTTCATTAATAGTAACATTTACTGGAGTTCTGTCGCTCTCAGTTCCATTTTCGGTTTGAGAAACGTAATAGGTTTCCGTTGCCAAATCTGAAGTAGTACTTAAGTTTGTGCCGCCTGTTTCTGTTGTGTACCATTTTAAATCTGTACCTGTAGCTTGCAAATTTGAAACTGTAGCACTTTCACAAAAGCTTTGAGCAGATGCTATTGGAGCGTCTGGACCTGTAGTAACGTAAGTTATAAACCATAAATCCCCTAAAGTATAAAAACCATCGTTTCCTTCTAAAAAATATAAGCCGCCATCACTATACGTATCTCCCGAAGTAATTCGTGTATCCATACTTATATTTTCATTCATAATAAGACGCATAGTATAAAAATTACCACTTGTAATAGCTACTGGTGAAGAAAAGGTAAAGCTTATATTCTGGACTCCGAAATCTAAGAGTACATCGAGCGTTGTGGTAGTTAAAAGCGTACCGTTATACCCGTTACCACTGTATATCAATAAATTAAAGCTACCATTAACAGTAGTAAAACTTTTACTATCTATTTTAAGATCTATTTGAGTCAAGCTTCCCGTTACACCAGCGGTAAAAGACTGGCCTCCAGCATTTGGAAAATTTGTACCAATAAAAGTGGTATCGTCTGGTGAATTTTGCTGGTCAATGGCTTGACCAAAAATTATGAGTTGACATAATAATGACAACGTAAATAAGTAAAGTTTTAGTTTCATAGGTTATAGATTTAGTTTGAATTAATAATCATTCAAATCTATATAATTATCGATGAAATACACTTTTAACGTGTCCAAATGCAATACTATGTATGTAAATGGTATTTCAATCCCTAATATTTTCATTTAATGACAAAAAAAAGCAGCTCTACCATAGTGGTAAATGCTGCCTTTTGCTATTAATCAGATTATAAAGAATGGTTATTATCCGTTTAACCACTAATATATAACCAACCTATTGTATCTCTTTTAATATGGTATGAAATAAAATACTTTGTAATTAAATAGCTGTTTTTGTGATGACTGAACCACAAATTAACCTAAACGGACCTATAATTTGTGCTATTTACTTGAAATGTTTCGCAAATATCTTAGATAAAGGAATTTCTATACTGTTTATAAAAAAAATGGTACCCGCAGTAACCCGTTGTGTTTTTAATTTGTTATTTAAAATGATTTATGACTTTGCACAAAAATATCTGTTGTAAGTTCCTAAATAGTTATAGTCTGTGATTGGTATATATTAGAATAATAATAAATTCCGTAACATTAATTATAGAACCCTAACGTTGTCCTCTAAAACCTAGAATTGTTATGAAATACTTCTGGTTGAATCTTTAAAAAACTCAAATTAAAACAAAAAAGGTCGCATTGCTGCGACCCTTTAATCAACTAAATCAGATTATTATTTTTTAATCACTCTTGTCAAAATTTCTCCAAATTCAGATATCACTTTTAATAAATACACTCCGTTTTCAAATCTCGAAATATCTATAACATTTGTTTCTTGATTACAAGCTTTATTTAATAGTAAACGGCCATTTAAATCGTACACCGTAATTTTAACTTCATTGGCACTTGGCAACATAATGGAAACTTGACCATCAGTTGGGTTTGGGTACACTTTAACAGCATTCAATAAATTACGATCTCCCACTCCTAAAACTTCTTCAACTGTAACAACAATCTCTACACGTTCGCTGTAACAACCGTCATCACTAACACTAGCTACCCAATACGATGTTGAACCAATAGTTTCTGTACTTGGTGTTGGTGCTTCTGAATCAGAAACTCCTCCTGTTTCAGCTTCGTACCATGCTAAGTCTAATCCACCTGAAGTTGCTGTTAATGCACTAGCATCATCACCTTGACTGTAAGTCACTAATGCTGTTACTGTTGGCACTTCTGGAATATCTGAAATAGTAACATTAACCATAGTTCTTTCACTTTCGCAACCATTTGCATTGGCTACTGTTACATAATATATTCCAGTTTCTAAAGCTGTTGTATTACTTAAAGCAGTATCTACTGCATTATACCATTGCATTGTTGTACTTGTTGCTGGTATTAAATCTGCAACCGTTGCTCCTCCACAGAATACTTGTGCTTCTGCTGTTGGTGCGCTTGGTATTGTAGAACCTGTAGTAAGTAGCGATCCTGCCAAAAAGTTACTTGATACACCTGTTAGTGCAAAATTATTTAATGTTCCATGATTGGCATTCACTGTAGCATCAGTTAAAGTTGTAATAGCAGTATTATCTATTACATTAAAACCTTGATTAAATTGATAGTAAGCTACTAAACTTGTTTCTGTGCCTTGCAATTCACAAACTTTGCTTCCGTTAATTTGGTTTTCTGTTCTTACTACATTCCATATACGAACTTCATCAATAGAGCCTTTAAATAAGTTATCTGCAGCATTATAAGATCCAATATTAATTTCATTCCCATTAACTGGCGGCAAAACATTAGTATTTGTATCTATTAATACTCCATCTTTATATAATTTTAAAGTTTGTGCAGGGCTATCATAACTAACAGCCACGTGATACCATGTATTAAGTTCTAATATATTTGAATCTTCTACAGCATTCCACGTACCATTATGGCCAGCTGATAATACACCACTTGGCATCCATAACGCATGTTGTCCAAAATTATCTGAACCTGAAACTATATTGTTTTCGTCAGCATATGCATTCATATAAATCCATGCTTCTTTAGTATAAGACTCTGGTAGTATGTTACCACAATCGATATAGTCGTCCACTCCATCAAAATTTAAGTGCGTTGCTAGTAAACTATTTACTGTAACTATTATTTCAGTTCGCTCACTTTCGCAACCATTGTCGTTTGTACTTGCTACCCAATAAGAGGTTGAACCAACGGTTGATGTATTTGGCGTTGGCGCCGTTATCTCTCCTGTACCTCCTGTTTCTGTCGCATACCATAATAAACCTGTACCTCCGGTTGTTGCCGTTAACGGGCTTGACATATCGTTTTGATTATATAATATTGGTGTGGTTACTATGGGACTAGTAATAATCGATGGCTCTGTTATTGTCTGAAAACCTTCATACTCCAATGAACACCCCTCACTATCTGTTATCCACAAACTATAGCTTCCTGGAAATAAATTATTTATAGTAGATCCAGAATTTCCAGAGTCCGCAATCCCATTTGACCATAAATAGATATAAGGAGGTGTTCCTCCGGATGCTATAACTGTTATACTACCATTACTAAAACCATTACATGAAATATTTTCATAAGAACTTACTATTGTAATTGCTGTATTTACAGTAACACTTACTGATGTTCTTGTGCTCTCGCAACCATTAGCGGATTGAGATACGTAATAACTTCCCGTTGTTATTGCTGTTGTAGGTTCTAAAACGGTTTCTGAAGTTTCATTGGCATACCAAACTAAATTAGTACCTGTAGCTTCCAAATCTGTAATTGTTGCACTGCCACAAAAAACTTGTGCTGATGCTGTTGGTGCTTCTGCTATGCCATTAACTGTTACACTAACTTCCGTTCTCTCACTTTCGCAACCATTGTCATTAGATTCTGAAACATAATATGTTCCTGTTGCTAAATCTGTTGTAATACTTAATGCAACACCTTCTGTTTCTAAATCGTACCATAGTATTGTTGTACTTGGTGCTGGAACTAAATCTGCAACTGTTGCATCACAAAATGCTTGAGCTTCTGCTATTGGCGCTAAAAGAGAATTAACAGTAACATTAACGGAAACTCTTTCACTTTCGCAACCATTAGCATTCACTTCTGCAACATAATATGTTCCTGTTGCTAAATCTGTAGTAGTGCTTAAGGCAACACCTTCTGTTTCTACATCATACCAAACTATTGTAGCACTTGGTGCTGGAACTAAATCTGCAACTGTTCTACTTTCACAGAATTCTTGAGCTTCTGCTGTAGGTACATTAGGAAGGTCATATACAGTAACAACAACCGAACTTCTCTCACTTTCACAACCGACTGCATCTGCTTGAGAAACCCAATACGTGGTTGAACCTAATACAGATGTATTTGGAATTACTGAATTAGATGGCAATCCTCCAGAATTCGTTGTGTACCATTTTAATCTAGTTGCTCCTCCTGTTAAGGTTGCTGTTAAAGCTGTAGCAGAAGTATTTAAACAATATGAGAGCTCTGATGTTGTTGGACCAGAGGCTGGCATAGCTACTAGAGAAGAGCTTACTACTAAATTAGCACTTATTTTTATGGTATCATCAATATCATTGTAAGTATTATAACCCACTATTTTTACATTATTTATTGCGCCATAAGTTGACAAATCAAAAGACTGCGCTTCTCCTATACAATAATCCCCAATTTCTACATCATTGACAAAAACTTTATATTTAACAAAAAGATTGACACAAAGGTTAGTTGGATATGATAAATTCCGAAATTCAGCAATATTTAAAACTACATTAGATTGACAGGAACTGATATCGTTAAAATTTATTTCAACAGCAGAACCTTCAACTGTATCTGAATATATGTGGTCGAAATTTTGAGCGTAGCCAATTAAGCTAAAAAGCATTAAAAAGATTAGAGTGTAATTTTTTTTCATCAATAATAGATTTAGTTTGAATTAATAATCATTCAAATCTATATAATTATCGACGAAATACATTTTTAACGTGTCCAAATGCAATACTATGTATGTAAATGGTATTTCCATCCCTAATATTTTCATTTAATGACAAAAAAAAAGCAGCTCTACCATAGTGGTAAATGCTGCCTTTTGCTATTAATCAGATTATAAAGAATGGTTGGTTATCCGTTCAACCACTAATATATGGCTAAACTATTCCTAATCTTTTAACCTTGGGACGAGATGCAATACTTTGTATGTAAGTCACTGTTTTTGTATTGGTTGAAACAAATGATCCTATACTTAGATCTTAATACTTAAAAAATTGATAATGGCTACTTAAACTGTTTTGCATAGGTTCTAGACAATGGTATTTCTACATTGTTAATTTCAAGTGTGTTTGTTGTAATACGCTCTACTTTATTTTTATTTACTAAAAATGACCGATGGGCTCTTGCAAATGTGTGCAATGGCAATTGCTCTGCAATAGTACTCAACGATTGTCTTATACTATATTTTTTTGAAATAGTATAAATACTACTATAATTACCATCGGCTACAAAATATCTTATATCTGAATATTTAACATTTACCGTATCATATCCATCTTTAAATTGAAAATTCTGATTTTCATTTTTCTGAATGACAATACCTATGGATGCCATTAAATCTACTTTCTTTATAGGCTTTGTTAAATAACCATATGGCCTTGTTTTTATGGCTTCGCTCATTAAAGCAAAATCTTGCTGACCCGTGATAAAAATAACAGCGGCATTATCATTTTTGTTTTCAGATAAGGTTATGCCTTCATTTTTACCGCTTAAATTAATATCCATTAATATAATCTCTGGCACAAAGGTTTTCATTTTAGAAATTGCAGTAGTAGCATCATTTGCGATTTCAATATTTTTAAATTGTTCTTCTTGTAAAATCTCTGAAATGTATTCGGCTATAATAACGTCATCTTCAATAATAAGTATTTTGGTGTTTTTAGGGTTATGCATTACTTATGTCTTTTTGGAATGAAAATGTAAAACCATTTTCAGTATTAATAGTATACTCAATTTTAAGTTGACGACAGATTTTATCTATCAAAATAGGCTTTATGTCTTGCGTTATACGCACTCTTCCATTATCTGAATACGTAAAACTAAGCTGATTTTCTTTTACCCGTAATTCAACATTAATTACTTTGTTGTCCTGATCATTAAAAGCATGTTTTATAGAATTTATAGATAATTCGGTAAGTAATAATCCAAAATACATAGCATAGTCTGATGGAATTTCTACTGTATCTATTTTGAAGTTGGTACTAATGCTGTTTTCGTTAAATACGTCCAAAAAACTATGTTTAACATCATTTAAATAATTAGAAATTTCTATTTTCTTTTTATCTCCGTTTTTATATAAATGCTTGTGCAAGGTTGAAATGGCTTCAACTTTTGTCAATATAATTTTAAGTTGAAAACTATTTTCAGTAGACGCTTTTTTTCAATTGATCTGAAATAAGAATGACCACCAATTGCAAATTATTATTAATTCTATGGTTGGCTTCACTTAGTAAGAACTCGTTTTCTTTAGATAGTGCTTGAAGATCTTTATTGCTTTTTTTTACCTTATTTAGAAAATAAGAAATAAGTAACGTAACTAAAATTACTAACAGGAATAAACCTAGCACTAAATATAATTTTGCTCTGTTTGAAACTAATTCTTTATCCTTATGTATAATTTCTAATCTATTTACCTTTAATTGATTGTCCTTTTCTTTAGATTTATATTTCGTTTCTAAATCTATTAATGCTTTATCTGTTCGTATTTGATTTAATTTATCTGTTACATCATTTATGTATGTTAAATACTCATGAGCTTTTTCATAATTTTTAAGGTTTAAATAAATTTGATAAATGTATTCATTAAAATGATTTTCATCTATTAGCAACTTATTTTCTACGGCAAATTCTTTAGCGTTAAGTGCCTCCTTTAGAGCTTTCTCTATTTGATTATCTCTAGTTAAAGCCATAATATAACTTATATAAGCGTCCGAATGATGTTGAATCATATTATACTGCTCAGAATAATCTAGTATTGATTCAATAAATTTTATTGATTTTTTAAATTCTTTTTTGCGCTCATAGACACCTGCAATTTCAAGTGTTGAATAAAAGACATTATCTTTATCATTAACCTTTTTTGCTAATTCTAATGATTTACTTGCGTAGACTAATGTGGAGTCGTTATTATTATATAACTCAGTAAATAGTGCCGCTTTTCTATTATAATACTTAGTTAAGTACTTATCTTCAATTTTATGCTTTTTAAATAGATATGTAGCTTTCTCGAGTTCTTTTTCAAATTGAGAAATTAAGTGTCTTCTTCTAAAAAACTCAGCCATTTTTACATAATATAAAAACTCTAACTGGACATTATTTGCTTTTTTGGCGAGGTTAAAGGCTTTTAAGTAATATTTACTAGCTTCAAGATTATTTAATTCGTTTTTAGAAATATCTGCTAAACATAAATATATTTCAGCATTAAGTGAACGGTCATTAGATGCTCTTAATTGCGTGTTATAATAAACTTTAGCAGAGTCTAATTTATTTTCTTCAACCATTTTTTCACCAATGATGAAAAACTTTTCATTTTGAGACCATGAAGTGAGGACATAAAAAAGCGAAAGGAATATAAAAAAGTACTTCATATTATGCTTTATGCTTATTTTTTTAGAAATTAAAAAGAAACTATTATAACAACCTTATGATTCAGTTTCCAATGATTAAGCTTTTATAATTTTTTGAATACGTCTACCGTTTTCAGAACTGATTTCAATAAAATAAATGCCTTCCGTTAAAATTGAAACATCCACGGATTCCCCAATTGTTTTCTGTTGTAAAACTGAATTTCCATAAATATCATACAATACAACATCTAAAACCTCGCTATTAGGCTTTGAAATAAATAAGTTATCTGAAACTGGATTGGGATAAATATTCAATTCTGATAAAATTTGATCTGAATTTGATAAACTCACATTTCTATAAGTTGCTATATAACCTGGAAAATTCTCTAATCTTAACTGAGTAAAATCCGCATTAGAATTTAAGGTGATGGAATGACTTGTATTGGCTGATACTTGGTTAAAAAAAGATTTTCAAGATTAATTTCACCTGAAGTATCACATACAGCAAGTGACTGCACAAAACTATTTGGTGTTAAAGTATTTTGTTCAGCATCATAGGTATAGTATCCGGAAAATCCATTGCAGGCACCGAGTCCGTCAAAACTTAAGTCGCTATTAATGGTGAGTTGAGGAATATAATCTGGCTGCACATCCTCATAATCCCAAACGACACCGTCTAGATCTGCTTCCAATTGATGCAAATACCAAGTGCCATAAAGATTAGAATCCTGTGCATTTATGTTCTTTATAAAGAACAGAAAACAAAAAAATATAATTAACCGCTTTGTAGTTTTAGAATTCATAAATAAGAGTTTAGACTCTAAATTTACTCTTTTTTTAATACTTGTAAAATTTGATTATCTCTAATCAAAGTAATTAAGACAGATTACGTTTTCTGCTTTTTCTTTTTAGCTGCTGGAAATAACACGTTATTTAAAATCAATCGGTATCCAGGAGATGTAGGATGCAAGTCCAATTCTGTTTTTGGATCACCTACTCTGTGTGTGTAATCTTCGGGATCGTGACCGCCATAAAAGGTAAAGAAACCTTTCCCTTTAATACCATGAATGTATTTGGCTTCACCATTGGTTCGGTTTTCTCCCATGACCAAAACATTAGATTTAATTTGGTCTCTACTAAATGAGGTTGTTTGTCCCATAAATCCTTTAACCAAAGCCGTATGGTTTTGAGTTAACATCGTTGGAATTGGGTCCCATTTGGCAGAATATTCCATTAATGAAAAATAATCTGTAGTTTTTGGTATTTGACGTTTTTCAGTCATGTCTATTGAAGAAAACTCATATACATTAGGACTCCGTTCTAAAATATAATCTTTAAAAGCAAAGGTTTTACTAAAATCGATTTTATTCTGATAGCCTGGATCACTGCCATCGCCATCAAACATCGGCTCACAAATATCTACTCCTTCTGCAGATAAAGCGATATCAAAACTATCGGTTGCAGAACACATGGCAAACATAAATCCGCCACCAACTACATAATCTCTAATCTTTAATGATACGGCTAATTTTTCCTCGGAAACTTTATTGTAACCTAAGCGTTTGGCTAAGGCTTCAGCTTCTTTTTTATCTTCAATATACCAAGCCGCTGATCGATACGCTCTATAGAATTTTCCGTATTGTCCTGTAAAATCTTCGTGATGTAAATGCAACCAATCGTATAGCAATAATTCATCGTTTAAAACTTCTTCATCGTATATGGTTTCATAAGGAATTTCAGCATATGTTAAAACCATAGTCACCGCATCATCCCACGGCTTCAATCCTGTAGGACTGTAAACTGCTATTTTAGGTGCTTTTTCTAACACCACAGCTTCTTGATTTACAGCAGGACTCGCAATGTCTTCTAATATTTGAGCTGCTTTTGCATCTGAAATGACCTCAAAAGATACACCTCTAATTTGGCATTCGCGCTGAATAATTTCGGCATCAGGTAATAAAAATGAACCTCCTCTATAATTAAGAAGCCATTTTACTTTAAGCTCACGTTCTAAGGTCCAGTAGGTTAAACCATATGCTTTAAGATGGTTCTTCTGTGTTTCAACATCCATCGGAATAAGAATATAGGATGCGTAAGTGTTTGCACTTAAGAAGAGTGTGAAAATTATAACAAGTAAATTTTTCAAGGTCATAGAATTAGAACGGAATATAAGTATTTTTTAGTCTTTAGAGACTCCATTTATTATTCTTTTAAGACCTAAATTGAATATTTAATGAGGTCATTGTAATACGGAAGGCACTCCTTTAGTAACGGTTTAAGGTGATCTGGAATATCTTCCTTTTTTTCTTTGTACATCATAAAACCACTAGATTGATGTACGCTTTTATACCAGTATTCTGCCTAAACACCATCTTCTTTAAGTTGCTGCGGTTGCCATGATAACATGTTTGAATCAAAAGGAATATCGGCAAACTCACATAGTTTTTGAAGTGTTCTCTCTGGATTTAATAATACCTTTTTAGAATCTAATACTGTAAATGGAATATGGTGTGTTTTGAAATACTCAATTAAC
Organism: Winogradskyella psychrotolerans RS-3; assembly: GCF_000427335.1. GTDB lineage: Bacteria > Bacteroidota > Bacteroidia > Flavobacteriales > Flavobacteriaceae > Winogradskyella > Winogradskyella psychrotolerans. The sequence goes on along the minus strand of NZ_ATMR01000114.1, from coordinate 15,022 downwards.
TCCACATGAAGCGCATAACCCACATCATTTAGTGTAGGGTTTTCAATCACCTTATCAAAAGAAGGTAACATTTCTTTAGGGTCTCTTGTTAGGATGATATTAATTGTGTTTTTCATAAAATCGCGCTTCAAACCCAACAAATGATGCGTCATGTGCTTAAAAAATAATACGGGTTTCTCAGTATTATTAAGCATCATTTTTACGACTTCGTCTCCATCATTTTCCATTGTATCTAGAATAAGTTCAGATCCTGGATGATAATTGTGAGCTTCTGGATGATTTTTTAAATAGTACGCATATAAGGGCTCATCGAACACTTTTGTATCTTGTCGTTGTGCAAACGCATACATTAATGCTGTTGAAATATTTCGTGGGCCAGACCATAAACAAATACGTTTTGTACTAGTCATTATTCACCGTATTTTCTATTAATGCCTCATAAAGTCTATTGAGGTTTCTAGTTACATTCCCGTAATTACCTTTACCAATCTGTCTGCCATCAATTTTTGTTACTGGTGTTACAAACTTCGATTACTTTGGCTCTGGTAATACCATTCATACAATACTTACTTGTAGACGTCCATACTTCACCTTTATTCACAATAAAGAAATTAGTGGCATTACAAGTTGAAACGAAACCATGAATATCTAACATTAAAGCTTCATCTGCACCTGCTTGTATGGCTTGTATAAGCGCTTGAACCTCGTGAAGTTTGCTATGACAATTTAATCTTGGATCTAAATAATCAGGCGACCCTCTACGAATGGTGCTTGTAAAAAGGGTAATTCCTTTTTCCTTAGAATCTTTTGAAGCCGTTTTATATTCAGGGATAATAACCACATTTGGTCCAGAAATGGTGAGACGTGGATCTTGGGATGGTGTTTTTTTAATACCACGAGTGACCATGATTCTTACATGCACACCATCGGTCATCTTATTTGCTTTGAGGGTTTGCATCACTTTAGCCGTTAATTCTTCTTTTGAAAAAGGCAAATGCATACCAACCGATGCGGCCGATGTCCATAACCGATTAAAGTGATCGTCTAAAAACACTAACACACCATGATGTAATCGTAAAGCTTCCCATATACCATCACCGACTAAATAACCGCTATCAAAAACGGAAATCTTAGCGTCGTTTCTTGGAAACAATTGATCATTAATTGAAATAAGAATATCGTTATTTCTACTATCTTCTATAGCATTGTGCGTACCATGAATCATAATTATAATTTTAATATCTAAAGATACTTAAAATTATAATTTGATAACGAAAATAGAGTGTTTAGTCTAAAGGCCTTTCACTACCAGAAAGTAAGCTCGCTATGACTTTGGTCCCTTCAAACTGTTCTAAAATAATTTTGATAAAAACGGTTATTGGAATAGCCATTATTAAACCAGGAATTCCCCAGAGAAACCCCCAAAACATCAACATTACTAATACTGCAATCACATTTATAGAAAAAGATTTTCCCATAAAAATTGGTTCTAAAACGGCACCAAAGGTTACTTGAACCATTGAAATTGCAAAAATAAAGAAGAACAATGTACTTGATGGATCGAGCTCTACGAAAGCAAAAATAGATAAGAATATTACTGAAATAAACGAACCTACCATTTGTACAAAATTAATAGCAAAGGCAAATAATCCCCAGAAAATAGGGAAACTTACATCAAAAAATACGCACATTAATCCTGTAAATAATCCTGTAAGTGCACTCACTAAAACTTTTACTTTAATAAACTTTATAAGATCCTTTTCAATCTTCATAAAGGTCTTAATCGATGTGTGTCTTCTTTTTAGTAATGTACTATTAAGTAGTTTATGAACATTAATGGATTCTGCTAACCACAGCACCACAAAGAAAACAGTCATTAATAAAGTGGTTAAAAATGAATTAAGAAAACCAAGCGTTGATCCTAGATTTTCTTTTTCAAAAAACTGCCCTATAAATCCATGTTCTTGTTCAATCTCTATTCCGAAATTATCTAATAAATAGATTTTTAAGTCTGCTAATTTTAATTCGGCTTTAGATAAAAACTCAGTGTTATTTGCTAATATTTGTTTGCTAGATAATTGTATTAATTCAATACCTAATTTAAGCCCTAATGCTACCAATAATAAAACGATAATAATACTTATAATTTTAGGTACATTTCTACGTCCCAACCATCGCATTAATGGCAAGAATAATAAGGCAATAAACATTGAAAAAATCAATGGGATAAATATAAAAGACAATATCTTTAGTAAATAAAATACTAAAGGCACTACTATAATTAATAGCAACACATTTGTTGTACGTCTTTGTTCTAACATGAGGCAAATTTCTTTTTAACTAAGCGCGCAAAGATAAGTTAAAATACACTTTTTATTTCCATAAATTGCTGTTAAAATGGTACTCCATCATCCTCCGGTCCACCAAAAGCATCTGAAGCTGAAGGAAACTTATCTGGTGTAAATGTATTATCATTAGCAGCATCGTTCATTTTAGAATGAAACTCTGCACCAAAAGGCGTATCAAAATCATCTAAATTATCAAACTTACCTAAGTGTCCAATAAATTTCAATCGTATATTTTCTAAACCACCATTTCTGTGTTTTGCTACAATAAATTCACCTTGACCTTCGGTTGGAGAACGTTCTTCATCATCCCATTCATCAATCTTATAATATTCAGGTCTATAAATAAACGCAACAATATCCGCATCTTGCTCAATCGCTCCAGATTCACGTAAATCAGATAATAAAGGGCGTTTACTACCTCCACGCGTTTCTACCGCACGAGATAACTGAGAAAGTGCAATTACCGGAATACTTAATTCTTTTGCTAAGGCTTTAAGGTTTCGAGAAATCATGGAAATCTCTTGTTCACGATTACCTCCTTTTTGACTTCCACCTGCCGTCATTAACTGCAAATAATCAATCATGATCATTTTAATACCGTATTGTGACGCTAAACGACGTGCTTTTGCTCTTAAATCGAAAATAGAAAGCGACGGCGTATCATCAATAAATAATGGTGCTTGTTCTAAGGTTTTTACTTTAACGTTAAGTTGCTCCCATTCATGCTTTTCTAATTTACCTGTTCTTAACTTTTCAGAAGATAAACCGGTTTCACTAGAAATTAAACGTGTTATTAATTGAACTGAAGACATCTCCAGAGAGAAGAACGCAACAGGCGTATTACTATTAACAGCAACATTCCTTGCCATTGTTAATGTTAAAGCTGTTTTACCCATACCAGGACGTGCAGCAACAATAATTAAATCACTTGGTTGCCAACCCGAGGTTAATTTATCGAGCTTATCAAAACCAGAAGCGACACCACTCATCCCTTCCTTATTAGACATTTCCTCAATTTTCTTTTTAGCTTGAATTACTAAACTTTGAGCAGACTCTGTAGATTTCTTAACGTTACCTTGGGTGACTTCATATAATTTGGCCTCAGCGGTATCTAAAAGATCAAAAACATCCTTTGTCTCGTCATAAGCTTCTTCAATAATTTCGTTTGAAATCTTGATTAAACTTCTCTGAATATATTTCTGAAGAATAATACGTGCATGAAACTCAATATGTGCAGAAGAAGAGACGCGTTGTGTTAAGGAAATAAGGTAAAAATCACCACCAGAAACTTCAAGCTTTTGATCTTTCTTTAATTGACTAGAAACGGTTAATAAGTCAATAGGTTCACTATTTTCAAATAATTTAAAGATGGCTTCAAAGATATGTTTATGCGCATCTTTATAGAATGCATCAGGACTTAAAATGTCAATTACTTCATCAACCCCTTTTTTATCAATCATCATCGCACCAAGAACAACTTCCTCTAAATCAGTTGCTTGAGGCGGAATTTTGCCTTTCTCTAAATTAATGATAGTGCTTTTATCAACTTTGTAGCCTTGTACTGGATTGGGTTGTTTCATAAGTAGCAAAAGTAGTTAAATAGTGTTGAGGAAATGAAGAAGCTCGCTTGACGATGTCAACAGGTCTTCAACAATTTAACTGTTAATAACTTGATTATATTGTTAATAGTGCCAAAAAAAACCGAAGCTAAAACTTCAGTTTTTTTAGTTTCCTATGTTCAGTGGATTTAGTCTTTATAGACTCCCATAGCATCGTATTTTTCCATACGTTGGTTCACTAAATCTTTTGGTGATAAGTTTTTAAGCTCTTCATAAGATTTAATAATGGCGTCTTTTACTGCAGAAAATGCTTTGTCTCTATCTGTATGAGCTCCACCAAGTGGTTCTTTAATTATAGAATCTACAAGCTTCATACGTTTCATATCTTTAGCAGTTAGTTTTAAGGCTTCTGCAGCTTGTTCTTTATATTCCCAGCTTCTCCATAATATTGAAGAACAAGATTCTGGAGAAATTACAGAATACCACGTATTCTCTAACATCATAACCCTATCTCCTACTCCAATACCTAAAGCTCCACCTGAAGCACCTTCACCAATAATAATGGTAATAATCGGTACTTTAAGACGTGCCATTTCTAAAATATTTCTAGCAATAGCTTCACCTTGTCCGCGTTCTTCAGCTTCTAAACCTGGATATGCTCCTGGTGTATCGATTAAAGTGACTACAGGAATTCCAAATTTCTCAGCAGATTTCATAAGTCGTAATGCTTTACGATACCCTTCTGGATTAGACATTCCGAAATTACGATACTGTCTCGTTTTGGTATTGTATCCTTTTTGTTGACCAATAAACATGTACGATTGGTCTCCAATTTTACCTAAACCGCCAATCATGGCTTTATCATCCTTTACATTTCTGTCTCCGTGTAATTCTAAAAAAGTATCACCACAAAGTGCTTTAATATGATCTAAAGTATAAGGTCTATTAGGATGACGAGACAACTGAACACGTTGCCAAGCTGAAAGATTTTTGTAAATATCTTTTTTAGTTTCAGCAAGTTTCTTTTCAATCTGCTTACAGGTTTCAGTGACATCTACATCACTTTCTTTACCTATAATCTCACACTTATCTAGCTGATCCTCTAATTCTTTTATCGGTAATTCAAACTCTAAATATTCCATACAATTTGAAGTTAGTTTTGTTTAGTTAGTTTTGTTAGGTACAAACCTACGTATTCTTATTTCTATTTTATAAAAAATATCTAAAAAAGTAGGCACACATTATTCAATTTACAAAAATAGAATTTATTAAAGAAACTATGAAAACTTTAAGTGTTAATACTGTTTGTTTTCCTTCTTCGTCTTTGATAATTTTTGAAAACCGCATCAAATAAAACAGTTCCCAAAACAAGTATAGCACCCAAATAGAACTGTGGTGACATTTTTTCGGTTTCAGGAAATAGCATCAAGGCAATAGCAATACCGTAGACAGGCTCTAAGTTATAACTCAAAATTACAGTAAAAGGACTTATATAACGCATGACTTCTACTGAACCTATAAATGCATAAGCTGTACAAATTGAAGCTAAAATGAATAAGTAAATCCAATCAGAAGTTGATAGTGTAAAAAATTCTGCATTAAAGCTTTTACCTGTTAAAAGAATGAAAACTGTAAGAAAGAGTACTCCACTGACAAATTCATAAAATGAAATAACGGTTGCACTGTGCTTCTCTATAAAAAGACCATTTATTACCGCAAATAAAGTTGAGAATAAAGCAGAGAACAATCCTAAAATAATCCCATTAATATATCCCATTTCGCTACTGGTAATTAATACAACTCCAAGAATAACAATAATTCCGAAGATAATTTCATAACCTAAAATACGACGTTTAAAAAAAATGGGTTCAATAAACGACGCGAAAAACGCACCAGAAGAGAACATAGCTAATGCAATAGAAACGTTGGCTTGGTTTATGGCTTCGAAAAACGTAATCCAATGCAGTGCAATAATGATCCCTGCTGCAGAAAATTGCCAAAATGTTTTTGATGTTATTTTTATATTTATTCTTACAACTTTAATGTAAATAAACATTAGAATTCCGGCCATTGCCATTCTATACCAAACCAATTCTAAAGCACCAATAGTAATTAATTCTCCTAGTATTGCAGTAAAACCGGCAATGACCACAAGAAAGTGTAAATGTAAATAATGCTTTAATTTAGCGTTTGGCATTTTGCAGCAGATATATGGCTAAAATACCAAATATTACATTAGGAAACCATACGGCAACGATAGCAGGAAAATTAGATTGCTCTGCCATGACACCAAAAACCTTATCGAAGAAAACGTAAATCATTGCAATGGCAATACCAAAAGCTAAATTCACTCCCATACCACCTCTACGCTTTATAGAAGATACAGCCACAGCAATTATAGTTAGAATAAATATGGAAACTGGTAAACTCCATTTTTTTAATTTCACCACTTCATAACGTCCAATATTAGGTGAACCTCTTCGTTTTTCTGCAGCGATAAAATCAAGGAGTTCCCCATAAGATTTTGTTTCTGCGGCATATTCTACAGGTGTTAAATCTTCGAGCTCAAATGGAAATTGTACTGTTTTTTGAGTCTCTTTCTCTACCGTTTCAATGCCATTATCAAATGATCGCTTTAAATAGGTCGTAAGTTTATAAGCACTATCCTTTTCAACATAACTAATTCTATCTGCAAAAATTTTATATTTTAATTCATTGCCTTCAAAATGCTCGTACGTAAAATTTAAACCCGATTTAGTTTTAGGGATAAAATTACTGACATAAATATAGTCGTGATCATTAATTTGTTGGTAAACATCTTTTGTTTGCTGAACTGACTTGTTCTTTTTTAGGTATTTAAATTTGAACTCATTAAACCCTTGACTTGCTATTGGAGCTAAATACATGCCTAAAAACAACGCGAATCCTGCTACAATAGAAGCACCAATCATATAAGGTCTTAAGAATCTTGAAAACGAAACACCAGAACTTAAAAACGCGACAATTTCTGTGTTATTTGCCAGTTTGGATGTAAACCAAATAACCGATAAGAATAAAAATAACGGAAATAAAAGGTTCGCAAAATATACCGTAAAATCTAAATAATAAAACGCGATCTCCCCAAACGGCACGTCATTTTCTAACATTTTACCTACTTTTTCTGCTAAATCTACAGTAATCCCAATAGGGACAAAAAGTAGTAACATCATTAGAAATGTAAACAAATACCGTTTTAATATGTACCAATCTAGGATTTTCAAGTGTCTTCTTTAGTTGTTTAGTTGTTTAACAGAACTTATCGTTTTAATATTAAATTCAGTTTCAAAATTAAGTTCTATGTCTACAAACGGTTATCCATTTGTTTTACCATTTTGTCTTTCCAAGCTCTAAAATCACCTGCTATAATATGCTTTCTAGCTTCTCTAGTCAACCAAAGGTAAAATCCTAGATTATGAATAGTGGCAATTTGCTTTCCTAATAATTCGTTAACCGTAAACAAGTGTCTTAAATACGCTTTGCTATATTCTGTATCAACAAATGTAATTCCCATTTCATCTACTGGCGAAAAATCATCAGCCCATTTTAAATTCTTAATATTAATAGAGCCGTGAGCTGTAAATAACATACCGTTTCTTGCATTACGCGTTGGCATCACACAATCAAACATATCTACACCTAACGCTATATTTTCTAAAATATTGATTGGTGTTCCCACGCCCATCAAATACCGCGGTTTGTCTTCTGGCAAAATACTACAAACGATATCTGTCATAGCATACATTTCTTCCGCTGGCTCTCCTACTGATAGTCCACCAATAGCATTCCCTGCAGCACCTGCATTTGCAATATACTCCGCAGATTGCTCTCTCAAATCTTTATAACAACTACCTTGAACAATCGGAAAAAATGTTTGCTCATAGTCATACTTAAAAGGTGTCTTTTTGAGATGCGTTAAACAACGCTCTAGCCAACGATGCGTCATATGCATAGAACGTTTAGCGTAGTTATAATCACATGGATAAGGTGTACATTCATCAAAGGCCATAATAATATCGGCACCAATACTTCGCTGTACTTCCATCACATTTTCTGGAGTAAACACATGGTAACTACCATCAATATGGGATTTAAACTTTACACCTTCTTCTTTAATCTTTCTATTTGAAGACATAGAGTACACTTGGTAACCACCAGAATCGGTTAAAATATTACGGTCCCAATTCATAAATTTATGCAAGCCTCCAGCTTGTTCCAAAATTGGAGTCTGAGGTCTTAAATAAAGATGATACGTATTTCCTAGAATAATATCTGGATTAATATCATTTTTTAATTCCCGCTGATGTACTCCCTTTACGGAAGCCACAGTACCAACTGGCATAAAAATAGGAGTTTCTATAATTCCATGATCCGTTGTTATTGTACCAGCTCTTGCCTTGCTTTGCGTATCTTTTGCTACTCTTTGAAATTTCATGTGTTTGTACTTATTGTTTTTCAGAAGACACATGCTGTGCGCTATTAATCATTAATAATTTTAGCATGTTTGTCTCATGAATTGTAAGTCAGACGGCAAATATAAATAACTCTATAGTATTCCCTCTTAAATTAAATTTAAAAAACAATGTTCTAATAATTTGTTATTGTTTTCATCTTTTTTCAGCATATTGTTAGCAAATCATACAATTCGTTAATAAGTGCTCCTTTTCAACTTTTGAAAACCCTTAGTAAAAAGTTACTTTTGTAGCATAAAACTTAAGCAACATAACATGCCAAACATTAAAGAATTAACTGATTTAACTACTCAAGTTCGTAGAGATATTATACGAATGGTACACAAGGTAAACTCTGGTCATCCAGGAGGATCGCTAGGTTGTGCTGAATTTTTTGTTTCTCTATACCAAGAGCTGATGGAAAGAAAAGATGGTTTTGATATGGACGGAATTGGAGAAGATTTATTTTTCCTTTCAAACGGACATATTTCACCTGTATATTATAGTGTATTAGCAAGATCTGGATATTTCCCTGTTGAAGAGCTGAATACATTTAGACTTATTAACTCGCGTTTACAAGGACACCCAACGACACATGAAGGGTTACCAGGTATCCGAATTGCTTCAGGTTCTTTAGGCCAAGGTATGTCTGTTGCTCTTGGTGCAGCACAAGCCAAGAAACTAAATAATGATGATCATTTAGTCTATAGTCTTCATGGTGATGGAGAATTACAAGAGGGTCAAAACTGGGAAGCTATTATGTATGCTTCGGCTAAAAAAGTAGATAATCTTATTTCAACAATAGATTTAAACCAACAACAAATAGATGGTTCTACAGACGATGTTTTACCAATGGGAAGTATAAGAGCAAAATTTGAAGCTTTTGGATGGACAGTTTTAGACATCGAAAAAGGTAACGATATTGAAGCTATACTAGAGGGTATGAAAGAAGCAAAATCATTAACAGGAAAAGGAAAGCCTGTTTGCGTGCTGCTACATACAGTAATGGGTAACGGTGTCGATTTTATGATGCATACACATGCTTGGCATGGAAAAGCTCCTAACGATGAGCAACTTGCCAACGGTTTAGCTCAGAATCCTGAAACTTTAGGAGATTACTAAATAAAGTCTAATTAAACAGATACCCACTTATGTGGGCATTATTATGAAAACATACACATATACAGAAAAGAAAGATACAAGAAGTGGATTTGGTGCAGGTTTAACAGAATTAGGACGTACAAATCCTAATGTTGTTGCCTTATGTGCTGACTTAATTGGATCATTAAAAATGGATCAATTCATTGCGGAAAATCCTGAACGTTTTTTCCAAATCGGAATCGCAGAGGCTAACATGATGGGCATTGCAGCAGGTTTAACTATTGGTGGAAAAATTCCATTTACAGGGACGTTTGCTAATTTCTCAACAGGCCGCGTTTATGATCAAATTCGTCAATCTATTGCTTATTCTGGTAAGAATGTAAAAATTTGTGCATCTCACGCGGGATTAACTTTAGGTGAAGATGGAGCTACACATCAAATTTTAGAAGATATCGGATTAATGAAAATGCTACCAGGAATGGTTGTTATTAATCCATGTGATTACAACCAAACAAAAGCGGCAACTATTGCTATTGCAGACTATGATGGTCCTGTATATTTAAGATTTGGTCGTCCTTCTGTGCCAATTTTTACTCCTGCCGATCAGAAATTCGAAATTGGTAAAGCTATTAAATTCACTGAAGGAACTGATGTTACTATCGTTGCAACAGGTCACTTAGTTTGGGAAGCTTTAGAAGCATCAAAAGCGTTACATGAAGCTGGTATTTCTGCGGAGGTAATTAACATTCATACCATAAAGCCATTAGACGACAAAGCTATTTTGGACTCTGTTGCTAAAACAGGTTGTATAGTTACTGCTGAAGAGCACAACCATCTTGGTGGTTTAGGAGAAAGTGTTGCTAGAGTTTTAGCACAACACAGACCAACACCTCAAGAATTTGTTGCTACAAATGATACTTTCGGGGAATCTGGTACACCAGCACAACTAATGGACAAGTATGGTTTAAATAGCGAGGCTATTCAAAATGCTGTTAAAAAAGTAATGAAAAGAAAATAATTTTGATTTGCTATCGTTTTTGAGGTAAGTACCTAATCTTATAAAAAACGAACATTATGAAAAATTTAAAAAAACAGTAATTGCAACTGTGGCTTTTGCTTTTGTTGGGTTTTCAATGACGGCTCAAAACGGAAATTCTTTTGGAATTAAAGGGGGTTTAAATTATAGTGCTAACGGAGATTATTTTGAATCTGCTAGTGCTAATGCAAAAAACCCGGATCGCAACATTGGATACCATATTGGCCTTTTCGGAAAAATAGGTAACAAATTGTATTTGAAACCTGAGCTCGTTTACACGGCTACCAGAAGTGATTATAGTAGTGATGAGTTTTCAGTTAAGAAACTCGACGCGCCGATACTTTTAGGTGTTACGGTCCTAGGACCTTTAAGTATTTTTGCAGGACCATCATTTCAGTATATTTTAGATACAGAATTTGACGGTATTACTATCGACAACGTTAAAGACGATTTTTCTGTTGGATTAAATTTTGGTGTCGGACTTAGCTTTAATAACATCGGAGTAGACCTAAGATACGAAAGAGGTTTTAATCATAACGAAGCTACGTTTATTGATACTAATTTAGGTACTGGTGTTGTAAGTAGAATTGACACCAGGCCAGATCAGTTAATATTAAGCTTATCTATTGCGCTTTAGCAAAAGCTAAAAAAATAGTATATAAAAAGCCGCTCAAAAATTTTGAGCGGCTTTCTTATGTTAAGAATTTAGTTCAACTACTATATCTCATTGTAATTAGTTGTAAACGTTGGATCTAAGTAATCTGGTGTACCATCACTATCAGAATCTACAATAGTTACGGTTTTAATAGTAATTACACCACCTATTTGAGTTCTACTTCTTTCAAACTCGTTAGCCGCAAGCACTGGCTCATCTTCATTATCATTTGTATTAACAGTATACGTTGTAGGAATTAATTCATCTATAGTTAAAACAAGATCTCCATCATCATCAATATCTACAAAATTTGGATTAAAATCTCCGTCCGTATCATCATTAGTTACATCTAAATCTCCATCTAAATCTTCAAGATAAGAAGGGACTCCGTCATTATCATGATCTTCTACTTCAAACTGTAATAATTCGAATTTAAAAATAAGGTTATCATAAGAAGCCCCTGTATTAGTTCCTGAGAAATATCCCAAGCCAGAAGGCACAAACATAACTCCTAAGCCAAAATTACCAAAAGTAATATTACCATTAACGTCAATTATATAATCAGAAGTAGCTGAAGCGTTAAAAGAAGGCATTACAAGTTGCCATGCTTTTATTACGCCTCCTGTAAAACCATCTGTTTGCAAGTTAAAATCTACAGGTGTTACACTAGAATCAAAAACCTCATAATTACCTTCTAAGGCATCATTTACTGAAGTTCCTTCATATCGCACACGAATTTTATCTACAAAGGTTGGTGAATCACCTCCCCCTTGGTTTATATTTAATACATAATACTCATAATTGGCTTCAAAATAAGTTGTGGTACGTGTTTCAACCGCAGTCATTAATAATGTATGATTTTCTGGTACGGTTTCTCCTTCTTCTAATGCTGTAATAACGATATCTGTATATTTATGATCCGAACCTGTTAGAAAAAAGCCAGAATTATAGTAATGTGTAGATAAGTAGAGTAACAAAGAATCTCTATCTTTAACTTGCTGCTCTGTTCTATCTTCTTCAACGAAAGCAACTGTATCATCATCATCACTTTTACAAGAGATTACGACCGTAGACAACACCATTAATAAAAGGCTAAATTTTAAAATTTTAATTTTCATATAAATTTATATTGAACGTATAAAACCACCACAGTTGATATACGAAGTTCATTATTGCTTATTTTTAACGCGCAAGATACAATAATATAATATTTTTGCACTACAAGATTAACGTAGTTTTTAGTAAAAAAGATATGCGAATTGATAAATATTTATGGTGTGTACGCTATTACAAAACACGAAGCATTGCAACAAAAGCATGCAAAAAAGGACAAGTAAAAGTTAATGGTGCGGCAGTAAAACCATCGAGAGAAGTGTTTCCTACCGATAAAATAGAACTAAGAAAAGACCAAATCATTTATCAGCTTACTGTTAATGATTCACCCCCCAATCGTGTGGGGGCAAAATTAGTTGATTTATACAGAACAGACACCACACCCAAATCTGCGTTTGAGGCACAAGAGCTCTTAAAATACAGTAAAGATTATTATAGAAAGAAAGGCGCAGGACGACCTACCAAAAAGGATCGACGAGATATTGATGACTTTCATGAAGATGACGAAGAATAACCCTATGGCATCTTTAAAATAATATTAATGTATGAACAAAATAGGTCAAGAATATTGGGAAGAGTGTTACGAAACTAACAAAACAGGTTGGAATGTTGGCTACACGTCTACTCCTCTAAAAACCTATTTTGATCAACTTAAGGATAAGACCGTGAAAATTTTAATTCCAGGTGCTGGTAATAGTTATGAAGCCGAATATTTATGGAACAACGGTTTTAAAAATCTTTATATATTAGATTTTGCACAACAACCTTTACATAATTTTAACGAACGTATCCCAGAATACCCAAAAGCACAACTCCTAAACTTTGACTTTTTTGAATGTGATGACAGCTATGACTATATCTTTGAACAAACCTTTTTCTGTGCGCTACATCCTAGTATAAGAAAACACTATGTTGAAAAAATGTATCATTTGTTAAAACCCAAAGGGAAGCTTATTGGTTTATTCTTTAATTTTGAATTAACCGAAGATGGTCCACCATTTGGAGGGAGTCTCACAGAATACAAATCGCTTTTTGAAAACAAGTTTCATCTAAATGTATTAGAACCTTCAATTAATTCGATAAAAGAAAGACAAGGTAATGAACTGTTTTTTATCTTTGAAAAAAAGAGCTAATGGCACTTACAAAAAATACAATTTTAAGTCATAAAGAAATTGAGCATAAAATAAAACGTATTGCATATCAAATTTATGAAAGCAACGTAAATGAAACAGAGCTCATTATTGCAGGCATTGAAAGCAATGGTTATCTTCTTGCAAAAAAGATAAAATCTAATTTAGATAAAATTTCTACTATTGAATCTACCTTATGTAAGGTGAAGATAAATAAATTAGAACCAACAGCTCCAATTAAAACCTCGATACCTAAAGAAGAGTATACGAATAAATCCATCGTGCTTATTGACGATGTATTAAATTCTGGTAGTACTTTAATTTATGGTATTAAACACTTTTTAGATGTGCCTCTAAAGCAGTTTAAAACAGCGGTTTTAGTTAATCGTAATCATAAAAAATATCCCGTTAAGGCTGATTTCAAAGGTATTTCCCTTTCAACCTCTTTATTTGAACATGTACATGTTAACTTATCTAAGCAACCTTACGAAGCCTATTTAGATTAAATGCACTACGAGATCTTCTAAAATTTCTTGTTTCATTTTATGATCTGTGTTGAGTGTAAATTGTGATTTACTATAATATTGATTGCGCTCAAATAAGTGCTTACCTATAAACTCTAATAATTCAGTTTCAGAATTTAAATGACTTATTAGAGGTCGTTTTTCTCTTTCTGTGAATAAACGTTTTGATAAAAGTGGTATTGACAGTTTAAGATAAAAACTAGTTACATTAGTATTATTAATTATCAAATCCATGTTTTTACCATAACAAGGAGTACCTCCACCAAGCGCTAAAACTATATTTTCAGAAGAATTTAGAACCTCATTTAAATATTCTGTTTCTTTTCTTCTAAAGTAAATTTCACCTTTTGTTTTAAATATTTCAGCAATTGACCCTTTTTCCTTGTCTGAAATGTAATCATCTAAATCTAAAAAACTGTACTCCAGAGCTGTAGCCAATTCCTTACCAATAGTTGATTTTCCTGACCCCATATATCCTATTAAAACTATAATCATAGCACTTATAAATTGATTATTAAACCGATAGGTTTGTTCACAACAAAAAACGAAAAAAAATTTAAAAAAGTGTTGTTAAATTAAAGAAAGCTTATATATTTGCACCCTCGTTAGAGAAAAGCATAAATGACCAGTTAGCTCAGTTGGCAGAGCATCTCCCTTTTAAGGAGAGGGTCCTGGGTTCGAGCCCCAGACTGGTCACTAAAAAAAGTTAAGCATTACGCTTAACTTTTTTTTTGCTTAAAACTCAACTCATACTCCGAAAAACATATGATTGTCAAAAACATTAAGGTGACAAAACAATAAATAGCAAACAACAAAAATCACACTCCACCGCTATTAACTACTTTAAAAACAAATAATTACACCTTTAAAAAACGCTATTCATTATCTCTGAAATTTTCAATTGATAAAAAAAATTATTTTTTTTAATTCTAGTCTTTGTATTTGCATAAAGGTTTTATATTTGCACCCTCGTTAGAAAAAAACATAACGACCAGTTAGCTCAGTTGGCAGAGCATCTCCCTTTTAAGGAGAGGGTCCTGGGTTCGAGCCCCAGACTGGTCACTAAAAA
>NZ_ATMR01000113.1 GCF_000427335.1 Winogradskyella psychrotolerans RS-3 | reverse complement strand
ATAATCGGGCATCGGTCGATCCCAAAGACAGTATTGGCTGGTTCAAGAACCGCGACTTTAATGCCAGCGAAAATGACCATAATTTATTCGTACCGAAGAAAACAAGCAACAAAAAGAATGGGTGTTAATGGAGCACAATGGGCCGGGAGCTATTGTGCGTACCTGGATGCCTTACTTCCATGCCGACAAACCGGATACTGACCTACAGATTAAAATATATTTGGATGGGAATGCTGAACCGGTGCTAGAAGGAAATGCCTTGGGATTACTGAATGGAACGGGTCTAATACCCTATCCCTTTGCCCATCAATCCTTGCGCTCAGCAGTATCCTTCTTCCCGATACCCTGTGCCAGAAGTTGTAAAATCACAACTACAGGGCCACCATTCTTTTATCAGTTTACCTACCGCCAATACTCGGAAGGAACAGCTGTGAAAACATTTACGATGGAAGATTTTTGACAAATCTAAAAATTTGGTTGAGCAAGTTGGAAAAGAAATCTTAAACCCAACCAACTACAGTGAAGGAGAGCAGGTAAAGGTGCAAACAACTTTGCTTGCAGGCGAAGAAAAAACCATAGTCCTACCTGAAGGGAAGGCAGCCCTTAGGACACTTGCACTCAAACTTGGTTCTTATGAAAAAAGCGAGCGTATGCGCTCCACGATTATTAAAAT
>NZ_ATMR01000112.1 GCF_000427335.1 Winogradskyella psychrotolerans RS-3 | reverse complement strand
AGCTTTTTTAAAATTGACCCAAGACAGATTTTTCTACCAGATGATCCCAGGCTTCAAGCGAGTGGTTCGAAGCAAAATATTTTTGACACCTTCAAATATACCAGCAGCAGGTTGACTGTGATTCGTCAATTGGACTTACTAGTTATTGATGAAATCTCCATGGTTCGTGTGGAGATACTGGACATTATTGACCAAATATTGCGCGTATTTAGAAGAAAACCGCACCTGCCTTTTGGTGGGGTGCAGCTTATACTGATTGGAGACCCTTTTCAATTGCCTCCAATAGTAAAAGACAAAGACTGGTCCATACTCGCCACTAAATATGAGACACGCTTTTTCTTTAGTTCTTATGGCTTTAAAGAATTAATGCCTTTTCATATTGAGTTACAAAAAATATACCGGCAAAAGGACACCGTCTTCAAAGACCTATTAAACAGAATAAGGGAGAGCAAGCATACTTATGAAGACATTAGTTTTTTAAACAAGCGAGCGGCCGACTACCACTTTGACCTCTTGGACCAAGGCTAT
>NZ_ATMR01000111.1 GCF_000427335.1 Winogradskyella psychrotolerans RS-3 | reverse complement strand
CCCTAATAGATTGGATTGCGTCTACCTGGATTGGTGATCAACTTTCCCATTTTTCATGATAAACCGCCTGTTAAAGGCCAGGTCATTTACTTCTTCACCAAACACTTCCAGTACTACTTCTTCCCTTTGCTCATATGCTTTAATCACCGCATTTACGATACCATCCTCCAATTCCTGGGGATAGGAATCTTCTTTGCCAGTATCATGTTGCTGATCAAATGGAGGTCTTAGAGTCCCTGTTAGCTCTCTGATATTGGGATGATAAGCTGGGCTGGTATGGGAGTGAGTTCCCGCTATTATAATGTTTTGAAAAGGTATGCCGGTTTCGGCTTCAATTCGCATCCTCGCCTTTACGGACAGGTCTCTTTCAACCCATAAAAGATCTCCTACCACTAAAGCCACTTTTTCGTCCTGTTGCTCAAATACCACTGCTTTAGCAAACAATGGATCGTGTGCCCCTGTACTCGGCCCTCTATAATGAGGGTAACCCGCTTCTGATGGTGTGATTTCA
>NZ_ATMR01000110.1 GCF_000427335.1 Winogradskyella psychrotolerans RS-3 | reverse complement strand
CCACTAGTAAAAATACTTTTGATATTAGCTTTGGTTCCTATTCTACCCGGAAAATCCGCATGGATCCCAACGACGTGTATGCTTGGAAACTCTTGTTGAAACTCATAAGCCAAGGGAATAGCACGACCTGTGCAACCTAAACAATCATTATTATAAATAATTAGCAACAGAATCTTGTGCTTATAGACTTGCTTCAAATCTACAGGAACACCATCTAAATCTTCAACGTTTATGGAGGTAATAGGGTTGGTCATGGTACAAAGTATAAGGGAATAGTGAAGATAATCGTTTTCTAAAGACCGACAAACATTACATACTAATTACGTCATTTTTATGAAAGATGTTATGATAAACCTCTCGACTACACATGTAAAGTTACTCTGATTATTTAGATATTTCAACTTGTTTTTAATGACGTTAGTTCGAGTGCCCCGACCTTTTAGTCGGGATGTATCGAGAACCTAGCAAGTTCAACCATCCTAATCTTTCCCACAACAACACATCAAAACCCTTAATGTCAGTTCGAGTGTCCCGACCCTTTAGTCGGGATGTATCGAGAACCTAGCAAGTTCAACCATCCTAATCTTTCCCACAACAACACATCAAAACCCTTAATGTCAGTTCGAGTGCCCCGACCTTTTAGTCGGGATGTATCGAGAACCTAGCAAGTTCAATCATCCTAATCTTTCCCACAACAACAAACCAAAACCCCTAATGTCAGTTTGAGTGTCCCGACCTTTTAGTCGGGATGTATCGAGAACCTTCTAAAAAAACAGATCACAAACTATACAATACATCATCTTAATAGACTCTATAAATCCAATCATCATAAGGAATAACAGGGTTTAAATGCTTAACCTGGCCTCATATTATTTTGGATAAAACAGTACGATTCAGTATCATTTTTCCACAAGACTTTCTAAAGCATAAAACAAACGGTTTTTAGCATTGGCTTGAGAACCAAAAATAGAACGAAACAGCACACCATCTTCAGAAATTAAAACCCATTGTGGTGTCCCTTCAGATTGAAATTGATCAAATACATGACGATTCTTATCGATATAAATAGGAAACGGAATAGCA
>NZ_ATMR01000109.1 GCF_000427335.1 Winogradskyella psychrotolerans RS-3 | reverse complement strand
TTTCCACAACACCTTTTTCATTTTTATTTCAATCTTTTTTTTAAAGCCTTAATTCCATGCCATTTAACAACCTTAAAAAGTTGTTGTTTTATTCTATCCCCTAGCTTATACTGGATTTTAATACAACAAATAGCTTTTAATAGCACAATAGCTCTTTAAATTACACATACATTAGCGGTAGTAGCGGCATCCTTTTTTTACTTATATATATAATGATATAATAAGAACATCGTATAATAAGATAACATATTCTACTTTTAAGTGACGCTATTAAAAAAAGATATAGCGGATGACGCGACGCTTTTGCTTCTAAAAAGCAAAAGGGGAATGCCCTAAAAAGACAATACGATATTTATGGAAACTTCACTTTGTCTATTCCTTATATAGGTATATCTTTGTAGGCTAAAATTTATACTATATATAATGATACAAATTACTCTACCAGATGGTTCGGTTAGATCTTTCGAAAAAGATGTAACTCCTTATGAAGTGGCCGTAGACATTAGCGAGGGATTTGCCCGCAATGTTATTTCAGCAAAATTCAATGACACCGTTGTTGAAACCACCACTCCACTAACCACTGATGGTAGTCTTACTTTATATACTTTTAAAGACGATGCAGGTAAAAAAGCATTTTGGCATTCTTCTGCCCATGTGTTAGCACAAGCTTTAGAAGAATTATACCCTAATGTGAAGTTATGGGTTGGCCCTGCTATTGATAATGGTTTTTATTATGATGTTGATTTAGATGAAGGTTCTATTTCAGAAAAAGACTTTAAAGCCATTGAAAACAAAATGATTGAAATTGCTAGAGGCAAACACGATTTTAAGTTGCGTGATGTTTCTAAAGCTGAAGCTTTATCTTATTACAAAGGCAAAAACGAATATAAAGTTGATTTAATAGAAAACCTTGAAGACGGTACGATTAGTTTCTGTGATCACTCTACTTTTACAGACCTTTGTCGTGGTGGTCATATACCAAATACAGGTATTATAAAAGCTGTTAAAATATTAAGTGTTGCTGGTGCTTATTATAAAGGTGACGAAAAGAATAAACAACTCACAAGAGTTTATGGTATTTCTTTTCCTAAGCAAAAAGAGCTAACAGAATATCTTGAACTTTTAGAAGAAGCTAAGAAAAGAGACCATAGAAAACTTGGAAAAGAACTAGAGCTTTTTACATTTTCGCAAAAAGTAGGACAAGGTCTACCTTTATGGTTACCTAAAGGTGCTGCATTACGTGAACGTTTAGAGAACTTTTTGAAAGCTGCTCAAAAGAAAGCAGGTTATGAAATGGTTGTTACTCCACATATAGGAAGTAAGGAACTTTATGTTACTTCTGGGCATTACGCAAAATATGGAGCCGATAGTTTTCAGCCTATAACCACTCCATCTGAGGGTGAGGAGTTTCTTTTAAAACCAATGAACTGTCCACATCATTGTGAAATTTATAATGCAAAACCATTTTCATATAAAGAATTACCAAAACGCTATGCGGAATTTGGAACAGTCTATAGATATGAGCAAAGTGGGGAACTACATGGTTTAACACGTGTTAGAGGTTTTACACAAGATGATGCTCATATTTTCTGTACACCAGATCAATTAGACAAAGAGTTTAAAGACGTTATAGATTTAGTACTATATGTTTTTGGTTCTTTAGGTTTCGAAAATTTCACAGCTCAGGTTTCACTAAGAGATCCTGAAAATCCGGATAAATATATAGGAAGCGATGAAAACTGGGAAAAAGCAGAACAAGCTATTTTAAGTGCTGCTAAGGATAAAAATTTAAACTTTGTTGTTGAAACAGGCGAAGCTGCATTTTACGGTCCAAAGTTAGACTTTATGGTTAAAGATGCCCTTGGACGCCAATGGCAATTAGGAACTATACAGGTCGATTATAACTTACCAGAACGTTTTGATTTATCATATAAAGGTAGTGACAATGAGATGCACAGACCAGTTATGATTCACCGTGCTCCTTTTGGAAGTATGGAACGTTTTATCGCGATATTGCTAGAGCATACTGGTGGGAATTTCCCGCTTTGGTTAATGCCCGAGCAAGTAATTATACTCTCTATAAGTGAGAAATATGAAAAATACGCCGAAAAAGTTTTAGTTTCGCTAGAAAATGACGAAATTCGCGCCCTCACAGACAACAGAAATGAAACTGTAGGTAAGAAAATTCGCGAAGCTGAAATGCAAAAGTTTCCTTATATGATTATCGTCGGTGAGCAAGAAGAAAAGGACAATACAATAACAGTGCGCCAACATGGAGGTGAAGACCTTGGCACAATTAATGTAGAAGACTTTATAAAAATAGTAAAAGATAGAATTAGTAAAAGTTTAAAAACTTTTAAATAATATTAAGTTTAATTTAAAATACAGAAGCCATAGCAATACGTAGAAACAGAAAGAATTTTACAAGACGTGTATCTCAAGAAGATAAACACCGTATAAATTCTAAAATCAGATCTGAAGAAGTAAGATTAGTCGGAGATAATATTGAAATAGGTGTTTATCCTATTAAACAAGCGTTATCCTTAGCCGACGAACAAGGTTTAGATCTCGTAGAGATTTCGCCAAATGCGAACCCTCCTGTTTGTAAAGTTATGGATTATAAAAAATTCCTTTACGAACAGAAGAAACGAGAGAAGTCATTAAAATCTAAAGCAACTAAAGTAATCGTTAAAGAAATACGTTTCGGTCCTCAAACAGATGATCACGATTACGAGTTTAAAAAGAAGCATGCTGAAAAATTCTTAAAAGATGGAGCGAAATTAAAGGCGTTCGTATTCTTTAAAGGACGATCTATTGTCTTTAAGGAGCAAGGTCAAATTTTATTATTAAAATTGGCTCAAGATCTTGAAGAATATGGAAAGGTAGAGCAAATGCCTAAGCTTGAAGGAAAGCGAATGATTATGTTCATTGCACCTAAGAAAAAATAATAAAACGCTGAATTTTCAGCG
Source organism: Winogradskyella psychrotolerans RS-3 (assembly GCF_000427335.1). Classification (GTDB taxonomy): domain Bacteria; phylum Bacteroidota; class Bacteroidia; order Flavobacteriales; family Flavobacteriaceae; genus Winogradskyella; species Winogradskyella psychrotolerans. The sequence goes on along the minus strand of NZ_ATMR01000109.1, from coordinate 7,062 downwards.
ATACGATAATAAGCGAAACGTAAATTAAAAAGAGGAGAAAATGCCTAAAATGAAAACAAAATCGAGTGCTAAGAAACGTTTCAAACTAACTGGCACTGGTAAGATTAAAAGAAAGCACGCTTTTAAGAGTCATATATTGACAAAAAAATCTAAAAAGCGTAAGCTTAAATTGACTCATGATGGTTTAGTACATAAAGCGGATGAGAACAATATTAAAACAATGTTACGTTTAAAGTAATAGCGTTTTAATCGGTTAAAACAAATTATAAACCCTGGAGTTAGGCAAAACAATTTAGCAAGTGTCAATTTAGACCGCCTACTACAAAAAAACAATTAAAAGAATGCCAAGATCAGTAAATTCAGTAGCAAAAAGAGCCAGAAGAAAAAAGGTTCTTAAGCAAGCAAAAGGTTACTTCGGAAGACGTAAAAACGTTTGGACAGTAGCAAAAAATGCGGTTGACAAAGCGATGCAATATTCGTACAGAGACCGTAGAGTAAAAAAGAGAACATTCCGTTCGTTATGGATCATGCGTATTAACGCAGGTGCGAGACAGCATGGAATGAGCTATTCAAAATTTATGGGAGGATTAAAATCTAATAATATCGAATTGAACCGTAAGGTACTTGCCGATTTAGCGATGAACCACCCAGATGCTTTTGAAGCTATAATAAACAAAGTAAAATAGGCTTTTAGCCAAATTAATAACAACATTTCGCTTATAAAATCCGATTCATTTATTTGAATCGGATTTTTTTATGCCTAATTATTAAAAACTAAACCGTTTACATAAGGGCATATTTACACAAAATTCCTTTTTATTTTTAACTTACGCTTTAATTAAAAACAAATTCCATGAAGCGTATTCAACTCATCGCAATCCTCATTCTACTTGTTACATTTAATGTTTATGCCCAAGATAAAGAAAACCAAAACCTTGGGATGTCTCTAATCCTGAAGGTGACTGGAGTTTTAAAGACCTAAAATTATCAACTGACGAAGGGACTTGGATGAATTTGGATGTCAGTCCTGATGGAAAATCTATTGTTTTCGATTTACTAGGAGACATTTACATCATGGATATCAAGGGTGGTAAATCCAAAATATTAAGAGAGGGATTACCTTTTGAAATACAACCTCGTTTTAGTCCTAATGGTAAACACATTTCATTTACGAGCGATGCGGGTGGCGGAGACAATATATGGATTATGAACACTGATGGTTCTGATGCAAAACAAATTACAAAAGAAGATTTTAGATTATTAAACAATGCGATTTGGACTCCAGACGGAGAGTATATTATTGCCCGAAAGCATTTTACTTCTGGTCGCTCTTTAGGAGCTGGTGAACTATGGATGTATCACAAAACAGGAGGAAGTGGTTTACAGCTAACTAAAAAGAAGAATGATCAACAAGATGTTAACGAACCAACTATCTCACCAGATGGAAACTATTTATACTATAGCGAAGATGTTTATCCTGGTGGAGCTTTTCAATATAATAAAGATCCTAACAGTCAAATCTATGTCATTAATCGTTATGACATGAAAACAGGAGAAACCAGCAGAATCACTGGTGGTCCTGGTGGAGCGGCGCGTCCTCAAATTTCTAGAGACGGAAAAAAACTAGCTTTTGTAAAACGTATTCGTACTAAAACTGTTTTATACATTCATGATTTAGAAACAGGTGAAGAATGGCCAGTTTATGACCAACTTAATAAGGACCAACAAGAAGCTTGGGCTATTTTTGGAGTATACACCAACTTTAATTGGATGCCTAATAATGAAGACATAATCATTTGGTCTGGCGGAAAGATTAATACGATCAATATCAATTCGCTTAAAGTATCCGAAATTCCATTTCAAGCTAACGCCACTATAAAGATTGCTAAAGCTGTTGAATTTGATACTCCTGTAGCACCAGATACTTTTGACGCTAAAGTGATTCGTCATGCAACTACTTCTCCTGATGAGAAATCAATTGTATTTAATGCGCTTGGGTATTTGTACACACAAAAATTACCAAACGGAAAAGCTAAACGATTAACGACAGGCACTGATTTTGAATTTGAACCGACCTTTTCACCTGATGGAAATACCATTACTTATGTCACATGGAATGACCAAGAGCTCGGAGCTATTTATTCAATTCCTTCAAGTGGTGGAGCTTCGACCAAATTGACTTCAGAAAAAGGTATTTATAGAAACCCATCGTATTCACATAACGGTAAACATATCGTCTATCGAAAAGAAGGAGGAAACAACGAACAAGGTCGAACGTTTTCAACCAAGCCAGGTTTGTATATGATGAATAGTGATGGTACAAACACCCAATTTGTAACCAAAGAAGGAGATTACCCGATGTTTAATGCCGATGATACGCGAATTCTATACCAGAATGGTGGACAATTTTTTGGAGCTTTAACTAAAGAATTGAAAAGTGTTGACCTAAATGGTTTTGATGAACGCACACTCGTCAAATCAAAGCACGGTAATATTTTGGTGCCGAGTCCTGATAGAAACTGGATTGCTTTTGTTCATTTACATAAAGTGTATTTGGCTCCAATGCCTAAATCGGGACATACTTTAGACTTAACAGATAAAAGTAAATATGTCCCAATTACGCAGCTTTCAAAAGATGCAGGTATTAATTTACATTGGTCTAAAGACAGTAAAACGTTACATTGGACCTTAGGAAATCAGTATTTTTCAACTAAAGCTTCTGAAGACACGAAACTTGTTGAAAAAGGAACAAAAATTAATTTAGAAGCCAAAACCGATAAACCCTCAGGTAGAATTGCCTTGAAAGGAGCGCGACTTATTACCATGGAAGGAGATGACGTTATAGAAAATGGAACCATCGTTATCCATAACAACATTATTGAATCTATTGGAAATTCTTCAGACATCTCAATTCCTTCCGATGCAAAAGTCTATGATCTTTCAGGAAAAACAATAATGCCAGGTATGGTTGATGCGCATGCACATATTGGTGGTTTTAGATATGGATTAACAACACAAAAGCATTGGCAATTTTATGCCAATTTAGCTTATGGAGTTACAACCTCTCATGATCCTTCTGCGCATTCTGAAACGATTTTTGCACTTTCCGAATTACAAAAAACAGGAGAACTTGTTGGGCCACGCCTCTACTCTACTGGTTTTATACTTTATGGGGCTGATGGCGATTTTAAAGCGGTCATCAACAATCTTGAAGATGCACGTTCATCTATCAGACGAACAAAAGCTTTTGGCGCTTTATCGGTTAAGAGTTATAACCAACCAAGACGAGAACAACGACAACAAGTATTACAAGCCGCTCGAGAAGAAGGTATTTTTGTTGTTCCAGAAGGAGGCTCAACGTTTTATCATAATATTACCATGGTAATGGATGGCCATACTGGTGTAGAACACAATATTCCTGTGGCCCCTGTATATAAAGATGTCTTAGAACTTTGGGGAAATAGTAATGTGGGTTATACCCCAACACTAATTGTGAATTATGGAGGTATGAATAGTGAAGTGTATTGGTATCAAAAGACCAATGTTTGGGAGAATGAAAAGCTTCTAAAATATACTCCAAGAGCAATTATCGATTCACGTTCTAGACATCGTGTTATGGTTCCGGATGAAGAATATGAAAACGGACATATTTTGGTTTCTAAAACCACTAAAGCACTTAGTGATGCTGGCGTAAAAGTAAACCTTGGTGCACATGGTCAGTTACAAGGGCTAGGTGCACATTGGGAATTATGGTCACTTCAACAAGGTGGTATGACAAATCATGAAACTTTAAAAGCTGCTACAATTAATGGAGCAAATTATATAGGCGCAGGTAACGACATTGGTTCTCTTAAAAAAGGAAAACTAGCCGATCTAATCGTCATGGATAAAAACCCTTTAGAGAATATTAGAAATTCTGAAAGTATTATTTACACCATGATTAATGGTCGATTATATGATACTGAAACTATGAATGAAATAGGAAATCATCCAAAGGAGCGCACTGAGTTCTATTGGGAAAACAATAAATACAACCAAGCGTTTCCATGGCATGAGGAGTCGCAAAGTTTTACCCGAGAAACCTGTGGTTGCCATGTAGGATCTCACTAAAAAATAAAGAGTCATTAATTGCTTTCAAAATGAGCGCAGTTCAAGTTTTAATGTTTTGAAAATCATTGCATTTCGACTGCGCTCAATGTGACATTTAAACTAAAAAATACTTTTTTAGACAGGTTATTTTGATTTTACTTAATTTGAATACAATTTTTAAGAATAAAATATGAAAGACGTTAAATTGGTTGTCACAGATATGGATGGCACATTATTAAATTCTAATCACGACGTAAGTTCCAAGTTCTTTGAACTATTTAAAGACTTAAAACAACAAAACATTCAATTTGTTGCGGCGAGTGGACGACCTTATTATAGCATTGTAGAGAAACTTCAACCTATAAAAAACGATATCATAATCGTTGCAGAAAATGGTGGTTTAATCATTAAAAATGAAAATGTACTGCTTTCTAATAAGCTAAATCCAAATAGATTATTAGAACTTTATAAGTTGGTAACTAATCTTGAAAACACCTACCCTATTTTCTGTACCAAGAATCAAGCATTTATTCTTAGAGCATCGGATGATTTGATAAACACGTTTTCTGAATACTATTCCGTTTATACTATCATTGATTGTTTTGAAGAGATCACAGATGACATCATTAAAATAGCGCTGTATCATACTACAAATTCTGAAGCTCAAATATTTCCATTGGTGAAACATTTAAAGCCCGAACTTAATGTTGTGGTTTCTGGAAATCATTGGGTAGATATTTCTGAAGCTATTACTAATAAAGGAAATGCACTTACTTTTTTACAAAAGCAACTCAACATTACTCCTTCTGAGACCATGGTATTTGGAGATTATAACAATGATTTAGAAATGTTGAAATGCGCCAAATATAGTTACGCGATGGAAAATGCGCATCCTAATGTAAAAGCTGTTGCTGATTTTGAAACTGAATCTAACGATAATAATGGTGTAGAATTGGTTTTAGAACAACTAATTACCGAAAGCCGTAAGCACTAGTTGCCGGCCTGATGCACTTTTTCTATGTTCACAGAGATAGATACCTTGCCAAATTCCGAGATTTAATTTAGCATTTGTGATAGGAATTTGAACAGAGGTTCCCATTAATGATGCTTTTATATGCGCAGGCATATCATCAGAACCTTCAAAAGTGTGCTGGTAATAGTCTTGATTTTCTGGAACCATTTTATTGATATGGCTTTCAAAATCTAATCTTACCGTTGGATCTGCATTCTCATTAATAGTTAAACTCGCAGATGTATGCTTAATAAATACTTGTAATTCCCCAACATTAATTTGCTTTAGTTCTGGAATTGCTCGTAAAATATCTGAAGTAATGAGATGGAAACCTCTAGAGAGCGCTTGAAGTTTTATTTCTTTTTGAAAAAATTGCATATCAATAATGTATTCAATTATTTAGATTCATCTGAAATTTCATCGTAAGCAGATTTAAACTCTTCCCAATTTATAAGTTGGTCACCATTTTTATCGTAGTCTTCAATTAATTTTGAAGAAATCCTACCACGAATAAATCCATTAATATCTGCTTCTTTTAAAAGTTTTACAATTTCATCTTTACTCAATTTTCGATCGCCATCTTTATCAAAAAACGAAAAGGCGTCTTCTGGTGTACTAAAATGATTGGTTATTAATATTTGAATTTTATTGAGTATCGTTTCTTTTGATAACATAGCTATTGTGTTTTATTAAAAATAAGAAATAATACGATGAAACTCTTATGTATTAACAAACAAAAAAAAGGTCGCCTTACAGCGACCTTTGATTTTAGTTGATTAAAAACCCTACTTCTTAATCATCTTTTACCGAAATTTTCCCAAACCTCGTTTCAATTTCAAAAGTTAAATGCAATTATGAAAATTAAATTGTACTTAATAATCTTTTGTTTACACTATAATTTATACTTAGAACTTACCGTCTTAGATATGCTATAACTATAGGCTGTTGAAATTAAATCTATATCTTCAACTTACAAATAACTAGGTTTGAAATGCAGTGTTTTGTATGTGAGTGACCGATTATTTTTTTACAAAACGTTGAGACGATTAAATTAACCTTAAAAAAAACAGCGATACTCAAAAAGACTATCGCTGTTTTCAACACAATTTAAATAACTAACTCTACTTTTTTATTATTCGTTTTACGGTTTCGTTTTGGCCCATTTTTATTTTTAATACATAGACTCCTGCTTCATATTGATCTAAATTTATCGTAAAATTATCACTTGTATTTACTTTGTTTAATAGCAAACGTCCATTTAAATCGTACACCGTAATTTTAACCTCATTAGTACTTGGCAGCATAATAGAAACTTGTCCATCTGTTGGGTTTGGGTAAACTTTAATAGCATTCAATATATTACGATCTCCCACTCCTAAAACTTCTTCAACTGTAACAACAATCTCTACACGTTCGCTGTAACAACCGTCATCACTAACACTAGCTACCCAATACGATGTTGAACCAATGTTTTCTGTACTAGGTGTTGGTGCTTCTGAGTCAGAAACTCCTCCTATTTCAGCTTCATACCAAGCTAAGTCTAATCCACCTGAAGTTGCTGTTAATGCACTAGCATCATCACCTTGACTGTAAGTAACTAATGTTGTTACTGTTGGCACTTCTGGAATATCTGAAATAGTAACATTAACCATAGTTCTTTCGCTTTCGCAACCATTAGTAGATTGAGACACGTAATAACTTCCCGTTGCTAATGCTGATGTAGATTCTAAAACGGTTTCTGAAGTTTCACTTGCATACCAAGATAAATTAGTACCTGTAGCTTCCAAATCTGCAATTGTTGCACTGCCACAAAAAACTTGTGCTGATGCTGTTGGTGCTTCTGGTATGTCATTAACAGTTACACTAACTTCTGTTCTTGCGCTTTCGCAACCATTAGTAGATTGAGACACGTAATAACTTCCTGTTGCTACTGCTGATGTAGATTACTAAAACTAGTTTCT
>NZ_ATMR01000108.1 GCF_000427335.1 Winogradskyella psychrotolerans RS-3 | reverse complement strand
GATGATAAAATGATACTTCCTGTCTTCTAGACTTTCTGCACGCACTTGTTGTGGCTCTACATTTTTCAACCCCAATTGCTTGACCACATCCTTTACTACAGTTATTTTCTTCCCTATAGAATCTACAAGGTGAAATTGTACTTCAGGGATAAAATGGCCAGCGGGATCCCAGGGAATCCTCCCCCGTACCGATATCAAGAATCTTGGTGCCGGGTTCGAAAGAAAGTAATTTTGCAACTCCTAAAGAATGCAGCACATGGTGAATGTAAAAACTTTCCATGTCCTTGCGACTGATGACATTGATCTTACTGTTCCAATCCACATAAAGGTCTCCCATGCGCTCAAATTGATCCATTTGTTGGGCATTCAATTCTGGGAAATAATGTTGGATCAGCTTATGGTCTGCATTCATCAATTAAATATGTTTATTTTTGCCCTTGGCAATTTCGTATAATAGTTCTCTTGATCGGTGAAGTTGTGCTTTCACCGTTCCCAAAGGTTTGTCAAGTTCGACAGCGAT
>NZ_ATMR01000107.1 GCF_000427335.1 Winogradskyella psychrotolerans RS-3 | reverse complement strand
TCATCACCTGTAAGTCGATAATAATAACTCAAACCGTTTAACCTGATAGAACTTATAAAACCAGCTTCTCCCACGTGAGAAGGAACCCCCTTCTTCCGGTCCTCAATGGAAACGCAATTGCAATGACCCCAAGGAAGGCTGTACAACCAGCCACCACTATGTGCATTTTGTTCAGCAAGTGCATCGTCTGCCAGATGTTTCATGGCATTCAAACAACGCTTTGTAGGGTTTATGTTGTATTCACCAGCCAAGGCAAGCATGGTCCAACCATTTATCCGGCCGGAATGACTACCACCTTTGAATTTATATGTCCTGTCTTCCGCCAATTTTATTAAATTATCCCCAATTCGGTTCACTGTTTCTTTCATCCATGGATCTCCGGTTAGTAAATAATAATAGGACATTCCAAGGGTAAATATGTGGCCTAGATTAAATGGGTCCAGACACAGGTAAGGATTAGGGTTTCCTTTGCCAATGTCCAAGTCTACATAGAGTTCCTTCACTTTTTCAACAGGGTGGAGCCCACCAACATGGCCTATACTGTGTTCGTGAACCATTCCCGGTCTTGAGGGATAGGATTTTGATTCCCATTTAGAAAAATATTCTTTCAAATCATCATTCACAAAATGGACCACATCTACCTCGCTCAAATGACGGGCAGATTCTTCAGCCACATAAAAATATTTTGGGTCACCCGTTCGAACAAACTGAGTCAGTATAT
>NZ_ATMR01000106.1 GCF_000427335.1 Winogradskyella psychrotolerans RS-3 | reverse complement strand
GTAGAATGCCAATCAATTTTTCATCATCATACGAGAGTGTGGTATTTGCTTCTACATCGGTAGATTCAAGATGGTAATGATAACCTGTAGGACCCATATGGGCTCCTGCATAATCAAAACCTGAGGCTACGTTTGCGGATAAAGCAATATTTGGCCCTTCTTCGTCATTGAAGATAGGAGCTCCTGTAACGGCAATACCGATAGCACCCAATCCAGTTGCAGAGCTTGAAGAAGCTTTTACTGGAGTAGCAGGAACGGTAACCGTGTAACTTCCGCTTGAAATGGTACCAGGAGACATCTCACTTGTACTAGCAACAAAGGGTTCAATGTATAGGCTGTTACTTGTTGACCAATAAGGAGAAGTATGATTAGGAAGACCGTTAGATTCGATGGTGATATCATCTCCATCAAAAGAAATGGTGACGGCATCTTCATTGAATTCGTCAAATGCAGCAAGTGGTGTGCTACCTGTAGAAGCGGCACTGCTGTCGTCGGTATCGCTGTTGTCCGCCACATATCCACTAGGTTGTACACAGGCTGTTTGACTCACATCCGCGTTTCCTAAACCGTCGCTGTCAGCATCTTGATACCAGGTGGTCTCAACGCATACATCTTCCTCGTCATCACAAGAGCTAATCAATATTGTCACTCCAAAGAGAACAGACAGAAATAATTTCGAGTAGTTCATTTTTTTAAATTTTAAAAATTGGTAATTATTAATAATCGTTAAAGGTTTAGACGCCTTTAATTGAAAAATCCCTCGGTACCGGGAAAATTAATAGCAAATGGTTTTGGGTAATTTGGGGTGAAAATGGGTTAACTTTCCTGAATGGAGTAGTAGGTGTTTTATCTGGTATTGAATCAAAAAAGAGATAATGGTAACTACTT
>NZ_ATMR01000105.1 GCF_000427335.1 Winogradskyella psychrotolerans RS-3 | reverse complement strand
GAAAGCCTGCATTTTTGAAAAAGCCCAATTGTTTAAGAACATTTGACATTTTTGTCCTTTTTCAACAAGCTCGTTTTCTCCTACTATACCTAGATCGGCAATACCATCGGCAACATATCCTGGAATGTCATCATCTCTTAGAAATAAAAATTCTATAGGGAAATTGGTTGAAGAAGATTTTAATTTACCTGTGCCGTTATGAAATTTAATGCCACACTCTTTGATGAGTTTGAGAGAATCGTCACTTAAACGCCCACTTTTTTGAACGGCAATCCTGATAATGTTTTCCATGGAATAATGTATACAATAAATACTTAGAATATATTTAGTTTGATTTGTTTCCCCCGGGGTAGGAGATTAGATAGAGGGGAAACCTCCATTTAGGAGCAATGATGACCTGCATGATGCTTATGTGCATTTGCCGGGTATAAAAATATTAAGGTAAAGCGTAAACTTCCTGTATTCATCATAGTAATGCAAATTTAGTCAGCTATTGCAAACTTGCAAAAAAAATGATGTTTACTGTGA
>NZ_ATMR01000104.1 GCF_000427335.1 Winogradskyella psychrotolerans RS-3 | reverse complement strand
CAAATTAGAGATTTACTGTATTAGTAAACGGAACCGAAGAAGCCTGAAGGGCTTCAACAACAATAACCACGGGTGAAGCCCGTGGACTGTAGGAATACTTTTACTTGATTTTTGGCGGTGTTGTTGCTTTTTTTCCTGCAAAAATGCTGGCGAAATCGTATCGAAATCAGCTAATAAGCACCTCTTTTGAATGTCTACAACCCTATTTATACAATAATATTTAACCATTTAACAAAAAGACAGCCTTTTATTAAAGGGCAGGCAACCTACTGCCCATTGGATTTTTATATATTTATCAGTCGGATATTTCCCATTCAATAAAACAAAGCTTTACAGTATAAAACCATCAACCCATGATAAAAGTCAAATCAACTCTGCTCCTTCTTTTATTCCCACTTCTGTTTTCTTTCGGCTGTAAAGAAAAAACGCCGGTGGCAAATCGGGTAATTATGTTGGGCATTGATGGCTTTGGCCTGGAAGGATACCAACAAGCAACAACTCCAAATATTGATGCCCTGTTTGCTGATGGGGTGATTTCCACCAGCACCAGAACGGTTATGCCCTCTGTTACCAT
>NZ_ATMR01000103.1 GCF_000427335.1 Winogradskyella psychrotolerans RS-3 | reverse complement strand
ACCAGCAATTAGACAGAGAATGAAAACAACATATATAATTTTACTAATAATTATAGTCTCTATTGGAATTCTTTATGCTTGTAAGCAAAAACCAAAGAAAAAACAGACGATGAACTTTTTGAGGAAGTATTAAATGACCCAAGAATTAATTCACGGGAAGTTGGAGAACGTGAAGGAATTAAATATTTCCAGTATATGGAAAATGGAAAAACAGGATTTAGAGATTTAGATGGTAATATTGTAATCAAAGCAATTTACGAATCGGCTGAAATGTTCTCTGAAAATCATTCCGCAGTTGAGATAGATGGAAAATGGGGATTGATTAACGAAAACGGGAAATATGTGATTGAACCTCAATTTGACTTTTTAGGCGGACTGCATAATGGACTTGTAAGCTTTAGACAAAATGAACTGATTGGATTTTTAGATGTAAGTGGCAAAGTAATTATTGAACCTAAATTTCATTGGGTTGATGAATTTTCCGAAGAACTTTGTGTCGTAAGTACTGATTGGAAAACTGATGAACCAAGATTATATGGTTACATTGACACAACTGGAACTTTGGTTGTTGATTTTAAATATCAACACGCACTTAAATTTGAAAATGGAATTGGTAAAGTTGAACTAAATAATCTTTGGGGAGCAGTTGATAAAAATGGAAAAGAAGTGATTGAAATAAAGCATAAATACATTAGTGAATTTTAAAATAAATAACTGCTGGTAACACCGTGTATAATTAATTGCTTGGTCACTGCCGACTTACGAACATTCCTGCGGAATATTCTATCTGTGATTTATTTGCTAAATTAGGTGCTTAACCACGCAACTAACCATACACAAG
>NZ_ATMR01000102.1 GCF_000427335.1 Winogradskyella psychrotolerans RS-3 | reverse complement strand
TTTTTTTTATAAAAACATAAATAATTATATTTTTGTTAACACAACTGTTAATTCAATGTTCTCAACACCACATCCACCAGAGCCTCCGAAAAAATCTAACATATTCAATGTTACACTTTCTGATTCTGCTACTGTACAAGCGTCTAGAGTAAAAATATTAGCACTATCACCACCTATAGTAAGGTCTTCACCTGCAGCACAGGCTATACCCGTAGATATGTCATTTTGAACAACTATCTGACCATCTGAATTAATATTAAATCCGATAGAAACTATATTACCACCTGGTGCATAAGCAACATCGAATGATCTGTTAAAAGTTCCACTCGCATCTGCAGTTACAGTAACAGTTTGATCAGCAAAAACATCTCCACCAAATAAACTATCACCAGAAGTCACAGTTAGATTATAATCACCTACAAAAAAGTCATCATTTGCAAGTAATCCTGCAATAGCAACTTCAATCTCTGGACAAATAGTTACCCTAATTGTTGTTGGTCTAGTTTCTTCTGTACCACTAATACCTATAGCAATACCTGAATTATCAGTACCATCTAAAACAACATCAAATACCATAGTTTCAGTAATATTAGCTGCTGCTGCTTCCGCTATGTTCAATTGTATTTCCGGAAAAGTAGTATCAAAATTACTTGAAGTTCCACCTGGGCTTAATAAATTACCCGTGTTAGAAAAAACCGTATTAGGGTTAGCACCAGATACTGGCACAAAACTATAACTAATAGTTAAATCATTGGCAACTATAGGAACATTTACTTCAACAGGAATTCCTGCAGGAACACTTACATCGTAACCTCCTAAGTCAATACTCAACTGGCTAGTTTGAAACTGCACCCATCCAGACTCTGGACTTTCGTTGAATTTACCTTCATTCTCACCTTCGCTACTATCACAACTGTTAAAAGAGACCAATAACAATGAGAATAAAAACGATATTTTAAAAATATTTTTCATATGTAATTTTAAATTTTAGTTAAAGTAAAACTTTGCACGGTACTACTTCCACAAGAAGCTAATGGGTCTTGTAAATAATTAACCGTTATAACATCATCATTATCTAAAGAATAATTTGAGTTACTCGCAGCATCTGCAGGGACTAGTATATATAAAACACCAGTCGTGCAGGCCACATTGATATCAACATCATTAGATAAGCTCAACACGTTACAAGCTAAACCAAGTATAATGTCTACTTCAGCTTCAACACCTGAACCAGGCAAATGTATTGTATTGAATGTTCTTTCCGTTTCACTATCTCCTATAGAAATAGAAACTGTTTCTCCTGTTGGAAAATTACCTGATCCATCATCTCCGATAATGTAATCACCTACTAAGAAGGTAGAAGGAACTGGACAAACTTCAAAAATATTAACAGTAATTTCATCAGCATCTAAACTCTCAGAATCTGACAACCCACTAATATTAAATACAATTCTTTTAGATGTAGCATCTACCAAGTTATTATCTGTACCTACTATAGTAAGTGTTCCTTTATAAGAATTAGCTGGTATGGTTACACTTGTAGGTAAACTATAAGTAAGATCATTAGCTGTAGTTATCTCAGGATCTGTATTTAGAACAATATCATATGTTCTATCTACACTACTAACTGTACTAGAGTTTAGTATTAAATTAATACTACTAGAATCGTCGATTGTAACTGGTAAGTTATAAACACTTTTCTCAAAAGTGATAAACGTATTGTTTTCATTGATATTGCCGTTATAAATAACTTCTTCTACTGTCTCATCACAAGACACAGTAACTATCGTCAATAGCAACACAAATGTTAATTTAAATATATTTTTCATAATTATTTTTTCTAAAAATTAATTTGAATTAGTATTGAGGATTTTGAGATATAGCAGTATTACCATTGATCTCAGATTGAGGAATAGCTAATGTAAATCTAAAATCAGAAGATGAAATATCACATATACCTTCAAAAGAAGCACAATCAACAGAATTTCTAGTCACTCCAATACCTAATTCTGGACCTACACGCTTAATATCTAACCATCTATGACCTTCATAACATAATTCTAAACGACGCTCTAACATTATATCAGTTAAAGCTACATTTAAATTCGTATAAGATGCAGGTGTAGCAGTAGCTGATCCTCTAGCAGTTCTCAACTCTTGAATCGTAGTTGCAGCATCAGCGAACATATTATTTCTAGCTTGTAATTCAGCCTTGATTAATTGAACTTCTGAAGCTCTCATCATCTTAAAATCATTAATTGCCTGTCCAGCAGCTGAACCAGGATATTTATTAATTAATAATTCATTTGCAGGGTCATTTGGTCCTACTACAGTACTCGCTGAGTTAACAAAAGCTTGTCTTCTAGCACCACCTTCTGCATCTAATAAATTAAATAACTCATTAGACATTTCTAAGAATCCGTCACCTGTTCCAGGAAAGTTAAAGTAAAATAACTGTGCTACACCTGCATCACCAACAACTCTTGATAACTTAAATATAACTTCTGTGTCATCTACATCTAAATACATTCCAATATACTCACCAAAACTAGCTAAAGGATAATCCGCTAATAATTCATTAGCAAGTGTAATATTAGCCGTACTACTATCTCCTTCTGTAAGTGCTATTCTTAATTTAAGAAACTTAACGAAATCTTCACTAATCCAAATTGGACTTGCATTAGTAGCATTAGACGGATCAAATAAAGTTAAAGCTGTATTCAAATCCTCTTTAATGAAGGTTAAGTTTTCAGAAACTGTATTTCTTTCAAAAACATCTGAAGTTTCTGGAACAAAATCCATATTAATTGCACCTAAAGTATTAGGATTACTATAGTCTGTTGTATAATACTGAACAACTTCAAAGTGACATAACGCTCTTATAGCTAACAATTGTGCCTTTATGTGATTCGCTTCAACTAATTCTTGACCAGTAAAAGTTAAACGATCTAATACGCCAAGTACACGATTCGCAAAATTGATTGTTACATATCTATTATTCCAAATGTTATGAGGAATACTTCCACTAGTAAAACTTACTACATAGTTGTAATCCTGAGCACCCTGACCATTACTAGCTAAACCAGCTTTAAGGTTATCACCTAAAATTGCATTAGCGTATAAAGAATTACCTGTTCCATTACCACCTCCATCTGGAGCATAAGCGGCATAAACACCAAGTAGTCCCGATTGTACGTCGGCTAAAGATCTATAGGCAGCATCCTCTGTAAGCTCCCCTTCTTGCAAAATATCAGTGGCATCCTCACAAGAGACTGACAAAGACAATGCAAATAAAAATAATATTTTAAATATATGTTTTTTCATCTTAAATTTTTATTAAAAATTAACTGTTACTCCTAGAGTATATATTTTAGGTGTTGGGAACTGCCCTCTATCCGTTGTTCTAAAGTTAGATTCAGGATCCCATCCTCTATATTTAGAAAACGTAATTAAATTCTCACCTTGCAAGTATAGTCTTACACCACTTACTGGTAACTTTTCTAATGCCTCTTTTGGAAGTGAGTATGCTAACGTAATATTTCTTAATCTAAGGAATGATGCATCTTCAAGATATCTATCCGTAGAATTAATATAATCAACACTACCAAAAGCAGACCCTACACGAGGTACTTCAGTAATATCACCTACATTCTGCCAAGCATCAAATAAAGTAACTGATCTATTTCTACCATTCTCTATAGAACCTTGAGATACTTCCTGTAAACTAGCATAATCTAAATTGTTTCTATAAACTTCAGCAACGAAAGACCATTGTGTAGTGAATGCGAAACCTTTATATTGTATATCCGTACCAAAACCACCTTGAAAAACAGGGTAGATTGATTTATCAGAAAACACTCTATCTTCATCCAATAGCGTCTCTGTTAATGAACCATCTAATTTTCTAAATAATGGATTACCATTTGCTGGATTAACACCTGCATAAGGCACCAAGTAGAAAGATCCTAATGACTGACCTTCACCTAACGCTGTAGAACCACCATTATTAACTAACCCATTAGATGATGGAGGTAAAGCCTCAATCTCATTCTTGTTATAAGATCCATTAGCATTTACAGATATTCTCCAATCACTATCATTAAATAATCTGTACGATAATTGTAATTCAACACCTTTATTTACCATAGTACCTAGATTAGAATCAATTGTACCGCCTGTAGCATTTAACAGTGAAATATTATTATTCTGAAACAAATCTTCCGTCTTTTTCTCGTAAACATCAATCGCACCAGTAAGCTTACTATTCCAAATTTGGAAATCTAATCCAACATTCGTTTGAGTAGTTTCTTCCCATCTCAAAGATGTATTAGCCACTTGAGCAGCCACAGTTGAAACTGAACCATTATAACCAGTTCCTGCAGTATATAGGTTTCTAGTTAAATTAAGACCCCCATAATAAGTACCTGCAATCCTGTCATTACCAGAAATACCATGAGATGCTCTAAGCTTTAATAAATTAAAAGCACTACCATCCATAAAAGGTTCAGCATCGATATTCCAACGACCACCAACAGACCAAAATGTACCCCATTTGTTATCATCAATAAATCTAAACGAATTATCTCTTCTTATTCCTGCAGAGAAACCATATTTACCATCATATTCATAATCTAATTGACTGAATAAAGACATATTTCCAACTGTAACAGTAGTTTGACCTACAGTATCAATATATGGGTTAGTTGTGTTTCCGTTGATAACTTCAGTTGTTGTTCCAGGAATAAAAGCAGCACCTGAACCTACTAAACGTGGATCAAGACCAAATTGCGAATAATTAAATCCATCTAAATGTCCTTTTAAATACTCCATAAAAACAGTAACGTCTAGATTATGTTTATCACCAAAAGTGTTATTATAATTTAACGAAGTAACTGAGTTAAATCTAAAATCTCTTAAGAATGACTCAGACTGAATACCACCAAATTGAGCATCTACACCTTGTGCTGACTGAAACGGCCCTAATATACTTTCTGGGTGAAGAATATCTATAGCTCTTTCACTACTGTAATCCACACCTAATTGAATACCTGCCGTAAGATTTTTGGCAAAATTCCAATTTGCATTAAAAGACGCTAAAACTTTTACTTCCTCTTCTTTGTCAGTATTAAGCGCTATACTATTTAATAGAACATATGGAAAATTAGAAGCTCCACGTCCAAGAATAGCATTAATATCACCTGGCTGAATACCACCATCACGAGTTATTGAACCATCAGCTGCATATGGACTTAAATAAGGTAATCCCTGTAAAGCAGCACTAAACGGATTAAAAAATGTAGAACCAGAACCAGAACCATCTTGCTCATTTGTAGTAGAAACACCTACAGACAAGTTTAAACCATAATTAAATTTGTCATTAGAAGATTTACCACTGAAGTTATTTCTTACAGAGAAACGTTTAAATGCCGATCCAATAAAAATACCATCTTGTTCAAAATATTGTAATGAGGTAAAATTATTAGAATTTTCTCCACCAGATGTAATTGATAAGTTATGAGAATTAGTTGTTCCTTTTCTAAAAAACACATCCGCCCAATTTGTATTTGTTTGATTAGCTAAAGCATTAATCTCACTTGCTGATAACTCAGCACCTAAGCCACCATTATTTTGATTTTGCCAATTTAAAACCTCTCTTGAGTTCATCAACTCAAAAGGCTGATCTTGTAATTCATTATAACCGAAAGTAGAAGTATATTTAAACTCTAACCCTTGATTATAACGACCTCTCTTAGTTGTAATCACAATCGCTCCATTCGCAGCTCTGTTTCCATAAATATTTGCTGCAGCAGCATCCTTTAAAACTGCAAATGATGCAATATCAGTTGGATTGATACTTCTAAAATTATCTTCATCTACCGGAATTCCATCTACAACAAATAATGGCTCGATATTACCATTAATAGATCCAGGCCCTCTTAATATTATAGTACTATCCGACCCTGGCTGCCCAGAACCTGTAGCAATATTTAAACCAGCAACCTGACCTTGAAGGTTTTGCAAAGCAGAAGCATTTGCTCTATCTTCTAATATCTCTGCATTAACCGTAGTTATAGCAGCAGTTACTGTTCTTACAGAAGCAGCATTACCGTAGGCAACCACTACAACTTCATCAAGTTGGCTGTCTGCTTTTAAAGCTACATTCACAACCGAACTAGAACCTACACTTTTTTCTACGCTTACAAATCCTACGTAAGAAAAAATTAAGATATCATTTTCATTTGCCTTAATGGAAAATTTCCCATCAAAATCTGTTTGTTGACCTCTAGAGGTCCCTTTTACAATTACACTAGCTCCAGGAAGGGGTAAACCATCCGTTACTGTTGTAACTGTACCTGTGATAGTCTTCTCTTGTGCAAAAGAAAACTGCATCACGAACGCCATAAATAGCGTTAATAACCATGTTAATTTTAATTTCATAAAACAATTATTTGAGTTAGTCTAATTGCAAACATCTTAATTAAATATTAAATAACCAAGCAATTTTCCAAAAATAATGTTAACTCTGTTGCGAATATGATAACTATTCATAGATTGCTATTTCCCCAATGTTTTTAGGCATTAACTCAATAGTTAGATGTGAAAAATGAGAAAGGGTTGCGTTAAAATTTTAACTTTGTTCAAAATTTAACATTTTGGTATTAAAAATTCAGTTTTCAACTTATAATATTGAATGTGGTACGGATGAAGCAGGAAGAGGTTGCTTAGCTGGTCCGGTGACAGCTGCTGCTGTTATATTACCCGTTACATTTAAAAACACACAACTAAATGATTCTAAGCAGCTTTCCAAAAAAAACAGAGTAATTTTAAAACCCTTAATTGAAAACGAGAGTGTCTCTTATGGTGTTCAACATATTTTTGAACAAGAAATCGACACTATTAATATATTAAACGCTTCCATAAAAGCCATGCATGGCGCTATTTCTAAATTAAAAACGATTCCAGAGTTTATTATTGTAGATGGTAATAGGTTTAAACCCTATGAAAACATTCCACATGCCACAATAATAAAAGGTGATAGTAAATATCTAAGTATAGCTGCTGCTTCCGTTTTAGCAAAAACATATAGAGATGCCTATATGGAAAAAATCCATGAAGAATTCCCGATGTACAATTGGAAACAAAATAAAGGCTACCCTACAAAAGAACACAGAGCTGCGATAAAAAAATACGGGATTACTAAATATCACAGAAAATCATTTAGATTATTGCCTGAGCAATACAAATTGGATATATAACTTTTTATATTTGTAAACTAAACACAACTTAATGAAGCGACTTGGTTTTTTATCGATTTTGTTCACCCTAGTTTTGGCCTGCCAAAAAGACTACAGCAAAACCAAACAACCTTATAAATTAATTCCAACCGAAACATCTGCTATCATTCAAGTAAATGAGCTTAATGATTTTGTTACTAGTATTGAAAATAATGACGTGCTTTCTGGACTATATAATAAAGAGTTAAAAAATGCTTCTCTATTTCTAAACCAGCTTAACACAACGCAGCAAGTTTATATTTCTTTTACAGATTCTAATTATCTAATTCTCTCAGAAAACGACAGCACTTTATTTGTGCTTGATTCGGTTAAGAATATTATTTCGACAACTTTGGTCGATTCAGAAATTGAAAAAACCCAAATAAATGATAACATATTCTATCATAAAATTATAGGAAATACTTTTGCAGGCTCAAACGATTTAGAACTTTTAAAAACGCTAAACACTGATAACGAAAACACAGAGCTTAGTAACTTAATTGAGACCACAGATAAAAAATCGATCGCTTCCATTTTATTTAAGTCAGAGGCTACTAATTATTCTAAACTATTATTTTCGGATGTCATAAATAAAGGCAGCAAAACCTTTACGGTCTTAGATTTTGACTACACTGAAAAAGGCCTGAATTACAACGGTATATTAACATCTAAAGATTCAAGTGCTCACAATTTGGATAGTTTTAAAAATACTGTTCCTCAAAAAACAAATACACCCTTAATTGCTCCATATAACACAAGCTCTTTAGTGAGTATTACATACGATAATTTTTCAGTATTTAACAAAAACAACAACTACCTAAAGGATAGCCTAGTAGACGTTTCTGAAACTTTCTTAAATTTTACGGATGAAATTGCCCTGATTGACAATGCCCTAGTGCTTCATTCATTGGATCCGAACTTAATTATAGAATCCATTGAAGATAAGTCTATATCTGAATCATTTAGAGATATTGACATCTATGAGTTTGGATACCCTAACTTCTTCGAGTCTAATTTAATGCCCTTTATTACTTTTGAAAATGCTAATTTCTTTTCTGTTTTTGAAAATTTTATTGTGTTTTCTAATTCTTCCGAAATCTTAAAATCAATTCTAACAGACGCTTTAAATAACAATACACTTGCTAATTCGGATGCCTTTTTAAGTATTAGCGAAAACCTGAGTGATGAAGCCTCCTTATTTATCTTTAAGGATTCTGAACAACTCTCCACTGTTTTAGACCAAACCATGAACGGCTACAATGCCAATGCTGTTCAGTTTATACGTGAAGATACCTATACACATATTAATGGAATAATTCAGAAATTCAAAAAAAGAGCGGCTTCAAATTCTGTTGCGGAAACTTTTACCACCCCACTTGAAGCCACAATATTAACAGTACCGCAAGCCGTTAAAAATCATGTTTCTAAATCGCATGATATTGTGGTTCAGGATGTAAATAATATGCTCTATCTTATTTCAAGTTCCGGCAATATTCTTTGGAAAAAACAACTCCAAGGACGAATTCTGGGTCAAGTAGATCAGATTGACATGTATAAAAACGGCAGGTTACAATTAGCTTTTACGACACCAAACCAACTATATGTTTTAGACAGAAATGGCAACGATGTTTCTCCTTTTCCTTTAAAATTTAATGACGCCATTACACAACCTCTTTCTGTATTTGATTACGATAAACGAAAGGATTACAGATTAATGGTAACGCAAGGTAAACACCTACTAATGTACAATGCCAAAGGGCAATCTGTTAGTGGCTTTAAGTATAAGAATAATGATTCTGAAATTTCATCAAAACCCAAACATTTTAGAATTGGAAGTAAAGATTACATCGTATTTGGCGCAGGTGAAAATCTTAAAGTTTTAAACCGCCAAGGCGACATTAGAATTAATGTAAAAGACAAGATTCGTTTTTCTGATAACGACGTGTATTTATACCAGAATAAGTTTACGACAACAAATACACTTGGCGAACTTATCCAAGTGGATACCAAAGGAAATCTAAGCACAAAAAATCTAAATCTTACAGATAAGCATAAAATCGCAACGACTAGCAAAACATTAGTTTCCTTAAGAGAGAATAGATTAATTATTAAATCGAGAACCGTTGATTTGGACTATGGCGAATATACAGAGCCTAGAATATTTTACCTGAATGATAAGATTTACGTTACCACTACAGATTTGCAATCTAAAAAAGTATATCTTTTTGATAGTCAAGGAAAATCAATTCCAAATTTTCCTGTTTTTGGCACTTCAGCTGCAGTGCTAGAAAAACTAGATAATGATAGTGGTTTAGAACTTATTACGCAAAGTGATGATAAAACGATAGTGGTTTACAAACTACACTAAAATCATCCTTATTTTAGTATTATTTTCACTTAGAATAAGCACATTCTTTTGTAGTATTGTACAATCAAAATATAGACGACAATTCCCATCATGATAAAAAGACAGAAAGCATCCTTAAGAAGCTGTATAATTCACAAAGTTGGCAACAAATTTAATGGCACAAAAAATGCTTTTTCAGATGCTATTGTAGATTTTGATGAAGCCACTTACAATTTAATGTTGCCTTATCTTTTAAAGCCCTTTATGAGTGTTGCTGAAAATTATCGTTTTCACCACCACAGTGATGTAGCACTCAATGAAATCAACACCTACAGCGAACAATTATTTAAGGAAGATGCTGATTTCGTAGAGATTTCAAAACATATTGTTACGCATTTATTTGAGCAAAGTAATTCGGCTCAAATTAAAACCGGAGATGTCCTTATTTGTCATTTTGAAAACATACAATACGAAGACTATTTTACAGATGCTATTGGGATCTTTAAAATTGAAAATAAAACTGAGTTTTTTCAGACTTATTTAGAAGATAATAACTACGATATTTTAGTTCAAAAAGGTATCCAAGCCAAAAAGGTAGATAAAGGTTGTTTAATCTTAAATACTTCTGATATGGAAGGCAAAATTGTACTTAGTGTAGACAACAACACTTACGATACACAATACTGGATTAAAAGCTTCCTAAACATAAGATATCCAGACGATAGCAATCAGCACACCAAAAATTGTATTGAACTTTGTAGAGAGTTTTCTAAAGAAGTTCTACAACCTAATTTTGGTGGTCAGGAACAGAGTAACTTCCTAGCTAAAACAGTTGACTTTTTCAAAGAAAATGAAATTGTAAATATCGACACTTTTAAAGAAGAAGTTTTTGACGAAGAAGATAAAATTCAATTGTTTGAAGATTATAAGAAAACTTACGAAACGGACAACAAAGTTCTCATTAGAAACCAGTTTGACGTCTCTGAAGTGGCCTTAAAAAAGCAAAAACAAAAATTAAAACCGAAATAAAATTAGATACCAACATACAAATAAAACTCGATGTTGATGCACCTGATGCTTCTGCTGAGTATTTAGAACGCGGTTATGATGAAGAGAAGAAAATGCACTTTTATAAGGTGTTTTTTAATGACGAGTCTTAATTTGAGTTAGTAAAGTCAGGCTCATATGGATAAAATTAAACGAAATTCGCTTCAAAAAGCGCACTAAAATGCTTTAAAAGCTTCACTTTAACTTCATTTTCATTTACGCTATCGACACCCAATTCATTATTCAATGTTGTCACCGCTTTACCTCGAATGCCGCATGGAATAATATGATCAAAATAGCCTAAATCTGCATTCACATTTAAGGCGAATCCATGCATGGTAACCCAACGGCTAGCCCGTACTCCCATAGCACAAATCTTTCGAGCAAATGGAGTCCCTACATCGAGCCAAACACCTGTTTCACCTGGACTGCGCTCTGTTTTTAAACCATATTCAGCTAAAGTTAGAATGATCACTTCTTCTAAAAACCGTAAGTATTTATGAATATCTGTAAAGAAATTATCTAAGTCTAAAATCGGATAGCCTACTATTTGTCCCGGACCGTGATAAGTAATATCTCCACCTCTATTAATTTTATAAAACGTCGCACCTTTTTCTGCTAATTGACTTTCAGAAAGCAATAGATTTGAGAGATCACCACTTTTACCCAAAGTATAGACATGAGGATGTTCTACAAAGAGAAAATGATTCTCAGTAATTAAACCAGCATCTTCTCTTCGATTCTTTATTTTAGTATCTAAAATAGCTTTAAAGAGTGTTTCCTGGTAATCCCAAGTGTCCTTAAAATCTTTAGTTCCTAAATCTTGTAGTTGTATTTTTTTATTCAAAATAATTATTCTTTTAATCCTCTAAAACAACTTCAATATTCAATATTTCAGGATCCTTTAGCATATCTATAAATCCTACCTCATAAGTAACGGTTTTCCGATCGTCACTGTACATGGCCCCTTCTTTCGAAAATGATTTTACAGCTTTAGGAAAGTGATAATTAATTATATACTTAGAAGATCCCAACATCAAGGCCGATTTATCTATACTATCTAAAGATTTTTGATGTTTTTCTAAATCAATAATCTCAGCATTTCTTCTAAAAACGGTACCATCATATGAGTAACTAACCAAAGTTGAGCCTTCATTACCCATACTAGAAAATGGACTTAAAGGCAAATTATCACTAGCAGTGTCATCACCTTTTAAATTATTGAAACTATTCATTGCTTTGTACATATCGCGCAACTCACTAGCATCATCAAAGTCTGTTTCTAAATCAAAAAACATCTTCTTCTTATCTGGATCCATAACCATATGAATTTTATAATCCTCCATGGCTTTAATCTTTTCCTGTTCTCCTACAGACAAATTCGCTATACTATCTTTATATTCTACCAAAAAGTCCTTAAAAACGATTGTTGAATCCACAGCTTTACTCATTTCATCAGAAGCATTCTCGCCCAGTTGCCCTAACACATCCATCATTTCTGATGCATCCATTGAGAATTTCACCTTACCACTACCGTCTTCATTGATATAGATATTTTCAGAAAACTGACAACTTGTTAGCAGCATTATAAACGCACAAGAAAGCACCGTAAAAACCTTTTTCATTTTAATCTTTTAAATACATTATTAAGACCGCAAAGGTAAGAATTTTATCGCTTTGGGTTATTGAGAATAATCAATGCTGCTATAACGCCTGGCACCCAACCACAAAGCCATAATAGAAAGGTAATAAGAATTGATCCACAGCCTTTATCTAAGACAGCTAAAGGTGGACAAATAATAGAAAGGATAACGCGCCAGATACTCATAATTTCGTTTGATGATTTGATGTATTTATAGGACGTCATTTTAATCTAAATGTTACACTTTTTATGAATTCATAATATTGAAATTAGAATAAAATTCAATAAAGTATTATGACTATAAAATAATATTGATTCTTATTCTGAATTCTTGTTTATCAACTAAAGAGATTCAGAATGACCTCCCTCTGCCAAAATACCATATAAAAGTGTTCTTCAAGATTCTTTAAAGTGTCATAAAAACATTTCTAAACAACCATAATTATTAAGAAAATTTAGAGCTTGTTAAATCTAACTAAAAAGGAGCTCGTTAATTTTTGTAAAAAGTGTAATTTTGCAGCCACTTACCAACACTTGGTAAGTTTATAAAATTAATTAAGAATGCAACTTTCAGAACAAGAATTGGTAAGACGCCAAAAGTTAGAAAAGCTTAGAGCTTTAGGGATTAACCCTTATCCAGCGGATTTATTTCCCGTAAACCACACTTCAAAACAGATAAAATCTAATTTTGAAGATGGTAAACAGGTTATTATCGCAGGTCGTCTAATGGCTATTAACATTCAAGGGAAAGCGTCTTTTGCACAATTGCAAGATAGCGAAGGTCGTATTCAGGTGTATTTTAATAGAGACGAAATTTGTACAGGTGAGGATAAGTCACTTTACAATGATGTCTTTAAAAAATTATTAGACTTAGGTGATTTTGTAGGTATTGAAGGGACACTTTTTACAACGCAAGTTGGCGAAAAGACTGTTATGGTAAAGGATTTTAAATTGCTTAGTAAAGCTTTAAAACCATTACCCATCCCAAAACAAAAGGATGGAAAAACCTATGATGCATTTACAGATCCAGAAATGCGTTACAGACAACGTTATGCCGATTTAGTAGTTAATCCTCATGTAAAAGAAGTGTTTATAAAGCGTACTAAACTTTTTAATGCGATGCGTCAATTTTTTAATGATGCTGGTTATTTTGAAGTTGAAACACCGGTTTTACAGCCTATTCCTGGAGGAGCTGCGGCACGTCCGTTTATGACACATCACAACAGTTTAGACATTCCATTATACATGCGAATTGCTAACGAGTTATACCTAAAACGTTTAATCGTAGGTGGTTTTGATGGAGTTTATGAGTTTTCTAAAAACTTCAGAAATGAAGGTATGGACAGAACGCATAATCCAGAATTTACTGCCATGGAAATCTATGTATCTTACAAAGATTACAATTGGATGATGGATTTCTGTGAGCAATTATTAGAGCATTGTGCTATTGCTGTAAACGGAACTTCAGATGCTACATTTGGCGAACATAAAATCAATTTTCAAGCACCTTATAAGCGTATTACCATGCGCGATTCTATTTTAGAATTTACAGGCTTTGATATTTACAATAAATCTGAAGACGACATAAGAGCGGCTGCAAAAGGCATGCATATTGAGGTTGACGAGACCATGGGTAAAGGCAAGTTGATTGATGAGATTTTTGGTGAGAAATGTGAAGGAAATTACATTCAACCAACGTTCATTACCGACTATCCGAAAGAGATGAGCCCATTATGTAAAGAGCATAGAGAAAATCCTGAATTAACCGAGCGTTTTGAGTTAATGGTTTGTGGTAAAGAAGTTGCTAACGCCTATTCTGAGCTTAACGATCCTATAGACCAACGCGAGCGTTTTGAGCACCAGTTAAGTTTAGCTAAAAAAGGAGATGATGAAGCGACAGAATTTATAGATCACGATTTTTTACGTGCACTTGAATACGGAATGCCTCCAACATCTGGAATGGGAATTGGAATGGACCGTTTAATAATGTTCTTAACCAACAATCAGAGTATCCAAGAAGTATTATTCTTCCCTCAAATGCGACCAGAGAAGAAAAAAGTGGATTTAAGCGATAACGAAAAAGCGATTTTAGAAGTTTTAAAAGCTGAAAAACGCATGGACTTAAATGTGCTTAAATCAAAATCTGGCTTAAGTAATAAAGGTTGGGATAAAGGTTTAAAAGGTTTGAGTAAACATGGTTTAACAAAGGTTGAAAAAACTGATGACGGTTTGTTTGTAGAGCTCGTTTAAAAGCTATTAATTATAAATATAAAAAAGGAATTACCGAGAGGTAGTTCCTTTTTTATTCTATTTTTCATGAAACATTAATAGCCAAAATCACTTTATTATTTTTTTAGTAATTTGCCTAATAATAGTCAACCAAAAACTGTATCATATCACATGAAAAATCTATCTATATTAATCCTTTTTGCTTTACTTTTTACTTCATGTGAAAAAGAAGATTCAATAACTCCAGTTGTTATCCCAAACGTAGCAACCGAGTTTAAAACAAATCTTTCTGAGTTGAATTTATTTTCAGGAAATCTAAATGAATTAAACATTACCACAAAAGCATTTGAGTACAATCTTAGCACTACTCTATTTTCTGATTACGCACATAAGCAACGTATCATCGCTCTACCTGAAGGCACAAGCATGGAATTTGACGGTGATGGTTTACCGCTTTTTCCAGAGAATACCGTAATTGCGAAAACATTTTATTACAATCACGATGAACGCGATTTATCCTTAGGAAGAACCATAATTGAAACCCGTATTTTAATGAAATTAAATGGCGAATGGGAAACGGGAGATTACAAATGGAACGACGAACAAACAGAGGCTGTTTTAGATTTAGGTGGAAGCTCGCTGCCTGTAACTTGGATTGATGTAGAAGGCAATACGAATTCCACGACTTATAAAATTCCGTCAAATACAGATTGTTTTACTTGCCATGGTAATAATGGCAATATTATACCCATAGGACCAAAATTACGATCCATGAATTTTGAAATCAATGGTATCAATCAATTAGAACAATTTATCAGCAACTCTCAATTAACAGGTGTTGCAAATAGTGCTTCTATTACAAGTTTACCGAATTGGGAAGATGAAGGCTTTAGATTAGAAGCTAGAGCAAGAGCCTACATGGATATTAATTGTGCGCATTGCCATATTCCTGGTGGAAGCTGTGCCGATGAAACCACCTTAAATCTGGCCTTTGAAACGCCACTCGATGAAAGTCAAATTGTAGAGCAAAGCCACCTTGTTAGTTATAGAATATCGTTTTATCTAGATGGTTTAAGTATGCCATTTATAGGCACTTCAATGATGCATACAGAAGGTGTAGAACTAATTCAGTCTTACCTAGACACCCTAGAATAACCACGTTAAAGAAATACTAAAATCAGTTTTTAAATTAACATATTCTTAATAGAATACGTATTTTCAACAAAATTTAAAAACTAACTATTTTGAAAAACGTACCCATTAAACTACTCTTTGTAGTTTCCGCCTTTTTAGCGTTTTCTTGCTCTACTGCAAAAAAAGCTGGAAAATCAGGCAAAGATGCCACAGCAATGGCTAAAACTTCAGCAAAGAAACCTGGAAAAAACGATCCAAAACCTTATGACAAAGTCATCACTAAAGATGCCAAAAGTGATAAAGGATTATTCACAGTTCATACTTTAGATGACAAGTTTTATTACGAAATACCAGACTCTCTTTTTAATAGAGAAATGTTAATGGTTACTCGTATTGCTAAAACAGCTTCAGAGCTAGGTTTTGGTGGAGGCAAAACTAATGAGCAAGTATTGAGATGGGAGAAAAAAGACAAAAAAGTTATACTTAGAGTTGTGTCTTATAATGTTGTTGCTGCTGATTCTCTTCCGGTCAGTGAAGCTGTTTTAAATTCTAATTTCGAACCTGTTTTATACACATTTCCTATTGAAGCATTTAGCAAAGACTCTACAAGCACAGTGATAGATGCAACGCCTTTATTTGAGAAAGATGTAAAACCTTTAGGATTACCACAACGTAATAGGTCTTCTTATAAAATATCGCGTTTAGAAAGTGATAAATCATTTATCGAGACCATTAAAAGTTACCCTAGAAATATTGAAGCACGTCACGTAAAAACGTATGCTGCAGGAAATCCCCCATCTAATTCTAGCACAGGTAGTGTTTCGATAGAAATGGCTAACTCTATGATTCTGTTACCAGATGTACCTATGAAGCGCCGTTATTTTGACGAACGCGTAGGTTGGTTTTCAAGAGACCAAACAGATTATGGACAAGCAGATCAAAAAAGCAAAACTTTAACTTATTTAGATCGTTGGAGATTAGAGGTTAAAGATGAAGACATTGAAAAGTTTAAGCGTGGTGAATTAGTAGTACCTAAAAAACAAATTGTATACTACGTTGATAGAGCGACTCCAGAACAATGGAAAAAATACATTAAGCAAGGTATTGAAGATTGGCAAGTCGCTTTTGAAGCAGCAGGTTTTAAAGATGCTATAATTGCTAAAGAACCACCAACGGTTGAAGAAGATCCAGAATGGAGCCCAGAAGATGCACGTTACTCAGTTGTACGTTATTTAGCCTCTCCTATTCCAAATGCTAATGGACCTCACGTAAGTGACCCAAGAACAGGTGAAATATTAGAAAGTGATATCAACTGGTATCATAATGTAATGTCTTTATTACGTGGATGGTTCTTTGTTCAAACTGCTGCAATTAACCCAGAAGCACAAAGTCCACAGTTTAAAGATGAAGTTATGGGACGTTTAATTCGTTTTGTATCCTCTCACGAAGTGGGTCATACATTAGGTTTACCTCATAACATGGGATCTAGTGTTGCGTACCCTGTAGAGAAATTGCGTGATGCTGAATTCACTAAAGAATTTGGTACTGCTCCATCAATTATGGATTATGCACGTTTTAACTATATCGCTCAACCAGGTGATGAAGGTGTAGCTTTAATGCCAGATATCGGAACATATGATAAGTACGCTATATCTTGGGGTTATAGACCAATTTTAGATAAAACTGCAGAAGAAGAAAAGCCAATCCTTAACGCATGGATTATGGAGCACGCTGGTGACCCAATGTATCGTTTTGGACACCAACAAGCTGGTGACGTAGTTGATCCTAGTTCTCAAACTGAAGATTTAGGTGATAATGCTATGTTAGCAAGTGAATATGGAATTAAAAACCTTAAACGTATTGTACCAAACTTAATTGAATGGACAACTGAAGCTGGTGAAAACTATGACGATTTAGATGAAATGTACGGTCATGTGATTTCTCAATTTAATCGTTATATGGGTCACGTTTCTAACAATATTGGTGGTGTTTACGAAAACTACAAAGCTGCAGATCAAGAAGGAGTTGTGTATACTGCTGTGCCTAAAGCACACCAAAAGGAAGCAATGAACTTTATTCAAGAGAACCTATTTGAAACTCCAGAATGGTTAATTGATAAAAATATTTTTGATCGTATTGAATTTACAGGTTCTATAGAACGTGTTCGTGCTTTACAATCTAGAACTGTTAATAATATTTTAAGCTTAGGAAAAATGCAACGTTTAATAGAAGCATATACCTTTGATAGTGCAGCCTATTCTTTACCAGATATGATGAGCGATTTACGTTCAGGTATTTGGAGTGAATTACGTACAGGTAAAAAAATTGATACCTACAGACGTAATTTACAACGTGCACATATTGATAGATTAGAGTATTTGATGACTGCAAAGGACCAAGCTCCTAGCAGAAGATCTAGTTCTTACGTTAAGGTTACTCCTGTTAATACTAGCCAATCTGATATTAGAGCGGTTGTAAGAGCTGAGTTAACATCATTACGTAGTCAATTACGTTCGGCACGTGGTGGAGATGCTATGAGCAGAATCCATATTGCTGATGCCATTGAGCGTATCAATCTTATTTTAGATCCTAAGTAATCTAAATTTAAATACATTTTTAAAAAGGCTTCAATTAATTTTGAAGCCTTTTTTTAGTTTAAAATAGTTTGAATAATTTTATGATAGCCTTCAAACTCAATTAAATTATTATGCTCACCTCCTTCAACTGTAATAAATTCGAGATCTTCAATATTTAATTCTAAAAGTTTTTTAGCTGATGCATAAGGTACAACACCATCATTAGTTCCATGAATAATTGTAATTGGACACGATGCATCTGGTAAGAATTGATAGGTTGGAAAATGATACTTTAACAATTGCTTTATAGGCAATACAGGAAACCGATCTTTTGCAACATCTAAAATACTGTGATAGGGTGTTTCTAAAATCAATTGTTTGGGATTGTTTTTTGAAGCTACGTACGAGGCAATTCCTGTCCCTAATGATCGACCATATAAAGTGATTTGATTTTCAGAATACTGCGTTAAAAGATAATCATAACAATATTGTGCATCACTATATATAGCTACTTCACTTAGTTTTCCTGTACTTTTTCCATAGGTTCGGTAGTCCATTATTAAGACATCATACTCCATATCAACAAAATATTCTGAAACCGTTCCCCAACGACTTAAATCACCAGCGTTTCCATGAAAATAAAGGATAACTCCTTTTGGGTTTTCAGCCTTAAAATGAAGTGCGTTTATAATGGTATTGTCATCTGTTTTAAAGAATAATTCTTCAAAATTATGTTGAAACTGGTATTGATAATTTTGCTCTAAAGTATTAGGCAAAAACAATAACTTTTCTTGCAAAAAATAAAGTGCGGATGCTATCATAATAAATATGCTTAAAAGTACAATTATAAACTTTTTAAGTCTTTTTTTTAATATCACTTTAGTGGTGCGCTCCATTTGTTTCTTAGTATTTAGTAACCAAAGGTATTACAATAGTCTTTTGGAATAGGTAAACTAAAATAACACACTGATTATGCTCAAGATTAAATCATTTTAAAAACCTCACAGCACAAAGAATGCTGCAAGGTTTTGGGTTAGTAATTAACCGATCATCAAAACTAATCGTCGTCTTCTTTTGTCTCCAATTCATTATTTATATAAGCTACATCTCTGGTGTTTTTCTGCACTGCAATAGCCGAAAACAAACTCAAAGTAAATGACATAGCATAGAAGCCTTTTTCACTTAATTCTAAATCCGCATTCCATAGTCCTATGGTTAGCAAAACTATGGATGCGATAGACGTAAACCAGCTAATGCCGTAGTACATTTCGGTAACCTGAATGTTTTCGAGTTTATCTCTAACGGCTTTTTGTCCTGAGATTACTGAGAACAATCCGAAAAGTAAAATCGTAAAATAATAGCCTTTTTCGTTAAGCATCATCTCTGCATTCCAAAGTCCAATACAATAAGCAACCATACCAATAAGTAAGGCCGACCACGAGGCTCCAATAAATGCTGGTGTTGGCTTATGATTATATAACTTCTTTTCTTTCTTTTCTTTCTTTTTTGATTTTAAATTTTCTTCGTCTTTTAAAGACACTGTTGTTTGATAATTCATACTATTTTGTTTTAATGATTATGAGGCAAATCTCGAATAAAAATCAAGAAGCATAAAATCACAATTCAAACGAAACCGACGATATATTTTATAGACTACATTTAAAATTACCTATATTTAGGGATAAATTAAATATATTTATGACGTTTAAATGATAGCATTAAAATCTATAATTGATACATTAACTATTGAAGAACAACAGAAATTCGTAAATTACCTTCAACAAAAGAACAAGCGGAAAGACACCAAGAACATTCAATTATTTAAGGTACTCGCATATTCTAATGACGATTCTAAAAACATTTGCAATCAACTTTATAAAGTAGAAAACTGCAATGCTTACCATGCCTTAAGAAAACGCCTATTTCAATCCTTAATAGATTTTACCGCGAATAAAAACCTCGAAGATGAGAGCTCCATAGACATACAGGTTATTAAGTACATTTTAGCATCACGAACCTTTTTACTTCAAAAAAATATGAGATCGCATATAAAGTTTTAGACAAGGCTGAACGCTTAGCAGATGAGCATTTAATGTTCCCAATACTCAACGAAATCTATCATACCAAAATCCAATATGCTTCTAATTATCCTAAAGTAGGATTAGATAACTTAATTGTTAAACAAAAGAAAATCAGAAAAAGCATCAATTAGAAGATGAACTCAATATCGTGTATGCTAAATTAAAATCGATGTTAAATGACGTCACATATGAAGGCACCGTCATTGATTTCGAATTAGAACTCGAACACCTACTAAAAGCACATCATATTGAAATTAACACATCGCTTTCCTTTAAATCCTTGTATCAGATTTTAGCGATTGCTAATATTTCGGCTTTAGTCACAAAAAAATATTATTCCATCGAAAGCTTTGTGATGAAGAGTTATGACATTCTAAAACAAAAGAAGGAAACCGACAAGCAACTTTTTTATCAAATTGAAATCGTTTATATAATTGCGAACACACTTTTCAGGAATAAAAAATTTGAAGCTTCTACACGTTACATCAAAGAAATGGAACAGCTCATGCAGCTGAAAAAACGGGCCTATTACAAATCCTTCATATTAAAAAAAACCTTAGTTAAAGCTTTAAACCTCAACTACAGCAATAAACAAGATGACGCTATTATATTAATTGAAAGCTTCACTAATAAAAAACATGAAGACACAGAAACCTTACTCGACTTACAACTTACATGCTTTATGTTTTACTTTCAAAAAGGAGACTTTTTAAAGTCCAAATCCATCTCATCCAAATTTTATCATACCGACCAATGGTATAAAGAAAAAGTAGGTATGGATTGGGTGATTAAAAAAAACGTTGCAGAACTTCTATTATATATAGAACTACAAGAAGACGACTTGTTTTATTCACGATTAAAAAGTTTTAGGCGACGCTACTCAAGCTACTTGAACCAAATTGGACAATCCCGAATTCTAACTTTTATAAAATTTGCAGAACTATATTACATAAAACCAGAAAACATAAACACAACAGAATTTCTAAATAAATTAGAGTTAACCTTTGAGTGGACTACAATAAACAAAGAGGATATATTTATCATAAGCTTCTATGCATGGCTGAAAAGCAAGGCTGACAAGGAAAACGTATTTCAAACAACACTAAGGCTAATAAAAATGTAACAAATGTTAATATACGTGTTAAAAAACGAATCATAGTTAAACCTAAATACTTACTCTAGGTCTAAACAAGTATAACATAAAACATAAAAGACATGAGAAATTTATTAGTAATCGCCGTAGCTCTATTTACACTAAATGGCATGGCACAGGAAAAAGAAAAGAGATCGGACCGCAAAGATAGATCAGAATTAAGAATGCAAATGACACCTAGTGATATTGCCGATTTAAAATCAAAAAAATTAACTTTAAAACTAGACTTAACTGATGCGCAGCAGAAAAAAATACATACTATTTTCTTAAGCGAAGCAAAAGCCAATGAAGGTTTAAGGCAAAAACATAAAGCCGCAGAAGGAGAAAAAAGAGAAAAGCCTTCTCAAGAAGAATTCCTTAAGATGCAAAATACCAGATTAGATCAGCAGATTGAAATGAAGCGCGAAATGAAAACGATCTTAAATGCAGAACAGTATGCTAAGTTCGAAAAAATGAAGCCTAGAGATCATAAAAAAAGAGGTGATCGTCATAAAAAACGTGATGAAAAACGCGAAGGAAAACACAACAAACAACAAGACGAAAACTAATATATAATCGTCTAATTTTGAAGAAAAAGTATCGCTTCGGTGATACTTTTTCTTTTTATTGAATAAAATTGTTATTTTAGTGTCGAATTTAAAAATTAATAATGAAAAAGACTATCACACTCTGTTTATTTGTATTTGCACTATTTTTAGGAACTCAGACTGCTGTTGCACAAAACAGTAATACTGACAAAGAAGCAAATGCTATTATAGAAGCTAAAGCTATTAAGACCACTAAGGGTTTAATTAAATTTATTCAGTTAGAAAAAGACAAGACAGAAGAAGTCTACAAAGTAGTAAAAGAGCATACTAGCGATTTATATTTCATTGAAAATGAAAAAAACTCAACTGAAAAAGAAGTATTTATTAAAACAACAGCTGCAAACGAACAGCTTGATAACAAAATGAAAGTTCTTTTAAATAAAGTACAATTTGAACGCTTTAAACGTTTTCAAAAAAGTTAAGCTCAGTTTTTTATAAAAAAAAGTCTCGCAAATAGCGAGACTTTTTCTGTTTATAAATCTTTCGCAATGTCCTCGACAGCTGCAATGGTTTCGTTTAAATCTTCATAAGTTAAAGCATCCGTTATAAACCAGGTTTCAAATGCACTGGGAGCAATATAAATACCTTTGTTTAACATGCCGTGAAAGAACTTTTTAAAAGTGTCATTATTCCCTTTAGCAGCAGAGTCAAAATCCACTACAGCATCTTCTGAAAAATGCACAGAAATCATAGACCCTATTCTATTGATTGTATGTGTCACATTATTTTTATTAAGCGCATCAGCAATACCGTTATGAAGATATTTTGTTTTCTCCTCTAGCCTATTCATCAAATCAGCATCAGCATTAATGGTTTTAAGCATAGCCAAACCTGCTGCCATAGCTAACGGATTCCCACTTAAAGTTCCCGCTTGATACACTGGGCCAATTGGAGCTAAATAGTTCATAATTTCATTTCGAGCAGCAAAGGCACCAACTGGCAATCCACCACCAACAACTTTTCCGAAACAAACGATATCTGCATTAATATTTTTAAGTTCTTGCACGCCTCCATTTGCCAATCTAAAACCCGTCATTACCTCATCAAAAATCAATAAGATATCATTTGAGTCGCAAATAGACCTTAAACCTTCTAAAAACCCATCTACAGGAGGAATACAGCCCATATTACCAGCAACAGGCTCAATAATAATTGCAGCTATGACGTCTTTATTTGCTTCAACTAATTCGTTTACATTTTCAAGATCATTATAGCGTGCCAATAATGTGTCTTTTGCGGTTCCTTCTGTTACACCAGGACTATTGGGTGTTCCAAATGTTATGGCACCACTTCCTGCTGCAATCAAAAACGAATCGCTATGCCCATGATAACAACCCGCAAATTTTATAATCTTATCTTTTTTAGTAAAGCCTCTAGCTAAACGAATAGCACTCATACACGCTTCAGTCCCTGAATTAACAAAACGAATTTTATCAATATTTGGCACCATAGAAACCGATAATTCTGCAATCTCAGTTTCAATAGCTGTTGGCATCCCAAATGAAGTTCCTTGTTTTGCTTTTTTCTATAACCGCATCTACTACAGGAGGAAATGCATGCCCCAGCAACATTGGACCCCAAGAATTTATATAATCTATAAAACGATTTCCATCTTCATCATAGACATAAGCTCCTTTTGCTGACTTAGCAAAAATAGGAGTTCCACCAACGGCACTAAAAGCTCTTACGGGTGAATTGACTCCACCAGGAATAACTTTTTGAGCCTCTTTAAATAAAGCACTACTTCTTTGATATAACATAAATTAATTAGGAATAATAAGTTGTTGACCAATAGTAAGGTCATTTGATTTTAAATTATTTTTAACTTTAATAGCATCAACCGTAGTTTTATATAATCTAGATAAAGAATACAACGTATCTCCTTTAGCCACCGTGTGCTTTTTAGACGTCACCTTCTTTGGTCCCTCTATTATAGTGGTTGATCTGCGCGATGACTTAGTAGTTGTTCCATTAAGGACTTCATCATCATATTTATCAAGATTATAGCGTTCAATTAAGCTAATCAGTTTTTCAGGATATTTACGATCTGTTGCATAACCTGCCGCTCTTAAGCCTTTAGCCCAACCTTTATAATCATCGGGTCTTAGATCAAATAAACTCGCATAACGGCTACGGCCTGTTAAGAATTCAGAATGGTCTTCGTAAGACATTTCTGCTTTATCATACTTCCTAAAACATTCTTGAGAACGATCATCATCGTGGTAAATCTTAGCACCTGTCCAACCGTGGCATTTAATCCCAAAGTGATTATTTGCCTTAACCGCTAAACGTCCTTTTCCAACACCAGATTCTAAAATACCTTGAGCCAAGGTAATACTCGCTGGAATTTTATGAGTCCGCATTTTGTTTTTGGAAATTTCAGCATATAAACTAATATAAACCTCAACACTACTTGGAGCTTTATTTTCTTCTACAGCTGACGGATTTGTTTCAACCGTTTCAACCGTTTTAACCTCCTCTTTTTTGTCTTTTACTACAACTGTTTTAGTCGTACTACTTCGTTTCTTTTTAGTTACAATACCTTTTTTAGGACCACAACTCATTGCCAATACTGCAACTAATAAGATTAAATATCTGAACTTCATGTTTTATATTTCAATTAAAGGGCGATTTTTACGCTTCAACATATCATTTACACCTGCAATTCCTTGCAAACCTCCTGTGTGAATGACAAGTATTTTAGAACCTGTTGAAAAATATCCAAGAGCAATTAAATCAAATATTCCAAATAGCATTTTACCTGTATAAATCGGATCTAATGGTATATTATAATCGTTCTTAAACGTATTAATAAACGAAATCAATTCGGGCTTTATTTTACCATAACCACCAAAATGATAATCTGATATTAATTTCCAATTATCTTGATTTGCAAATTTACGAATATCTTCTTGTAAAAAATCACCTTTTAAAGCCGGAAAGCCTAATATTTTCTGATGCTTTTTCGACGAATTAATTAAGCCAGAAATTGTCCCACCTGTTCCTACAGCACAACAGATATAATCAAATTTAAAATCGTCTGCTTCCAAGATTTCCTCACAACCTTTGACAGCCAATTCATTTGTACCACCTTCGGGAATTAAATAAAAATCCCCAAATTCATTTCTTAAGCTATTTATAAAATCATCATTCGTTTTAATCCGATACACCTCCCGAGACACAAATTCAAACTGCATACCACAAGATTTTGCAAACGTCAAGGTTGGGTTTAAATCTTTCTTTTCCCTTAACTCCTCCCCTCTTATGACCCCAATCGTATTAAAACCATATTCTTTTCCGGCGTAAGCCACAGCAGCAATATGATTTGAAAACGCACCTCCAAAGGTTAATAAGGTTTTTACATTAGTAGTTTTAGCGTCTTCAATATTGAATTTTAACTTGCGATACTTATTTCCAGAAATAAACGGATGAAT
This sequence comes from Winogradskyella psychrotolerans RS-3, assembly GCF_000427335.1. GTDB lineage: Bacteria > Bacteroidota > Bacteroidia > Flavobacteriales > Flavobacteriaceae > Winogradskyella > Winogradskyella psychrotolerans. The sequence continues at coordinate 92,372 of NZ_ATMR01000102.1, read as the reverse complement.
TAAATCTTCGCGTTTAATTGCAATTTTAATCGAAGAATCTGGAACAGATAAGTGCTGATTATGAGTATTATAATTTAACAACGGCTTTATTTTTATAGCAACAAAGTTAGTTGATGGCGAATAAAAAATCGCAAAATTTAATTTCTAATAAATTTAAACACATTATACAAAGGTCTAGATTTTAAATAGTCGAGATCCTTTTCATGCCCATAAGCTTCACGTTCAAAAGAAATATTTCTATAGGCTAAATCCCATTTTTTATATTGAATTAATCGACATAAAAATTCAATTGTGTAAAGGATATAAAATGGAAGAACAAACAATTCAAGCTGTTGCTTGAGATGAATTCTTTCATGATTTATAAGTACAGCATTACGCTTTAAATCCTCAGTCTTTAAAAACATAAAAGGAAAAATGGTAACGCCCAAATAACCTTTTGGCACTATATATTTCGAAATCAATATCATGCTTTATTCGTTTCAAAAATCAAACCAAATTACGTTATCTTTGTTATACCAAATGAATTTTAAAATTATTGAAGGTAAATTTGGAATATATTTTCTTTAAATTAAATTGAAAATATAAAGGAAATAGCAACGAATTTAACCCAGCATTTTGATGTTTATTTGGTATTAACTATGAAAAAATACGTCCCAATTGAAGACGGTGATTATTATCTGACACCCGAAGGTTACCGCTGTTTTACTGAGCAATACCACTTGAAACGTGGCTATTGTTGCGAAAGCGGCTGCAGACATTGTCCTTATGGATTCAACAAAAACACATTAAAAAAGAAGTAATGCATACTACAAAACTCTCGTTCAAAGATCAAATATTAGAAGGCATTCCAAACATATTACCAGAACCAAAGCCTTACGATGCTTCAATAAATCATGCACCGAAACGTAAAGCAATTCTTTCTGCAGAAGAAGAAAAATTAGCGCTTAGAAATGCTTTGCGTTATTTTGATAAAAAAGATCATAAAACCTTATTACCTGAGTTTAAAAACGAGTTAGATACTTATGGCAGAATCTACATGTACCGTTTACGACCAGATTATAAAATGTATGCCAGGCCAATTTCTGAATATCCAGCAAAATCAACACAAGCTGCAGCCATTATGCTAATGATTCAGAATAATTTAGATTATGCCGTGGCACAACATCCGCACGAATTAATTACTTATGGTGGTAATGGAGGCGTGTTTTCAAACTGGGCACAGTACCGATTAACTATGAAGTATTTGGCCGAAATGAATGATGAACAAACCCTGACCATGTACTCTGGTCATCCTATGGGATTGTTTCCATCGCATAAAGAAGCACCAAGAGTTGTGGTAACCAACGGTATGATGATCCCGAATTACTCGAAACCAGACGACTGGGAGAAATTTAACGCTTTAGGAGTTACACAATACGGACAAATGACTGCCGGAAGCTACATGTATATTGGCCCACAAGGCATCGTACACGGTACAACTATTACAGTACTTAACGGTTTTAGGAAAATTAAAAAGGAACCAAAAGGCAATTTATTTGTAACTTCAGGTTTAGGAGGCATGTCTGGCGCACAACCAAAAGCTGGAAACATTGCAGGCTGTATTACCGTTTGTGCTGAAGTAAATCCTAAAATCACACAAGTACGATTAGATCAAGGTTGGATCGATGAAAAAATAACCGATTTAGATCAACTTGTTACTCGTGTTGAAAAAGCTAAAGCTGATAAAGAAACCATTTCAATCGCTTATCTCGGAAACATTGTAGATGTATGGGAAAAATTTGATGAAGCTAATGTTCATGTTGATCTAGGAAGCGACCAAACATCGCTTCATAATCCTTGGGCCGGAGGCTATTATCCTGTGGATATTTCTTTTGAGGATGCTAACGACATGATGGCGAATCAACCCGAATTATTTAAAGAGAAAGTTCAAGAAACCTTACGACGTCATACAAACGCTATAAATAAACACACCTCAAAAGGCACTTATTTCTTCGATTATGGAAACGCCTTTTTATTGGAAGCCTCTCGTGCTGGTGCCGATATTATGGCAGAAAATGGTATCGATTTTAGATACCCAAGTTACGTACAAGATATTATGGGACCAATGTGTTTTGATTATGGTTTTGGTCCATTTCGTTGGGTTTGTGCTTCTGGTAAGCCGGAAGATTTGATAAAAACGGATGCTATTGCCTGTAAAGTTTTAGAAGACATTAAAAAGAATTCTCCTGAAGAAATTCAGCAACAAATGGCTGATAATATTCAATGGATTAAAGGTGCACAAGAAAACAAACTTGTGGTAGGTTCTCAAGCTCGAATTTTATATGCAGATGCAGAAGGCCGAATGAAAATTGCCGAAGCCTTTAACCAAGCCATAAAAAATGGTGAAATCGGAACCGTTATTTTAGGAAGAGATCATCATGATGTTTCAGGAACCGATTCCCCATACAGAGAGACTAGTAATATTTATGACGGCTCACGCTTTACAGCAGATATGGCTATACAAAATGTGATTGGTGATAGCTTTAGAGGAGCCACATGGGTAAGCATTCACAATGGTGGAGGTGTCGGATGGGGCGAAGTTATAAACGGCGGATTTGGTATGGTTCTTGATGGTACTAAGGAAGCATCAAAAAAATTAAAACAAATGCTGTTTTGGGACGTCAATAACGGTATTTCAAGACGAAGTTGGGCTAGAAATGAAGGAGCCGTTTTTGCAATAAGACGTGCTATGGAAATCGAGCCTAACCTAAAAGTTACTTTGCCAAATTTCGTTGATGACGAATTATTAAATTAAGTGTAATTAAAAAACAAACCCATTATGAAAAAACTACTCAAACTTACTCCAATGTTTCTTTTATTAATAGGATTAGCATCTTGTAGCTCAGTTAAAGTTGCAGCTGACTATGATAGAGAAGCTAATTTTGACAGTTACAAAACTTTCGCTTTTTTCAAACCTGGAATTGACAAGGCAGAAATCAACGACATTGATAAGCGAAGAATTCTAAGAGCAATTGAAGCCGAACTAATGGCTAAAGGTTATACCAAATCAGAAAATCCAGATATGCTAGTGAGTATATTCACCAAATCTAACCAACGTGTTGATGTTTACAACAATGCTTGGGGCAACGGTGCTTGGGGCTGGGGCGGTTATGGTGGCTGGGGCTGGAGATCTGGCTGGAACAACAACCAAGTCACTACCACTACTGAAGGAATGCTATTTATAGATCTTATTGATGCCAACAAAAAGAATTAATTTGGCAAGGTTCAGGTACAGGAAATCTTAATGCTAGTAACCCAGATAAGAAAGACGAACGTATAAAAGAATTTGTATCTCAAATGTTAGAGCAGTTTCCTCCAGAGGAAAAATAATATATTGCACACAAAAAGAATAGAAAAGCATTGGTATCCACCGATGCTTTTTTGTTTAACAAACTACTGCTTTTTAGATTAAATTCAAAAAGTCTACCTTTGCCGCCTTTTACAAATAAAAAGTATTATGTTCGGTCAAAAAACCATTAAAAATTTCACACAAAACCCTAAGAATGATATTCTTGCAGGCATCACGGTATCACTCGCAATGATTCCAGAGGTGGTTGCCTTTGCCTTTGTTGCTCAAATTAGTCCTATAGTAGCCCTCTTTGGTGCCTTTATAATTGGAATCATCTCTGCACTTTTTGGAGGAAGACCTGGCTTAATATCTGGAGCTGCAGGAGCTGTTGCTGTTATTTTTGTTCACATGATTCAAGAAGGACATGCTAAAGGTCTTTTATTTGATACACCTGTAGAAAACATGGGCTACTTCTATTTGTTAGCTGCCGTTGTTTTAATGGGTATTATTCAAATATTAGCAGGTGTACTGAAGCTTGGGAAATTTGTACGTTTAATTCCTCACCCTGTAATGATGGGCTTTGTAAACGGTTTAGCTATTGTGATTTTCATGGCGCAATTAGGTATGTTCAAAGAAAACAACAAGGATCTTTTTGGACAAAACATGCGTAATACCGAATCTAAGGAATTGGTTTACAATGTTAACGACAGTGATAATACCGTAAGAGATTTAATTTCTGGCACTAAATTGTTTTCAATACAAGGAGACTCTGTTATTAACATCAATACAGGTGAAGCTGTTTTTATCATGTCGAACAATCAAGTTTTCGATGTGAATACTAAAAAAGTCGTTTTCAATCTTCAAGACAACGGCTTATATTCTGTAAAGGACAATGGCGTTTTAAAGTCCACAATGGAAGGAGAAAAACTCTATATAATGATTGGTTTGGTATTATTAACCATGCTTATTATTTGGGGTTTACCTAAATTAACTAAAAAATGCCTGCTGCATTGACGGCGATTTTAATAGTGACTTTGATTTCTATTTTTGGAGGACTTCAATCCATTAATGTAGGTGATTTTATTAGAGATGGTGGTGGAGCTGGCTTGAATGGACTTGATGAGCTTTCTAGCAAACTCAACCTTGCAGAGCTTTGGAGTCATTTGCCATTTAACTTAGACACTTTAAAATTCATTGCACCTTATGCCTTTTTAGCGGCATCAGTAGGTTTGATTGAAACCTTAATGACTATGAATCTTGTGGATGAATTAACAGACTCAAGAGGAGATGGAAACAGAGAATGTATCGCTCAGGGTTCAGGAAACATGCTTAGCGGAATCTTTGGAGGTACTGGTGGTTGTGGTATGATTGGACAAACCGTAATTAATATTAATGCAGGTGGTAGAGGCCGTTTGTCTGGTGTAATGATGGCAATAACGTTACTTACTTTTATCTTATTCGCTGATAAATATATTGAGCAAGTGCCAATTGCAGCCTTAGTCGGTGTTATGTTTATGATGGTTATTGAAACCTTTGCTTGGTCTAGTTTCCGAATTATGAAAAAGATACCTATGTCAGATGCTGTGGTACTTGTCATTGTTTCTGTTGTAACGGTGATCTTCGATTTAGCAATCGCCGTATTCGTTGGTGTAATTATTTCAGCCTTATCTTTTGCATGGGAAAATGCGAAGAAAATTAGAGCACGTAAGCGTATTCAAGCCGATGGTACAAAAACATATGAAATTTGGGGACCATTGTTCTTTGGTAGTATTACAGCTTTTAATGAAAAATTCGATATTAAAAATGATCCAGATAATGTAGAAATCGATTTTGTTGAAGCGCGTATTTCTGATCATTCAGCTATTGAAGCTATTTTCATTATTGTTGAAAAATATCAAGCTGAAGGAAAAACAATAAAACTAAAACACTTAAGTGAAGACTGTAAAATTTTGCTTTATAAGGCGAGTCCTAAATTTAAGGATGTTATCGTTGAAGCTATTAACGACCCTAGATATCATTTAGCGGCTGATCCTGAAAAATTTACAAGACCATTATCTGAATATAACGTTTAAATTTAATTGGCTATAAGCAGAGATTAAAGCGCTTATTACAATAATTAAAAATAACTAGATTAAAATAATTGAATTTCAATTAATTACCTTATATTTGCACCTTAATTTAATATATTTTAATATGAGTACTGGTACAGTAAAATTTTTTAATGACTCTAAAGGTTTTGGATTCATAACAGAAGAAGGAAACAATAAAGAGCATTTTGTACATATTTCTGGTTTAGTCGATGAGATTAGAGAAGGTGATAATGTAGAATTCGATTTAGCAGAAGGAAAAAAAGGATTAAACGCAGTTAATGTAAAAGTTATATAATTATATATCTTACAATCTTTTTAAGAATAGAGCCTGTCTTTTAGATAGGCTTTTTTATGTCTAATAGTTAAATATAATGGTGTAATCAGGTTAATCTATTTTAAGATTTAACAATCTGTCTTTTTATATTTTTTCTCTAAAAAAGAATAGGTCGGCTTATTTAATTATTGCTAAGCACCAAAAGCATACACTGACATTTTTCGTGATAATACTATTTTAAAACTATGCTTTAAATTCACGTCTATAATCCTTCTTTTAAGTTGTAAAAAACAACCTCATCTAATTGCGTTTTCAAATAGGAAATGGCGCTATTACTTCTTTTACCCGATTTACAATAAACGACGACAGGTAAAGTAATATCTATTTCTTGAAATCGTTTTGATAACTGTCCCAAAGGAATATGTTGTCCTCCAATGTGATATCTTTCTCTTTCAGAAACCTCCCTAACATCTAATAAGTTATAATGCTCTTTGTTTTTATTTAATTCATCTAGCGTGATTTCTTTAGTTGAAGTAATTCCGCAGAAAAAATTATAATCTTTTTCTAAAGCCATAATTTCTGAAGTTTCGTCTTTTTCAAAACCCAATATTTGTTGATTCAGACTTAAAGCATCAAATAATAATAGCCTATTCGTTAGCACGTCTCCAATACCACAAATAATTTTAATAGCTTCATTTGCCTGTAAACTCCCAATGATTCCAGGCAACACTCCTAAAACTCCTATTTCTGAACAATTGGGAGAATCTTCTGGTTTTGGAGGTGTAGGGTATAAGCATCTATAAGTTCCGCTTCCTAAATAATTAAAGACACTAACTTGACCTTCAAATTTAAAAATAGCACCATAAACTAATGGTTTATTAGTAATTACTGCCGCATCATTTGCTAAATATCTTGTTGAAAAATTATCGCTTCCGTCTATTATAATATCATAATTAGGAAATAAAGCAATAGCATTTTCACGTGTTAGTTTTTCGTTATAAGAATTGAAAAGTACAAATGGATTTAATTGAGATAATCGCTTAGCAGCAGTTTCAGCTTTAGACAAACCAATATCCTTTATAGTGTATAAAATTTGACGCTGCAAATTACTTTGATCAACTACATCATGATCTATTATACCAATAGTTCCAACACCTGCCGCTGTTAAATATTGCAAAACAGGACAACCTAAACCACCTGCTCCAATGACTAAAACCTTTGCTTGCTTCAGTTTTAATTGTCCGACTTCTCCTATTTCATCTAAAATAAGATGGCGATTATATTGCTTTCTTTCTTCTAGGGTAAGGCTCATTACTTTTGTATTTCTTCAAAATGTTCCCAATCTTTCCAAACCACTTCTAATCCTTGACCTTTTAACATTTTAACGACTTCTTCTGTACTTCTTTCATCGGAAATTTCAAACTGCTCTAACGATTGTGGCTCTACAGTATAACCACCCGGATTTGTTTTAGATTCTGCACTAATTGAAGTGGCACCTAATTGCACAATATTATTTCTAAATATTTCGTTTTCTCTTGTAGACATAGACAATTCTATATCTTCATCTAACAGACGAAAAGCACATATTAGCTGCACCAAATCACTATCGGTCATTTCTACTTTCGGCTCTAAACCCCCAGAATGCGGTCGCAACCTTGGAAATGAAATGGAGTACTTTGTCTTCCAATACGTTTTCTGTAAATATTTTAAATGTAATGCTGTAAAAAAACTATCTGCACGCCAATCTTCTAAACCAAACAAAGCACCTAATCCAATTTTATGAACACCTGCTTTCCCTAATCTATCTGGCGTATCTAAACGGTAATTAAAATTAGATTTTTTTCCTTTTGGATGGTGTTTCTTATACTCTTCTCTGTGATACGTTTCTTGATATACCAATACGGCGTACAATCCGTTTTCAATTAACAACTCGTATTCCTCTTGATCTAGAGGCTGTACTTCTATAGTAATATTCGAGAATTGAGAACGTATTATTTTAATCGCGTTTTTAATATAGCTTACGCCTACCGTTCTGTTAGCCTCTCCTGTAACTAATAAGATATGGTCGTAGCCTTTTCCCTTTAAAAACGCCACTTCTTTTAAAATTTCAACATCTGTTAATGTGCGTCTTGGTATTTTATTAGTCATACTAAATCCGCAATACGTACAAATATTTTGACACTCATTACTTAAATACATTGGTGCGTACATTTGTATAGTATTCCCAAATCGTTTTTTAGTGAGTCTACTGCTTTTCTGTGCCATTCGTTCTAAAAATGGCTTTGCTGCAGGAGAAATTAAGGCTTCAAAATCTTCTAAATCCAGCTTTTCTTTTGCCAAAGCATTTTCTACCTCAACTTCTGTTTTACTGAAGATGCTTTTCAGTGTGTTATCCCAATTATAAGTATCGAAGAGTTCTATGAAATTTGCCATATTTTAGTTTAAAAAACTTGTTAACGGACTACTAGCTTCCGCTTTATTCTTAATTGGTGCTAGTTTTGCTTCAAACGCCATTCTACCAGCTTCCACGGCCATTTTAAAAGCTTTTGCCATAGCTACCGGATTTTTAGACACTGCAATTGCCGTATTTACTAAGACAGCATCTGCACCTAATTCCATTGCATAAGCTGCATGCGATGGTGCGCCAATACCAGCATCTACAATGACAGGCACATTAGATTGCTCGATAATAATCTCTAAAAAATCTTGTGTTTTTAATCCTTTATTACTTCCTATTGGAGCTCCCAATGGCATAACACATTGCACGCCCACATCTTCTAATCGTTTACACAGTACAGGGTCCGCATGAATGTAAGGCATCACTACAAATCCTAATTTTACTAATGCTTCAGCCGCTTTTAAAGTTTCTATAGGATCTGGCAATAAATATCTAGGGTCCGGATGAATTTCTAATTTAACCCAATTAGTACCTAAAGCTTCTCTTGATAATTCTGCTGCAAAAACAGCTTCTTTTGCCGTTCTAACACCAGATGTGTTTGGCAATAAATTAATATGAGCATGTTTTAAATGCCTTAAAATATCATCTTCATTATTTTGAACATCTACTCTTTTTAAAGCCACAGTTATGAGCTCACTTTCGGAAGCTAATAAAGCGTCTTTCATTACTTCTGAAGAGCTAAACTTTCCTGTTCCAGTGAATAATCTAGAGGTGAATTCTTTATCTGCTATTTTTAATATTTTATTCATTTTTACTTTTTTGAATCTATGTTAGATTAAGAATACTTATGCTTTTATTTCTGACGAATTTAAGATTTCATAAAACTTAGAAATACTTGTAAAATCTTTAGTTATTGTTCCCGAAACGGCTATTCCGTAAACACCTGTGTTTATAATTGCTGAAACATCTTCCATGCAAATACCACCAATAGCGATTATAGGCGTGTCTGTTTTTAACGTTCCTATTAACTGCTTGTAACCTTCGATACCTAAAATTGGACTTAAATTCTTTTTAGTTTCTGTAAACTGAAAAGGTCCTAAACCAATATAATCCACACGCTTTTCTATTAGAACTTTGCAATCCTCTAAAGTGTTGGCAGTGCCTCCAATTAGATATTGTTTTCCCAAATAGGTTCTAGCTTTTAATGGACATGCGTCTGTTTTTCCTAAATGAACACCGTCTGCTTTTACGGCTTTAGCTATTTTATAATGATCATTTATTATGAGCTTTACTTTAAATTGAGTGGTGACTTCTCTAGCTTTTTTTGCAGTTTCTAAAATGATATCTAGTGCCATTTCTTTTAAACGCAACTGTACTAATTCTACTCCGTTTTCACATGCTTTTTGTATGTTTTCTAAATGATCTTGCGGTGTTTTACCTTGAGAGATATAATGTAGTTTACTTAGCATTTTCTGTGTATTTATGTGTTCCTAGCAAGGTGTTGTTTGAATTTAAAAACTGTTCGGTATACCATTTTACATTTTTACAAGCATCTTCTATGTTCATTCCTTTTTCTAAATTAGAAGCTAATGCTGACGATAAAACACAACCACTTCCATGCTTTTGAAAAACGGTTTCTGCAATTGGCGGAATGTTTAGCTTTACTATTTTACTATAGTAAACTTCGTCCCATCCTTTTTTATCTGTTCTATGACCTCCTTTTAAGTAGGTATTTGTTCTTTCTGATATAAAATCGATGGTGTCTTCTATAGATTTCTCTGGAAATAAGGCTTCAATCTCTTCGTAATTTGGTGTAATAAAATCACAACTTCTCAAGACTTCTTCTAAAATTTTTAAATCTTGTTTATTATGAAAACTAAAACCTGCACTCGCTTTTAAAACAGGATCTAGTACTATTTTTATAGTTGGATTTAGCTTTTTTAATGTTTGAATAACGTCTAATAAAACATCCCAAGACTGGATGATTCCTATTTTTACTACAGCAATTGAAAAGCGTTGAAACAATAGTTCTATCTGATTTAAAATGATTTCTTTTTCTATCCAAATACAATCTTTAAAATCTATATCGTTTTGAACAGTAACTGCCGTACACACGGATAAACCGTACAAACCATGCGCTTCAAATGTTTTAATATCTGACGTAATTCCGGCACCACTTGATGGATCTAAACCCGCTATTGTTAAGATGTAGTTTTTTTGATTCAATTTTTATGTATTTAACATCAGTAGGTTATTAAAAAAACACTTATTTGATGGTGTGTTTTTTATAGGTTTCTTTTATTTTTATAAAATGCTCTAATGGGTTTTCAGCATTCCAAACGCCACCTAAAACACCTATTCCTTTAAATCCTAACGTTATCGTTTCTTCTATCGTTTCAGCATTAATACCGCCCATACCGATGATTGTTTTATCAATATGGTTAACGTCAAAACCTTTTCCCTTATATCCTTTTTTTGATATTGAAGAAAAAACAGGACTTAATAAATGATAATCGAACTCAAAATAACACGCTTTTAAGACTTCTGGTTCATGAAATGAAGAGCTTATTGTTTTACCAAACATATTTAGATTTTTGAAATATTGACCAGGATTATCTATATGGTCAATTCTTTTTTGTTCTTGAAAATGAATACCTTTTAAATTGAAATCGTTTATCAACTCATGGAAATAATGCACTACAATTCTGTTGTGATATTCTTTATCAATTTTGTTTAAATACGCAACGTGTTCTTCGTAATTTTTATCTGGTTTTCTCAAATGATACACCAATAAACCTTCTCTAAATAATTGGTTTAGTATTTCTATTTCGTTTGGAATATCGTTTTCTGGTGCGATAAGAACTATCATAGTGTTTTTAGTTTTTAATAATAAGATTACCTCGTCGTACCTCCTCGTAATGACGGTTACTTGGATTTTGAGTTAGGGATTACTCAGTTATTCTATTTTATTAAATAGGAACTCGTGAGTGTTACACAATTATAGTGGCATCCTTTTGCCGTCAGTTCGAGTAAATTTATGCAGTGCAACTGAATAAATTTGTATCGAGAACCAGCAAAAGATATAACGGAAAGCCCGACCACGCTTTTTTTTCAAAGCGTGGGAACTTCCTAATCATTTTACAAATAGACTTCGGATCCTTTTTCTTTAAACTCTTTAGATTTCTCTTCCATTCCTTTTGCAATAACCTCGTTATCTACAATATCGTTAACTGCAGCAAAATCGCGTACCTCTTGAGAAATTTTCATAGAGCAGAATTTTGGTCCGCACATAGAACAAAAATGAGCGATTTTAGCACCTGCAGCAGGCAACGTTTCATCATGATATTCGCGAGCACGTTCTGGATCTAAGCCTAAATTAAACTGATCTTCCCAACGAAACTCAAAACGCGCCATACTCAACGCATTGTCTCTGTGTTGCGAACCTGGGTGACCTTTTGCTAAATCGGCAGCATGCGCAGCCAATTTATACGTCACCACACCAACGCGCACATCTTCTTTATTTGGTAAACCTAAGTGCTCTTTTGGAGTTACGTAGCACAACATGGCGCAACCGTACCAACCTATCATTGCGGCTCCAATACCAGAAGTAATATGATCGTAACCTGGAGCAATATCTGTAGTTAAAGGGCCTAAAGTGTAAAAAGGAGCTTCGTCGCAAAGCTCTATTTGCTTCTCCATATTTTCTTTAATCATGTGCATTGGCACGTGTCCTGGTCCTTCTATAAAACACTGTACTTCGTGTTTACGTGCAATTTGCGTTAGCTCTCCTAGCGTTTCTAATTCTGCAAATTGTGCTTCGTCATTAGCATCTGCAACAGAACCCGGACGCAGACCATCGCCTAAAGAAAAGGCTACATCGTACTGTTTTAAGATTTCGCAAATATCCTCGAAATGCGTATATAAAAAACTTTCTTTATGATGTGCTAAACACCATTTCGCCATAATAGATCCGCCACGAGAAACAATACCTGTAACACGTTTTGCCGTCATTGGCACATAACGTAATAACACACCTGCGTGAATGGTAAAATAATCGACTCCTTGTTCGGCTTGCTCTATTAATGTATCGCGAAAAATCTCCCATGTTAAGTCTTCGGCAACACCATTTACTTTTTCTAATGCTTGGTAAATTGGCACGGTACCCACTGGCACTGGAGAGTTACGAATAATCCACTCGCGCGTTTCGTGAATGTTTTCTCCGGTAGATAAATCCATAATATTATCTGCTCCCCAACGGCAAGCCCACACCGCTTTTTCTACTTCTTCTTCTATGGATGAGGTAACGGCAGAGTTTCCAATATTTGCATTTATTTTCACTAAGAAGTTTCGACCTAAAATCATAGGTTCTGCTTCTGGGTGGTTAATATTTGAAGGAATTATTGCACGACCTCTTGCGACTTCCGACCTTACAAATTCTGGTGTAATTTTATCTGGAATAGAAGCACCAAAGTGTTCGCCTTTGTGTTGCTTTCTAATCTCTGTCATTTCATCTATTCGTTGGTTTTCTCGAATAGCGATATACTCCATTTCTGGTGTTATTAGTCCTTTTTTAGCATAATGCAATTGGGTTACATTTTGACCCTTTTTAGCTCTTAGCGGATTCTTTAATAACTTAAAACGCATGTGATCTAAACTAGCATCGTTTAAACGCTCGTTACAATATTCTGAAGAGAATGATTCTAATTCCTCTACATCACCACGTTCTTTAATCCAAGGTTCTCGAATTCTTTCTATACCGGTATGTACATCTATTGATTTGTCTGGATCTGTGTAAGGTCCGGAAGTATCATAAATAGTTATGGGCTCGTTGGGTGTTTTCTTTTTTGTTATTGAGTCTACCGTATCACTCAATGTAATTTCACGCATGGCAACTTTAATTTGCGGGTGAATTTTTCCGTTGACATAGATTTTCTTAGAATTCGGAAACGGATGTCTTGTAATACCGTTTTGCTTTGGAGCTGTGTCTTTGTTCTTCATTTGATAATTGGTTTCCTTTTAAAATAAAAATCATCCTCCTTGAGTAGATTTTATAATTAAAATATCATCATTATTTTGAAGTAATCTTGAAGACCAATCTGTTTTTTTAACCACAGTATTATTTATAGCAATAGCAATGCCGTTTGTTTGAATTTTTAAATTTTCAACAAACTCTTGTAGTGTTATGTTTTCTAAAATGTGGTGATCTTCTTGGTTTACTTTTATAGCAATCATATTTATAAAATATTATTGTAAACCAGAATGGTAGTATTTCGATGTCTTATCGAACATAACTTTTTCCTACGTTGGTATTAACCAAATCAGGTTCTAAGGATGTTTCTCAAACTAATTTAATAGCTACTCCTAAAGTTTACACCTCAAATATAGAAGATTATTTACGACTTCCATACGCTTTCCAATTTATTTTTTAAATCTCTTTTTTTGAAAAAACATATTTTAACTAAAATCTATTTCTATAAAAATGAAGCAAATTGAAGTCATAAAAAAAAGGGACTCATAATTGTTTTCCAATTACGAATCCCTTTTATTACACACATAACTAGGTGTGCAAGACTATTATAAACTTAATAGTTTAGTAACTTTTCTATCTTAGCTTTCACTTTTTCTGTTGAAGGAATCATTGTTTGCTCTAAAATAGAATTTAATGGTATTGCAGGCATATTCTCACTACCAATAGTCATTACTGGCGCATCTAAATGTTTAAAACATTCTTCTTGAATTTTTCCAGATAACGCTCTTGCAAAACTATTGTTCGAAGGCTCCTCTGTTACAACAAGACACTTTCCTGTTTTCTTTACCGATTTCATAATCGTGTCTTCATCTAATGGAAACAACGTACGTAAATCGATAACTTCTATCTGATCTTGCATCCCTAATTCTTCTGAAGCATTCATTGCCCAATGCACTCCCATTCCGTAAGTCACAATGGTTAATGTTTCTACATTTTCTTGCTTCCAAATTTCTTGCAACACCCATGCTTTACCAAAAGGCAATACATAATCTTCACTTGGCTCAACAGATGTTGCCCCTTGTGTTCCTGGTACTTTAGACCAATATAAACCTTTGTGTTCTAAAATTACAACCGGATTAGGATCGTAGTAAGCTGCTTTCATTAAACCTTTTAAATCTGCTCCATTACTTGGATATGCTATTTTAATACCACGAATATTTGTAATTACAGATTCTACTGAAGATGAATGGTAAGGTCCTCCGCTTCCATAAGCACCAATTGGCACTCTAAGAATCATAGAAACTGGCCATTTACCATTAGATAAATAACAACTTCTACTCACTTCTGTAAATAACTGATTTAAGCCAGGCCAGATATAATCGGCAAACTGAACCTCAACAATGGGCTTTAATCCAACTGCAGACATACCAACTGTAGAACCGACAATAAAGGCTTCTTGAATTGGTGTATTGAACACACGATCGTCTCCAAATTTTTGTGCTAACGTTGCTGCTTCTCTAAAGACACCACCAAGTCTTCCACCAACATCTTGCCCATAAAGTAAACATTCTTTATGCTTTTTCATCAGTTCTTCTACTGCGAATAAAGCACAATCTACCATGACTACTTTCTCTGCGCCTTCTGGCGAACGTGTTCCTTTTTCCTCGGTAATTGGTGTGGGTACAAAATCGTTTGTAAATAAATCCTCAGGTTTTGGATCTTCGGCTTTTAAAGCTCTTTCAAAATCGGATTGTACTTTCGTTTTCGCTGAATTTTCAATGTCTAAAACGTCTTGTTCTGAAAATCCAGCATCTAGTAATTGTTGTTTAATAACCGGATAAGGATCACGAGAACGCGCTTCGTCTAAATCATCGCGATACCATTCCATTCTTACACCAGAAGTATGGTGATTTAATAACGGTACTTTTGCGTGCACTAAAACAGGCCTACGCTCTGTACGAATGGTTTCTATTACTTTCTCTAATGCTTCGTAACTTTCTGTAAAGTTGGCACCATCTATTGAGATAGCGTCTAAACCTTTAAATCCAGCTGCATATTCGAATGCATTTTGCGCTCTCGTTTCTGCTGCATTGGCACTAATATCCCAACCGTTATCTTGTACTAAATATAAGATTGGCATTTGCTTTAAAGCTGCCATTTGAAAAGCTTCTGCTATTTCTCCTTCGGTTACAGAGGCGTCTCCTAAAGAACACACTACAATTGGCGCATTCCCGCGAAGGCGGGAATCTTCTGAATGAACTGAGGCATCATAATCGTTAGAAAAACTATCAGTTCCGTTTTTGGTCTCATTCTCATCCGCAAAGAGATTACCGCTTTCGCGGTAATTAAATCCCATAGCAACTCCTGTTGCTGGAATGGTTTGCATTCCTGTTGCGGAAGATTGGTGTGGAATTTTTGGCTTATCGTCGTCCTTTAAACTTGGATGCGAATAGTATGTTCTTCCTCCAGAAAATGGATCGTCTTTTTTAGCTAATAATTGCAACATTAAATCGTAAGGCTCTAAACCAAAAGATAATAACATGGCATCGTCTCTGTAATATGGAAATGCATAATCTTGAGGTAATAATTGTAAACCTAAAGCTATTTGAATGGCTTCGTGTCCACGAGATGTTGCATGTACGTATTTTGAAACTTGTTTAAAATTAGCTTCGTATAATTCTGCCATAGCTTTTGCTGTGCAGAATTTTGAAAATCCTTTTTCTAGTGTTTCTTTTTTCATCTTGAATCGTTCTGTCATTGCGAGGACGAAGGACGTGGCAAGCTCTTGATGAGATGCTTCGCTTTCGCTCTTAATGACATTAATTTATGTTTAATTATTACTCAGAGTTTCACTGAGTTTTCACAGAGATTCTCTGAGATTCTTAGCTTCGATTTGAATGATATCATCTACTTCGAAGTGGATTCCTGCTTTCGCAGGAATGACAATCGTTGCGTCGGTTCGAGTGAAATTGCTTTTCTTGCAATTTTGTATCGAGGACTTTGCATGACTTCTCGATACAATTCTGATAAAAAAATCGGAATTACTCGAAGTGATATTGCTCACGCGTTAGGGATTACTCATTCATTCTTATTTAATAAATAAGAACTCGTGATTACTTCGCACTTGAACGACCTGTTTGAGCTCCTTTTTGCTTTTTTCAAAAAGAGCGAGTAGTGAAAGCCCGCCCCTTGTGGTAACGCCCAAACAACTCTAAGCTAATTCCTTTTCTACTTTAGTCATCCAGTTAAATTGGTCGTCTAGCTTGCCCGTTTTAATAGCATTCAAGGTGTCGTTAACTTCTAATCCAATTGGACTTTCATCAGAAACATGAATCGTCTCGTCTTCTAATCCAATCTCTTGAATGTACGCTATACCAACGGCTGTTCCTGTTCCGAAGGCTTCTTCTAAAGTCCCGTTTTCTGATGCTGTTTTAATTTCATCGATAGTAATTTTTCGTTCTGTTACCGTGAAATTCATTGCACGTAACATCTCTATAACACTAGCTCTAGTAATACCATGTAAAACTGAACCGTCGAGCTCTGGTGTGATAAATTCTCCATTGATTTTGAAGAAAATATTCATGGTACCAACTTCTTGAATATACTTATGTTCTGCGGCATCTAACCATAATACTTGGTCGTAACCTTTGGCTTTTGCTAATTCTGTTGGACGAATGGCTGCTGCATAATTTCCAGCGGCTTTAGCTTCACCAGTTCCGCCTTGTGCTGCTCTAATGAATTGCTTCTCTGCCCATAATTTAATGCGTTTACTAAAAAATGGACCCGCTGGAGATGCCATAATTATAAACTTATAATGAGTTGCTGCTCTCATACCAATAAAGGGCTCATCCGCATACATAAATGGTCTTAAATAAAGTGCGCTTCCATCGGTTGGCGGAATCCAATTGTGCTCTAAACCAACCAATTCTTTAAGTCCTTCTACAAATAAATCTTCAGGAATATTTGGCATTCCCATACGATCTGCACTTTTATTTAAACGTTTGGCATTTTCTTTTGGTCGAAACAACATTGGTGCGCCTTCGGTGTCTTTATAGGCTTTCATACCTTCAAAAATGGCTTGTCCGTAATGTAAAGCCATTGCTGCTGGATGCGTTGGAATTAATCCCATAGGAATAACTCTTGGGTTAACCCATTCTCCGTTTTCATAATCGCAAATAAACATGTGATCGGTGAATGTGGTGCCTAATGGAATATTGTTGAAGTCTAAGGCATCAACTTTTGATGTTTCTACTTTAGTGATTGAAATGTTGTAACTCATAATTTGCTGTCATTCCTGCGTAGGCAGGAATCTATTTAATTTATTATTTCATAGTGGATTCCTGCCTTCGCAGGAATGACAAATGATTTATATTTCTCTATTAATATCAAATTGTTCAAAATAATCGGCTACGCGTCGTACAAAGCTTCCGCCTAGAAAGCCATCTACGACTCTGTGGTCGAATGATAATGATAAATACATCATACTGCGTATTGCTATTTCATCACCTTTTTCTGTAGTAATGACTTCAGGTCTTTTCTTTATAATACCCAATGCTAAGATGGCAACTTCTGGTTGATTAATTATTGGTGTTCCCATGACACTTCCAAAAGTTCCTACATTAGAAATTGTGAAGGTGCTGCCTTTTATATCATCTCCTGCTAGTTTGTTTTCTCTTGCTTTTCCTGCTAATTCGTTTACGTTAGCTGCAATGGTTTTTAAATCTTTAGTGTCTGCATTTTTTACCACAGGAACTATTAAGTTTCCGCTTGGTAATGCGGTTGCCATACCAATATTGATATCTTCTTTTACAATGATATTATTACCATCGACAGAAGCATTAATATTTGGAAAATCTTTTACTGCTTTCGCTACAGCTTCTACAAATAATGGCGTGAAGGTTAAACGTTCGCCATGCTTTTCTTGAAAAGCCACTTTGTTAGCGTTTCTCCAATTAACCATATTCGTCATATCTGCTTCTACATAAGCAGTAACGTGAGGCGATGTATGTTTTGAGTACACCATGTGATCTGCAATCATTTGGCGCATTCTGTCCATTTCGATTACTTTTCCTTTGCCTTTATCGAAGTTTAATTGTGGGATTCTATAAGCTGTTGGATCTTTTTCGGCTACTGGCTGTGCGAATTTGTAAGGTCGTCCTTCGTCTATATATTGAAATACATCGCTTTTACGAAGTCTGCCTTCGTTTCCTGTTGCAGGAATACGTGCTAACTCCTCAAAACTAATGTGGTGTTCTTTTGCTATTTTTATAATTAATGGCGAAAAGAAGGTGTTTGAGTTCGAAGTTGAAAATGAAGTCGAACTTGAGTTGGAAGGCTGCTGTACTGGCTTTGGTCTATTAAGCTTTGCCTTATTTTCATTAGCGCTCGAACTTGCAGCTTTAAGTTCATTTTGTACTTTCGATTTCTTCACTTCTGAAACTTCTAAAATCGCCATAACTTCTCCAACAGGCACAACATCTTTTGCTTGAAACATGGCTTTTACTAAAGTCCCTGCTGATGGTGCTGGCACTTCGTTATCTACTTTATCTGTAGCGACTTCAAGTATAATATCTCCTTCTTCGAAAGAGTCTCCTTCTGATATTAACCAATTGATAATTGTTCCTTCAGTTATACTTTCGCCCATTTTAGGCATCTTTAATTCAAATATTCCTGCGAAGGCAGGAACCTTTTTATCTTTCATCTCTCAATCTATTAAAGTCTATATTCCAATTATCACTAATATCAACCCAATCTGGATTCATATCTTCAATTAATTTTATTTTCCAATCACGCTTCCACTTTTTCAACCGTTTTTCTCTAACAATTGCTCCATCTGTATTACTATATTCTTCAAATTATACTAGTTTATTACAATTATATTTTGATGTAAATGAATCCGGATATATTTTTAATTTGTGTTCTTTCACTCGTTCTTCCAAATTATTTGTAACACCTATATAAATAGTTCCTTTAAATTTATTCGACATTATATAGATATACCAAAGACTCAAAATTATAAACTAATAAGATTCCTGCATGCGCAGGAAGTTGGTTCCTTCGGTTATACTTTCGCCCATTTTAGGCATTTTTAATTCAAAAGTCATCAAGCTAATATAGTTTAGGATTATAAGAATTAAAGATAAAGCATATCGAATTACACAATTGTTAAAACCTTTTAATTTACCTATAAAAAGGATAATATTCTTTATTTAAATAATACTCCAGATGATTTATCTTTTAATCCTTAAATTTACCGCTTTAAAACAACTAATTTTCTCATGCCACATACACTCGATAAAATAGACACACAACTACTAGCTATACTCCAAAAAAATAGTAATCGGACCACAAAGAGTATTGCTGAAGAACTCGGCATGAGCACTTCACCAATATTTGAACGCATTAAAAAATTAGAAAAAGAAGGGTATATTGAAAAATATGTGGCCGTTTTAAACAATAAGAAAATCGGTTTAAAACTGACTGTTTTTATAGGAATCACGTTGCAAGGGCACACAAGAAGTTATTTGGAAAAGTTTGTAAAGGAAATCAACAACTTTCCGGAAGTTATAGAATGCCACAGAGTCAGTGGAAATTTTGACTATTTATTGAAACTCGTCGTTGAAGATATTGAGGCTTATGAAACCTTTATTATTTCGAAGTTAACACTGCTTCCTTATTTAGGTAATGTTCAAAGTTTAATTGCTTTATCGACGAGTAAAGAAACTAATGAGATTGATTTGAGTCGGGTTTTGTAGTCCTGTAAGGTTTTGAAAACCTTACAGGTCTTTAATATTCAAATTGAAAAACACTGGGCTTCTCGATACAATTCTGATAAAAAATCAGAATCACTCGAAGTGATGTCATTTTATTTTTTGAATGTTTCTCTAAGTGTTTTATAAACATCATCTTGCATTTTCATGTTTTCCGGCACTTCTCTTAATGGTTCAACTTCTCTTAAACTCTCGTGACAATCTGCTGGTAATTTTTGGTACAACTGTGTACCTTTTGTTTTCCAGGCAATCATTTCGTCTGTGATTCCTCTAATCACTTTTGCAGGATTTCCAACGACTAAGCTTCTATATGGAATTTTAGTTTCTGCTTTCACAAAAGACATCGCTCCAATGATACATTCGTCACCAATTTCAGCATCATCCATGATTACAGTATTCATTCCAATTAGACAATTTTTACCCAAATTTGCACCATGAATAATGGCTCCATGACCAACATGTGCACTTTCTTTAAGCGTAATAGACTTACCAGGAAACATGTGAACGGTACAGTTTTCTTGGACGTTTACACCATCTTCTAAAATGATTTGTCCCCAATCTCCACGAACGGCTGCTCCCGGACCAACATAACAGTTTTTTCCAATGATGACATTTCCTGTTACTGCCGCAAGCGGGTGCACGAAACTGGATTCATGAACAACTGGTGTGTAATTTTTGAATTTGTATATCATAAGTTTTGAGCTGTGAGTTATTAGCTGTGAGTTGGATTACTTTTTAACATTGAGTTTTCTTCTTAAAGAAGAAATCATTTTGCCTATTTCTGTTAACATAGCACGGTTTGATTCAAATTCCTCCTTAGAAATATACGCTCTTAAAAAGGCTTTTGTATTCCATGTTACGCATTCATGACTACTATCCCAAGCCATTTTTAAATACCTATTAAAATTAGCATCCGTACTTGCCGAACCTTCAGATATATTTGCTGCTATAGAATCTGCTGCTCGTGAAAATTGAGAAGTTAACCTAAACATTTCTTTTTTTGGAAAAGTTTCTACTAACTTATTAATATCTTCTCCAAAAGTAATTGCTTTCTGATAGACAATTAAATTTTCAAAACTAAAATGATACTTGCTTTCAAATTCCATATTATAATTGTTTTTGAATAAAACTTCTCACAACTCACAACTCATAGCTCAAACCTCATCACTACTTAAACCCTTTTAATTTTCTTTTGTAAAATCACTCAACACAAGTTTACCACTAGTTGCTGCGCGTTCTGCTAATAATGCATCCCAATGATCTGTTCCTTGCCAGAATACTTTTTTCATTTCTAGCATGGCTTCTGTATTATAGGTACATAAGTGTTCTGCTGTTGTTTTTACAGCGTCATCTAACATTTCTGTGCTTTCATACACTTGGGTAAATAATCCTTTTTGTTTTGCCCATTCTGCTGGATAAAATGTGTTGGCGTCTATGGCTATTTGAGACATTGCGCTTAATCCTATTTTACGCTCAATTGCTGGCCCAACTACAAATGGCCCAATACCAATATTTAATTCGCTTAACTTAATAGCTGCGAATTTGGATGCCATGCAATAATCGGTGGAAGCTGCTAGTCCAACACCACCTCCAACGGTTTTTCCTTGAATGCGACCGATAATAAATTTCGGACATTTACGCATAGCATTAATCACGTTTGCAAATCCAGAAAAGAATACTTTTCCTGTTGCTGCGTCGTTGATGTTTATTAGTTCTTCGAAACTTGCACCAGCACAAAACGTTCTATCGCCTCCACTTTTAAGAACCAAGACTTTAATAGCGTCGTTAGTTCCAGCATCTGTAATGGTTTGCGCTAGTTTTGCTAAAACATCTCCAGGCAAGGAATTGTGTGCAGGATGGAAAAACTCGATGTATCCTACTTCGTTTTGTATATCTAATGTTACGTATGGTGTACTCATATTCTTAGTTTGTCAATGCGCACTTGTTGCGCATTCGTATTAATCTTTGTTCTCGTTATATTTAGAAAGATCCCAATTTAAACTCAAATCAATCCATTTCGGATTCATTTCGGTTATTTGATTCTTCTTCCATTCTTTTTTCCATTTCTTAATGGTCTTTTCTCTTCTGATGGCGATTCTTATATCTGAATGTTCTTCAAAATAGACTAATTTTTTAATGTTGTAATGCCCAACGTGAGTTCCAAATGTTGCTACTTTATGCTCACTCATTCGTCGTTCCATATTATTTGTTACACCAACGTAAAAGATGTGGTTTCTTTCATGTGTTAGAATGTATGTATAATACTTTTTAGACATTTCGTTTCAATTTAAGCGACTGCAATTTATATTATCGCTAAAATTCAAGCGACTGCGCAATAAATGCGCAGTGACTTTTTATTAATAATTATAGTAATCCAAATTGTTCAAAGTGATGGTTAAGGTGTTTTCTTTCTAATAAATACGATTCGTATTTATTCAACTCCCCGAAAACTAAATTCTTTAATTCAGCTTCTGGATTTTCTTTGAAAAACTCTAAATACTTTTCACGTTGTGCTTTAAACTTATCTATTGCTGTTACTAAATCAGGATGCTTTAGAGGTTCTAAAGTTTCTTTTTCTAATTGAGGAAATTGTGAGTTCTTAGGGAACTTATCATAGTTCCATAAACTATTATGGACTTTATCTAAAATGGTTGAAGGTGTTGCTATTTCAAAATCTTGAATTTCTCCTGAAGCAATTTTATAAGTATATTCTAAATGCTCAATCATGTGCTGAGGTGTCATGATTCCCCATTCAGGTTTTGCATCCTCTTTTAATGCGTAAAGACAGTCGTTGATTTTATCTTCAGTCATTTCAGTTAAAACTTCTTGCTTTTTCTGAACCATAGTCAAGACTGTTGCGAATGCTACTTTCTCATCGGTATTAGCATCAAAAATTTCGGCATACCATTTTACAATTCCGCTTGGATGTTCTGCAGAAGCAACATCTCTATCTACTTTTTGCTTACAAGTAAGTCTTACATAAATTGTATCGTTGTGATATAATGGACGTAAGAATCTGCATTCTTCTAATCCGTAATTTGCTGAAACTGGTCCTTTATTTGGATACACAAATAATCCTGCTGCTGCTGAAATAATGAAATAACCATGGGCTGTTCTTTGTTCGAAAATACTTCCGTCTAAAGATGTAATATCGGTATGCGCATAAAAGTGATCCCAAGTAACATTTGCAAAATTGATAATATCGGTATCGGTAAATGTACGTCTGTGGGTTTTCATAGACATTCCTGGTTGAATGTCTTCCCAATGGTATTTAAATGGATGCTGTGGCGCTTCCTTATATTTTGCGTTTTGCTGGTATATACCAGTAATTTCTGTAATTGTTGTTGGCGAACCTTGGATGGCTGTACGTTGTAAATAATGTTTTACACCACGCATTCCTCCCATTTCTTCTCCTCCTCCAGCACGTCCAGGACCTCCATGAACCAAATATGGTAATGGCGAACCATGACCTGTACTTTCTTTAGCCATATCGCGATTAACAACCATAATACGACCATGATGACTTGCTGCATTTATAACATACTCTTTAGCAATCTTGTCGTCATTTGTGGCAATTGAAGATACTAACGACCCTTTACCCATTTGAGCTAATAGAATAGCTTCATCTAAGTTTTTATAAGGCATTATTGTACTTACTGGACCAAAGGCTTCACGTTCGTGAATTATTGTATTTTCAAAAGGATGATCAGAACGTAATAAAATCGGGCTAATAAAAGCGCCTTTTTTAGCATCTGCTCCAATGGTGTTTATTTCATCTAAACTTCCATAAACAATTTGTGCTTCTTTAGATAAATCATTTACTGAGTCTCTAACTGCTTGCACTTGTTGATGACTTACTAGTGATCCCATTCTAACTTCTTTAAGTCTTGGATCTCCAATAGTTATTTTATCTAAAGCTTTAGATAATGCAGTTTGCACATCTTCCACTAAATTTTGCGGAACAATAATTCTACGTATTGCAGTACATTTTTGTCCAGCTTTAACCGTCATTTCTTTTCTTACTTCTTTAATAAACAAGTCGAATTCTGGTGTTCCAGGAACGGCATCTTCTCCTAAGATGGATGCGTTTAATGAATCGGCTTCCATGGTAAATGGCACAGATTCTTGTATCAATTGCGGATGCGCTTTTAATAAGCGTCCTACTTTTGCAGAACCCGTAAAAGTGACAACATCTTGAGACTCTACAGTATCTAAAATGGTTTTTACCGTTCCGTTTATAATTTGTAATGCGCCTTCTGGTAAAATACCGGACGCTATTATTTCTTTTGCGACAGCCTCTGCTAAATACGAAGTGGAAGGTGCTGGTAAAACCACAGCAGGAACTCCAGCCATCCAGTTTACGGCACATTTTTCTAACATTCCCCAAACCGGGAAATTGAAGGCATTAATATGTACCGCAACCCCTTTTTTAGGCACCATAATATGATGTGCCATAAAGCGTCCGCCACGAGATAAATCTATTGCATCACCTTCTACATGATACGGTTGATTTGGAAATAGTTTACGTAATGAAGCATTCGCGAATAAATTCCCAAAACCACCTTCGATGTCTATCCAACTATCTACTTTGGTTGCTCCAGTTCTGTAACTTAATTCGTAAAATGAATTTTTCCTTTTAGTAAGATATAATGCTAAACTTTTAAGCATATTTCCACGTTCTTGGAAAGTCATTTTTCGAAGAACCTCTCCTCCTTTTGTTCTTCCGTAGTTTAGAATTTCTGGAACGTCTAAACCTTCAATAGCGATGCTAGTAAAAGCTTCGCCAGTAACTGCATCTAGAATTGGTGTTCCTTCTTCTTTACCTGTTGTCCATTGTCCTTGAACGTAATGCTGTATTTTATTCATCGATAAATTTATTTATCGTTCCCGAGAAATCGGGAATCTATTTTTATATCTTCTCGATACAATTCCGATAAAAAATCGGAATCACTCGAAGTGACGTTGATTTTTACTTTTTAGTGGATTCCTGCCTGCGCAGGAATGACAAAACTTTAATTAATCACTAACCTTAGTTAATAAGTGCGTTAGCGATTACTCGTTCATTGTTATTTGAAAAATAAGAACTCGTGATTGCTTCGCAGTTGAATGGTTTGTTTGAGCTCCTTTTTGTTTTTCTCAAAAAGAGCGAGTAGTGAAAGCGCGACCCTTGTGGTAACGCCCAAACTATATTACAAATTCACATTTTCAATAATTGCTGCATAACCTTGACCAACACCAATACACATCGTGATTAACGCATATTTTTTGTTCTGTTGTTTTAACTCTAAAGCCGCTGAATAAGCAACTCTTGCACCTGTAACACCAAGCGGATGACCAATAGCAATCGCGCCTCCATTTGGATTAATTCGCGGGTCGTTATCTGCCAATCCCCAAGCGCGAATACATGCTAATGTTTGCGCTGCAAAGGCTTCGTTAAGCTCAATGATATCCATATCTTCCATGGTTAATCCTGCTTTTGCCAATGCTTTATTAGAGGCTTGCACAGGACCAATCCCCATAATTCTTGGCTCTACACCTACGACTGCTGAACTTACGATTCGTGCTAATGGTTTTAGATTGTATTTTTTTACGGCATCTGCTGACGCGATAATAGTTGCTGCTGCTCCATCGTTTAATCCTGAAGAATTTCCAGCTGTTACACTTCCGTCTTCTTTTTTAAAGGCTGGTCTTAGTTTTCCTAAGATTTCTAAAGAGCTTGTTGGCTTTACAAATTCATCTTTAGAAAAAAGAATTGGATCTTTTTTACGCTGTGGAATTTCAACGGTTACAATTTCTTTTGCTAGTCGTCCGTTTTCTTGTGCTTTGGTTGCTTTCTGCTGACTCCAAAGTGCGAACTTATCTTGATCTTCTCTTGATATATTATATTTTTCTACAAGATTTTCGGCAGTGTTTCCCATCCCATCTGTTCCGTACATTTGTTGCATTTTCGGATTGATAAAACGCCACCCAAAAGTAGAATCATACATTTTAGAATCGCCTCCAAATGCCGTAGATGGTTTTGCCATTACGTATGGTCCGCGCGTCATATTCTCCACGCCACCAGAAATAAACACGTCGCCATCTCCTGCTTTTATAGCTCTATTTGCGTGAATGATTGCCGATAATCCCGAACTACATAAACGGTTTACAGTTTCTCCAGGAACGGTAAATG
Organism: Winogradskyella psychrotolerans RS-3; assembly: GCF_000427335.1. Taxonomy (GTDB): domain Bacteria; phylum Bacteroidota; class Bacteroidia; order Flavobacteriales; family Flavobacteriaceae; genus Winogradskyella; species Winogradskyella psychrotolerans. The sequence goes on along the minus strand of NZ_ATMR01000102.1, from coordinate 66,371 downwards.
GCAAACCTGCTAATAAGGATGACATTCTCGCAACATTACGATTGTCTTCTCCTGCTTGGTTTGCGCAACCCATTATCACATCGTCATAGGCTTCCTTTGGGATGCTTGGGTTTCTTTTTACGATTTCTGAAATTACTAATGCACCCAAATCATCTGTTCTCACAGCAGATAATGTGCCTTTGTAGTTTCCTATTGGTGTTCTAATTCCGTCTATTATGTATGCTTCCATGTTTGAAGTTGATATTGAAATTGATTCTTCTATTTCAAATTAATATTTTTACTCTTATTGTGGATTCCTGCCTACGCAGGAATGACAAATTGTTATAAACAATAGATTGTCTTGTTTTAGCAGGAATTGGTTAATCTAAAAGTGCAGAAAATGTATCTCCATTTCTAATATCTCCTGTATTGTAGCCTTTCATAAACCACTCCATACGTTGTTGTGATGTGCCATGCGTAAAACTGTCTGAATTGACGCTTCCGCTTGTTCTTTTTTGAATCGCATCATCACCAACAGCATTGGCAGCACTCATGGCTTCCTCTATATCTCCTTCTTGTAAATATTTTTTATTATGATGTGCCCAAACTCCTGCATAGAAATCAGCTTGCAATTCTTGTGCTACCGATAATTTATTGGCTTCGGTTTGGTTGGTCTGACTTTGTAACTGTCTAACTTTAGTAGAGGTTCCAAGAATGGTTTGAATATGATGTCCGACTTCATGAGCTGTGACATAAGCAATAGCAAAATCACCACCTTTAGCTCCGAAACGTGTTTTTAGTTCGTCGAAAAAAGCTAAATCCATATATAATTTTTGATCTCCCGGACAGTAAAAAGGTCCAGAAGCAGAAGTTGCACTTCCACAAGCTGTAGAAACCGCATCTGTGAATAAGACCATTTTTGGTTCTTTATAATCCCCTAAATTATATTCTCTAAAAATCTGATTCCATACGTCTTCGGTATCCGCTAAAACTGTAGCCATAAAATCTCCCATTTCTTGTTCTTGGCTGGTCAATTCGCGTTGCTCAACTTGTTGTGTCGTTTGACTATTGGCTACTTGCTCTATAATTGGCGCTAATTGTTGTCCTGTTTCACCTCCAAAAAGTTGCAATAGAATAACGACAACAGCAATGACTCCTCCACCTGCAGCTAATTTGCCTTTATTCCCAATACCACGTTGGTCCTCGAGATTTCCGCTTTGTCTTCTACCTTTCCATTTCATTTTTAATATTTTTAGATTTTTATTCCCAATCTTTTTGAGTTCTATAAACGACACCTTTAAAAAGTGCAACTAATTCTTCTCCTCGTTTTACTTCAATAATATTAAAGCCTAATCTATTTTTTACAGATTCTATTACAGATTCTGCAACTATATAATCACCTTCATCTAAAGCTTCGATATGATTAATGCTTGTTTCTATAGACACGGCATATTTACCATGTGTATTTGCTGCAAATCCAAAAGCTGTATCGGCTAATGAATAACTGATACCACCATGTGCTTTATTCATGCTGTTTAACATTTCCTTTCTAATGGTCATTCCGACTTTACAGCGTCCGATTTCACATTCTAGAATTTCTATGCCTAGCCACGTGCTGTAGGCGTCTTGGGAAAGCATCCGCTCAGGAATGAGGTTTGAGGCTATAGGTTTGCTTTTAGTTGACATTAATATTTATTTAATTCTTTTTAAAATTGCACTTCTCAAGGAAGTTATCATTTTTGATAGTTCTGTTATTAATTTTCTATTTTCTTCGTCTTCTTCAGCAGTAATATAATTTCTCATTTGAGCTTTCGAACTACATGAAATACACTCATGTGCACTGTGCCAAGCATTTCCTAAATAGTTGTGGAATTGTTTATCTGTGCCACTCGATCCCTCGGCTATATTTAAAGCTATAGAGTCAGCTGCTCTTTTAAATTGTGAGGTAAGTTCAAATCGTTCTTCTTTTGGAAATTTCTTTCCTAATCGATTTACCACTTCTCCAAACTCCATGGCTTTGGCATATATTCCTAAATCTTCAAATTTAAAATGATACTTCGATTTTCTCATACCTCAAACCTGGTTTTCAAAAAACCTCAAACCTGTTTTATTCATGTTGCGTAATAATGGACTACAACGGTATCTATCTTCGTGATATTCGTTATACAATTCATCCATTTTATTTACGCACCAATCGATTCCTTTTTCGTCTGCCCAAGCCAATAATCCATTTGGATAATTGACACCTTTAGTCATGGCAATGTCTATATCTTCTGCGGATGCAATATTTAAAAATAAGGCATCTGCTGCTTCGTTGATGAGCATGACTAATACACGATCGAAAATTTGATTTTTCAAAAACTCTTCGTCTTCATAAGTTTCAAAAGTCTTTGTATTTACATGGTTTGTCTCAATTATTTTTCCGTTTTTATCATAATCATAAAAACCTTTTCCTGATTTACGTCCTAAATAACCTGCTTCTGAAAAGCGTTTTTGGGTTAATGATGGTTTATATCTTGGGTCGAAATAGAATGCTGTAAAAACGGTTTCGGTTACCGTATAATTCACATCGTTTCCTATGAAATCCATAAGTTCGAACGGTCCCATTCTGAAACCGCCTAAAGATTTTAAACTATGATCGATCGTTGCAAAATCGGCTAATCCTTCTTCATAAATTCGTAAAGCTTCTCCATAAAATGGTCTAGCGACTCTGTTTACTATAAATCCTGGTGTGTCTTTGGCAACTGCTACATCTTTTTTCCAATCTTTAATCGTTTGTATGGCTTTTTCAAGAACTTCAGTTGACGTTTGAATGGCTGGAATAACCTCAACCAATTTCATTAAAGGTGCTGGATTGAAAAAGTGAACCCCGACACAACGCTCTGGTTTATTAAGTGATGCAGCAATAGATGCTATTGACAAACTTGATGTGTTTGATGCAATAATACAATCATCAGCAACATAGCTCTCTAGTTCTGAAAACACTTTTTTCTTGATGTCAAGGTTTTCAATAATGGCTTCAATAGTCAAGTCTGAATCTGCTAAATCTTTTAGGTTACTTACGTAAGCGATGTTTGCTTGAATTCTATCTTTTTCAGAAGTATCAATTCTTCCTTTTTCAATTAAACGCAATAATATTTTTTCAAGACTTCCTTTAGCTTTATCTAAAGCTGCTTGATTAGTATCGTATAATTTCACTTTACATCCAGACGTTGCAGCAACTTGTGCGATGCCACTTCCCATGGTTCCAGAACCTATAATTCCTATATTCATATAATTTCTATTATTGTGGATTCCTGCCTACGCAGGAATGACAAAATTATTTATTCTTTAATTGAGACCCTTCGACTGCTCTCGGGGTGACAGTTATCTAAAATGGTAGATTTTTCACATCTACATTACCACCAGAAATAATAATCCCGATGTTTTTAGTTGCAAATTCTTCTTTATTTTTTAATACGGCTGCAAAAGCTACCGCACTTGATGGCTCTACAATAATCTTCATGCGTTCCCAAATTAATTGCATAGCTTTAATGATTTCATTTTCTTCCACACAAATTATTTTCTCTACATGTTTTTGAATTATAGGAAAATTACGATCGCCTAAATGTGTTCTTAGCCCATCAGCAATAGTTGCAAACGTAGTGTTCGTTTCTATTTTACCTGAAATTAATGAGCGATAGGCATCATCTACAGCTTTAGGCTCAGCACCAATCACTTTACATTTTTTTGAAAAATAATGTGCTGCCAAAGCGGTTCCTGCAATAAGACCTCCTCCTCCAACAGGTGCTAGAATAATATCTAAATTTGGTTGTTCTTCTAAAAGCTCAATTGCTGCTGTACTGTTACCATAAATCACCTCATCTTGATTTGATGGATGTAAAAATGATGCTCCTTTTTCTTCTTTAATTTTATTAGCTGTTGCTTCTCTTGCTTGAGGTGTCGATTCACATTCTATGATTTCTCCCTCATAAGTTTTAACCGCATTTTTTTTGACTTGTGGTGCATTTTTTGGCATTACAATGTATGCCTTAACGCCTAATTTCTGTGCGGCTAATGACACCGCTTGAGCAAAATTACCTGACGAATGTGTCACCACTCCTCGCTGTCTTTCTTCTTTAGAAAGTGAAAGGATAGCGTTTGCAGCCCCTCGCATCTTAAAGGCTCCCATTTTTTGAAAGTTCTCACATTTGAAATACAAATTGCATCCTGATTTTTCATTTAACAATTGCGACGTTAACACAGGTGTTTTGTGAATAAATGGTTCTATCCGGTTGTGCGCTTCTATGAGGGTTTGTTTATTCATCCTATAATAGATTCCTGCCTTCGCAGGAATGACAAAACTTTAGTTTCCTTTAAAATTTGGTTGACGTTTTTCTATAAATGCAGCCACTCCTTCTTTGTAATCTTCGCTTTGTGCGGCTTCAATTTGTAATTTAGATTCTAAAGCTAATTGCGATTCTAAATCATTGGTCATTGATTTATTGAATAATTCTTTAATCATACCCAATGCTTTTGTAGGCATGTTTGCGAGTTTCAAAGCTAACTTATCGACATCTTCTTCAAAACTTTCTAATGGAATCATTTTATAAATCATGCCCATTTTTTCAGCTTCCTCAGCTCCAATTTTATCACCTAACATGGCTAACGCTAATGCTTTTTGAAAACCGATTAGTCTTGGCAAAAAGAATGTACCTGCACTATCCGGAACCAGACCTATTAAACTAAACGCTTGAATGAAACTTACTTTTTCGTGAGCAACAACAATATCACAAGCTAAAGCAATGTTTGCTCCCGCTCCTGCTGCTACACCGTTTACAGCTGCGATTACTGGTTTTTTAATATTTCTAATTCTAGTAATTATTGGATTATAATGCTCTTCTAATATTTTTTTGAATCCAGGATTTAAATCTGGATCCGTCACTTCTTTTAAATCTTGACCAGCACAAAATGCTTTTCCATTTCCGGTTAAAACAATAGCTCTCACTTCTTCATTTTTTTCACAAGCATCTAATGTGTCGTGCAATAAAAATGCCATTTCACGATTGAAACTATTAAATACTTCTGGTCGGTTTAGCGTTATGTATGCTATTTTATTTTCTATTTTTAAAAGTATACTTTTACTCATCTGTTTTTCTTTTATTGTGGATTCCTGCCTTCGCAGGAATGACAAAACTTTTATTTGTTCTCGATACAAAATTGCAAAAAAGCAATTTCATTCGAACTGACATCAGGTTTCTATTTTAAGCACTTGAAATAATCAAATGGTTCTTGACAATCGTCACATTGAAACTGCGCTTTACAAGCTGTGGAACCAAACTGACTTACTAATCTTGTGTTTTGTGAACCACAATTGGTGCACTTAACTATTCTTTTATCGTTAAGCAATACATCTTTATCTGCTTCTGCGCTTAAAGGTGCTGCAATTCCGTAATCTTCTAATGCTTTTCTTCCTCTTGGTGTAATCCAATCGGTTGTCCATGCTGGATGTAAAATCAATTCTATTTTAGACTCGTATCCGGCTTGTTTTAATGCTGATTTTATATCATCGCCAATCACATCCATTGCTGGACAACCACTATAGGTTGGTGTGATTTCAACTTTAACTATACTATTTTTTATAACCGCAGAACGTACCACTCCCATATCCATGATGGATAATACGGGGATTTCGGGATCGGAAACTTTTTCCAGAATTGGAATTAAGATTTCGTCTATGTTTTGTTCTGTTGTTGTCATTTTTTGAATTTGAAGTTGAAGTTGAAACTGAATTTGAAGTGTTCTTCTTTCAAATTCAAGTTCGATTTCAATTTCTTTTATTTTTTACCATTCCATATTAGGATATGTACGTTGCATATACTGAAGCTCCGTTAATAAATAGCCTAAATGCTCCGTATGAATTCCTTCTTTACCCCCTTTTTGAAACCACTTCGATTCAGGTGTTTCAAGAGTTGATTCGTCTAAAACGGCACTCACTCTTGTATAATAAGTGTCTTTTAGTTTTGTAACATCAACTCCTATTCCTTCTGTAACCATAGCTTTATCTGTTTCGGTTTGATGAAATAACTCATCGGTATACGTCCATAAACCATCAATAGCTTCTTGCATTTTTGCTTTACTTTCTTCTGTACCGTCACCTAAGCGTCTAATCCAATCTGAAGAAAAACGTTCATGGTAACTCACTTCTTTTATACATTTATTCGCAATTGCTGACAATGTTAAATCGGTACTTTTTTGTAATTCGGCAAGAAATGCTAAATGGTAAACATCGAATAAAAACTGACGCGCCATCGTGTATGCGAAATTTGTATTTGGTTGTTCTACCAACAGCACATTTTTATATTCACGCTCTTTACGTAGCATGGCAATATCATCTTCTGTTCTATCGTCACCTGCTATTTTTGCAGCATATTGAAAATAGCTTCGTACTTGACCAAATAAATCTAATGAGATATTTGTACAGGCGATGTCTGTTTCTAAACTTGGACCGTGACCTGTTAATTCTCCTAGTCTTTGACCGAGGATTAGGCTGTTGTCTGCTATGCCAAGTATATAGTTGTATAAGTTTTCTTTCATTTTAATCAAAATTGAAATTGAAGTTGAATTTGAATTCGAAAACCTTCAATTGATATTTTTATTCTAGTTACAATAATTCGAATTAATTGATCATTTTCATCTTTCAATTCTCTTATACTTTCCTCAGAAATTAATTTTGCTTTAGTCTGAATGTTTAAATTCCTTAAGGACTCTCTTAACTCTTTTAAGCAAATTATCAGTTTATTTATTTTGTCTTGAATGAGATTCTTCACTATGCACTTCGACTGCGCTCAGTGTGACACTCTAAATAACATTGAGATTGAATAAATGAGATTCCTGCCTTCGCAGGAATTTTACATATGCTTCACCTCGTCTGGTAGATCGTAAAATGTTGGATGACGATAGACTTTATCTTGAGCAGGCTCAAACATTTCACCATTGTGTTCTGGATTTGATGCTGTGATATTTATTGATTCCACAACCCAAATACTCACACCTTCATTTCGTCTTGTATATACATCTCTTGCATTTTCTAAAGCCATCTCTGCATCTGCAGCATGAAGGCTTCCGAAATGACGGTGTTCTAATCCATTTTTACTTCTTACGAAGATTTCCCAAAGTGGCCAGTTTTTTGTTGACATAATATTATAGTTAACACCTACAAGGTTTTGAAAACCTTGCAGGATAATTAAATTGCTTGTTTTGTTTCTTGCTTGTTTCTTTTCGGCATAAGCCATAGCTGCATCTCTAACCCATTCTCCTTCTTCCCATGCACCAACTCTTGCTTTCATTCGTTCTTTATTACAAGGTCCATGACCTTTGACGACTTGCCAAAACTCATCCCAATTAATTTCTCCGAAATCATAGCTTTGACGTTCCTCGTTCCATTTTAAATCTGGATCTGGAATGGCAAGTCCAATTAATTCGGCTTGAGGAACCGTTTGGTCTATAAATTGCTGACGCAAATCATCATTCGATTTTCGTTTCAATTTCCATTTCATGGATTGTTCTGTATGTATAGATTCTGCGTCTGTTGGACCTAACATCATTAAGCTTGGCCACCACCAACGGTTTAAAGCGTCTTGTGCCATATCTTTCTGCACTGGTGTTCCGTTTGCTAGTTTCATCATAATCTCGAAACCTTGACGTTGATGAAAACTTTCTTCTTTACACACACGAACCATTGCTCTTGCATAAGGACCGTAAGACGTATTACATAGAGGTACTTGATTTATAATCGCAGCACCATCAACTAGCCAACCTACAGCTCCCATATCTGCCCAAGTAATTGTTGGGTAATTAAATATGGAAGAATACTTCGCTTTTCCGGAATGCAATTGTTCGTATAACTCATCGCGAGAAACCCCTAAAGTTTCACAAGCGGAATAGAGGTATAAACCATGACCAGCTTCATCTTGAACTTTAGCTAATAAGGCCACTTTTCGTCTCAACGAAGGTGCTCTAGTTATCCAATTGCCTTCGGGAAGCATGCCTACAATTTCGGAATGTGCGTGTTGCGACATCTGACGAATATGCGTTTTACGATATTTTTCTGGCATCCAGTCTTTAGGTTCGATTTTCTCGTCTCTTGCGATACGAGCTTCGAATTGTTCTTCTAGATTTTTTATTTGTTCTTCACTCATTTTTTTAAGCTTTTAGCTTTTGGCTATTTGCCTTTAGCTTGTTGAACTTTATTTTTTATTAGCTGTTGGCTGTTGGCCTTTTGCTGTTGGCGCGTTAAGGATTGCAGCGTTATCCTTTTTTGTCTTTTTCAAAAAAGATTTAAGCGGAAAGCCTGACCCTTTTTTGGGTAACGCCAAAATTTTTATTTCAATTCATGAACTTGTTATTATTCATAAGATGCCTTTTTTCAAAGGGACTTTTAGACGTCAAAATCGACAACTACTTTATCTGTTGTTGGTACGGCTTGACAACTCAGTACTAAATTTTGTGACACTTCTTTTTCGTCTAGTGCGTAATTGATTTTCATTTCAACTGCACCATCAATGACTTTACATTTACAAGTACTACAAACGCCTCCTTTACATGCGAAAGGCAAATCTGCACCTGCACCCAAGGCGGCATCTAATATATTATCGTATTCTTTGGTCATGGTGAAAACGAATTCTTTTCCGCCATCGACAATAGTAACCTCAACGCCTTCTACATTTTGCTGTGCTAAACGCTCTGCTCGCTTTATATCCTCATCTGAAAGTCCGGTTACAAACAGCTCATAATGCACGAGTTCTTTTGGTAATCCTGCATTAATTAAATATTCACTGACGTAATTGACCATCTTTTCTGGACCACACAAAAACACTTCACTTGTATCTGGAATATCTATAAATGTTTTTGTTAAAACTTGCATCTTTTCATCATCAAATCTCCCGTTGAACAATTCGATATCTCTTCGTTCTTTGGTTAAGAAATAATAAATCTCAAATCTTCCAAAATAGGTATTCCGAAGTTGCTCTAACTCTTCCTTAAAGATAATGGATTTTGCGGTCTTATTAACGTAAAATAATTTACAAGTCGAATTTGGTTCTGCCTGCAAATGTGCTTTAACCATTGACAAAACTGGTGTAACACCACTTCCGGCAGCAAAGAACAAATAATTCTTTCCTTTTTCTGCATTGACTTCTACACCAAATGTTCCGCTAGGGGACATTACTTCTAGTTGGTCACCGGCTTTTAATTCCTCATTTATATAGGTTGAAAATTTTCCGCCTGGAATTAGCTTTACCGCAACTTTCCATTGACCGTCTAATGGACTTGAGCAAAGTGAATACGAACGACGTACATCTTCTCCGTTAATGTCTGCTTTTAAAGTTAAATGCTGACCTTGACGAAATTTGAATGCACTGTGTAATTCCAAGGGAACTTCAAAGGTTATGACTGAAGTATCTTCGGTTTCCTTATATATATCTTTAATTTTAAGCTTATAAAACTGTGCCATAGAAGTTGTTGAACTAACAAACTAACACTTGTTAGTTTGTTTGACAAAGTTAGTAAATAAATTTAAATTTATTTCACAACACCTTTTATAAGAATTTCATTAAGGTTATTGGTGAGTTCTTTAAGGTTTACATCTTCCTTCTTGGGTATCCATAAATAAAGAGAACGCAAGGTGGTTAAGATGGAAAACATCATCACATCTGGTTTTATATCTATGATTTCACCTGAATTTACACCTTCGATAAGAATCGTTTTAAAATCGTTTTCATAATCGCTACGCAACTTTTTGTAATGATTTAATTGCGATTCTAAATGCATCCAGTCGTGATTTAAAGCTGCCATACCATAAATGTTTTGACTTGAAATTTCGACATGAAGCGCAATAATTTCTTTTAGTTTTTCGATACAAGTAGCATTACTTGCAAGAACGGAGGTCATACCTACTGTAAATTTTTCTGCGATAGAAATAATGATGCTTTCTAATATATCTTGTTTGGAATTGATATGATTGTATAAACTCGCAGCTTTGATATTCATAGCTGTGGCTAAATCTCGCATAGTAACTGCACTATAACCTTTTTCTTTAAAGAGTTTGGCTGCAACTCTTATAATTTCTTCTTGACGTGTCTCTTGTTTCATGGCGCTCTAAAGTACTAAAATAGTCAGAATTTTAAGCGCAACGTAATTTTAATGTAACTTTGGTTACGAAGGCTTCTTTTAACTTTTCAGAAGTTTGCTTAAAAATAAATACCATGGGACTATTAAATGCTCTATTTGGAAAATCGACTAACAAGGTTGCAGAATACTTAAAAAAAGATGCTGTAATTTTAGATGTTAGAACACCTAGCGAATACCAAGGCGGTCATATTAAAAATGCAGTACATATTCCGGTTCAGGAATTAGGTGATAGATTTAATGAAGTTAAGAAGTTGAACAAACCTGTTATAGCCTATTGTGCAAGTGGCATGCGTTCTGGTAGTGCAGCAAGTCTACTGAAGTCTAAAGGTGTTGATGCTATAAATGGTGGCGGAATGAGTAGCCTACAACGGAAGTTGAGCTAAGTTTTAATCGAATATACGTTCTAAATTATTAAGCTCACTTAATTCTGAAATAGGACTTTGATTGTATTCTAGTGTCCAACCTAAAGAATTAGTCAACATAAAGAACTTAGCCAATTCGCTAATTAGTCTGTTTTGTGCATTCGATTTTAAGTCAGACGCTTCAATCTTTTTCATTAGCGACTTGTTCACCGTCTCCTTTATACTATTATAGTCTTTGGCCTCGAATGGATTAAGATAATCCGCCTGCATATCGTAATATTCAAAATCTGGACTGATTTTAATTTCTTCTTTAGGAATACTTAGGATTTGAAGTGTTTTAGTTGCTTCATCAATTTTATATTCAATTTTACTTAAATCGTAACCAATAGTTACATCTGCATTTACGATGACTAAAGCTTTCTTTTCTGCTGAAATTAAATCACCGAAAACACCTTTAGAATTCTTGTATGTGAACACTTCACTAAAATGACCTTCGGTAACCACAAGTTTACCAACATTCTTAATTTGCTCTTGAATTAAAGCACTACTTTCTTTTAGTACAATTTTATCTTCCTGTTTATCATCACAATATCTAAAAGTGAATACAACAATTAAGGTTAAGATAACACCAAATACTATTTTCCGCATAGGCTAATTTAAGAAAAATACAATTCAAAATGGCTGAAATAAGGTGTAATTAAATCTTGTTTATCTGCCTTACAACGAGGACTTAAGTGTATTATCTAGGAAAAACGTAACACATCTTGAATATCATTATCTATCAATTTATGGTGATAACTTAGTAGTATACTAATCAAATATTGATGTCCCAAAACAGCTTATTTGCAAGTTCTCTAATCTAAAAATATAATTGTTATGATTAAAAACATAAGCACATTATTAGTCCTACTTTTGACCTCTATAAGTTTTGGTCAGAACATAATTTTACTTCAAAACACGAATCCAAAAGCAAAAGAATTAAAACACAGTTTAAACTCTACCAAAGACAGCTTAATGTTAGGTTGTGATTCTAAGATTTTAAAAGTTGAAATTTTCAATGAAAACTACGAACAACTGATTATTGTAGAAGCTAACAACACCAAAATCTCTTTAAAAGATATCCCGAATGGAAATTTTATAATAGAGACCAGAATAGATGAAAAGATTATCGTTATGGATTTAATTAAGCATGACGATTATAATGACACTTCTAATTCGGGCCTGTATCATAACATGGAACAAATAATAGAAGGAAAAGGAATGATGTTAGATGAAGAGCTAAAAGTCATTAAGAGTTCCCCAAATAAAAGTATAGAGTTTATTTTAACTGGTGGGAAAGCAAAAAATCATAGCGCTAAAAATCAAAAATATTTTTGGACAGAAACACAAATCATTAATGAAAGTGGCTCTAGTAAAACTATGAGATTAGCCGATCAGAAATCAGTAGACAAAATGATTCATAGACATAAACTTGAGATTAACAGTGACTCTGGTAAACTAAATAAGTTGACGGTTTGGGAAGTCTATAACAAAGGCGAATTTATGGAAAACCAGGTTTCGAATCCAGAATTCGTATATTCATCATCAACCGATCTATATAATCACATTCCTTATTATTCTACAACTAATAATATTCAAAATTTATAGATTTTAAATAATAATTAGCTTGATTTTAGCATAAAACAAACAACACTTTCCACGTTATTATATGTGTTATATCGGTGGACATAACACATTATCAAAGAAATATACCATGCATCTAAATTTTAATGCAGCGCTCTAAAAAGCACATAACTTTGTCTGTAATATTAAAGTAATTTAATTGTTTTGCTTGGTATTAAAATTGTTCCCCAAAACAAAAAACCTACTTATTATGAGACGACTATACTTCATCGTATTGTTACTTTTGTCATCCCTAGTTTATGGGCAAAAATCCGTACTACTTCAAAATGTAAACAATAGAGCTAAAGAGCTACAACACCACCTTAATAAAACTGAAGATAGCATCATCTTTAAATCTGAACGTACTATTTACGAAATCATGATTTTCAATGATGATTTTGAACGTATCATTAAAGTAAAAGATACAAATGCAAAACTTCTAATTGCAGACATACCTGTAGGTCGTTATGCCGTTGAAGCAGTCCTAATTGACAAACTTATTGTTATTACGCTGTTGCGAAATGAAAGTTTCAATTTACAGAAATTAACTCCTTTACTAACTACCACTACAAGTCCTTACAGTAAAGACATATCGCCTTCAAAAGTCGTTTCTACAGTTAAAAAAGAACCCTTTGGTTCTGAGAATAATACCGGGAGGACCGACTTAAGTCTATCCGGAAAAACAGCTACACCTTTTATAAAAGAAGAAAAGTCGCTTACACTAAGTAAAGGCTTCACATCTAAAACATCAATACGACCACGAGAAAACGCAGAAAACACTGCAAAATCTACCTATTGGGTCATTCATAAGATAAACAACGGTTCTAGTTCTGAAAAGATATTAAAAATAGTAGATCAGAAAACTGTTGATCGTATGATTCAAAAAAATGAGATTGATATGAAAACCTTTTCAGGACGATTAAACGAGCTTACTGTTTGGCAAATTCACAATACAACTGGCTTTGTGCAACATAAAAGAAGAAACAAGACAAACTATATGAATATCGAATCGGACAGCTTTAATTTCGTTCCATACTATAAAACGGATCATAATCTAGACCGTAACTAAGGTATTCTACTTTTTAAGCTCAAGCTTTTCAGCAAAATAATCACAAAAATCTTTCATATCTCCAGTCATTTTTTCGTCTTGTGTCGCTCTTAAGAATGAATCGCTCATGGTCACCAAAGTTTGATGAAAGAAAAGTTTCATTTCATCTACTGGCATATCTTTAGTCCACAAGTCTATTTTTAAAGTTTCTTGCGCATTACTATCCCATACGGATAACATGATCGCTTTAGCCTCTTCGTTATCTACTCCACCATCTTGAGCTGACCAGTTTAGTTTTTCTGGCACTCTATTCTCATCGAGTTCAACGTTTAATACTATTTTAGATTTTATAACTTTAGACATTACTTTTTTGGTTTAAATTTTGATTTTCTAAATATTTCTTCAGGTTCAGTTTGCATAATTTTCATCATATCCTCACCTGTAGTTTCTGCATAAGCTTTTACAATTTGCCAGCCTAAATATTGACCTAAACGCCCTGGCGACTCATTATCTAATTGAAGATAAAACTTTGTAAACGGAGCATCTGCAATAAAGCGGTTTGGCAATTTAGGGTCTGTACTGTATAATAATTCTTTTTCAATAAAATAACTCCAGATCTGACTTTCATTGGCTTCTGCCCATTTTAGTTGCAGTTCAGAATAACCAATTTTTTCAGCATCTGTTTTAAACGGAATTATAACGTCTTTAAAATAGAGTAATTTTCCGAAGTAAATCATTTCATCTAACAAGGTTTTTCTGTTGGCTTGAAAAACATATTTTTTCGCATAACCATCAGCTAAATCCACCACAATCCGCTCCGGTGTAAAGTTTTTAGCCAAATACGCTGGTATATTACCGTCTACATAAAACCGATGAGTTTCCCCTAAATAATTATCTAAGGCTATCAAAGCAATGCTATCGGTAACAATAACATTATCTCTATACTGTACATCATTAGTTAAGGTTATAACTCTTGGCACAGAAAATACTTTATCATAATATTTAATATGTTGAAACATGGCAACCAACTCTTCTTTTGGCTCCTTAAAATCTTTAAAAGCATAATCGACTTCTTGCAAAATTTCATTCTGTAAAGTGTCATTAATTCTATTCACCCAAATAGAATCTGGCGTATGTTTAGAAAACATAAATGGATAAGCCGCTTTTAACTGCGATAAATCTTTGGGAGTTGCTTCATAAAATGCTTTATCAAAACGTTCTACATTAAAATTGACTTCAATTTTAGCGATTTCTTGTTCAACTTTAGATTCCTTATCACAAGAAAGCATTGTAAAAACTGTTAATAAAATAAAGTAAATTCTTATCTGCATCTGGTAAAATATTTTTAATCCTAACTCGATTGCGTTATTTTTGTTGTGCAAAGGTACACTTCTTTGTTTTAAAAATTAAAAATTATGCAAACCGAAAACGTAGTAAATCACATTGTAAATTGGCTAAAAGACTATGCCACAAACGCCAAAGTAAACGGTTTTGTTATTGGAATATCTGGAGGAATTGATTCCGCAGTGACTTCTACACTTTGTGCCAAAACTGGTTTTGATGTTTTATGCATAGAAATGCCAATTCACCAAGCTCCAAGTCATGTCACAAGAGCCCAAGAACATATTTCGTTTTTAAAAAGTCAGTTTCCTAATGTAAAAGATACCGTTGTAAACTTGACTCCTGTTTTTGAAGAATTTAAAACAGAAGTAAGTTTAAACAGCAATCAAGCTACTGTTGATATGGCATTAGCCAACACTAGAGCTCGTTTGAGAATGACAACGTTATACTACCACGCAGGACTTTTAGGACTCTTAGTAGCAGGTACAGGTAATAAGGTTGAAGATTTTGGTGTAGGTTTTTACACAAAATATGGTGATGGCGGAGTTGATTTAAGTCCGATTGCCGATTTAATGAAATCAGAAGTGTATGCTATTGGAAATTATTTAAACGTACCACAATCAATTATAAAAGCTGCTCCTAGCGATGGTCTCTTTGGAGATGCTCGTAGCGATGAAGATCAAATTGGAGCGTCTTACCCAGAGTTGGAATGGGCAATGCAAGTTACAGAAGAAGGTAAGACTGCTAGCGATTTTGAAGGCAGAAAACGCGAGGTCATTACTATTTATATGCGTTACAACTCTTCCAACAAACACAAAATGAACCCAATACCAGTTTGTGAAATTCCTAAAAATTTAAAATAATTATTGCATTTTACCAAACAAATTAGCTAAATTATTTAATTTTTAACTATTTTTACTCAATAAGCATCCACACAGTTTTTGAAATTAACATTATACAAAGTAAATATTAACCCTAACCAAAAACCAAAATACAATTATCATGATACATATTCTGATTGTAGATAGTCATCCTATTGTAAGGACAGGATTAGAACTATTTTTAAACAGTAAAGCAGATTTTAAAGTCATTGGTAGTTTAGGAAGTGGAATTGAGATATTTGAATTTGTAAGACGCAATAAAGTTGACGTTATTATATCTGAAATCGACTTACCAGAACTTAACGGAATTACTGCACTGAGAGCCATAAAAAAGGAAAACAAATCTGTTCAGGTTTTAATGTTTAGTCATCAACCTGAAGAAATATATGCCATAAGCACAATTAAAGCAGGTGCTTCTGGATATTTAAACAAAGGAGCTAGCGTTGACGAAATAGAAACTGCCATTAGAAAAATTAGCGCTGGCGAAACGTCTCTAAGCGAAAAAATGGATAAGCATTTCCGTTATGAAGACACACGCAAAAGCAGAAGTCGCATGTTTAAAAAGCTATCTACTAGAGAGGTTGAAGTTTTAAAACTACTCTCTATTGGTCGTAAAAATAAAGAAATAGCGCAAGAATTAGATATTAACGAAAAAACAGTTAGCACGTATAAAGCCCGATTGTTTAAGAAGTTAAATGTCACAAATATTGTTGATTTAATTCACCAAGCGAAGCATCACAATTTAACCTAATAAGATTTTATTACTAGCCCAAAACTTTGCCTAACTTACGAGACAACAACATTTTAAGACCAACATAATCTTTTACATCTTCCATTATAACACGTAGATCGACATTTTCTTTTAAGGTTTCATTTTTATATTCGGCTACTTTTTGATCAATTAAAT
Source organism: Winogradskyella psychrotolerans RS-3 (assembly GCF_000427335.1). Taxonomy (GTDB): domain Bacteria; phylum Bacteroidota; class Bacteroidia; order Flavobacteriales; family Flavobacteriaceae; genus Winogradskyella; species Winogradskyella psychrotolerans. Next base: position 50,021 of record NZ_ATMR01000102.1, on the reverse strand, counting down.
GACAACGTAAACTTAGAATAGTTTGACTCACTAGCTGTGACACAGAATCTTTCTTTTCTTTAGGTATAATTAGATTACGCTCCCAATCGTGTAGATTATAGCGCTCATCCTCCATTAAAATACTTGTAACTGTACTTGCTGCATCTTGATCTAATTGATTGATGAAATTTTTGGTTAAAAACCCTTCCTCTTGATTCAATTTATCAATAATAGAATAATAAAGTGCTTTAAATTGTGGATTAGAAAATTGCATTTCATCTTCTTGAAGATCTAAATATACTTTCTCAAATACACGCGCTTCATGTTTTGTTGGCTCTAAAAGCAACTCCCCTGAGGTCTCGTCCTCTTGTAGAATTAAGTCCTCAAACTGCTCTGTTCTATCACCATAAAGCATCAAAATTTCAATAATTTTTTTCTCTAATTCATATTGAATATCAACTTTTGGCTTACGACTAGGCTCTTCATTCCTAAAAACTTCAAATGGAGGTTCATTTGGATCAGAAGAACTAGATGAAGTATACGACTTGGGTTTATTATTATCCTGAGCCTGTTTATTATTAATTTGTGCTAAAGTTGTAAATAGTACATTCTCGCTAATATCCATAATACGCGCACATTCTTGAATGTAAATTTCACGTTTTATCTGATCGGGAATCTTAGCAATACTGTTCACGATTTCGCGAATGGTCTCCGCTTTTTTAATCGGATCATTATTAGCCTCCTTAACTAAAAGCGAGGCTTTAAACTGAATAAAATCTTTGGCATTCCCTTCAAGATAAGCCGTAAGCTCTTCTAAGGTGTTTGATTTAGAAAAACTATCAGGATCTTCACCATCAGGAAACGTACAAATTTTAACATTTACTCCTTGCTCTAGTATTAAATCGATACCACGAATAGATGCTCTAATTCCTGCGGCATCACCATCAAACAGAACGGTAATGTTATTTGTTAAACGGTTAATTAAGCGAATTTGATCTGGCGATAAGGCTGTACCAGAAGAAGACACCACATTGGTAATACCTGTTTGATGAAACTGAATGACATCTGTATAACCTTCTACTAAGTAACAATTATCTTCTTTTGCTATCGTTTGTTTAGCATGATATAGACCATACAAGATCTTACTTTTATGATAGATTTCACTCTCTGGTGAATTTAGATATTTGGCAGCTTTTTTATCATTGGTTAAAATACGTCCACCAAAACCAAGAACACGCCCACTCATGCTATGAATAGGAAACATCACTCTGCCTTTGAATCTGTCGAAACGTTTTTCTCCTTTAACAATAGTTAAACCGGTTTGCTCTAAAAAATTAAGTTTATAGCCTTTACCTAAGGCATCATCTGTAAACCCTTGCCACTCGTCTAAAGAATAACCAAGGTCGAATTTCTTAATGGTTTCTTCTGTGAAGCCACGCTCTTTAAAATAGCTTAAACCAATGGCTTTTCCTGGATTTGTTTTATGCAGTACATTCTGAAAATAACTACTAGCATACTCACTCACCAAATACAAACTCTCGCGGTTATCTGCTTGTGCTCTTTCTTCGTCGGTGCGTTCAGTTTCTTCTATTTCAATATTGTACTTTTTTGCTAAATATTTTATAGCCTCAGGATACGTAAAATGCTCGTGCTCCATTAAAAATGTCACGGCATTACCACCTTTTCCACTCGAAAAATCTTTCCAAATTTGTTTAACTGGCGACACCACAAAACTTGGAGAACGTTCTTCACTAAAAGGACTTAAGCCTTTATAGTTTGTACCCGCTTTTTTTAACTGTACAAAATCGCCAATTACCTCTTCTACGCGAGCGGTTTCAAATACTTGTGCAATGGAGTTTTGTGAGATCAATTTTAGTGTTTTAGCAAGTTTGCAAATTTAAGATAAAACAATTTGTATTAAAAGCTATTCATAAAAACTAATTTGATTTTTGCTATAAGACTACTTAATGACAGATTGATTCTTCACAACTACTAAAGATGCTCAAATTAAAACATCTCATTTCGACATTATTATTATAAATTGGATTTAACATTGTCAATAACCTTTAGGAAATCGACACAAACAAAAAGCCTTAATCTAAAATACGATTAAGACTTTTTAACACCCAAAAATTGATTGATTTAATCCATATCAAAACGTATACCTACTGAAATATTATTTTGATCTACCACTTGATTTTTAAATATTGGGTTAAGATCGTATTTTACATATAAAGCAATTTCTCCCAAAGCCACATAACCACTTAAGCCATACACAAATTCGTTAACCTCATAACCACCACGTTGCTTATTTTTTATTCTATCACCATCGTCCTTGTACTTTAGTTTTTGCATGCTACCAATATTTAAACCTGCATAACCACCTAAACCTACTTTTAATTTTTTGTGCGTTGAATATCTAAAGTAATTGTCTTTCTCAATTTTTTTAGAAGGTCCAAATTCTATGTGCATTGGAAATACTAAATTAGTTGTTCTAAACTTTGACTTATTTAAATCTGAAGGAAATTCTTGAAGCGAAATTTCGCCATCAGTATTCACTAAATAATTATTATCCTTCATTTCAAATTTATTCCACTGAAAAGAGAAGCCATATTTTAATCTCCAGAAATTAGAGTCTTCAAAAATTCTAGTTTTCCAAGCATAGCCTAATTCATAGAAATCAGAGTTAGCTATTTTATATGGTGAATCACTAAGACTCTGTCCTTCGATTAAAGCATTATTAAATCCTAAAGCAAAGACAACATTTGTAGTTGTACGTCTATCATATTTTCTAGGCTTATCATTAGATTTTTCTCCAAAATAAACAAAGCTTTCCTTGTCTTCTTCTCCAGATCCTATCCTAAGGACATAACCATATTCTTCACCATCTTCAACACTATAAGTATCATCGTTTCTTTTTAATAATTCGATTTTATTATCTATAATAGCTAAACGATTTTCAATATTTAGAGCTCTGTTTTTTGCAGCTTCCTTCTTTAAGTTTTCTGCTTCTGCTGCTGTTATTTTACCGTCATCTAAGCGTTGATTAATCGCTGCTATTTCTGATTTTAAAAAATCTCTTTCTTCATTTTCGATGTTAATTTTGAGATCTTTAAGTGATTCAATTTTTAAGTGATTCGCTGACGTTTTAGTGCTATCAACCTTTGTTTCTTGTGCTTGTACTGTTGTAAATGCTAGTGCTATCACTAAGCATGCTACCAATCTTGTAATGCTGTTCATAACTGTTCGTTTTTTGATTTATTGATTATTGATGTTTACTTCGGCTACGCTACCAACCAAACTAATTTGATTCTTGTTCTAGGGTCTCTTAATGAGATCCCTTTTTTTAAAGGGACTTAGTTATTACGATTTGCAACCGCAGTTTTAACCGTTCCGTAACTCTCCTTTAAGGCCTCAAATACTTTACTTCTAAAGGATTGTCCCATTTCATCTTCAACGCTCATTAATAAATTATTTGCATCTACTGTTCTTGATGATTCATTCTGGATGTTTTGCTTAAACAATTCTTTACTCGCCATTTTTAATAAAGAATCTATTTCTCGATCTGTAACTGATGTTTTCTCAGACTTTAAAGTAACGATAGCCTCTGCTACTGCAATTTTTAACTTTGCTTCTTTTAAAAGACGTTGTGCTTCGTTATTAAGTCGCTCTTCCTCATTTAGAAGAATACGTTTCCTCTTTAGCTCACCCGTGTTTGCTAATTGATCTTGAGACTCAGACTTTTTGTTTACCGTTTTTTTGTAATCTATTTTATTTGACTTGTTATCTGCTGCTAAATCCTCTTTTTTATCTTCTACGTTTTTATCCTTAACCACAACATTAATGGATTCTTTTTGATTTGGTTTTAAGATTTCATTATTTAATTGTTGCTCTATCACCTCCTCTTCAACGATTTGAGGCAACACCATTTCCGATTCTGGTGTACTAAAAAACGGTATTGATATCGCAATCATAATCAATAAACCTGCGGCTATACTTAACCACCAAAACATTGGTTTTTTAGATTTGTTATCTTCTGCATCTAAACGCTCAGATAGCTTAGACCAACCTTCTGATGATGGCGACAAGGTTCGCTTCTCCAGCTTATCCTTTATATTTTCTTCAAACTTAATTGGTGCCATAACTGTTGTTATTTAATTCTTTTAATTTATTTTGAAGCATCTGTCGTGCTTTAAACAATTGTGATTTTGAAGTGCCTTCTGATATTTTCAATAACTCAGCAATTTCATTATGCTTATACCCTTCAATCGCATACATTACAAAAACCATTCGGTATCCTTCTGGTAAACTATCTATGAGTTGTTGTATTTCTGCAACTTCGATATTTGTATTAATGTTGTTTTCTGAGCCTTGATCCAAATAATCATCTTCAACTGCAAATTCTATAGTCTTCTTTTGTCTTAAATATGAAATAGCTTCGCGAACCATAATTCGTCTTATCCAACCTTCAAAACTACCTTCATGTTTATACGTTTTTAAGTATTTAAACACTTTAAAAAAACCATTCAACATTACCTCTTCTGATTGATACACATCTTTTATATAGTACCTACAAACACTCAACATTTTTGGCGCATGTAACTCGTACAATACATGCTGTGCTTCACGATTTTGTTTCGCAGCGCGCTCTATAAGTTTAGTTTCGTTTTTATGAAGTTGAATAACTTTCATGGTTTGGTTTAAATTCTGATAACGTTCAGATGCCTTTCTATTTATAAAGACGCAATTTTGTTATTAAAGGTTGCTTTGAAAATAAAAAAAATCGAAAATAAATTTTAACGTACTGAATATTAGTTATTTAAATTATGTAATAATTTGATTTATTTTTTAATTCTCCTATGATGCTTCCACTTTTTTACACCTAATTTTTCCGTTTTAGGCTCATTTGTAGAAAACATCATTTTAAAATATCCTAAGGTTCCAAGCGTAAGCATTATCGAAAAGAAGACTAGCATAAGAGTTACCCAAGCAGGCACCGTGTTACCATAGAATATGCCATAAATCAGTAATAAGTTAAAACCAATCATAAGAAATGGAATAAAAAAGTAAAGACCAACCTTAGCAATTGAATCTTTATAGCTTGTCATCTCAAAATTAAAAGCATACATACATATACCTACACATAGAAATAAAAATATAAAACAGAAGATAAATGCTCCTATAAATTTTATTACGAGATTAAAACCGAGTGTAATAACCTTACCTGATGCTTTGTTATAATTAACTTTATAGATATCTCCAACTTGCATACTGGAGGTAGAGAAATCTAATTCTCTATGAACCTCCTCATTATTCTGAGTTATAAATCTTACTGTTGGTGTGTACATCATATATGAACTTCCATCATCTGAATCATAATGGACTTCTGATGTAAAACTAACAACAGTTGATGTATAATTTTGCCCAGATGTTAGCACTGCGTAAATATCGTAACTAGCGCTATACATAAAGAACAATGAACCGATAGCTAAACTATTAATAGAGAGTATTACTAGACTTATATAGCCAAAAGTCATACAGCCACTTTTACCTAACCTTTTAACAAAAAAATAGCTGAGCACCATAGAAATGACGAACCCAGATAAAAGAAAAACAGAATTGATAGTCATAAAGCTTGCATTATAAAAAAGGCTCTAATTTATTATAGCGCTATTTTTTAAAATAAAGATTATTAAATTACTTCTTTCGATCAATAACATAGTCCACCATAAGCTTAAGAGATGCTCTGTAAGGTGATTCGGGGTAATTTGCCAATATAGTTAAGGCTTCTTCTTGAAAAGCTTTCATTTTAGAAACCGCATAATCCAAGCCACCATTGTCTTTAACAAAAGTAATGACCTCGTTAACTCGTTTTCTATCTTTATTATGATTTTTAACCGAATTAATTAACCACGACTTTTCTTTCTTAGTACAATTATTAAGTACATAAATTAGTGGAAGCGTCATTTTTTGCTCCTTAATATCTATACCTGTTGGTTTACCGATGGCCTCTTTACCATAATCGAACAAATCATCTTTAATTTGAAATGCCATACCTATTAACTCACCAAATTTACGCATGACTTCTACGTCTGGTGAATTAGGCTTTACAGAAGCGGCACCCAAACTACAACAGGCCGCAATTAAAGTTGCGGTTTTTTGTCGGATGATTTCGTAATATATATCTTCGGTGATATCTAGCTGTCTCGCTTTTTCTATTTGAAGTAATTCGCCTTCGCTCATTTCGCGTACAGCGACAGAGATGATTTTTAGTAAATCGAAATCATTATTATCTATAGAAAGTAATAACCCTTTAGACAGTAAAAAATCACCAATGAGAACGGCAATCTTATTTTTCCAGAGGGCGTTAATTGAAAAGAATCCACGTCTTCGGTTACTATCGTCTACCACGTCATCATGAACCAATGTCGCGGTATGAATGAGCTCAATAACCGAAGCACCTCTATAGGTGCGCTCGCAAACCTCTCCGTTATTCATCATTTTTGCTACCAAAAACACAAACATTGGTCGCATTTGTTTGCCTTTACGGTTTACTATATAATGAGTAATACGATTGAGAAGTGCTACCTTACTAGCCATAGAGAGTTGAAACTTTTGTTCAAAAAGATCCATCTCGTAGGCAATAGGTTGTTTTATCTGTTCGGTTATTTTCATTTTTATGGATAAACTCAAAAATCGATTCTCGAATTACACAAAACTACAATTAATGTTAAGCTTTTTACAATAAATAAAAGCAAAAGAATAATGTATGTATTACCTATAGTAATTTACGAATTCCATTTTACTAACAATTAGATATTAAAAAACCATTTTCTTTTGAAAATGGTTTTTTAAAATTATTACAAACTTAAAATTTATTTTTTTACTAATTGCTGAGTATAAGAATTAGCTCCATCAGTAATTTTAACAATATAAGTACCAGTACTAAGGTCCGAAATATCATAAGAATCTTGAACATTATACTTTTTTAATAATCTACCACTAATATCTATAATTGAAATGTCAAAATTATTAGAATCATTTAAGTTAACCAAATCGATTTTAAATTCGCTATTTGTTGGATTTGGGTAAATAGCCGTAGCTACCTTACTAAAGTCACTTACACTTAAGACTCCATCAATTAAAATATCATCTAAACTTAATAAATTTCCGTCAGTATGGGTATTTACCCAAGCGAGAAAAATGGTTTCTCCATTATACGAACTTAAATCTACAGTTGTCGTTGTTACATTTTCTAAAAGATCATTCTCTGCCGCAGCAACAACTAGTAAATCAGTTGATAGATCTGCTTTAGAAGCCGTTCCTGTCGAAATCTTAAGTGTATAGCCGTCTGCCCAAGGTTCCACATCATGTGATCTTATTTTAAACGACAATGTAGCATTTGCACCTTCAGGTATTGCAATACCAGGTGTTACCAACCAACGATCCGCTGATGCAGGCACTGTGAACCATGACGTTGTGGCAGCCGCAAAGTTCCCTTCTTCAGCTTCCCAATCAACAATACTCCAAGCATCTGTGATAATTGGAGAATAACCTGATTGAGGAATATTTCCATCATTATACAAGGTCCATCCTTCTGCAGATAAATCTATTATAACCTCAAAATCTTCGCTAAAAAGGTTTTGACCAAATGAAAATAATGGAACTAAAAATAATACGAGTAATGTTTTTTTCATGTCTTTCAGTTTTATTTAATGATTAAATAACCAATTTATAAATTTTCTACTACTGAAACAAATTCAAAATGATTATTTAACTTTCTTATTCGAACTTGATAATAAAGACGTGTCTGAACTGTTATTTTATAAAAAATAAGATGAATTCATAACAAATTCATAAAGAAAAGAATTACTACTTTGATTACACATAATGGCTTACCATAAATTTTAGTCTCTAAAACTTCTTTAACCTGTAATTCAAAAAAAAAAAATCAGTTTTAGTAAAATCTGCTATTAAAGTTTGGGATCAATAAACAAAGTAGTGTGGGTTAGATTATTAATATTTTTCATCAAAAGGCACAAAAAAAGGGTTAAAAAGATTAAGCCGCAGGTTGTTATATTAATTCTAAAATCATAAAAATGCTTTTTTACAACATGTTATTCCTTAGTAAATCTTCTTAGTTAAATAAGCAACATTTAATTAATAGCCATAAAATAAATATCTAAAATAGAGCTGAATCCACTCCATTCATTACGAAAATAGAAATTTTAACTTTTACTCCTCAGAATAATTTGTAACTTTATACCTACTAATTAAAAAATCAAAAACACATGAAAAAAATTACTTTATTACTTTTTGCTTTATTTACATTCATATTTAGCAATCAAATTTCTGCACAATGTACGGTCGACTCAGCAGCAGGACCATACACTGATTTCAATGGCACATTTGGTGGTGCGCCATGTGACGATGGAACTGGATCTCCTTTTAATGAACTTACATTTTCAGCTTGGGCAGATGAAGCTTATTTAATGGACAATATAATATCTGGATACACTTACACTTTTAGCCTATGTAATGGTGATGGTGCTGGTACTTGGGTACCTAGCTATACAATTATTGCTCCTTCTGGTGCTACTGATGCTGTTGGTTTAGACGCAGGATCTACTTGCGCAATAACATGGACAGCTACTGAAGCAGGAACATATACTATTGTAATTTCTGAAGAAGGAGTTGCTTGTGGTACTTCAACAAATTCAGCAGTTAATAATGGATTTCCTGCTATTACTGGTACTGATGGAGAAAATTGCCCTGTTTGTAATGAGACTACAATACCTTCATCAACAGCAACTGCACCTTATCCTGCAGATGGAGAAACAGCTGTTGCAATAAGCTCACCAGACGGTGGATTATCATTTGAGTGGACAGCTCCAGCAATAGATGGTGAAACATACAATTTAAATATTGGCGGAACCAACCCTCCTACACAAACTCTTGAAGGGATTAACAGTGGTGACCTAATTACTGGTTTAGCTGTAAGCACTACTTACTATTGGAGTATTGATGTTGTTAATTGTTTTGGAGCAACAACAACTACAACTGTATGGAGTTTTACTACTGATGATACATTATTAAGTATTGATGAAAACGCATTAACTACTTTTAGTGTATACCCTAATCCAACTGCTAATATTTTAAACATTAAATCATCTCAAGAAATTGATAATGTTACAGTGTTTAACTTATTAGGTCAAAACGTTGCAAGTTTCTCTAAAAATGAGATTACTAATTCATCTATTGACATGTCTGAATTATCAAATGGACTTTATTTAGTTAAAATTACTTCTGGAGATAAAACGCAAACATTGAGAGTAACGAAAGAATAATCTTCTGATTACAAATATTAAAAATGAAAAAAGCGGCAATTGCCGCTTTTTTTTTATGTCTTAATTTAAAAATGATTTAACTTTTATTAGCCAACTGTCCACAAGCGGCATCAATATCCTTACCTCTACTTCTCCTTACAGTTACCGTAATATTATTAGCCTCAAGAACACTAACATACATATCTATGGCTTTTGAATCGGCTTGCTGAAATTCGCCATCATCAATAGGATTGTATTCTATAAGATTGACTTTACTAGGTGCGAATTTGCAAAACTCAACTAGAGCTTCTGCATCTTTTCGTTTATCATTGATACCATCCCAAACCACATACTCATAAGTTATTCTATTCTTCGTTGCGGCATACCAATATTGAAGAGATTCTCTCAAATCGCTTAAGGGAAATGTTGCGTTAAATGGCATTATAGACGTACGAATCTCATCGATTGCAGAATGCAGTGAAACTGCTAACTTAAATTTCACATTATCATCTGCCATCTTCTTAATCATTTTTGGCACTCCAGAGGTTGATACCACAATTCGTTTTGGTGACATTCCTAAACCTTCAGGTGATGTGATTTTATCTATGGCTTTAAGAACGTTATTATAGTTCATTAAAGGTTCTCCCATTCCCATAAAAACAATATTACTCAACGGTCTGTTGTGGTATAATCTACTTTCGTTATCTATAGCTACCACTTGATCGTATATTTCATCTGGATTTAGATTCCGCATACGTTTTAATCGCGACGTCGCACAAAACCTACAATCTAAACTACAACCCACCTGAGACGACACACATGCTGTAGTTCTAGTTGCTGTTGGTATAAGTACAGATTCTACAATTAAATCATCGTGAAGTCTTACAGCGTTCTTAATAGTACCATCAGAGCTACGTTGCATCTGATCTACCTTTATATGGTTAATAACAAAGTTATCTTCTAGCATTTGTCGTGTTTCCAAAGATACGTTAGTCATATCTTCAAAACTATAGGCTGACTTTTGCCATAACCACTCGTAAACCTGATTCCCTCTAAAAGCTTTATCTCCTTGTGAGACAAAGAAATCTCTTAATTGGTCTTTGGTTAGTGCTCTTACGTCTTTTTTCTTGGTTTCCATATTTTGCAAAAGTAGTGAATGTATTATTAAAATTGAGGCTTCTCGTAAAGTCGCTATGCTGCAAAGATAAAAATCTCAATTCATATCGATTTAGAGTATCATATTTGGTTTAAAGTAACAGGTGAACATCGGATGGCGCGTTAAGGATAAATGCCAAATTAAACATGTAATGTTGTCATAAATCGTTTCTTTTTAGCTTACTCTTTACAAAAAAATAGTACCGTAACACAGGCTATGCTAAGATTTTTTCGTTTCTATTAATCTAAAAATAATTCAATTTATTTATACAAAAATACATATTCAACTTGGCTATAGTGGAAAGCCCACAGAAATTTGGATCTTTTATCCAAATTACAAGGACTTGCAGCGAACAGCCTGACCCTTGGGTAACGCCAAAAATATTAAAAACAAAAAAAAGCCTCAATGAAGAGACTTTTTTTATAGTTTATGATTGCTGTGCTTAGATGATTAACATTGCATCACCATAAGAGTAAAATTTATACTTTTCTTTTACCGCTTCTTCGTATGCTTTCTTCATAAAATCATGACCTGCAAAAGCCGATGTCATCATTAACAACGTAGATTTTGGCGTATGAAAGTTAGTAATCATACAATTAGCAATGCTAAACTCATAAGGAGGAAATATAAATTTGTTAGTCCATCCTTCAAATTCGTTTAATCTTCCGTTTGATGATACTGAGCTTTCAATAGTACGCATTGATGTTGTACCTACAGCACAAACACGCTTTTTCTTTTCTATACCTTCATTTACGATATCTGCAGCACTTTTCTTAATTACAATCTCTTCACTGTCCATTTTATGTTTAGACAAATCTTCAACCTCAACCGGGTTAAATGTACCTAAACCTACATGTAAAGTGACTTCTGCAGTTTTAACACCTTTTATCTCTAAACGTTTTAATAAGTGTTTAGAAAAGTGAAGACCTGCTGTTGGCGCTGCGACAGCTCCTTCATTCTTTGCATAAATTGTTTGGTATCGCTCTTCATCTTCTGGCTCTACCTCTCTGTTTATATACTTTGGCAAAGGAGTTTCACCAAGTTGCGTTAATTTTGTTCTAAAGTCCGTGTAAGATCCATCATAAAGGAAACGCAAAGTTCTACCTCTAGACGTAGTGTTATCTATAACTTCGGCAACTAAAGTTTCATCGTCACCAAAATATAATTTATTACCAATTCTTATTTTACGAGCCGGATCTACTAACACATCCCAAAGACGTTGATCTTGGTTTAACTCACGTAGTAAAAACACTTCGATACGTGCGCCTGTTTTTTCTTTATTACCAAATAAACGTGCCGGAAACACTTTGGTATCATTCATTATCATCACATCACCTTCATCAAAATAATCGATAATATCTTTGAATTGCTTGTGCTCGATAGTTTGTTTTGCTCTATCAAGAACCATCAATCTAGATTCGTCTCTGTGTTCTGCAGGACGTTCTGCTAATAATTCGTCTGGAAGGTCAAAATGGAAATGTGATAATTTCATGTATATTATTTTTTTTCGAATTGCAAAGATACAATCTCAACATAGGCCTTGTCAAGTAAATAAGGGTTTATTTTAAATTGAACCCTATCGCTTTAAAATCTTCCCAAAATTGAGGGTATGATTTACTCACCACATCAGCGTTTTCGATAACAATTGGCACTTTTAAACCTAAAGGAGCAAAAGCCATGGCCATTCTATGATCATTATATGTTGCTATTGTTATATTACTATTAACTGTTTTTGATGGCTTTAAATGTAAAGAAAGGTCTGTAATGATTACTTCTGCACCTAACTTTTCTAATTCCGTTTTAAGCGCGACTAAACGATCTGTTTCTTTTATTTTAAGAGTATGTAAGCCTATCATATAACATTCTAATCCTAAACCAAATACTGTTACAGCTATGGTTTGTGCAATATCTGGTGCATTTTTTAAATCTAATTCAACCACAGAATTAATGTCAATATTTGATGATTTCTGAAGTGTAATCGATTCATCTAAAAACGTCGTGGTAACTCCAAATTTCTCATAAATATCAGCTAATACAGAATCTCCTTGCAAACTCTTGTTTTTATAGGCTCCGATAGTAATTTCTGTATCGACATCACTTAAAGCTATTAAACCATAAAAATAGGATGCTGATGACCAATCGGATTCAACAGTTAGTGTTTGAGGTTCTAGGTTTGCTGCATTAGGTTTTACTGAAATGGTGTTTTCTACAAAACTAGTTTCTACACCAATACTATTTAACAGACTCAAAGTCATATTAATATAAGGCACAGATGTTATTTTTCCTTTTAGCGTTAATTCTAATCCGTTTTCTAATTTAGACGCAATTAGCAATAATGCCGAAATATACTGACTACTCACATTGGCTTCTAAAGTAACCTTATGTTCCGTTAATTCTCTACCCTTTATTTTTAGAGGAGGAAAACCATCATTTTCTAAATACGTAATTTCTGCTCCTAACATTTTTAAAGCATCGACCAATATTTTAATTGGGCGTTCTTTCATACGAGGTGACCCTGTAATTACAGTTTCTCTATCCTTTTGAATTGAAAAATAGGCCGTTAAAAATCGCATGGCTGTACCAGCATGATGAATATCTATGAGTTCCGTTTCTGAAATCAATGCTTTTCGCATTAGCACTGAATCATCAGAATTAGACACATTATTGATACTAATCTGAGGATATAACGCTTGAAGTAATAACAATCGATTAGATTCACTCTTAGATCCCGTAATTTGAATCTTTTGGTGATTATTTAGTTTTGATTTTTGGATACTAATGTCCATAAGAAAGCTTTAAAATATAAATGAATTACAAAACTACTTTAATTTATCATTATTGTGATGCCTGTTGTGATCTCGTTTTGTTTTTAGATCCATTTTCTTATCAAAAGCAGCCTGTAAATCTATACCTGTTTGGTTTGCTAAGCACAATACCACGAACATTACATCAGATAATTCTTCTCCTAAATCTTTACCTTTATCACTTTCTTTTTCGCTTTGTTCGCCATAACGTCTGGCTATAATACGTGCCACTTCACCAACCTCTTCGGTTAGCTGCGCCATATTTGTAAGTTCATTAAAATAACGTACACCGTGTTCATTAATCCAATCGTCAACTTCTTTTTGTGCGTTTTTAATATCCATGTTTATACTTTAGTTAATACAATTTGTTCCGCTTGTTTTTCTACTATTTTGCTGTAAAAGGCTTTAAACGCCTTGCAATCTACTGGCAAAATTAAAGGATTAGTAATATCTAATTGCGACTTTAATTGCAAATATTTTCCGTTTTGCTGAACAAGATACGTAAATGTTACGTTAACATTATAAAACCTAATACTTCTGACTTAGGAAGAAATTCTACATCGGAGCCTTCTGACAGCAAAACATTAACTATATATTTACCTGTATCAGGGATTACCAAATCGATTGGATATTCACGTTCTTCCAATTTAAATGGATTTTCTTTCGTTGCTAAAAATAATAGAGAAAAAAGAGGAATACGTCTTATCAATAATTTTCTTATTATTTAAAGTTGCTGTGAGCTCCGTTGTCATTTTACATCTGTAATTATTAATGACAAAAAAAAGAAACTTATATCTTCATTGTGATATAAAAATGGCTGCAGAAGCAGCTGAATTTTTTATAGGATGTTTTTCTTTTAGTTAGGCGTTTAAAATTTCACTAAATCCATAATTCTGAGAACTTAAAAAGTTAAGACTATTACCAATGTAAATAGTGGGTCTTTAATTATTGTATTGGTGATTAGGTTGAATTATTATATAAGAAATCATTAAGCCTTAATTAATACCACTTTACTTTTATCGTGTTTTACAATCTGTTTTCTAAACTCTCTAAACGCTTTATAATCTTCCTTTGGATAGTTTCCTTTTAGTAGAATATAAGTTCTTGTGTATTTCAACTTATTGGCTTCTAATTTTTCTAATTTAAAACTATATGTACCGAACTTGGTTTTAATATCCTTAGCTTCTGTCATGGCTTCCACCTTAAAATCTTCTGGTAATTGAATAATAAATTCATCAGAGTCTTTAAAAGAACGCTCTACTTTAAATTCTAATTTTCGATCCGTATATCTCGAAGGAATGGAAGTCACCGTATTAAACATATTGGGTTGAAAAATAAGTCTATCACCACTCTTTGAAGCATAATTTGTTGCTGATAATTTAACCGCTTCACTTAGAACAATAATTTCTTTATCATTTATAATATTGATATTTTCAATAAAGATATTCTTGATATTATCCCAATAGTCCTTGTAATAGATATGCTGATCTTGTTCCGTTTTATTTTGAATACCATCATGCAGACTATACTGATAACCTGTAGTTTTAACAGTTACATCTGACGTAAAACCACCTGTTGCATCCATAATAACATTAGCGTTTGTTTTCTGAAGACTTTCGTCTGCTTCATAAATTTTAGTTCGTACTATTTCACCTCCTTCTGGCTTTACTAATAATACAGATCGATCATCCGTAAAACCAGCAGAAAACCCAAAAGGATTAGTTTGATTTGTGCACTCTAAAAAAATATTCTCACCATTATTAGGAACACAAAGAATAGCGTGATTCCCTTGAGCTGATGAAAACTCTTCATCAATATCTAAAATATTACGACTTCCAAAAACCAACGTATAATACGAAGGCACATCTACGGCTTCTAATAACGCTTTTGTATAGTTTGTTAAACCTTTACAATCCCCATAACCAAGCTTACTTACGTCGTCTGCCAACATCGGTTTCCAACCGCCTATTCCTATCTGAACACTTATATAACGTGTTCTATCTTGCATGTATTTATAAACCAATCTGGCACGCTCAATTTTATCATCTATACCTTCAGTTAGCGTTTTTACATCGTCTATAGCTGATTGCGGTAATATATCTGTACCAGTTAAAAGCTCTCCATAAACCCATTTTCCAAAATCCTGCCAATTAGTGTTTACACCTTCTACACCATTCATATTAAACTTCGTAAGTGCTGGTTTTACATTAGGAGTAAATGTAACGAGTGAAGGGCTATACGATTCGTAGTTAACCCCTGGAAAATTCTCGATTCTAAAATGATTCTCCGAGACTTCAATTACGTTATTATTCTCAATATTTTCCTTTTTAAGTTTTAAAGGTATTCCTGAATTATTTTCAATTTTATACTCGGCAAATTGAATGGCTAAAAAATAACCGTTGATTGGTCTCCATTGGGGAATAAAAGCCGTAGTATTATGTTTCACTTCAGATATAAACTCAATAGTATAAGGGTAACTAGTAGGTGTGTAATCGTAATACTTAACACGACTATCAGAATATAATGTTCCTCCACTTACAGCGCTATTATCTGTAAAGTCATTCTTTCTTATCTTCTTTATTTCTTCACCAAAACTATCGTAAACTCTAGCTTCTATCGTTTTAATACTTGAGTTTTCACTATAAAATTCTAAAGAGTTGGCATGCTTATCTCCGTATTTGTTATAAACTGTAACGATACGCTTTGTATGTACCACCATATTATCTATAGCATTTATCTCTATTTTTTGATTATCATACCTAACAATCGCATTAACTTTTGTTGTTAGTTCTTGTGGAGCAAGCATTGCAATATAGGTGTCTTCAGATTGAGAAAAGCCGAAAATCGAAAAAAACAATACATAAGAAAAAAGGTTAATCTTGCTAGGTAGTGATTTGAGCATTAGATAGTTTTGTCGGGTTAGTTCTACAATATAGAAAGGAAAAACAAACAGCCAAACTATTTCTGATATAAATCTCTTATGTTTCTAAATTATTCGATGAGAGCCCTATTTCTTTCTAAAGTTGATTGATAAATTTCAGTTTATAAATGAATACTCATGACTTTCAAACCGTATTAACTCATTTCTACTTACTGGAATGACAAATAAAATTTTAAAATTATATGCGTTGTAATTTGCTCTTGGGTATTACTCTTTATTTTTTGAGTCAATAATTATGGTAACCGGCCCGTCATTGACCAAATGCACTTTCATATCGGCACCAAAATCACCAGTTTGTATAGATTTTCCTAATGTCGTTTGAAGTGTTTTAATAAAGGCTTCATATAACGGAATTGCAATGTCTGGTTTCGCAGCTTTAATATAACTTGGTCGATTTCCTTTTTTTGTACTGGCGTGAAGTGTGAATTGACTTACCAAAATAACGTTTCCTTCAGAAGCTTTTAGGGAGATATTCATTACACCATCTTCATCCGGAAAAATACGAAGATTAGCTATTTTATTGCAGAGCCAATCAATGTCTTCTTGAGTATCCTCATTTTCAATTCCCAATAAAATTAAAAGTCCTTTTTGAATTGTTGCGACTTCAGAATCATCTATAGCAACTGAAGCTTCAGAAACTCTTTGTATTACTATTCTCATATATTAATAACTAAATCGAACCTTACTACGACTAACTAGAAACGATTACGCCTCATCCCAATTATCCGTTCTGTAATGCTCATCTTCTCCTTCTAAAATCTGCACATAACTTTTGTATCTTGAATAAGAAACCTCATTAGCTTCTAGAGCATCCTTTACAGCACATTTTGGCTCGTTGAGATGAATACAATTATTAAACTTACAATCTTGTTTTAAAGCGAAAAACTCAGGAAAATAATCGCCAACTTCTTCTTTTTCCATATCAACAACTCCAAATCCTTTAATTCCTGGAGTATCAATAATAACTGCATCGAAACTAAGATCAAACATTTCGGCAAATGTTGTGGTATGCTGTCCTTGGCTATGCTGCGAGGAAATGGCTTTGGTTTTTAGATCTAAGGACGGTTCAATAGCATTTACTAAAGTAGATTTACCAACACCGGAATGACCAGCAAACATGCTTACTTTACCTTCCATTAAGGATTTAACCTGATCGATATTTTTTCCTGTGGTTGCAGAAATACCAATACACTCGTAACCTATAGCTCTGTATACACTAGCAAGATATTTTACTTCTAGAAAAGTCTCTTCATCATAAGTATCTACTTTATTAAATAGTAACACTGTTTTAATAGAATAGGCTTCTGCTGTCACTAAAAACCGATCAATAAAAGTGGTAAACGTTGGAGGGTTATCTATAGTCACTAATAAAAACACCTGATCAATGTTTGATGCAATAATGTGCGTTTGCTTAGAAAGGTTAACCGACTTACGAACGATGTAGTTTTTACGCTCTTCAATTCGGTGAATCACGCCTGTATCCGTATTATTTTTAGTTTCTAACTCAAATTCTACTTTATCGCCAACAGCAATTGGGTTGGTACTTTTAATACCAGCCAATCTAAAACGGCCTTTTATTCTACATTCATAGAATTTACCATTTAGGGTTTTTACAGTGTACCAACTGCCCGTAGATTTATATACTGTTCCTGTCATTACAACAAAGATGGTCATTATTGTTTAATGGAACAAAAAAGCTCGCAAAATATACGAGCCATTTTCTTAACTTCTTATTGCTTTGATGAATTCTAACTGTTTTCCATCAGCTATAATGTTTATAATATAAATTCCTATAGTCAATTGTGACAAATCAATTCTTACGTTTTCTCTAATCTTTTGATGTGTTAAATTTTGAATTATTTGACCAGAAATATTGGCTATTGAAATTTTTACTTCATTATAATCTTCATTCAAATTTAATTGAAAAACCCCGTTTGAAGATGGATTTGGGAAGAGCTTAGGACGTACTTGATTTGACAATAATTTATAATTAACAGATGTTTCAATGCCAACTCCACATCGTGTCTCACTATAACAAACAGCTCTACAAATGGACTTACGACCATTTAAAAAGCCATTAACAACAGCCGCTTTAAGCTTTCCACCTTCAATCAATTCAATTTCTAAATGTTTATCTTTATTTAAGACTATCTCTTTGCTTTCATATCCGATATAAGAAACAGACAACGTATCTCCTGGATTAGCTTCAATTTTAAATTGACCCTTGTTATTTGTTGCAATTCCTTTGGTCGAATTTTTAATGAGGATACTAGCTGATTCTAAAGTAATAGAATCATTAGAAACAACTCCTGTTACTAAAATTTGCGCTATTGAAGTCACTGTAAAACATAATGCAATAATTAATATTGTAATTCTTTTCATGAGTAATTGGTTTTGGTTCATATACCAAACTTACTCGGAAGCTAAAAGTAAAAAAACGGACAATGCGTGAATGGTACATTTAAATGAGTAAACGCATCATATAAAAAAGGCTCGCAAATTGCGAGCCTTTAAATTTTAGTTATTTATAATCTTTTCTTGATGGATAATTGATTCTTGGTGAATCGCTTTAAACATTTTTAAAATAAATTCTTCACTAAGTCCTCTTTCATCTCCTTCTAACACCATTTTCCCTAAGATTTCGTTCCAACGCTTATTTTGTAACACGGCAACATTCTTTTCTTTCTTAAGTAATCCGATACCATCAGCAACTTTCATACGTTTGCCTAACAAATCAATAATCTGGTTATCTACAACATCTATCTGAGCTCTTAAATTATTAAGTTCAGAGTTGTATTCTGCTTCAGGATCTGATTCTTTTCTAATCTTCAAATCTTTCATAATCTGAACAAGACTACTTGGTGTTACCTGCTGTGCAGCATCACTCCATGCATTTTCAGGGTCAAAATGCGTTTCGATCATTAAGCCGTCAAAATTAAGATCTAAAGCCGTTTGAGACACTTCTAAAATCATATCTCTATTTCCTGTAATATGAGAAGGATCATTAATTAAAGGTAAATCTGGAAATCTATTTTGAAACTCAATCGCCAATTGCCATTCTGGTATATTTCTGTATTTCGATTTTTCATACGTTGAAAATCCTCTGTGTATGGCTCCCAAATTTTTAATTCCTGCAGAATATAATCTTTCAATACCTCCTAACCATAATGATAAATCAGGATTTACTGGATTCTTAACCAATACTATTTTATCTGTTCCTTCTAATGCATCAGCAATTTCTTGCATAATAAATGGACTCACTGTAGAACGTGCACCAATCCATAATAAATCTACATCATACTCTAAGGCTAATTTCACATGTGCTGCGTTTGCAACTTCTGTACAGGTTTTCATTCCTGTTTCTTCCTTAACTTTTTGCAACCATTTTAAACCTAAAGCTCCTACTCCTTCAAAATTACCTGGACGTGTTCTTGGTTTCCAAATACCTGCTCTATAGTAATTAACATCAGTATCTTTTAGCTCGTGTGCTATTCTCAATACTTGCTCTTCTGTTTCCGCACTGCAAGGACCTGCAATTACTAATGGATGATCTAGATTCATATCATCCAACCAAGTTCTCATTTCTTTCTTGTTTTCCATTTTGCTTTTATTCTTAATTACTATTGTATTCCGTTTAATATATCTTTTATGTGATTTGTTTTTTCCATTTCGTTATAAACAGCTTCAAAATCATTGTCTTCCATTAACTGTTTAAAATGCTTTAGATTATCTATATACTCATCTAAAGTCTCTATAACATTGGCTTTATTTTGTTTAAAAATTGGTGTCCACATTGCTGGCGAACTTTTTGCTAAACGCACTGTACTTGCAAATCCACTGCCTGCCATATCAAAAATATCGCGTTCATTTCTTTCTTTGTCAATCACCGTTTTTCCTAACATAAACGCACTTATATGTGATAAATGCGAGACGTAAGCAATATGCTTATCATGTGCTTTAGGATTCATATAACGAATCCGCATCCCTAAATCTGAAAACAACTTTAATGCTTTTTCTTGAAGTTTGAAGGCTGTTTCCTCTACTTCACATATAATATTGGTCTTGTATTTATACAAGCCATGAATCGCCGCTTTTGGTCCAGAATGCTCTGTACCAGCAATAGGATGCACTGCTAAATAATTTCTTCGCTTCGGGTGATTTCTCACTTTATCACAAATATCCTCTTTAGTAGAACCTGCATCAAAGACAATAGCGTCATCCGAAATATGATTTAAAACTTTAGGTAAAACATCTAAAGTTGCATCTACAGGAATTGCTATAATTACAATATCTGCTTTATTTAAATCTTCAAAATTTGCCTTTTCATCAATAACTCCTAATTGCAAAGCCTCTTCAAGATGTGCTTCAGTTGTATCAATTCCAAAAACCTTACATTCTGGATGCAACGCTTTTATGTCCAACGCAAAGCTCCCTCCAATTAATCCTACTCCTATAATAAAAATATTATTCACTTTTTACTTTTAATTTTCACTGCTTATTAACTATACTCTTGCAATGGCCTCTTCGATAACGTCTTCTGAAGCACATAACGAAAACCTTACATAGCCTTCACCATTGCTACCAAACACAGTGCCTGGCGTAATAAATATAGAATGTTCTTTTAATACTAAATCTGTAAATTCTTCCGATTTCATATGTGGTGGTAATTTTGCCCAAACAAACAATCCAGTAGCATGCTCATCGTAAGTACAATTAAGTCCTTTGGCTAATTTCCATACTAATGCTCTTCGTCTTTGATAGACACTATTTAAACTCTTAAACCACATTTCTGAACATTTTAAAGCTTCAATAGCTCCTTTTTGTATGCCATAAAACATACCCGAATCCATATTGCTTTTCACGCGTAAAACAGCACTTATAAAATCGTAATTACCAACTAACATGCCCACACGCCAGCCCGCCATATTAAAAGTTTTACTTAATGAATTCAATTCTAAACACACGTCCTTTGCATTCTTATACCTTAAAATACTTACGGGTTTATCATTCAGAATAAAACTATACGGATTGTCGTTTACGATTAAAATATCGTGTCGTTTTCCAAACGCAATCACCTTGTCATAAAACTTATTAGTCGCGTTTGCACCCGTTGGCATATGCGGATAATTGATCCACATAATTTTAACTCGTTTTAAATCTAAACGCTCTAAAGCAGCAAAATCTGGTTCCCAATTATTATCTTCCTTTAAGTCGTAAAACACAGGCTTTGCTTCCAAAAGTTTAGTTACTGAAGCATACGTCGGATACCCAGGGTTAGGAATTAACACTTTATCTCCTTTATTTAGAAAAGCCATAGAAATGTGCATAATGCCTTCCTTGCTTCCCATTAGTGGTAATATTTCGGTTTGCGAACTTAAATTAACCTCGTAATGCGTTTTATAAAAGTTTGCAATTCCTTCCCTCAGTTCTGGCAAGCCTTGGTAACTTTGATATTGATGTGCTTTCTCATCCAATAAACTATCTTGAAGCAGCATAGAAGCCTTAAAAGGCGGCTCTAAATCTGGACTCCCAATACCCAAATTAATAATGGGCTTGCCTTGTGATTTTAAAAGCGCCACTTCTCTCAATTTCTTAGAGAAATAGTATTCTTCGACATTTTGTAAACGTTTTGCAACTTCTATCATAGTCTTGCATTTTTATATTCTCCCAATATTTTAAAATTCTCAGCCATTAATCCTATTATAGACTTGGCTTTTTCATAATCTTTATAATCAACAAAAGTAACATCAACAAAAAACGCATATTTCCAAGGAGTATCTATTTTTGGTAATGATTGAATTTTAGTAAGGTTAAGTTTACAATCACTCAACACATTTAACAAAGCTGCTAAACTGCCACGTTTATGATCTAATTCAAACTTTAAAGATGCTTTATTAATATATGCGTTATCAGTATGATTATTTTCACGTCGCACAATAACAAAACGTGTTTCGTTATGTTTTATCGTTTGAATACTTTCTGCTAAAACATTAAGACCATATAATTGTGCTGCATTTTTACTCGCTATGGCTGCAATGCCTTTTAAATTTTGCTCTGAAATTTGTTTTGCAACATCAGCTGTATCTTTAGCTTCCACCAATTTTATATGCGGATACTCTCTAAAAAACACTTTACATTGTAGTAAAGCCATTGGATGAGAATGCACCTCTAAAATATCTTCAATAGATTGATTACTTAGCGCCATTAAACTATGCTGAATATCTAAATAACATTCACCAACAATACTTAAGTTATGATTATCAATTAGCGCATAATTAGGGATAATTGATCCTGCAATAGAATTTTCTAAAGCCATTACAATTTCATCCGTTTGCTCCTCTAGTAGTGTATCAATAACACTATCAAAAGTCATACATTCTACAACTTCAGCTTCACCATTAAAATAATGTTGAACAACTTCGTGATGAAATGAACCTTTAATTCCTTGTATTGCAATTGGTTTCTTCAAAATTTATTAATCTTATTTATATTCTAAAAACAGTTCAACATTTATCAACTTCTAAAAAATTGGCATAAAAAAAGTCCCGATTAAATCGAGACTTTTAAAACTATATTTTCAAATAAAACATACTCAGTCTCGTTCCTTTAGCTAAAAAAGAAATAAAACCAGTTATAATATGCTCTAGATATGTTCATATTCATTTTCCACATCAGTGGAAATCTTTAATTATAGGGCTAATGTAATTATTATTTTCACAAATCAAAATTGTTGAATTAGTTTTTTCCAAATAATTGCAAAGTTTTAAAGAATTAACAATAATTGCAATACAATATTCGGAAATACCTATTTTTGAATAAATTCTATCTGTATGTCAATCGAAGTTTCAAACATTACCAAATTATACAAAGATCAGAAAGCACTTAATAATGTTTCTTTTAAGGTAAATGATGCAGAAATCGTTGGTTTTCTGGGGCCAAATGGCGCTGGAAAGTCCACTATGATGAAAATATTAACCACTTATATTGAAGCTTCTGAAGGTTCTGCAAGTGTAAATGGGTTTGACGTGACTTCAGAAAAGAAGAATGTACAAAGTAGTGTTGGGTATTTACCAGAGCACAATCCGCTTTACACGGACTTGTATGTTAAAGAATATTTGAATTTTAACGCGAATGTTTATGGTACGCCTAAATCGCGCATAGAAGAGGTTATAGAATTAACGGGATTACAACCAGAGGCTCACAAAAAAATAAGTCAACTTTCTAAAGGTTACAGACAGCGTGTTGGCTTAGCAAATGCTTTGTTGCACAATCCTGATGTCTTAATATTAGATGAACCTACAACGGGTTTAGACCCAAACCAATTAGTGGATATTAGAAACCTCATCAAAAACATTGGAAAAGAAAAAACAGTGTTTTTATCTACGCATATTATGCAAGAAGTTGAGGCCATGTGCGATCGTGTGATTATTATTAATAAAGGGGAAGTAGTTGCCGATAAATACTTGAAAGATTTACGAGATGGCCAGGAACAAATTGTAATTGTTGAATTTGACTTTAGAGTAGAAGATGCCTTTTTATTAAAATTACCAAAAGTAAAATCGGTAAAGAACACCTATGGTTTTGTTTATGAAATCACGTTTTCCACTAAAGAAGATATGCGCTCACATGTGTTTGATTTTGCACATGATAATGAACTAAAGATTTTACAACTGAATCAGAAGAATGCGAGTTTAGAAAGTTTGTTTAGAGAACTTACTAAATAGTATAGTGGTGGAGGTTATAATTGAGTTTGTTTTTACAGCAATTTTTGAGTCATTACCAAAACTTATAGGAACCTCTTTACGTTGGTGTTATTACTTAGGAACCAAAAGTTTCGGAACCGTTTTTAGCGAGAATTGGAACAAACGCATCGGTTTTCTAGCAATTAGTATTGTGTTAGTAATTTTACTGAGTTCTTAATTGTTTATTGAAACAACAACCGCCCAGTATAGATGCGCTCAATATCTACAATTGGAGGCTCATTAACAGAGATTAAATCTCCTGTACCTCTAAGACTTCCTGTTAAAGTTTGTTGTGGATTTACAACCATATCATTACTGCCACGATGATAAACATGAACATTCTGAGCCAATAAATCTTCACCTTCAAAACGACCGGCACCTGCATAAAAACCTACAAACAAATCACCTACCGCGCCTTCAACATAAAAAAATGACAGGTTATTGGATTCTATATTCAGGTTTTCAGAATTAATATTGAGCCTAAAATCACCAACGGTAAATTCATTTTCTTCATTAAAATCTTCGGATATCAAGGTCAGCGTATCATAATTTAAAATGCCTTCTGAAGAAATATCATATTGTGTAGACGTTCTTATTTCTGTAAGCGTGGGTGTTTCTACGTATATTTTAGTGATTCCATAATCTCTTACGTAGTTGCAAGAATTATTATCTGTTAAAACCAATCGATCGCCAACCACTTCGACTGTAACATCGTTCATTAGATTTTCACCAGTTTCAATTGTGACTTTATAATCTGGTGCGTCTTTAATAATAAGTTCGACATCTTTATGAACAAGAATGCGTTCAAAACTAGGCACTGAAACTTCTTGTTGAATGATATTTCCAGATGTTTGAAAACAATCGTTAGCATCTTCGCTATTACAAGCAAATATGAACAAGCTAAATATGTAAACTAATTTTCTCATAATCTTACGCCTATTCCAAATTCTACAGCTTCTGCTTTTGCTCCATGTGATTTTAATGTTATAGCACCAAATAGTTTTTTTCCGAAGTACCGTTTTAAACCTATTCTTATATACGTTCTACCTTCAAAATCGAAAGGATAGTATATATAATAACCTAATTGTGATTCAACAGATATGCGGTTAATAAACAATTCATGTCCCACAAAAAGTCCAACACGTTTATAATCTTCATCTCCACTTACATTTTCTTCTGGTAGCGAAACGGATTGGTAATAGATTAATTCCTTTAAAAAGTTTGAGAAAAATACATCTGCACCAAACTGAATGGCACTTACATGGCTTAAGCGTTTATCGGCATAAGCAGACAACACGTAAAATGGAAATTGCCCACTTCCAATGACATCACTTTCGTTGATTCCTGATCTAAATGCAAAATTATATTTTATCTTTTCTGTGAATTTTTCATCATTAACAGTTTCAACAAATTCACTTTCTTCGGAATCTAGATGATAGTTTACACCCAAATTAAAAGCTATGGTATTTACACTTGTGTTTGGTGCCTTAACATTGGCATTAGAATAATGTATTAAAGTCAGACCGGCTTGAATACCAAAACGATTAAAAAGGCGGTCTTTTTTATAGTTAAGCATCACATAGGTTGAACTCAAGATATCAGATCCAAAAGCGACATTCTTTGGATTTTCAATCTTATCATAAGGATTGGTAGAAAAACTTAAACCTTGTCCTATCCGCAACATGACATTACGTTTCAGAAAATAAAAATTGTAGTGCGCGTAGAGACCAAAATTGTTACCTAATGTCTCGCTCTTTAAATCTTGATAAATGAAAGATGCTCCATAATCTGGATAATTATAACGTTGTTCCCAAGCTTCGTTTCCAAACGTTTGCTTATTCCAACTAAAAATAAAACCTTCAGGATGGCCTTTAATTAAGTGCGCAATACTGTTATTATGAAGTGCTATATTGCCACCAAAATAATTGAGATCAAAATACGTATTCTGTTTTTCTTGTTGTCCATAAAGTACTATAGACATTAGTAATAAAATTGTACGTAATAGATTTCGCATTGGCAATTATTGAGGTGCAAAAATAGTCAATAATTACAATTAGGCACTTAAGTAAGAGACAAGACTTTACACAAATAAAGTAGCGATTAACGCTATAGCTGTTAACACTAAAAGTTGCAAAGCAAATCTAAAATCTGATTTATACTTATTTATTAATTTCATGATAAAGGGCTTAATAATAAAGTGCAAATATCTAATTAAATGAACACTCTTTTGTTAATTAAAGCCTAAGAAATTGTTATGTATTTGACGCGACTTTAAGATTCTGGAGCTAATTCTATTTCCAACTCATTTAAGATATCTGAAATAGGAATTTGACAACTCAGTCTGCTATTATCTTTTACATTAAAAGCTTCAGATAACATCGCCTCTTCTTCGTCTTCCATTGTATTTAACTTATGCGCTGAGTTCACATAACATTGACAAGAGGCACACATTGCCATACCACCACAGACTCCAATTGTACCCTCAGGCGCTAACTCATAAGAACGCACCACTTCCATTAAATTCATGGCCATGTCTGTTGGAGCTAAAATGGTGTGCTTTTCACCATATCGGTCCGTAATATGAATGGTAACATCTTGCATTATACTATTGCCTTTACGACTGCTTTTGGAGATTCTTTTCTTGTACCATCAAAACCATTTATACCACTTACTGTTGTGTATTTTAGAACGAATTTCTTTCCAGGATTTAGTCTTTTATAAGCGGACTGACACATTAAAGTCGCTTCATGAAAACCACAAAGAATTAATTTTAATTTTCCTTCATAGGTATTGACATCGCCTATGGCATATATACCAGGAATATTCGTTTGGTAATCTACTGTATCGACCTTAATGGCATTTTTTTCAATCTCCAATCCCCAATCTCCAATTGGTCCTAATTTTGGTGATAAACCAAAGAGTGGAATAAAAGCATCTGCCTCTATAATTTGAGTGTCTCCATCTTTAGTCACCGCTACTCCTTCAATTTTATGTTTACCTTGAAGTCCTGTAATTTCAGCTGGTGTAATGATGTTTATTTTGTTGAGTAATTTTAATTCTTGAACACGTTCTACAGAATCTAGAGCACCTCTAAATTCATTTCGTCGGTGAACCAAAGTCACTTCTGAAGCGACATCAGCAAGAAAGATACTCCAGTCTA
This sequence comes from Winogradskyella psychrotolerans RS-3, assembly GCF_000427335.1. Taxonomy (GTDB): domain Bacteria; phylum Bacteroidota; class Bacteroidia; order Flavobacteriales; family Flavobacteriaceae; genus Winogradskyella; species Winogradskyella psychrotolerans. The sequence goes on along the minus strand of NZ_ATMR01000102.1, from coordinate 22,913 downwards.
AAGCTGAATCTCCTCCTCCTGCAATTACTACTTTTTTATCGCGATACACTTCTGGATCTTTAATAAAATATGCTAAACCGTTATCTTCATAGCTATCGATATTTTCTAATTGTGGTTTTCTTGGTTCAAAACTGCCTAAACCACCAGCAATAGCTATAATTGGAGCATTATGTTGTGTGCCCTTATTTGTCGTAACGATAAAACTTCCATCGGCTAAAGTCTCAATCGTTTCGGCACGTTCACCTAAAGTAAAACCAGGTTGAAATTGTTTGCCTTGTTCTAATAAATTCGAAGTTAAATCACCGGCTAAAATCTCAGGAAATCCCGGAATATCATAAATTGGTTTCTTAGGATATAATTCGGAGCATTGACCACCAGGTTGGGGCAATGCATCAATTAAATGGCACTTTAATTTTAGCAATCCAGCTTCAAATACTGTAAATAAACCTGTTGGTCCTGCTCCTATAATAAGTATATCTGTTGTAATCATAATCTACATTTTTTCGACTAAACCTTTAGTGAATTCGTTTAATTTTTCAACTTTCTGCTCAAAGTCTCCTTTAATTGTTTTTCTATATATATTGAGATTCTTTACTAAATCGTCAATATTTTCTGGTATGACATCTTCAAAAAACTGACGTAATCGTTTGGCTGTAGTTGGTGATTGTCCATTAGTGGAAATCGCCACTTTTACATTGCCTTTAGTTACGATGCCTCCCATATAAAAATCACAATATGGTGGATTGTCTGCCACATTAACCAATTTGTTTTGAGAACGGCAATCGTTGTATATTTTGATATTTACTTCAGGTAGATCTGTTGTTGCAATCACCATATGATGCCCTTTTAAATAGCCGTTTTTATAAATATCGTCAACACGTTTTACGTTTCCGGTTTTAGCAATTGCAATCGTTCCTTCTCTATACATTGGTGAGACCATAGTGACATTGGCATCTGGACTCGATTTTAAAAGAAACGTTAATTTTTCTTCTGCGACATTGCCACCTCCCACAATCAAAACATTGAGGTTCTTAGCTTTTAAAAAGATGGGATATAAATTATTCCGTTCCATAATTAAGCTATTTGTTTCTGAATGTTATACTGTGCTAAATCTGCTTTAGTATAAATATCGGTAAGATCTACACGTTGATTTACAACTTCCCCTATGATGATAATTGCAGGATTTGATAGTTGTTTTTCTTCAACAATAGCTTCGATATTAGACATTTTACCGATACCAACATTTTCATTTGGTCTGGTTCCATTTTGAATAATAGCAATGGCTGTTTCAGACTTTCCTTCCTTAGAAAAAATTTGAACAATTTCGGAAAGTTTACTCATTCCCATTAAAATAACTACAGTAGCTGTCGATTGTGCTGCTAAAGCAATATCTCCTGAAATTTCATGTGATTTTGTGGTTCCTGTAATGACCCAAAAACTTTCAGCGGCATTCCGCTTCGTTAATGGAATACCTTGATATGCTGGCACTGCAGCCGACGAGGAAATACCGGGAACAATAGCCACTTCAATCGCGTATTCTTTAGCATAATCTAATTCTTCCGCACCACGACCAAATATAAAAGGATCACCACCTTTTAAACGCACCACATGACCAAATCTTAAAGCGCGTTGCACTATTAATTCGTTAATTTGATTTTGCTGATACGCATAACACCCTTTTCGTTTACCAACAAAAATCAATTCTGTATTTGGCGCTGCGTATTGTAATAATTCTACATTTACAAGAGCATCATACATAATGACATCTGCAGATTTTATAGCTTTAATGGCCTTTACTGTAATTAAATCTACATCTCCTGGGCCTGCGCCTACTATCGTTAATCTTGGTGTCATACTCTTAGTTTTATGCAACAACTTGTGTATCTCTAAAAGCTCTGACACTTTTTAAAAATTGTTCTGCTGCGTTTATATAATTATTGGCAAAGTCTTTAGTTGGTGGAAATACTTTGATTTGATAAATAAGATCTGAAAAAGATGTTCCTAATTCTATTTTTTTAGTTTCTACAAAAAGTTCATCAAATTGTGAAATGATGCCAGCTTGGGTGTTGGTGCTGATATTTTCTGAAAGTAAAATGGCTTTTGCGGAATTTACCATTGAGCGATACGCTTCATAAATAGCACTCGAATATACTTTGTTAGAATAAGCCTCTTTTGATTCTTCAATTTTCTCATCACTTTCTAGGAATAATGTGGCGATTAAATCGATAACGACTCCGGCGCACTCACCTATTCCAATGGCTTTTACATATTGTTCTTCTGTTCCCCAATCGATAAAATCTTCTTGAGTCAAATTTTCAGTGTCCGATAAATCCGTTAATAAGTGATAGAAATACTTTTCGCCTTTTTCTTTATAATAGTCGACGAATTGTTTGCCTTCCGCATTTGCTTCAAAATCGTTTAGTATTCTACGTAAAGCATCTGGTCCTCTTCTGCTCGGAATTTTAACCACCTTATCAGCGAAATACGCATTTCCGTTCCCTAAGTTTCCACCGCCTAAAAGCACTTGCAATGCCGGAGCTACTAATTTATCTTTCGTCCGAATTGACATCCCTTGAAAACCAATATTTGCCATATTGTGCTGTCCACAAGCATTCATACAACCACTGATTTTAATCATTAAATCAGAATTTTCGAGATATTGAGGGTACTCCGTTTTAATAACACGTTCTAATTCTTCGGCTATCCCAGTACTACTTGCAATCCCTAAGTTGCAAGTATCCGTACCAGGACATGCTGTTATATCGACAGCTTTATTATAACCCGCTTCAACGAAACCTAACTTCTCTAATTCAACATAAAAAAATGGTAACAAATCTTCTTTTACAAAAGGGATTAAGATGTTCTGACGTAAACTCAATCGCAATTCACCTGCTGCATAGTGCTCAACCAAATCGGCTAATAAGCGTGCTTTATCTGTGTAGAAATCACCCAATAAAACTTTGATTCCAATGGCAACATACCCCTCTTGTTTTTGAGGAATTACATTGGTCGATTTCCATAAATTATACGCCTCCGTATTTTTAATTTCTACATTTGGAGCCGTTACAGAAACTGGTTTTGACACCTTATAATTTGAAGTATCAATCGTTACGGATTTAAATTCTATGGCATTTTGTTCTTCTTCAACCAAAACTTTAAACGCGTCTAATCCTAAATCTTTTATCAAGAATTTAAGTCGTGCTTTGGCTCTACTCTTACGTTCTCCATAACGATCGAACACTCGTAGAACCCCTTCCATCAAAGGAATAATTTTATCTGACGGTAAGAATTCATAAAACAAATCGGCATGCCTAGGTTGTGATCCTAAACCACCACCTAACATTACCTTAAAACCTTTCACTTCATTTTCAATTTTGGCGATAAAACCTAAATCGTGCATGTACGACAACCCTGTATCTTCATCTGAAGCCGAAAAGGATACTTTAAACTTTCGACCCATTTCTTGACACACAGAATTCCGTAAAAAGAACTTGAATAAAGCATCTGCATAAGGCGAAACGTCAAAAGGTTCGTTAGTGTCAATACCAGCTGTTTCAGATGCTGTGACATTTCTAACCGTATTACCACAAGCCTCTCTGATAGTGACATCATCGCGCTCTAATTCTGCCCAAAGTTCTGGTGTTCTATTGATATCCACATAATGAATTTGAATATCTTGACGTGTTGTAATATGCAATCGGCTTCTAGAATATTCATCTGAAACTTCAGCAATACGGCGCAATTGATGACTCAAGACTTTACCATAAGGTAATTTAATTCTAATCATTTGTACACCTTCTTGGCGTTGACCATAAATTCCTCTCGCCAAACGGAGGCTTCTGAATTTTTCTTCGTCAATTTTCCCATTTTGAAAAAGCTCAATTTTATTGGCTAATTCAAGGATATCCTTTTGTACTACTGGATTTTCTAATTCTGTTCTAAAACTCTGCATCTGTTCTATTTATTGAAAATGTATACCACATTCTCTATTGAGAAGTGCTTTTATAGGATCGAAATAATAGTTGTTTTTCGCTAATTGGTTATCTTCTATATATTGATCTAAATCCGAATCGCTCCAATAGTAAAATGGACTCACTTTAAGAATACCATCTTTGCTATAACTTAAAATACTTTTCTTGTCTCTATATTCTGTTTGTCTCACTCTGATATTAGTAAACCATACATCAGGATTCTGCTCTTTTAAAGCACGTCTAAATGGCTCTAACTTTACCGCTTCTGAAAAAACTGCATGATTGTCATCTTCTAAACTTGGTAGTCCAATGGTAGAATCAATCTCTTCTCTAGTATATAAACTTTTATATTTTAGAATATTAAGCTTATATTTTTCTATCAACTTAGCAGCATGTTCGTAAGTGGTTGGTTGGTTATATAAAGTATCGCACCACACTACTTTTATATCTTTATCGAGTTGAGACATTGTGCTCAATAAAACCGAAGAATAGATTCCAAAACTAGTTGTCACAATCTTATTATCAGACAACTTTAAAGCCCATTCTGCAATTTCATTCGGAGTTTTATCTCGTAATTTTTGGTTCCAAACGTCTATATCTATGTCTATCATTTTCCCCATTTTATAGAATTCCAAGTACGTTCATGAAAGAAATAAAGCACCATTTTAGATACTAATTCTATACCTCCAATTGAAAATGCTAATGCCAAAGTGCCTGTAACCAGATAAGAAATGGTTACTGTTGCTAATGTGCCGACAACTCTCCAACTGACAGTCTTTACGATACTTCGTTTAATATTTTCTTGAGTAGAATTAGATTCTTGTTTATCATTTTCTAAACTTAAATCTGCTTGTAATACGCGATCCATAATTGCTATTAAATTTTATAATCCTTTTACCCTATAGATTTAGTAGGATAATGCAAACATATAAATTAATTCCAGTTTAAGACCTGATAATTTCGAAAAAAAAGGATAAAAAAAATAGGAATATGCTAATTAGACAAATCAGCTAAGGTTGTATTTCGGAATATTTCGAGGGTATTATCGCGCACTTTTAGCATTAATTTATTTACGGCGCATGCGTCTTCATCTAAGCAATCATCACACTTTTCGTAAAAATTCAAACTTACACATGGCACCATTGCAATAGGACCTTCTAATAATCGCATTACAGTTGTCATAGGAATTTCTTTCGGATCCTTTAATAAATAGTATCCTCCACCTTTTCCTTTTTGGAACCTAACAATCCATTTTTTCTTAAGGTCAATAATATACTTTCCAGAAATTTTTGAGATATATTTTCTGTTTTTGAAATTGTAGATATTTGAACAGGAACACGATCTTTCTGTCGTGCTAAGTGTACCAAGGCTTTTATTCCGTATTTTGTTTTCTTTGAAAGCATAATGTAAATCTAGTCCTTTTTTATAAATTTTGAATACTAAATTGTAGTTCAGAATACACCAAAACCTAATAAATTCATAAAAAAGGGAATTAAAATTTCATTCCATATAATTTTTCTACTTTTGTACCATCAAAAATTGAGAGGAAAAATTTGATCTGATTGCAACCTCTGACGCCGAATGTAATTCAGCCGAAACAAAAAATGCTAAAGCAGTAAGTTTTCTACTTCTCTAGCGACCAAGCAATCTGAAATTTTCCGTAGATTTAATATAACCTAAAAATAGGACATATGCCATATTTATTTACTTCAGAAAGTGTATCTGAAGGACATCCAGACAAAGTAGCAGATCAAATTAGTGATGCTCTCATCGATAACTTTTTAGCTTTTGATCCAGAATCTAAAGTCGCTTGTGAAACTCTTGTTACCACAGGACAGGTTGTTCTTGCTGGTGAAGTAAAATCGAACACCTACCTCGATGTACAGAAAATAGCAAGAGACACCATTAACAAAATAGGCTATACAAAAAGTGCTTATATGTTTGATGGCAATTCTTGTGGAGTCTTTTCTGCCATACATGAGCAATCAGAAGAAATTAATCGTGGTGTAGATAGAGCCTCAAAAGAAGAGCAAGGTGCTGGTGACCAAGGTATGATGTTTGGTTATGCAACCAACGAAACCGAAAATTATATGCCTTTAGCTTTAGACTTATCACACAGAATTCTAAAAGAATTAGCTGAGTTACGTCGCGAGAATAAAGACATTACCTATTTAAGACCAGATTCTAAAAGTCAGGTTACCATAGAATATAGTGATGATAACGTGCCACAACGCATTGACGCTATCGTGGTATCTACACAGCATGATGAGTTTGATGCTGATGAAGTGATGTTAGCTAAAATCCGTAAGGATATTATTGAAATCTTAATTCCTAGAGTTATTGCTAAGTTACCTGAGCACATTCAAGAATTATTTAATGATGACATTACCTATCATATTAACCCAACAGGGAAATTTGTAATTGGTGGACCTCATGGTGATACTGGTTTAACAGGTCGTAAAATTATAGTAGATACTTACGGAGGAAAAGGCGCACATGGTGGTGGAGCTTTCTCAGGAAAAGATCCAAGTAAAGTAGATAGAAGTGCCGCTTATGCAACAAGACATATTGCTAAGAACTTAGTTGCTGCAGGTTTATGTGACCAAATTTTAGTGCAAGTTTCTTATGCTATTGGTGTTGCTAAACCAATGGGGATTTTTGTTGATACTTATGGTACTTGTCATTTTAATTTAACCGATGGTGAAATTGCAAAAACAGTTGAAAAACTATTTGATATGCGACCAGCTTTTATTGAAGAACGTTTAAAATTACGTCAACCAATGTATAGCGAAACTGCGGCTTATGGCCACATGGGAAGACAGAACGAAGTGGTTACTAAATCATTTGAGCAACCGAATGGTGAACCGATCACTTTAGACGTAGAATTGTTTACTTGGGAAAAGTTAGACTATGTTGATAAGGTAAAAGCTGCTTTTGAAATAGTTTAGATTTTAAATCATTATAATATATAATAAAACACCCTAACTTAAAATTAAGTTAGGGTGTTTTCATTTAAACTAATAAACTTTATTTACTCTTCTAAACTAATACTTTTAATATTATCATTATAAACGCGATCTATTAAAATATGTCTTGGATCTATCGCTGCTTTAACTGGCAATGAATCTAACTGCACAGTAATTGATGTGTTTGCCTTATTAAACATCATACGTTTTTGACTGTAAAGTCGTTCTTCAGCATCATCCATAAAGAAACCAACGTCTATCCAATCGTTTATGGCGGTCTGAGTTTCGTTTCCTAAACTATCCGATTTTATTTTAGAACTCTCAATCTCTAAAGTAACTTCATACTTTCCGTTATCCAGCACTTTATAGTTCGCTTCTTTTAGACGATTATCGTACAGTGTAATTTCCTTAAACCAATCGGTAATCACATAATTTAAAGAATCTGGAACTTGCGGCTCTAAGTGCCTTAAAAAATCTAACGAGGTTGGATATGGTGGTTTTTTATAGCGGTATTCTTCTAAAAAGCTTTTCATTGCTAAATTAACCTTGTCTTCTCCTATATAATCTTGAAGTGCATACAAAATCACACTACCTTTTCCATAATGGATATAGCCTTGATTTTCTACTTTATATAGCGGTAATTCTTTTTCGCGTTCACCACTACGACCTCTTAAATAACGATCGTGATTGTACTTTAAGAACTCTCTCATTTTCATCGGATTCTCTGTCATACCTTTTAAAGTCATTAAAGATGAATATTCAGAAAAGGCTTCACTCATCATTGTGCCTCCCTGCATATTTGCTCCAATAACTTGGTGTGCCCACCATTGGTGACCCATTTCATGAGCAATAACGGCATCTACTACATTATTTTCGGTTTCATCTTCAAGATTAACAACAAAACCTATCGCTTCAGAATATGGCATTGTTCCAGGAAATGCTTGTGCAAAAGAATCATATCTCGGAAACTCTATAATTCGACATTGTTTATGAAAATAAGGTCCAAAATTTTCGATATAATAAGCCAATGAACGTTCTACAGCATCGAGCATCATATCTACGTTTTCAGGATGATTTTCATCATAATAAACTTCAATATCAATCCCATTCCATTTGCGTGTTTTAATTTCATAATCCGCAGACATAAAGGAATAGAAATTCAGCGATGGCGTATCTGTTTTATAATGGTAATGGTTTCTACCATTTTCTTCCCACTTCTTAATTAAAGAACCCGGAGCAATGGCAGTTTGCTCTTTTATCGTAGAAATATAGGTTTCTACATTTATAAAATCAGATTGGCCGTTATTGAGGTAATTACGATTATGAAGCTCACTTAATTCTGACGTTAATTCTGGCGTACGCTCTTTAGGCTCTAGATCATATTTTTTTCGTGTGTTATTATCACTAAGCTCATAACTTTCATTATAACCCATGGTTGGTAAAATATCCCCATTATTAAAGAAGGTTCCATTCTTAATAATATTGGTTGCCCCTCTTCCATTTTCAAAGCCTTTGGTAATAAACTTATTGTCAATATTCATTACAATAGTATCACCCGGTTGTAACGGAGGCGTTAATTTATAAATGGTATATAAATAAGTGGTGTCCTTGTAAACAGGTTTCGCATTAGGAATATTCAATTTGGTGTCCCAACCATCATTATTAAAAAAGTGGAGTGAATCAATAACCTGACTAGATTCATTCGTTAATTCAATAGCTGCCTTAACATGAATATCCCGTTTATTCGGAAAAATATCGATGTAGTATTTAGCATCAGTAACTTTAGGATGCACCGCCTTTTTATACTTATTGTATTTCTTTTCAAAATCTGCCATTAATTGCTCAGTGGTGTCACTAGAACGATATGGATTTAAAACTTGCGTATTATAATACACAAAACCCGCCACACCTAGCCAAACGATAAACGTTAAGGCTATAAAGCCACGATAGCTTTTAGGCACTTCTTTTCTCGCCGTTTTAATACGACTCCATAATGAGTTTTTTGTGCCTCTATTCCATAACGCTCCTGCAATTAGTAGTCCTAAAACTGAAATTAAAACCCAATAGAGGTTAAACCATAATTTGCTAGTTAAGCCAGGTCCAAAAGCATTCATATCAGAATACATAATGGAAGCACCTCCTCCAATACTCAACATATTGCTACTAATATCAAAAATACTCAGTATAATATCCCAAACCAACAATACTAAAACCGAGATAAAGTAGCCAATATACTTGTTACTAGACAAGACTTGAATTGTAATCATAATACCACCAAACACTATGTAAAGTGGAAGGTTTTCGTATACTAAATCTAAAAAATAAACGTCTAATTCAATCCTTGAAAATCCGTGTAATAATTGATAAACAATACCAATCAGAATAAAGAACAAATTTAAAATCACTGTAATGCCAACTAATGATAACGCTTTAGCTGCCAAAGAAATAAAAGAGGTGTGAGCCGTAGCATCGACCACTTCATTTATTTTAGAATCTCTATCGCGCCAAATTAATTCGCCACTAAAAAAGATAAGAATAATAATGGTAAAAATATTAGTATTATCCTTTATGGAATCCATTAATTTATAGGTAAGCGGATAAGATTGTAATCCGAAATACTCAAAGCCACCACTTAAATCTGCGACTAAAATAATGATACAAAATAGAAATAGTATTTTAAAAGTTACACTCTTTACAATACTCAAAAAGTTGGTGTAAAAAAAGCTTTTAAACTGCACCCAATTCGCAGAAACGTTATAAGTAGGATTAACTTTAGGACGATCAAAAACAGTTTCATTTGTAGTCTTACTTACTTTTTGGTTTTTTACTTTTTTGTTCTTTGTCTTAAAAGAAAAACTAAAGTAAGACAACATTAAAACCACAATACCAACGGACATCCAAATGAAACGGTTCCAAAATAAGACTCCGTTAAACCCAGGACTAATGGTATTCTTTTCAATAGGTGTAAAATACTTTGTTTCTATGGCATAGGTATTAATCCCAAAAACATCTGAAAGCGCAGCCATGGTTTCATTATCTACATCAGACATTAAAGAACCTGAAACGATATAAGCCACAATAATCACTAAACCACCAACAAAAGAAATAACGGTACTTTTCCATTTGTTAGCCATTGCAAAAATTACTGAGCCAGCCAAAAACATATTTGGCAATATGAATAGTAAATAATTATTGATAAAGGTTTCGAGATAAAAATCACCAAACCGTTCGGTATCCATCCATCCAAAAATAGAATTCATATAGGTTCCTAAAAGCATACCTATAAATACACCTAATAAGGGTAACGTAGAAACAAGCAATGCTCCAAAAAAGCGCCCAAAAAAGTAACCTGGTTTACTTAAAGGAGTTGTAAATAAAATTTCATTAAACTCATTATTATGATCTCGTAATGCTGCATTATTAAAGAAAGCAACAGCCATTAAAAGACTGAAAATACAGAATACAGTGACGTGAATAGTAATGGTGTATGGCGAATTGCGGTACACATTACCGATGGCGCCACCAACTTGGACATTATCACTAACTGTAGCGAAAAACTCCATTAATGCCAATATGAAGATAAAGATATACACCATGGGTTGCTTGAGTGTATATTTTAATTCTGATAAAAAGAATGTTTTAAACATGATTTAAAATGGTTAGGAAGGATTAAACTAATACGTTTGATGTGTTGATTCTTGAAAAGAATACATCTTCTAGATCAGGAGCAACTTGCTCAAATCCGTTCTGAGGATGTTCTTCACTAAACACATGAATCAATGGTTGTCCTCCTACCATTTTATTTGAAATTATTTTATAATCCGTAGCATACCCTTGAAGCTGATCTCTACTCACAATCTTTTGAAAAACTTTACCGTTTAACGCTTCAATTGCAGATTGAGGCGAACCGTGATAAACAATTTCACCTAAATTCATTATCGCCATTTTGGTACATAATTCTCGTACATCTTCTACAATATGTGTTGAAAGAATAACGATGACTTCTTTACCAACGTCTGCCAATAAGTTGTAGAAACGATTTCGTTCACCAGGATCTAAACCTGCTGTAGGTTCATCTACAATAATAAGTTTTGGATTGCCTATAAGTGCTTGTGCAATACCCACACGCTGTTTCATTCCACCAGAAAAGCCTTTTACAGATTTATTACGCTTTTCATAAAGGTTAACTTTGTCTAATAAATAATTGACTAATTCTTTACGTTCTTTAGCGTTAGTGATGCCTTTTAAAATTGCTAAATGCGTTAATAATTGTTCCGCTGTAATACGAGGATATACTCCAAATTCTTGTGGTAAATAGCCTAAGACTTTACGAAGTTCTGCCGGATCATTTAAAATATCAATATCATCTAAAGTTGCGGTACCTGAATCTGCTTCTTGCAAGGTTGCGAGTGTTCGCATTAGTGACGATTTCCCAGCGCCATTTGGACCTAGAAGTCCAAACATACCGTTTTCTAATTCTAGACTTACATTATCTAAAGCTTTGACACCATTAGCATATGTTTTTGATAAATTATTGATTTTTAGCGTACTCATGAAAAGATTTTTTGGTTGATTAGTTATAAATAAGACGGCCCATATTGAAAAGTGTTACATTATCCATAACATTTTAATTTCCAATAAGCTATCCTTTTATAATTAAAGACGCAAAAATTAGGCAAATGGTTGCCTACTCAATTAAGAATTTGAGCTTAGTGAATTCGTAAAAAAACAGGTGTTACTTTCTTAAATAGGTAATAAACGAAAACGCATACGCATGCTTTTCATCAGCATCATGTGTTGTTCTCTTTACCTCTTGCCATTTGGTCTCATCAATTTCCGGGAAAAACGTATCGGCATTTTCAAACTCAGCATGTACACGTGTTATTTCAAGTTTATCTGCCAAAGGCATGGATTGCTTATAGATTTCACCTCCTCCAATAATAAAAGGTTGTTTATCCGATCTTGCTGCGTCTAAAGCGTCATGAAGTGAATTAACAACAATAACATCACTGGGAACTTTATAACCATCTTGCCTTGTAATAACAATGTGAGTACGGTTTGGTAAGGGTTTCGGGAAGCTTTCAAAAGTTTTACGTCCCATAATAATATGATGACCGTTCGTTAAGGACTTAAAATGCTTAAGATCGTCACTTAGGTGCCAAATTAAATCGTTGTCTTTTCCTATAGCATTATCTTCACCTGCAGCCACAATTATGGTTAGATCAGAATTCTTTTTTTTTGTGCTATAGTGTCTTTTTTGTTCGGTTCTGTATACGCTTGCGTCTGAGCACTTTTAGGTTCCTCTTTAACAAAGTTCTGTTTTAACTTATCTATGCGTGCTTGTTGTTGATTTACTAGTTTTTCAAGCTGTTGCTTTTCCCAGTCTTTACCCATAAATTTATTGGTAATAAAAACACTTACAAAGTGATAAATAAAAAGAAAAAACCATGCCAAAATCGCATATACAAACCAATCAATCCCAGCAGGTTTAAAAGTTTCTCCAATTTTTAAAACGGTATTTGCTAAAATCAAAAAGACGGCACCAATTAAAAAGATAACGAAATGAACATACAATCGCTTCTTTTGCTTAATGCGTTTTTGAGCATTTTCAATGAGCTCTAATTGATCTTTATCTATGGTTGTAACTTGTTTTTTTTTGCCGAACATAATCGTAATTTAATAAGATAAAGATACTTTATTTTCACTAAAACGATTGGGGGATTTTAGCTGTTTTCTACTTTTTTATTTCCGAAAACGATATCACTGAAAATCAATACAATATGAATAAGTTCTTTTGTTATTAATCCGTTAAAATAAGCATCGAAATTTTACGTAGTATATGATTAATTGAATCCAATATTATTAAATCCATAAATCTTTAGTTTTTAGATAATTAAACATTTACAAGTACTGTATTCTTTTCTATTTTTGTTTTATAATTAATTCTATTATTAAAATTTATTATTATGGCAATTAAAAAACAGTATTTAAAGTCTAAACCTGTTTGTAAAGTAACATTTTCTGTTCCTGCAAAAGAGGCAAAAAATGTAGCCGTTGTTGGAAGCTTTAACGAGTGGAATACTGAAGCTACTGAATTAAAAAACAAAAGAACGGAACTTTTAAAGGCACTTTAGATTTAGCTAAAGATACATCTTATGAGTTTAGATACTTGGTTGATGGTGCTTACATCAATGATGATCAAGCAGATTCTTATGCATTCAACGAATTTGCAGGAGAAGAAAACTGTGTAATCAATTTATAGGATTTTTCTATAAAATAAAGACATCAAAAAAAAGCATATCGATTTAGTTCGAAATGCTTTTTTAATTTACGCTAACAACCGAATCGTCATTAAAACACTAAAACGTGTCTCAACAGGTTTTCCATTGCTTGTTCCTGGCTCCTTAAATTTTGGCATTCGTTTTATAAGTTGAATAACATCTACAGCAATGGCCTTATGATGTGCCTTAACATTAATTTGCTCAGTTTTACCCTTTTTGTTAATGACAAATTCGACATGAAATTGGGTAGTTAAATCCGTTGGAAAGACTTTCTCTGCGAGTTCATAGTTAAAACTCACTTTGATATAATCCATAATTTTATCTGAAGTGCATTGTTTAGTCTCTTCAAAACTTAATTCTTGATTACACCCTCTATAAACAGGATACGACGCGTCTTCATTTTCTTGTGCACTCAAAAACAAGCTAAAAAAGAAAATAACAGCAATAACGAAATTTCTCATTAAACAAAATTTAAACGGCTACTTTACCTTTAATATGTGGATGCGGGTTGTAATCTACCAATGTAAAATCACCAAATTTAAAATCGAAAATATCGTTCACTTCAGGATTTAAAATCATTTTAGGTAACGGCCTAATATCTCTAGACAATTGTAATTCTAGCTGCTCCTTATGATTATTATAAATGTGAGCATCACCAAATGTGTGAATAAAATCACCCGCTTCATAGCCACAAACCTGAGCCATCATCATGGTAAATAAAGCGTAAGATGCAATATTAAATGGTACGCCTAAAAACGTATCTGCACTTCGTTGGTAGAGTTGGCAAGATAATTTACCATCAGCAACATAAAATTGAAAAAACGCATGACACGGAGGCAAAGCCGCTTTTCCATTAGCTACATTCTCTGAAAATGACTTAGATGTATCTGGTAATACTGAAGGATTCCAAGCCGAAACTAACATTCTACGACTATTAGGATTGGTTTTTAAAGTTTGAATAACCTCTTTAATTTGATCGATTTCTTCACTAGCCCAGTTTCTCCATTGATGACCATAAACAGGACCAAGGTCACCGTTTTCATCAGCCCAATCATTCCAAATTTTCACTCCATTTTGAGTAAGATAATTAATATTAGTATCACCTTTTAAGAACCAAAGTAATTCATAAATAATAGATTTTAGATGTAACTTTTTGGTCGTTACCATTGGAAATCCTTGGCTTAAATCGAAACGCATTTGGTAACCAAAAACACTTTTTGTTCCTGTACCTGTACGATCTCCTTTTTCGTTACCTTCTGCTAAAATATGCTTTACTAAATCGTGATATTGCTTCATAACATTTCCCACGAAATTGGGAATCTCTTTTAATTAAACTTTACTGTAATTCTAAATTACTGATTAGGTCATCAACAATACGAAAATAAGAAAAAAGCATCAAATGTGATATCTGATGCTTTAGTATATGTGAAATATTATTTTTTAATAATTCTGCTACCCAATAATCATTCCCGCAATAGTCGCAGAAATTAAAGAAGCAATTGTTCCTCCGATTAAAGCCTTCATACCAAATTTAGACAATTGTGTACGTTGTCCTGGTGCTAAAGAACCAATACCTCCAATTTGAATCCCTATAGATGCGAAATTAGCAAAACCACATAACATATAAGTGGCCATAATAATAGACTTCTCATACGTAAGATGGGTTGCGTTCGCTGCATTTTTTAAATCAGCCAATTGTATATAACCTATAAACTCACTTGCTGCTAGTTTAATTCCAAGCAACTGTCCCATCAAAGCCATGTCTTCAGACGCCACACCTATAAGCCACATTAATGGAGCAAATAGATACCCTAAAAGAAATTCTAAGGATAGACTGTCGTATGGCGTATTGCCTGCTATAATTTCATTTAGAGACGTAAAATGCCAATCTATATTTAAAGCAGCAATTGTGAAACCATCAAATCCCGCAAGACCTCCAAGAATCCCATTTATCATAGCAATAAAAGCTACGAATACCAATAACATTGCACCAACATTAACCGCTAATCTTAAGCCTTCAGTTGTTCCGTTTGCAATAGCTTCCAAAATATTAGAACCTATTTTTTCTTGAGACACAGTAACATCTGTATTTACTTCTTCTGTTTGAGGGAATAATATTTTTGAAATCACTATCGCACCTGGCGCAGCCATTACTGAAGCCGCTAATAAATGCTTAGCATAAAATAATTGCAATGCCTCATCTTCACCACCTAAAAAGCCAATATACGCCGCTAAAACAGCACCTGCAACGGTTGCCATTCCACCAATCATCACTAAAAGTATTTCAGATTTATTCATTTTCTCCAAATACGCTTTAATAAGCAAAGGAGCCTCTGTTTGACCTAAGAAAATGTTACCCGCAACACTTAAACTTTCTGGACCAGAAATGCCAAGAACCTTAGATAACAACCACCCCATACCTTTTACTACTTTTTGGATGAGCCCTAAATAGAATAAAACTGACGTTAAAGCTGAAAAGAATATAATCGTTGGTAATACTTGAAAAGCAAAAATAAATCCGAAAGAGTTGATATCTAACATCCCTCCAAATAGAAATTCACTACCGGCTTGTGTAAATCCAAGAATAGCAATAAATCCTTGGCCGATATATTCAAAAAACTGTCTTTACAAAATCTACTTTTAAAACCCCAATTGCTATAACCAATTGAAATACTAAACCTACTCCAACAGTTTTCCAATTAATAGCTTTACGGTTACTACTGAACAGAAAAGCGATAAAAATCAAAGTTACCATACCTAAAATCCCTCTCCACAAACTGGTAAAGGAAAAACCTTGGTTTGGTATGATTTCATCTATAGTTGACACAGGTGTAACAATAGCTTCTTCTTCAGCTGCTACTAAATTAAAATGCATTTCTTTTCCCGAGAAGACTAAAGTAGAATCTGTAAGTTCAGTTATTTTATATCTTTTAATAGAGTTTAATGAATCGTTGTGATAAAGTACCAACAAGTTATTTTGATACATATAATCTCCTTTAATACTGTTTACTGAGTTTGAAGAAAAATTAAATTCACCTTTTTTAAACTCTAGCGTTTTATAAGTACTTTCAGAAGCAGTTGACTCCCACGTTTTTTCAAGTTCCTGGGCTGTAATTGATGAAAGTCCAATAAAAATAGCCAGAAAAGCCTTGAAAAACTGATTCATAAAAAGAAGTATTAATTAACGTTTAGAAATTTCGTCTCTTACTTTGGCAGCCTTTTCATAATCTTCATTATTAACAGCTTCATTTAAGAGTTCATTGAGTTCTTCGAGAGATTTATTTTTATAACCTTCTTGTTCTGCAGATGCAGTTTCAATTTCTTCAACAATAAGATCATCAACAAGAATGCTATCTTGCTCTTCGTCGTCTTCCTTTTTAGGATTGACTTTAAGATAGATTCCAGCTTTATCAAGAATATTTTTATATGTAAAAATAGGAGCTTGAAAACGTAAAGCCAACGCAATAGCATCGCTAGTTCTTGCGTCTATAATTTCTTCAATTTTATCGCGTTCGCAAATTAAGCTTGAATAGAACACACCATCAACCAACTTATGAATAATCACTTGTTTGACAACAATATCGAAACGATCTGCGAAGTTTTTAAATAAATCGTGAGTTAAAGGACGTGGAGGTCGGATTTCTTTTTCTAATGCAATAGCAATAGACTGCGCCTCAAAAGCACCAATTACAATTGGTAGTTTCCGATCACCATCCACTTCATTAAGTATTAAAGCGTAAGCACCATTTTGGGTTTGACTGTAAGAGATGCCTTTGATATTTAAACGAACTAAACTCATAATTTATAAAACACAAAGAACTGTTTAAATTTGGACTTTACCAACTGCATTGTGCAGATTTGGTTAATTTCCTCTATACTTTCGATAAAACGCAAGTGAATAAGAGGAATCTAAATTTAAACAGTCCTTAATTAATACCGCATCCTTTTATTATGAATTGGTATTGAATATTACAAGGTAATAAAATTATGCGTTTGCCGCTTTAAAAGCTTTTAATTTTTCAATTAATTTAGGCACAACTTCAAATGCATCACCTACAATTCCATAATCTGCAGCCTTAAAGAAAGGCGCTTCTGGATCTGTATTTATTACCACTTTTACTTTTGAAGAGTTAATACCAGCTAAATGCTGAATCGCTCCAGAAATACCAATAGCAATATATAGGTTAGACGCAACAGGTTTTCCTGTTTGACCTACATGTTCTCCATGTGGTCTCCATCCTAAATCTGATACAGGTTTAGAACACGCCGTTGCTGCTCCTAAAACTTCTGCAAGTTCTTCAATCATTCCCCAGTTTTCCGGACCTTTTAATCCTCTACCACCAGAAACAACGATTTCCGCATCTGCAATACTTACTTTATCTGTTGCTTTATCTACCGACTCAACTTTTACCCCAGATTCTGGAATTGAAGGTGAAAAATCTTCTATTGACGCATTGCCTTCCGACTCTACCAAACCAAATGAATTGTTAGATAAACCAATAACTTTTATAGCTGTAGTAATTTCTGTATTAGCAAACGCTTTATTTGTAAATGCCGAATGTTTTACTGTAAACGGCGAAACATTAGACGGTGCTGCAACAACATTAGAGACATAACCAGCATCTAAACCTACAGCTAGTAATGGTGCTAAATATTTACTATTGGCGCTTGCACTAACCACAACCACTTTTGATTCTTCATTTTTAGCTGCGGCTTCTAAAGCAGCAGCATATTTTTTAGCGTTAAACACTTTTAAACCCTCGTCTTTTACTAAAAGTACTTTAGAAGCTCCGTAGTTACCTAGCGTTTCTGCGTTATCGGCATTAAAGGCTACAGCAGTTACTGAAGTTCCCATCTGGTCTGCAACAGCTTTAGCATAAGAAACAACTTCTAAAGCCGCCTTTTTAAATTTTCCGTTTTCGGACTCTGTGTATACTAGAATTGACATAATTTTTATTTTTGTCATTCCTGCGAAAGCAGGAATCTATGTTGTTATAATTTATTTTATGGATTCCTGCCTACGCAGGAATGACAGATTAAATCACTTTAGCTTCGTTATGAAGTAAGTTTACTAATTCGTCTATATTATCGGCATCAACTAATTTAACTGCACCTTTAGGAGCTGGTTTTTCAAAACTTACCGCCTTAGTTTCTGCATTAGCATCTGTAGGTTCTACAACCGTCAATGGCTTTTTACGTGCCATCATAATGCCTCTCATGTTTGGAATACGAAGATCACTTTCTTCAACTAATCCTTTTTGACCACCAATAACTAAAGGTAACGACGTACTAACTGTTTCCTTACCTCCATCAATTTCCCTAACCGCTTTTGCGTTAGTTCCATCAACTTCTAAACTAATACAGTTGGCAACAAAATTAGCACCAATTATTCCTGCTAACATACCAGGAACCATTGCACCATTATAATCAATAGATTCTCTACCAGCAATAACTAAATCGTAACCACCATCATTGACCACTTTAGCTAATTGTCTTGCAACCGCATAACCGTCAGTAGCTGGTGTGTTTACTCTAATTGCTGAATCCGCACCAATAGCTAAAGCTTTTCTTAAAGTTGGTTCTGTTTCTGCACCACCAACATTAACAACATCTACACTTGCTCCTTGTTTTTCTTTAAACCACATAGCGCGTGTAAGACCAAATTCGTCATTAGGATTAATAACATACTGAACACCGTTAGTGTCAAACTTTGTATCTCCATCTGTAAAATTAATCTTCGATGTTGTATCAGGTACATGACTAATACATACTAATATCTTCATATAAAATAATTTATTTTAAACGTCTTTTTCTTGAGTACGAAGATAAAAATAATAATTTGAATTTTACTATGCATGCATAGTAAATATTTGAAAAATTCATTTTTTCTGTATTAAACTATTGATTTTTCAAAAATTTGAAGATTTTTTGCTGATTCTATTACAATTCAATTTTTCTACATTTTAAAAGTCTTAGTTAAAGATCAAATAAATCAGAGAAAACATAAAGCTTCAAAATATTTTCTTTTTTCACCTCAAATTTAATGTCATTATATAGTCTAGAATTATTATTTTGTTTTTCGAATAAAAAATAGAAAATGAAGACAATTCAATTTAGAGAAGCTATTTGTGAAGCCATGAGCGAGGAAATGCGCAGAGATGAAAGTGTTTATCTTATGGGTGAAGAAGTAGCAGAATATAATGGTGCATACAAGGCATCTAAAGGTATGTTAGATGAATTTGGCGCTAAGCGCGTTATTGACACTCCTATTGCAGAACTTGGTTTTGCTGGTATTGCTATTGGATCTACCATGACTGGAAACCGTCCTATTGTAGAATACATGACGTTTAACTTCTCTCTGGTTGGTATTGACCAAATTATAAATAATGCGGCTAAAATTAGACAAATGTCTGGTGGACAATTTAAATGTCCAATCGTGTTTAGAGGCCCAACAGCTTCTGCTGGTCAATTAGGAGCAACACATTCACAAGCTTTTGAAAACTGGTTTGCTAACACTCCAGGACTTAAAGTTGTTGTACCTTCAAATCCTTATGATGCCAAAGGTTTATTAAAATCTGCGATTAGAGATGACGATCCAGTTATTTTTATGGAAAGCGAGCAAATGTATGGTGATAAAGGTGAAGTGCCAGAAGGAGAATATGTAGTTCCTATTGGAGTTGCTGAAATTAAACGTGAAGGAACAGATGTTACTATCGTATCTTTTGGTAAAATCATCAAAGAAGCCTACAAAGCTGCTGACGAATTAGAAAAAGAAGGTATTTCTTGTGAGATCATCGATTTAAGAACTGTTCGTCCTATGGATAGAGCTGCAATTTTAAAATCTGTAAAGAAAACAAATCGTTTAGTTGTTTTAGAAGAAGCATGGCCTTTTGGAAATGTTGCTACTGAAATTACTTACTTAGTACAATCTGAAGCATTTGATTTTTTAGATGCTCCAATAATTAAAATAAATACGGCAGATACTCCTGCACCTTATTCACCTGTTTTATTAGCAGAATGGCTACCAAATAGCGATGATGTTGTTAAAGCAGTAAAAAAAGTGATGTACAAATAAATAAAAAGCAAATATCTGCGTTTAGTAAACTTCATTCGTAACCCTCTAACTTATGTTTAGCACGGTTGTTGATGAAGTTTATTTTTTAATATGAAACTAAAACTACTTATCCCATTTCTTGTTCTTGGAATTTTTTCTGCTATGGCTCAGACCAAAGTTAGCGGTCACGTTTTTGATGAAAACAACGTACCAATTCCATTTGCCAATGTATTATTTAAAGGTTCTACAGAAGGTACTATTACCAATGAAGACGGTAAATTCTATCTAGAATCCGATAACACTTGGGACAACTTAATCGTTTCTTTTATAGGTTTTGAAATCCTAGAAGTACCCCTAACTAAATCCGTTAATTACGATCTAAAATTCATTCTTAAAGAAGAAGCATCATCACTAGATGAAGTGCTTATTGTTACAGGAAAGCAATCTAAAAAAGCATCAGAGAATCCGGCAATTAGAATTCTTAAAAAGATTTGGGAACGTAAACGTCAAAATGGTTTAAACCAGTTTAAACAATACGAATACGATCAGTACGAAAAAGTAGAATTTGACCTCAACACTATTGACAGTGCTCTAATAAAAAGTAAGCTTTTTAAGGGTATGGAATTCGTTTTTAACGAAGTTGACACGTCTAATGTTACAGGAAAAACCTACTTACCAATTTTCTTAAATGAATCTGTTAAGAAAATATCTGGAGATAATGTGATTAACAAAAAACATGAAGAGTTAAAAGGGAATAAGAATTCAGGTTTTAGCAACAATCAAGTTATTATAGATTTTATAGACGATCTCTATTCAGAATATAATGTCTACGATAATTACTTAAAATTCTTCGATAAAAGCTTTGTAAGTCCTTTGAGCAGAACAGGTGTTCAAACGTATAACTACGTATTATCCGATAGCGCCTTTATAGATAACAAATGGTGCTACAACATTATTTATTACCCTAGACGAAAAAACGAATTGACCTTTAAAGGTGATTTTTGGGTGAATGACTCAACTTATGCCATTAAAGAAATTAATCTTCAAGCATCAAAAAGCGCGAATATAAACTGGGTTAAAGAAATTTATATTGAACAAGAGTTTGAAGTATTAAACGATTCTGTATTTCTGATAAAACGTGATTATTTCCTTTCGGATTTTGCCATGAATAAAAAAGAAATGTCCAGAGGTGTATATGGAAAACGAACAACTATTTATGACAATTATAAATTTGACCAACCTAAAGACCCAAAGTTTTATGACAAGGTCGTTTATAACTATGATGAAGATGTTTACAACCGAGAGGACGATTTTTGGCAAACCAATAGACTTGAAAACTTAAGTAAAGATGAAAAAGGTGTGTATAAAATGTTAGACACACTAAAAACGGTTAAGAAATTTAAACGCTTGTATAACTTAGGAAGTATTCTGGCTTCAGGTTATATAGAGTTCCCAAGTGTAAATTTAGATTACGGTCCTCTTTTTTCAACCTTTGGTTACAACGAAGTTGAAGGTGTACGATTGCGCACAGGAGGAAGAACGTACTTTGGCCCTAACGATTTATGGCGTATTGAAGGTTTTGTAGCATACGGGTTTAAAGATGATAAATTTAAATACGGAGTTTCTGGAAAATGGCTTTTAGACAAACGTAGTCGATTTACTATTTTTGGTGGTAACAGGCGCGACGTAGAACAAATCGGAGCAAGTTTAACAAGTTCTTCGGATGTTTTAGGTCGTAGTTTAGCATCATCTGCAGTTATTGGTACCGGAACAAATGATAAACTATCAAATATCAATTTAACCAATTTTGGAGCCTCTATAGAGCCTTCTCGAAATTTTGAAGTGCGCATAGATGGAAGCTTCCGTACTATAAGTTCAGCGTCACCAACATTTAGTTTAGATTATATTGATCCTGAATCATTATCAGGTATTTCATCTGAAATTAAACAATTTGAATCGCGACTATCTTTGGGCTATTTCCCAAAACGTCAAATGACAGGTTTTGGAGTAGAACGTAAAAATAAGAATGATAATTTCGCTAGTCTTTTTGCACAAGTGAGTCGTGGAGATCGCAATTGGTTTGATAGTGACTTTGACTATACCAAGGTTCAGTTCTCATATATACAACCATGGCAAGTTGGCGGTTTCGGAAGGTTAGTTACCTCTGTAGAATTGGGTAAAACATTTGGAGAGGTGCCTTTAGGATTGTTGAGTGTTGTTCCTGGTAACCAATCCTATTTTTCAATATACAACACCTTTACACAATTAGATTATTACGAATTTGTTACAGACACTTATAGTTCAGTGCATTTAGAGCACAATTTTAATGGTCGTATTTTTTCTCGTATTCCGTTCTTAAAAAAATACAACTTAAGAGCTATTTTAGGATTACGAGGTGTTTGGGGAGAACTTTCTGATGAAAACATGGCTTTAAACAGTACAGGTAACCTAATGGAAATTCCATTAGTTGCGCCAGATACACGTATGTATTACGAATACAGTTTTGGTGTGGCTAACATTTTTAAAGTGTTGCGTTTAGACTTTAACTTTAGAGGAAATTATTTAGACCGACCAGACGCAAGACCCTTTGGTATTACTGGTAGTTTTGGGTTCTATTTTTAACCTAAAAAACAAAAGGATT
>NZ_ATMR01000101.1 GCF_000427335.1 Winogradskyella psychrotolerans RS-3 | reverse complement strand
AGATATTAGTATGACTGAAGAAAATCATTGTTACGAAAATGCCATAGCAGAACGCGTAAATGGCATCTTAAAAGATGAATTTTATCTCGACCAAACCTTTGATAACATCAATCATGCAAGGAAAGCTGCAAAAAATGCAATTAATTTATACAACGAAATAAGATTACATTTATCTTTAGACTATAAAACACCTAATATGGTATATAAATTATCAGCTTAATTCAATTTTAATCTGTAGCCATATTTCAGGACAAGACACAAACTAAAGAAACACGTTGCTATTCCTTGAAAAACGAATAAATAAATTAAAATATGGAAAAAATGAAACCTTTATTCGGATTTGGCATTGCAATCGGAATTGTATTAGGGGGAATATATTTACTTAACACTAAAGATACTCTTTTAGCAAAAATTATTGGAATTGCTTGTATTGTATTTTTCGGAGGATTAATGATATGGGCAATTTTCAAAAAGATACAGCAGAACAAACAGAAAAAGTAAAAATAAGTTACGTCAAATTTTCAACGCGATTACCAACTCAACACTAAACTAATAATCAAAAGATGACTTAAATCCGTAATTTAGCAGGTTATAGAATTGCTCACTATCGGAATTTAAAAATAAAACAACGAAATGGCAATACCCTGTAAAAATCCATTGCCAATTCTAGCTTACTTACGAAAATCTTCGCGGATTTTTGCTACGCACAGTTACCATAAAACAACAAAATGATTATAGAACAAGAACAAAAATTTAAAGAAGTCCTTTCTAAAATAGAAGGAAAAATTAGTGAACAAAGTTTTTTCAATATGTTCTTGGAACTGTATCCTGACGTATGGAAAAAACATAAGGCAAACTATTTTAAATTTAATAGAAGTAAACAATTTGGACAAACAATTCCGTTGGCAAATCCTGAAGTTTCATTACGAAAAGAAATTAGGATATGGTTACGAAAGCAATAAAACCGTTGTAACTAATGTTAGGAAAACGCAAAAAGTCACTACATTGATAAATGTGATACCCCTTAATTTAGAGTGTAAGAAGACCGTTAATCTAGAAATGATTTAAAATCAAGAAAATATCTTAATCTTTCCGATTTCAGTAAACATATCAGCGAAAGTAACAATGGTCTAAGTAAAATGTATATGACCGCTCTTAAAATTGAATAAAACGATTCTCAACACCACCTATGATTTGACATTAAAAATAAAAAGTAATAAGGCATTATTTTTTAACTAAAGTACTTTTATAAATTTTGACGCTCTATTAAAAAACGATGTCTCAAATTTAAAATAAAACACATCGCATTACCTCTTACAATCTTCCAAACCCCATGCATCCAAACGTCTTAAAATATCCTCAAGCGATTTCCCTCTAGCGCTTAACGTATATTCAACTTTAGGCGGCACTACAGGATAAACTTTTCGAGAAATAAGGCCATCTTTTTCTAAATCTCTTACCGTTTGGGTAAACATTTTATTTGAAATCCCTGGGATTTTCTTTTGTAATATTCCCGATCGTAAACCACCTTCTAATAAATGAAATAATACTAAGGGTTTCCATTTGGTTCCTATTAAATTCATGGTGTAATTCAATGGGCAATTCGACTCTTTATTCAAAAATATATTTTTATAATATTGATTATCATTATTTTACTCGTTTAGGTAACTATACCACTATTTAGTAAGTTATTGCCTATAAAGCAAATATAGCTTAATTTTGCAATCTAAAATATAAGTTATGACCACAAATAAAAATTATCCAAAATCATTTTCACATATCGGACTCACAGTTCCAAATATAAAAGAAGCTGTAAAATTCTATTCAGAAGTTATGGGCTGGTATGTTATTATGGAGCCTTCAACAGTAAAGAAGGAAACGGAAACCGCTATCGGACAAATGTGTATTGATGTCTTTGGCGACGATTGGACGGAGTTTGAAATTGCGCATTTGGCAACTTCTGACGGCATTGGAATTGAGTTATTTTCTTTTCCGAATGGCATTAAAGAAGCACCAGAATTTAATCCTTTCAATACCGGTTTATTTCATTTTTGCATTCAAGATCCAAATATTGAAGATCTTATTGCTAAAATTTTAGATTATGGCGGTAAACAACGCATGCCAATTAGAGAATACTACCCCGAAGACAAGCCTTTTAAAATGTGTTATGTTGAAGACCCATTTGGAATTGTATTTGAAATCTACACCCATAGCTATGAACTGACCTATTCTTCTGGTGCTTATTCAAAATAAAAATCTGTCGGCTAGAGCATGAAAACTAAGAGTAAGTTTTAGCCGACTTATTAATATCACTTTAGAACATGCTATATGTAATATATTTAATAAATTAGTTCTTAGCCTGGCCACACCCAAGAAATGGAGAAGTAAACTGCCCCAACCAAAATCGAAAACGGATTGAAGAGCGTATTAATTGTTTTAGGTCTTATAATAATTAGTTTAGAAATCGTTCTTTATATATATATATGGGTATAAAGCATTAAACCCCATGGAATTCTTTGCGGCTCTTGGACTTTGTCATTTGGCGAATTCAGCGATTCTTCTTAGATTGCTGACAGAAGTACTACCAAAAGACAAAAGGAAATTAAGACAGAATATAGTATTAGGCGTTGCGATGTCTTTCTTTCTGATCCTTTATTTTAATGCTTCTCGAATTCGAAATAGAATTGACAAAGATGGCATCTTAATACACGGCATTATAATTAAGAAAAGATATGGCGCTAAAACATCTCCTTTCGTCATTACTAAATTTAATTATAAGGGTACAAAT
This sequence comes from Winogradskyella psychrotolerans RS-3, assembly GCF_000427335.1. Lineage (GTDB taxonomy): Bacteria > Bacteroidota > Bacteroidia > Flavobacteriales > Flavobacteriaceae > Winogradskyella > Winogradskyella psychrotolerans. The sequence goes on along the minus strand of NZ_ATMR01000101.1, from coordinate 14,091 downwards.
TACAAATCAACCTTGTCCATACCTGACTCAAGAATATTTGAAAAAATAAACTTAGGGGATTCTGTGGTCATCAAGTTTGTCAAAGAATATCCAAAAGCGATGAATAGAACTGAAAGCTTATTGTATTAATAAAAACGATACACAACCATGTATCTAAATAATTGCCTGCTTCTAGCCTACTTACAAACAAAGTACGCAAAGTCATACACCATAACCTTCAAACCGTAAAATACCCATTACTAGGTATTGAATTCAATATAATTTAGCTTTAATATTGACTATTAACTAAATCTTATATCATGAAAACAAAACTACTTACACTTTTACTATTTGTATTAATTTCAACTACTATGCAATCGCAAACAAACACCACAGATTATGTTTCGGGCGTCATAGGTGCAAAATCTTTAACGATAAATGGAACTGATATGTATGTGCTAGGATCTGAAAACATTTACAGTATAGACACCACATTAAATAACCCAGTCCCAACGGTAATCTACACCGTACCTAATGACTTTTTCTTGGTGAATTTTACAATTAACGGGAATCTAATTTATATAGCACTCGAAAACTATGTACAAGCTACAGATGCTTTTCTAGGCGGTAAAATTGTGGCCTTAGATGTAAACAACTTATCAAACCCAGTTGAAGATATTTATACCACTGGTGAGTACATAAGCGCAATTACAAATGATGGTTCTACATTATACATTACTGCAGAAACATTAACAAACCCACCTAGCTTTGACCCTTTTATAACCCATTTAGATGAAATTGATTCTAGCATATCAAACCCAACAGCGCAATTGGTGGTTAACAATGTAACGGATACTAGTGTTGTAACAGGTATTACTTTTGATAATGGTGACATTTATTTAGCCTCTAGTGATGATAATGAAATTTTAAAAATAGATGTTTATCAAAGTAATCCAACGGTAGATCTATTAACGGACTTTACATTTTCTAGAGGTCTTTTTAAATCTGGAAATGAATTATACCTGTCTTACGGAAGCTTAATCACTAAAATTGATATCACAGACCCATCAGCCGGATCAACGGCTATTGCTGTGAACGCAACCTACCAAGATACTAACCCAAATGATGGCACTCAATTCTTTGCGAATTTTAGAGATGTTATTCTTGTAGGTAATAAGGTATATGCAACATTAGCGAACCAAAATAAAGTGGTGCAAGCGATTGATGCAACATTATCTACAAATGAATTTGATGTGGTTGATATGAGTATCTATAACGATAAAAATAATATCTACGTTAATGGTTTAAATAGGCTAAAAGAAACACAAATTTTTAATGTCTCGGGCCAATTGCTTATGAATAAAACAGTATCTCCAAATAGCAACTCAATTGATATTAGCACTTTATCTAGTGGAATTTATGTAATGACTGTTGATAATCAAAAAACATTCAAGTTTATAAAATAGATTTTTAAAAAATATAAAGAGTACCATCAATGACTTTAAGAATTTGTTGGTGCTTTTTTACTCCTTAAAATTCCACTTATTTTACTTGTCTAGTTCGCTATACTCGGGTCAATTAATTTTTATTTATTAAATTAGGTGATTAAAACGAACTGGCAACACATATCCAGACACAACAACATTGGCAAACGAACTAAAGCTATGAGCGCAAAAATTAATTGGATTACAGAAGGTTTAATATTTGGAATAATTATGTTATTTTTTTCAAGTATTATTGACTTAATTTCGGACGACTTTACTTTTGATCGCTTTTGGATAAGAATTCTAATATGGTTAATTGGAGGTTTAGTCTATGGATTTTTGATAAAATTAATAAGAAGCAGAAAAGCCTCTAAATAATTCAAAAGTGTCACCATTAAATCTTATTATAAAACCAAAAATTAAACTGCTTGAGGAAGCTAACAGATGTCACTCAAATTCTAGAAAAAGCAGAAAACCTACATAATAAAACGCCAAAAACGTGTATAATTAATGGCTAGTGCCGCCTACTTACCATAATCGTCTCAGATTTAAAATTCGATTTGTATTTGCTATATTAGGTGCATAATCCATGTAACACACCCGAGCGCAGCGAACAGACGAAGTAAACCATATATAAACACGTTAAACAGAAAAATGAGAAAAATATTAATACTAATTATTGTCTTAGGAATGTGGAGTTGTGAAACCGAAAAATCACCAATTCAAAACATTGCTACATTTAAAGGTCAGCAGGTAACTGGCGTAACAGTAAATACTGAAGGTCGAATTTTTGCTAACTTTCCAAGATGGCGAGAAGGTGTTGAAAATTCGGTTATTGAAATTCTAGAAAATGGAAAATCAATCGCTTTTCCTAATCAAAAATGGAATGATTGGGAAATAGGCGAAAAAATTTCGGATAATGTATTTGTTGCTGTTCAATCAGTAGTTGCTTTTGAAAACACTTTATATGTTCTAGACACACGTAATCCATTATTTAATGGAGTAATAGATAACCCTAGAATTTTTGCATTTAACCTTTCATCGAATCAATTAATAAAAACCTATACTTTAACCGAAGAGAGCTTTCATAAAAATTCATACATCAACGATTTACGTGTAGACAAGAAAAAAGGTAAAATATACTTAACCGATTCTGGACACGCCGGAATTGTAGTCTTAGACATAATCTCTGGAGAATCTTTCAGAGTCTTAGACAATCACAAATCTACACTTGCCGAAACAGGGCAGTTAACTTTTGGTAATGGTGTATGGAAGAATACTGTACATTCAGACGGAATAGCATTGGACACAAAAAATGATCTATTGTACTTTCACGCATTAACGGGTTATAATTTATATGCTATTTCTACAGATAAATTAATCACAAATAACAACCAAGACATTGAAAAAAACGTAAAATTCATTGCAAAAACAGCCGCTCCAGATGGAATGATTATGGATACATCAGGAAATTTATTTTTTTCCGATTTAGAAAACAATAAAATTATGAAATTAAATGTTTCAAGTGGAAAGACTACTGTTGCTGCGGAAGGTGAAAAAGTTAAATGGGCGGATACATTTAGTATCTATAATAATGAACTATTTTACACAAATTCTAGGATTAATGAGACGCAAGGAGATATTAGTGAAATGGTATATAGCATCAACAAAATAAAATAAACTAAGCAAAACACCGTATAAAAATAATTGCTATTTTTAGGCATGTCCAAAGGTCGTTGCTATTGTGTTACGTCTAATTTTCCTTCGGAAAATCCTCGCATACAAACCCGCAACTAATCATACACAAAACCGCTACGCAATTTAAGAACACGTAAATTGTAACATATTAATATTTGAATCTACTAATACCTTGAACCATAACATACAAGAAATGAAAAAGAATAATGGAACGACCTTTATGGTAATAGGATTGATGTTTACAACTCTTAGATTAACAATTTTGAACGAACACAAAATTTTACAATATAGTGCTCTAATTCTTGGAGTTGCATTAACGATATATAGTGTATTTGTATCTGACAAATGGAAGAAAACCAAAAAAAATGGAAAATAAAAATTCAGCAAAATAGTAAAAGAAATAAATTAAAACAAATGAATAAAATACGCTGAATCGGAACAAAACGCCGTATTTACTCTTGCGGAATTATTACGCAAACGGAATTTATAAATGTTGCGTAAGAGTGAACTGAAAAACATAATTTACGCTTCCGAAATTTAACAAGTTTGTGAAATGGAAAACTGAAATAAAAATTAAGCGGAATAAAAAACTGCGTAGAACACCGTATATAATTCATTTCTAAGCCACTGCCAACTTACAAACATATATGCAGAATATCCTATCTATGATTTATTTACTAAATTAGACGCTTAAACACGCAACTAATCTTATACAAGACCAACAGTAATAATTTTTGAACCGAACATTTAACAGATCAATCAACACACGTATGAATACCCTGATAAAATGTGCAATACTTATAATATTTGTAGCTCTTAATTCTTCAACTTTTGCACAAGGTTGGGTGCAGAGAAATCCGTTAAAGAATATCTCTGATATCACTGAGATGCATATCTCTGAGGACCAATCTATATTTGCCCTAGATGCGACTACAACGCTTAAAAGCGTTTTAATAAGTACCAACAATGGATTAAGCTATAGAAATGCTTCCAGTTTTGAATCCAAAGATATGCATATGCTTACTGATGATTTAGGGTTCTTAGTTGCCACAAACAAATTAATTAAAACAACAGATAAATTTGAGACCGTAGAGCAATTTACATTGGATAATTATGGCTTTTCTAATGTGTTTTTCTTAAATGAAAATTTAGGTTATGTTTCTGGAGGTTCTGGCAGAATACATAAGACTTTAGACGGAGGATTAACATGGCAACAGTTAACAACAGGTACAACAGAAATCATAAAAGATGTGTTCTTTATAGATGAAAATATTGGTTTTGCCTGTGGTGAATATCTTACTTTTATAGGTACGACGGATGGAGGAACTACATGGAATGAAATTCCTTTACCTGTTGAAAACAATTGGACATTAAATAAAATCCTATTTATCAACGCAATGCAAGGAATTGTTGTGGGATCTGGAGGGCAAATTTTCAACACCGATGATGCTGGCATTACCTGGACAGAAGCCACAAGTGGAACTATAAGACCCATCAATGATATAAAGTATAATAATGGCAAGTATGTGGCAGCATGCAGTGCTGGTGTAGTTTTACAATCTACAGATATGGGAATCAATTGGTCAAACTACGAAATCAGCTATTGGAGTGATTTATTTTCTGTTGCATTTTCTAATGACACAATCTATCTAGGTTCTGATGGCGAAATTTTTCAATCTACTGATAATGGCGCAACATGGACAACACATCTTGCAGGTGTAACGATGAGTGATCTAAAAGGAGTCTCATTTGCCAACGATAATGATGGGTTAGTTACTGGTATTCACACAGGAAGTAGTTCTGTATATGACCATTTAATGTTTAGAACTACTGATGGCGGTACAAATTGGGAGAAAATGAACATACCAAATAATGCCTGCTGTTACGCCGTTCATTTTTTACCAAATGGTAAAGCAATTACAACAAATCAACTCATTAATCGCGTTGCTTACAGCGCTGATTATGGAGAAACTTGGACTACTTTTACTGGAGCCAATATAACAGAACAATTTATAACTACAGCAATATGGTTAAAATCTGAAAATGATTTTTTGTTGGTGGTGGCTTTGGTTGGGGAGATTCGGGCCTTTATCGTTATCAAAATGGCACCGGATGGACATTTGATTCTAGTTTCAGTAGTGTGAGAACTATAAAATTCCTAGATGATAATTTTGGAATATTAGGTACCGTTGGTCAGTTTTACAAAACTACAGATGGTGGAGACACATGGACCCCTATAAATTTCAATGGAGGCACCTACTATGATATTAATTTAATAGATACGAATACATTTTATATTGGCCAATATATAACTACAGATGGAGGTACTACTTTTAATTTAAATCAATTTCCTGGTTATGTGTTTTTATACAAGTTTTTTGATGCTAATTATGCGCTGGCAATTAATAGTATTGGAGGAGTTTATAGAACTCTAGATGCTGGCAATTCATGGCAACTTATAGATGATAGTATAATTGAAGACCCAAATTGCTGTAATAATTTTCACATTTCAGAAAATACTATCGTCGCTGTGGGTAATCGTTCAGATATTTTCACCTTAGATATTGGAACTACTTTAAATATTGAAGATCTGGAAAGCACAAAAAATAAGTTTAATATTTACCCAAATCCATCTAGCGATAAAATATTTATTAAAGAAATAAATACAATAGCAACAAATGCAACCATCTTTAACCTTAACGGCCAAAAAATAAAATCTTTTAATCTTTATGATCATCAGAATGGATTAGACATTAGCGATTTAGCACAAGGAGCGTATTTCTTGCATATTGAATCTGATTCACAACTCATATCTGTACATCGAATTTTGAAGAAATAATACTCTAAATTATCCCTTTACGTATTTCATAAAATTTATTCTAACGCTCGCTTACGATGATGTGCAAGTTGTACAACGATGGAAATACAATTTAGAAATTGCTAAAAAAAGAAATCCAATCATCCACTAAAGGTGTTTTCTTTTTATGATCACCAAAAGCATATCATCGCTCTAGAATACAAAATCCATCCCATTAATATAAGATGTTAATATCATTTTTCTCAAAGTAAGTAATGGCTGTTTTTTCTGATATTTTAGCTTTTTGTTCATCGGAATTGGCAAATTTCTGGTAATACTTTAGGTATTCATTTTAAGTCCTGATGATCACATTTTACATATAACCAATGACTTTAAAATACTTATAAAAACACGTGTCCCTTATGTAATCCATTTTGTTAATTTAGATATTTACAAAAAAACCAGAAACATCTATAAATCAAAAACATAGCACAAATCAAAATACAGGTTATAGCGTGGTTATAGCATGCCTAAAACAAGTTTACAGCATAACTGGAGACATTACAGATGCGTGATTTAAACCTATTACCTTAAACAGGTTCCTATAACTTATGACAATTATACGTATGAATTTAAGTAACTTACCAGTTCAATTCATTAAAAAGATAGACTAAAATAAAACAATGAAAATCCTATATATACATGGTCTAAATGGAAGTTTAAGCCCAGAAAAAAGAGCACTACTAGAGCCCTATGGCGAAGTCTTTGCACCAACTATAGATTACCAATCAGATGTATATGCCATTGCCAATTTAAGCACCGCATTTAAAACACAAGGTATAAATATAGTCATAGGAAGTAGTATGGGTGGTTTTACAGGTTATTACGTCTCAAACCTAATGCAATGCCCTGCCCTATTATTTAATCCGGCCTTAGCTCAGAGATCAGTGCCGCAGACCATCCCTGAAATAAATTACAACACAAGTAATTTTAAGCAAATCGTTCTAGGCACACAAGATGATGTGGTGAACCCCAAACAAACTCTTAAGTTTCTCTCTGGGACCTTAATAGATCACCCAGAATACAAAATACACATTCATAATAATTTAGCGCATCGCATTCCTTTAGAGGTTTTTGAAAAAGAAATACAACTGTTTTTTAAGCATTTATCACTTTGAACAAAACTAATAGTCAGTTCAAAATGTGATATAAAAAAAAGGAACCCTATCTTGTGTAATGACATTTAACATTATACAAAATGGGTTCCTAATTAATTTCAATTATTAAACAAAAAAGAACGAATCAGTTATAAAACGTTTAGGGAGACGTTCTAAGACTAGTTAGACTTTAACAAGCGTTTAGTAATTGTTCCGTTAGTCGTTATTACTTTAACTAAATACACTCCTTGTGCTAAATCACTAACATCAATCGCAGCATTAGGCTGAGTAACGGTCTTAACGTTTTTACCAGTAATTGTATAAATAGTAACAGCCATTACGTTAGCATCACTGTGTACTGAAAAGCTGTTTTTGGTTGGGTTTGGGTATAATTGAATTGGGTTATCATTTAATATTTCAGAATTAACAGATAAGGTTTCTAAATCAATATCATATTTTATTAAACCTAAATCGTGTACTCCTAGGTAAACACTTATCGCATCTTCAGTAAAAAGAAATGCAGAAGACTCTGTAAAAGGATAGTTTAACATCTCAGGTGATATTTCAGTCCAAGTACCTCCTAAGTCCGTGCTGATGATAATTTTTGCTTTCGCCACTGGTAACGGCACGTTAAATCCATCAGAGTAATGTGTAACTCCTACAATGGTATTCTCTGTAACAGATGAAAAGACAACGTTATCCGTAAATTCTGCTGAAATAGAAACCCAAGAATTTCCTTTGTCTTCAGATAAATAGATACCTTCAGTAGTAGATAACAACAACTGATTTGCATTTAAAGGGTTTTGCTCTATATCTACTATTAAATGATCACCAACATCTAAACCTTCTAAACCAGCATTACTTATATTCCAAGTAGCACCATCATCAATCGATTTATAAAAATCAACTCCTTGTGTGATAAAAATAGTAGTTGCGGCATCACTATCTACTTGTACTGCGGTAATAACCTCTCCGAACTCAGGGATGGCAATATTCTCATCAATAATATTATCCATATCGGTTAAATCCACTCTATGTACTTCTATACCTGTAGACATCCAACTAATATTTGGGTTCGCAATAGATGTAGATACGTCCTCTAGAATTAAGAAGAACATTGAACTCGCAATCAATTTTAAATCTGCACCATGCGCTGAACTCACGTTAATATATGATGTATTAGATGATCTATTCCCCGTAAATACACGACCAGGAACAACAGGATCAGCAAATACTTTTACACCAGATCCAAATCCTTGAGTTAACGGTTGAAGAAAATAGCCTTCTTCAGTATCATTTTGCAAATCTTTATGCATGTAACCTAAACGCATACCGTAATAAACGTGATTTTCGCTCTCAGAAGAGAAAGCTGCAATAGTTCCTGTTGAATTAATAAAAGGGTTTTCTAATTTACTAAGTGTTAGACCTCCATCTGTCGTTAAGAACGGATAAAAATTAGTTGTAATCAATAGTTCATCAGCTACAAAAGGATTATAAGATGCTGCTAGACCATAGTAATAAGCCTCTGGATCGATTTCGCTATAAACATAGTTTTCCCAAGTAGCTCCATTGTCTGAAGACACAACCATTTCATTTTCTTCTAAAACAATGATTTCATTAGAGTTGGTAGGGTTAAATTCAATCTTATTAATATGATCAGTAGACATTGTTGTCCATGTAATTGGCACAATTGCCCAAGTAGATCCACCATCTAAAGAACGGTATAAGTTTTCTATATGAGTGTCGTAACCATAACTCGTTCCCAATAATATATCATTTGAATTATCTGGATTAAAAGCTATAGCATCATAAGTGTTTCCTGGTATTTTATTTTCCCAAGTTTGCCCTGCATCTGAAGATACAAAGACTCCTCCTAACTCTCTAGTTGTAGAACCACCTCGCATAAGAAACAGCTTGTTATCATCACTAGGAGAAATACTGACATTGTTTACAGCAACATGATCGTTAATAGGACTATAATAAACAGCGTTCCAATTTAGACCACCATTAGAAGTATAAAACACCTCATGAGTATAAGCACCTGCCAAAGAATAGGTCGTATGCATTAACACCACATCATTATTAGAATCTGAAATATCATAGGACTCAATTAAAATATCAAATTCGTATGAGTTTGGTGGTGAAAACGTCTGCACAATAGAAGCTGTAGCTAAATCAAATATGATTATCTTGTTGTAATCAGTACCTTCGGCTCTAACATTAAAACTTAAAGCAGCCCCTTCATTAATAAGTCTAAGATCTAATAATCTAGCATAATTATCTAGAGGGTCTGAATACAAAACAGTCCAAGTATCACCACCATCCGTAGACGTTACAACATGATTCGTTAAGGTAAGGGCATAAATGACATCCTCTTGCGTTTTACTATAAGTAACATCAAGCAATTGTCCATAAGCGTTTGCTCCTTCAAATTCAATTTGAGCAGTGGCTTTGATTGAAATAATAACGCTTAAGAAAAAAATAGTAAAGTAATTTGTTTTTTCATAATATCTTATTTTTAAGTTAGGTCGATAAATATAGATACAACGAATCGTTAGCGCCCTATTTTAAGCGTGACATTCCGTGACACTACTGTTCTTTTAGCGTGACACAGAAATTAAATCATGGATAAATAGTTATGAAGTGTAGTGTTATCGGGAATATTTAACTTACTGGAAAGTCGCTCCTTACGCTTCCTACAAGATTGCGGTGTAATGTTTAAAAGCGATGCGATTTCTTTATTTGATAAATTCATGTATAAATAAGTGATATACCGAATATCACTTGGGGTCAGTTTATCATGTTTATGTCTAAGCCTATCTAAAAACCCTTGATTAATTTCTTCAAAGTGCGTAAAAAAACTATCCCATTGGGTATCTGTTTTAAGGTGTTTCTTTAACTCTCGTATCTGTTTTTTTAATTCAGGGTTTTCCACAATCTCTGTATTCTGAGATAGCGACTGTAGCACTTCTTCGATTAAATCATTCTTACTAGACAAATACAAAGCTTTAGCGGTAAGTTTTCTATTTTTAACTTCTAATTCGTTTTTAAAACGTTCTTGTTCCAATAGCGCTAAAGTTTCTTGTTCATGCAATTGTTTTTGAATAAGCAAATAATCGCTTTTCTCTTTAGCTAACTCTAATTCTACAATGGTTTTCCGTTGTTTATGTTTTATAGAATTACTTCTAAAAATCCATAAGATAAAGCCCATACTAAGTAATGTGATACCGATGATACTATAAAAGAAGCGTCGCTCTTGCTTTAAGACTTCTTTACTTTCAGAAAGTTCATGTTGATAATTTTGAATTTGAAACTTCACTTTTTCAGTTTCAAATAGTTTACTATTTCTAATATCGGCTAGCGAGTCTGAAGCAATAATTACAGAATCTTTATAAACTAGAGCCTTTTCGAGTTGTCCCTTTTTACCGTATAAATTAGACAAATAGCTATAGACTTCTTCTCTATTCTCAACGCCTGGTTGCGTATTTCGAGCTTCAATACCATAATACAGCGCTTTATCTAAACGGTTTTGATCTTCATTTATTTGTGCTAAAACCAATAAAATAAAAACTCTATTCTCTACTTGCGATATATCTTGAAACTTGGGTAATAAATTAAGAGCAATGTCTTCAGATTTGGCATATTGTTTTTTTAAGAGAAACATTTCAGACTGCGCCATCTTTCCTGTTACTAAGACTTTAGGCTCGTTCTTTAATAAAGGTAAGGCCTCGTCAATATAAATTTGAGCAGAATCAGGAGCTTTCATTTTATTAGAGACCAAAGCCAAATTCACCGCGTAATAGCCCACTTTGACCTCATCTCCTACTAATTTCGCTTTTTGGTACGCTTTAATGAAATAATCCTTAGCCTGTGATAAATCTTCTTCTTGAAAATAAAGAATACCTATATTATTAAGTACCGTCATTTCCTGTCGAGAATCTAAATGTTCAATGGCTATTTCATAGGCTTGTAAGTAATATAAAACTGCCTCACCATAATCTGAAAGAAAATAATAATTAGAGCCTATGTTTAATGTGGACCGAAAAACTTGTTCATACCATTGATTTTTTTGGCTATGGCTTCTGTGGTGATTAATAACTCAATAGACTGAGAATGTTCTTTTTGAAACATCAGTGCAATACCCTTATCTATCTGGTCATCTAGAGTTTGAGGTGTATCAACTTGAGAATAACTATGTATCGCCATCAACAAAGCAATACATTTGATGTATAAATGTAATTTGTTATGCATTAAATCTTAGCCTTTTTAAGGCTAAATGTAACTAAATTTTGAAGAACACTTTTTAGAAAATCTATCCGCCTATTTACAAACAAGTTATGCGAGTATTAAATACAAATCTACTTTCCGATACAAAAATCAGCAAAAACATTACCTAGCAAATCATCATTAGTAACCTGCCCTGTAATTGCACCAAAATAATATAGTGCTTCGCGGATCTCTATCTCCATTAAATCATTCGACAAATCGGTATCTAAGCCGTGTTGAATTTTCTTAAGAGGCTTTCATTTAAAAAATCTAAAAGCTTTGTCTTTAATTCCTCTACTCCTAAACCTATTTTCACATATAACAACTTGAAATTATGCAATTTAACAGCTACATAGGTAGATTATATGGGTGGTATCCCCTATTCTGAAGCAGTTGATAATGTAATACTCGTTACTAAATAAAATATACTTATGAGACTCTTAAAATCTTTATAATAAATTATATCATCGGTTTTGGGTTTCTTTTATTTTCTCGATACGTCCGACGAAACTGTTGTCTTTTAACTTAAAAACCTATAGTGTTTGTTGAATGAGTAAAACCACAACTACGTTCACGACCTACGTTTTTTAATTCCTAAAAGATTGAATTAAACTGGTTGCACTTAGCCATGTATAACATATCATGACTTACCAAATTTTAAAAAAAATAGCATACCTACAATTGCCATTGCCTAAATAATTCTTTAGGGCGCTTAAAGGTATATTTTAAATGTAATTGATGAGAACTGGGGGCATATTTAGCAATTGAATTAATGCTATAATCATAGGCATAACCTACTTGAAAATCTTTTAACACTTCAAAACCTACTAATCCTGTTAGGGCATTATTCCAGCGATAGGATGCTCCAAAACGAAATACTTCTTGATATTCAAAGTTTAAAGCAAAATCGATTGCTAAGGGATTGTTTTTAACATGTTTTGCTAATATAGAAGGCTCAAAAACAAGCTCCCTGTTTAACTCAATATTGTAGCCCGTGGTTACGTATATATTTGGCGATTTGGAAACTGTTGCGCCATCTTCCGTTTGCTCATAATTTTCTTTTATAAAATTGGGAGTAGAAATACCAATATACCAATTTGGAGTATTAAATAAAAACCCAAATCCTATTCTAGGAAGCATTTTATCCTCGATATTATTGGCAAAACTAAAATCTGAATTATCTTCTAAATCAAGCAGTGAATAATTAATATTAAGATTGCTCATACCAGCCTTTAAACCAAAAGTTAACATATATAATTGCCCCAAGTAAATGGTATAAGAATAATCTGCTGTAAAAGTAAACTCATCAGTAACGCCTAATTTTTCACTTAAAATATTAACTGCCATCCCTGTATTTATATTAAGTGGTGCATTTATACTTAAGTTAATACTCTTAGGTGCTCCTTCAATACCTGAAAATTGACTTCTATTAAGAAGCAAAACACTTCCATCAAAAAAGCCACCGAAAGCGGGGTTAAAAATGGATCTATTTAATTTATAATCAGAAAACTGTGGGTTTTGCTGTGCTTTAGCAGAAAATAAAGTAAGTATAAATAGTATGGATATATATTTAAAATTCATCTGTTATGTATTCTGTAAATTAATGGTTTAAGTGTAAAAATCCTGTTTTAGTTATGCGCTTATTTTCATAATTTGTAAAAATGAATGCATAATAATAAGTCCCCGAAGGAAGTTGTACACCTTTTGATATATACCCTGTATTAGAATAACCACTAAATACATTGCCGTTTGTATTGTAATTACTTGTTTTATAAACCGACATTCCTGAACTACTAAAAATTTCTATGGTATTATCAGGAAATGCAATAACACCATCTATAGCTAAATAATCATTAACACCATCTCCATTGGCAGATACACCATTATGTATACGAACATCACAATAACGCTGCACAACCTGAACTTCTAAGCGGTAGGCACTTTCACATATATCGGATACATACGCTGCGTAATAGGTTTCATTATCACTTAATGGCGTTGAAAAATCTAATGGATAGCCTCCAGTTGCCGTATCATACCAAATCACATTGTCTTGGTCGGTTTTTAAGTCTGCAATGGTTTGTCTTTTTTCTGTACACGAATAGTGTATAGATTCTCCAGTAGGAGTTAACGCATCATTTACAACGATATTTATCGCTGCACGCATGCTAATACAGTTACCATTTGTTGTTGCGTAATAATAAATTCCTGTTTCAAGCTCTGTGTTAGGTTGTAAAATGGTAGAGGACTCATTGGTTCTATACCACAGAACTGACAGTTCATCAACTAGAATATCAGAAATCTGAGGACTATCCACTAAACAAAATTCTTGATTTAAAGAGGTAGGTATCGGTGCGGGAAGTGGAGATACTGTTACTACAGCGGTTGCAGCATCTGAATTTCCGTTTATATCGGTTACTGTTAATGTTACCGTGTTTTCTCCAATATGAGAACAATCAAAAGTGGTTTCATCAAGCGTCATTGATGCAATGGCACAATTGTCAGAAGACCCATTATCAATTTGTGATGGCGTAATTGTACTATTTAGAGACGCATCCAATGAAACCGTTATGTTTTGAGTAATCACTATTGGTTTAATGGTTTCCGATACGGTTACTATGGCTGTTGCTGACTCTGAATTCCCGTTGACATCGGTTACTGTTAATATTACCGTGTTATCACCAATGTTAGAACAGTCGAAAGTGGTTTC
>NZ_ATMR01000100.1 GCF_000427335.1 Winogradskyella psychrotolerans RS-3 | reverse complement strand
GTGAGTTACAGCAGAAGGATTAGAAGGCCGGTTTACAACGACCTAAGTCCTTTTATGACCCTTTCTGATGCTCGTAATTTTTTCAGTGGAAACCCTGACCTTAATCCTGAATATACAGATGCCTTTGAATTAGGGCATATTAAATACATGGACAAGGGGTCCATATTTTCAACTGTTTACTACAGGGATACAAAAGATAAAATCGAAAGGATAAGAAGTGTAGATGCAGAAGGAAACTCAACAACCCTTCCTGAAAACCTCATTGGCGAGAAATCCATGGGCTTTGAATTCACTACTGATTATATCCCCGTAGAGTGGTGGAAATTAGATGCCAACTTTAATTTATTCTATGCCAAAATTGACGGAAGTAATGTTCTAGACACCTATACTGCAGACACCTATTCCTGGTTCACCAGGCTTACCTCCAGATTTACTTTTGCCAATGGCTTGGACCTTCAAGTTCGAGGAAATTATGAAGGAAGAAGAAAAGTAGCCCAAGGAGTACAAAAAGCCACAGCCTTTATGGACCTGTCAGCAAGTAAAGATATAATGAAGGGAAGGGGCACATTGATTTTTAATGTTTTGGACGTGTTTAATTCCAGAAGAAACCGTTACATATTCGAAGGACCAGGATTTACGACTGTTGGCGATGTATTTCCAAGAAAAAGGCAAATCAACCTTACCTTAAATTATAGAATCAAACAATCAAAAGCCCAGACAAAATCTGACTTAATGGGCGGAGAATAATAACTTTCTACCTCAGGTCTTGCGGAAAGCATGACCTGAGGTAGAAAATAAAAAGCAGCCCGGTGGCTAAAGCCGATGTGATTCTGCCATTTATTTACCCAGTGATTTATTTGGCCATTCGTTTCACCTCCTGATGGCGAAAACA
>NZ_ATMR01000099.1 GCF_000427335.1 Winogradskyella psychrotolerans RS-3 | reverse complement strand
CTATAAGTTGATGACTTTGCTTATGCTTTAGACAATATGGAGCCATAGAGGAAGGACGAGGCAGCGACCCAAAGAACAGGTGACGGTAGCTGGTATTCTGATACAATTGCCCCATACATTCCTGAAGGAGGTTACTCAAAGGTTAGGTTTTGGATTACCAGAAGAAGGATTCTATGGTGTTGGTATGGTGTTTTTCCCAAAACAACAAACAACTATACAAAAAGTGCAAATCAAACTTAAATAAGATAATCAACGAATTGGGCTTTAAGCTCATCGGATACAGAGCTGTACCCACAGATGATACTGTGCCTGGTTCAGGAGCTTTAGAAGTTATGCCCAATATTGAGCAGGTTTTTGTCCAGCACAAAGACAATCTTTCAGGGCTTGATTTGGAAAGGAAACTCTTTGTACTTAGAAATTATGCTACAAGTATTCTTAACTCCACGATTCCTGGAGTTAATAGTGCCTTCTATTTTGCCAGCTTTAGTAGTCAAACACTAATCTATAAAGGACAACTCAGAACTGATCAGGTTTTGACCTTTTACAAAGACTTGCAAAACAACAAGCTTAAATCGGCCATTGCT
>NZ_ATMR01000098.1 GCF_000427335.1 Winogradskyella psychrotolerans RS-3 | reverse complement strand
TTTGTTAATCACTATTTATACTAGATTTTAAGTCCCGATTTTAAGTCGTGATTATTATCTAAGTTTAAGCTTCAATTTGTTCGATTTCTACAACTTCGGAAGCTCTTAAAGGTTCTGAAGTAAACGTTCTACGCATCCACATTTTTAGCTTTATACTTAAAAAGAACAAAATAGGTACTACAATCAGCGTTAGGAAAGTTGCCACAAATAAACCATAAATAACAGTCCAAGCTAATGGTCCCCAAAATACCACGTTATCTCCACCCATATATATGTTTGGATCAAAATCTGCAAACAACGTAAAGAAGTTGATGTTTAAACCAATAGCTAAAGGTATTAACCCTAAAATAGTTGTAATTGCAGTTAATAACACAGGTCTTAAACGGGCTTTACCAGCTCTAACGATACTTTCAAAAAGATCTTCAGTGGTTAAATAATCGGATTCCTCTAAGTCCAATTCATTTTTCTTTCTATCAATCAGTAATTGCGCGTAGTCTAAAAGGACCACACCGTTATTTACTACAATTCCGGCTAACGATATAATACCAACCATAGTCATCATAATAACAAAAGCACTTCCGGAAATTACGATACCACCAAAGACACCAATAAAACTCAAGAAAATCGCAATCATAATAATGGTTGGTTTAGAGATAGAGTTAAATTGAAATATTAGTATGAAGAAAATTAAACCGAGTCCAGTGAAAAAGGCACCAACTAAAAAGGCCATTTGTTTATTTTGCTCTTCAATCTGACCTGTATAATCAATATGAATATCATCAGCTAAGCCTTCATAGCTTCTCATTTCATTTTGAATCTGGGTTACAATGGCGCCAGCATCCGTATAACCTGGTGATAAAGCCGAATAAACGGTAACAACACGCTTGGTATCCTTATGCTTAATGGCGCTAAAACCAGAGTTGTTTTTCTGTTTCGCAACTGTAGATAATGGAATTTCCTTTATCTGACCCGTATTATCTCTAAACGTAATATTCTGATTAAAAAGGGCACTTTTATCATAACGATTGGCTTCGTTAAAACGGACATAGATATCAAAATCGTCTCCGTCTTCTTTGTAGATCCCTGCTTTTGAACCAAAGATAGAATTACGTAATTGATCTCCAATCTGTTTTGCGGTAACCCCTAATTCGCCTGCTTTTTTTCTGTCAATTTCAACCAACATGGTAGGTTTGTCTTTATTAACATCTATTTTAAGCTCGTCAATTCCTGCTATATTTTTAGAGTTAATAAAAGTTCGCATTTGCTCTGCAGTCGCAATTAATTCGTTATAGTCGTTACCGTCTATTTCAATATTAATTGGGGAACCTGCAGGTGGTCCGTTGGCATCTTTTTCAACAGAAATTAATACACCAGGGAAAATACCAACTAAAGCTTCTTGTACTTTTTGACGTAAAAGCTCACTGTCTTCTCCTTTTCTAAATTTGTATTCGCGCATAGATGCTGTGATCTTAGCTTTATGTGGCATTTCAGCACCAGATCCCATATCTGTCTGTGGGTTTCCGGCTCCTTCACCAACTTGAGAAACAGCACTTTCTACTAGAAAGTTTCTGTCGCCATCCATGTATTGGTCTGCATTAATAACTGCATCCACACGTTTTTCTATTTGTGCGGTAATGGCGTTGGTTTTTTCAATGGCTGTACCTTGTGGATATTCTATATAGACAATAATTTGGTTGGGTTTATTATCTGGGAAGAATTCTACTTTTGTACGTTGCGTAGATAATGAAATTCCAAAAGCTATGAACGCAGCTATTAACAATAGAAACGTTCCAATACTTAAAATGTAAGGTTGCTTTTTAGACAATGCATTTCGTAAACGACGCTCATACCAATTTTCTAATCTTACTAAGGCTTTGTTCTGAAAACTATTTGCCCAACCTCTGATGAAAAATCGATAAGCCCAAAGCATAATCGCTGTAAAAATCATAATGGTTCCTAAACCACGATATGTACCACCAAAAATTAAAATAAGGACTCCAATCACGGCTACAATAACTGTAGTTCTAATAATTTGATTTAAAGGCATGTCTTTATCCTCAGTAGTCATATAACGAGATACTAACACGGAATTAAAAAATATAGCAACAACTAAAGAAGATCCTAAGACGATGGATAGGGTAATTGGTAAAATCTTCATGAATTCTCCCATGATACCAGGCCAAAGTCCTAAAGGTACAAAGGCTGCAACTGTTGTTGCTGTAGAAATAATTATAGGATATGCAATTTCTC
Organism: Winogradskyella psychrotolerans RS-3; assembly: GCF_000427335.1. Lineage (GTDB taxonomy): Bacteria > Bacteroidota > Bacteroidia > Flavobacteriales > Flavobacteriaceae > Winogradskyella > Winogradskyella psychrotolerans. Next base: position 139,709 of record NZ_ATMR01000098.1, on the reverse strand, counting down.
CAATTCCTTTTTTAGCCGCTTCAATACGGCCCATACCTTCGTCTTCCATTAAACGATAGACGTTCTCAACAACTACAATACCATTATCTACCAACATTCCAAGTCCCATAATAAGTCCAAAAAGTACCATAGTATTTAAACTATAGCCGATAAGACCTAAAATCATAAGCGACATAAACATAGACATTGGAATGGCGAAACCAACGAAGAGCGCATTCTTAAACCCTAAAAAGAACATTAAAACGGTAACTACTAAAATAACACCAAAAATGATGTTGTTTACCAAATCATCTACCTGCCCAATCGTTACCGGTGATTGATCGTTTGTAATGGTAACTTCTAAATCTTTTGGGAATACATTATCTATAGCATTCTGTACAATAACCTGTGTTTGTTCTGCAGCAGCAACCATGTTTTTACCAGCACGCTTTTTAACGTCTAACATTACTACTGGTTTTTCAGATTTTCTTGCGAATGTGGTTTTATCTTCTTCATGAAATGAAACAGTGGCCACATCTTTTAAATAGATAGGACTGCCATTGTCTGATTTTACAACGAAGTTTTCAAGTTCTGACGGTTTTTCAATTTCTCCAATAATTCGTATGGTACGTCGTTGTCCGCTGGCTTTTAAGTTACCTGCAGATTGTGTGATATTTCCATTTCCAATAGCACCAAGAATATCATTAAACGTTACTTTGGCCGCCATCATTTTGTAGATGTCCACCGCTACTTCAACTTCTTTCTCTTGAGCACCACGGATATCTGCCTTTTTTATTTCTTGTAAATCTTCTATTTCATCTTGAAGATATTCGGCAAAATCCTTTAATTTTTCAATAGGATAATCACCAGAAATATTAATGTTAAGAATTGGCATTTCTTCCGAAAGACTTAATTCAAAAACATCAGGTTCTACTTTTGCTCCGTTAAATGTTGGCCAATCTTCGCCAGCTGTTTCCGAATCAATTTCATCTTTTACTTTCTGTTTGGCCTGTTCTACAGTAATGTTCTCATCAAATTCTATGACCACCATAGAATAATCTTCTTGTGATGTTGAGGTAATTTCTACAACATTACTAACCGTCTTTAGCTTGTCTTCTACAGGATCTGTAATTAACTTTTCAATATCCTCAGCAGTGTTTCCTGGATAAATGGTACTAACGTAAATTTTAGTTTCATTAACCTCAGGGAATGCTTCTCTTGGCATGTCGAAAAAAGCTGAAATTCCCAAATAGAAAAATACAGCAATAAGCACATACATTGTGGTTTTATTGTTAATTGCCCACGATGACCAACCAAATTCCTTTTCGGTATTTTTTTATTTTCAGTCATTAGTTTTTAGTTTCATAATTAATAACTTCAACAGATTGTCCATCTCGTACGCTACGTGCACCTTCTTTAATAATTTCAGATCCATCTTCAAGACCTTTTAAGACTTCAATAATATCATCTTGAGTTTTTCCTGTTTCAATAATCACACGTTTTGCGGTACCAATACCTTTTGCATTTTTATCCGTAACAACATATACATATTGTTCTCCTTCTGAATTTTCTGAAACGACACTTTGTGGAATTAATAAGGCCTTTTCACTGGTGTAATCATTAATTTTTAAACGCGCAGATAAATTTGGTTTAATAGATTTGTCGTTGTTAGGAATGCCAACTTCAACCTTAAAAGTTCGGTTAGCAGGATTTATAAAATCACCAGCTTGACGAATATTTGTTTCTATTGTTTTTCCTAAAACAGGAATATTAACACTTACACTTTTTCCTTTTGTAACGTCTGAAACATAACGTTCTGGTACTTCAGTTTCAATATACATATTGTCTAAATTCACAATACGCATTAATGGAGATTGGCCTGCAGCAACAACACTTCCTTGCTCCGTAATAATATCGTCAATAGTACCAGAAAAAGGCGCTGTAACATTTGTTTTAGCAATTTGTTGGTTTAATTGGTTTACGGCTTCTTGTTGCGATTCGTAAGTAGATTTTGATTGCAAAAATTGAATTTCACTTCCAATATTCTGTTCCCAAAGTCGCTGTTGACGCTCGTAAGTTGTTCTTGCTAATTCTGCTTGAATTTTTAATTGTGCCAATTGTTGACTTAAACCACCATCGTCAATCTTTGCTAAAATTTGTCCTTTATTTACTTTCTGACCTTCCTTTACATAGACTCTAGTTAAAATACCATTGTATTCTGGTGTAATGGTTAAAAGGTCTTTAGTGGTGACGTTTCCTTGTAATTCTAAAACATGGTTAAAAACTTCAGCTTGGGCTTTAAAGGTTGTAATTAAAGGGACATGCTTTGTGGTATCTAACGTTTTTATTCTCTCATCCAAAAGTTTAATTTCATCGTTGATGGCTTCTTGTTCAGCAACAAGTTGACCTCTTTTTGTTCTTATAGTTTCAAGATTATCACTTTTAATAACTTGTTCTACAGAATTTTTCTTTTCGCCAGAACACGAAATCGATACGATTGCAACGATTAATAGTGGATATATGTATTTCATTTTATTGGTGATTTTTAATTATTGATTGGTGTGTTTAGAACGGTTTCTAAAGCGGCTTTAGAGTTTATAACATCTAACATCGCTTGAAGTAATTCTTGTTGTGCTGTGTATAATTGTGTTTGGGCTTGTCTCAACTCAAAACTAGAGCCAATGCCTTCAAAAAATTTGGTTTGGTTTTAGTTTCAATACGTTCTGCTAAACCTAAATTCTCTTTTTTGTTGGCATAATCTTCAATAGCGAATTGGTAATCACTCTTTGCTGATTCAATCTGAAGTTTAATGCGTTGTTCGGTTTCGGTTAATTCTGTTTGTGCTTTTTCAAGGTTGATTGCTGCACGTTGTGTTGAGGCACTTCGCATTCCTGAACTAAAAATGGGAATATCTAAACTAATACCAAATAATGAAGACCCAAACCAAGGTTGACTTTTTTTGGTAAATGAAAAGTCTTCATTGTAGCCAGAATAACCACCATTAATAAATGCATTAAGGGTTGGTAAAGCTTTGCTTTTTTCTAATTTAACCATTAGCTCTTTTGCTTTTGTGTCATTTAAGGCAATTAAATAATCAATCGTGCTTTCCGGATTATTTTCTGTATCTAAATCTGCTAACGAGATGTTTTGGTCAGTTAATGTTTCTAGATTATCCGTTAATACCATAGTATTTTGAACATCTAATCCTAAATTAATATTTAGCATCTGATAGGCCAACTTTTTTAGTCTTTCAACATTATTCAAGTTACTTTTTACGCCAGAGAGGGTGATTTGTAGTTGTTCAACACTTTCTTCTTCTCCCAATCCATTTTCGTAAATTTTCTGTGTTTCGAAAAGATTTTTTTCCAAGACATCAATATTTCTTTCAAAAATTTTGATGCTTTCTTCTGCCAAGAGTACATTTCCGTAAGCTTCAATAACCGCTTTTCTGACTTCTAAATCGGTCTTTATTTTAGCATTTTTAGATATTTCTAAAAAGACTTTGGCAGATTGTAGACCCACAATATAAGACCCATCAAATATTTTTTGATTTAAGGTTGCAAAAGCCGTGATACTTTGTTTAGTACCAAACATAACTTCTGCAAATTCTCCGGATTGACCACCAAAAAATTCGGCAGGAATTAATTGCACCTGCTGCTTTAAATTGTTCTGATAATCTATACTTGCACTTACTTGAGGTAAACCAGTTGCTGTAGTTTCCCATTTCTGTTGTTTTGCAGCTTCAATATCTCGTGAAGCATTAATGGCAGATCTATTGTTTTCCAAAGCATAATCTATAGCTTCTTGAAGCGAAAGACTTGTGGGTTGTTCTTGCGAATACCCGATTTGGAAGATGATAAATCCTATCAGTAATGTTAGTGATTTTTTCATTAGTTATTTTGGTTGATTTGTATTTGTATTAATGTTTCTAGTCCTTTGGCTGAACAAATAGCTCTTAAATGGTATTCTATATAATTTTCCATTAGGTTTTGCATTGCATAAGTTTCGTGTGGAAAAATATCTTGATCCTTTAAAGAAATCATACCGTTGAAATAGAATCGTGCTATAAAATCAATATCTATACTGTCTCTATAAAATTCTTGGGTTACACCACGTTCTAAATTACGGGTTACACAGCCAAGCATTTTTTCGAATTGCTTTCTTTTTAGTGAAGCATAAATTTTAGGATAGTATTTTTGAAGCTGATATTGAGGTGACGATTTTTCGTCTTTTAGGTTAAGCATTACAAACCGCTTAATCTCATATATTTCTTCTATTGGGTTTTTGTCTAGCTCACAGATGCAATCAATACCATGTGAAATACAGTTAAAAACATGCATTGCAGTAGCTTCAACTAATTTTGTTTTATTCTGAAAATGTTGATAAATCGTTTTTTTAGAAATCCCCATTTCATTAGCAATATCGTCCATGGTTACGCTCTTAAATCCTAAGTTTAAGAACAAATCCGTAGATTTTAATATTATTTTATCCTTCATCATCGTGTTCCGGTTAGGCGGAAGACCTTTTTTAATTATGGAGCAAATTTACAATAGGAAACTTTAAAAACCAAAAAAGTTTCCGAAGTTTTAATGATTTTTTAACACAGCTAACATTAGCTTAAAATATGTTTAATGCATTATTTTTGTCAAATGCAACATATAGAACAGTATCAAAAGCCTTTTCTAAAATATTTAGAAGGTTTTGCAGTAGATAAAGAGCCTGGAAATTTATATAATCCTATAAACTATATTCTTCAGTTAGGAGGCAAACGCTTACGCCCAATTTTGACTTTAATGACAGCTGAAATTTTTGGAGGAAATGCCGATAAAGCTATGGACGCAGCATTGTCAATTGAGGTTTTTCATAATTTTTCGTTAGTACACGATGATATTATGGATGATGCACCTTTACGACGAGGAGAACAAACCGTTCATGAAAAATGGAATTTAAATACCGGAATTCTCTCAGGAGACGCTATGCTAATTATGGCGTATCAATTATTTGAAAATTATGAACCACAAATATTCCAAGCACTAGCGAAATTATTTAGCAAAACGGCTTTAGAGGTTTGTGAAGGACAACAATATGATATTGATTTTGAAACACGTGATGATGTTATAATTTCTGAATATTTAAAAATGATTGAATACAAAACAGCTGTTTTGGTTGGTGCAGCTATGAAAATGGGAGCTATTGTTGCTAATGCTTCTATTGAAGATCAGAATTCTATTTATGAGTTTGGTCGACTTTTAGGCATCGCATTTCAGTTGCAAGACGATTATTTAGATGCTTTTGGAAATCCTGAAACCTTCGGAAAACAAGTCGGTGGAGATATTATTGAAAACAAAAAAACGTATTTATACCTGAAAACGATGGAGTTAGGGTCTGAAGATGACACCTTAAATTTAAAGACTTTTATGTCTAATTTAGAGCTTCCTAACAGTAATAAAGTTGAAAAAGTAAAAGCGTTATTCAATACATCTGGTGCCGCAGATGCTACTCAAAATGCTGTTAAGGATTATACCAATAAGGCTTTTGAAGTCTTAGAAGCTTTAAATATCTCAAATGATAAAAAGCAATCACTTAGGGTATTTGGAGAACAATTAATGAATAGACGTGTTTAATTTCTAATGAGTTTACCATCAAATTTTGAGGATTTAATTGTTGAGGCTGAACAGTTACAACTGTATAAGAAACTTATTATTCAACTTAATAAAGATTTGTTATATGCTAATATCGATTTAGAGTTAGATAAAGAAACCTTGCCTATAAGTTTAAAATTAGTGCTTCAAGAAACCGTTTATGATCTGATAAACTCTAAATTTTCAGACTACTTAAACCTACTTTATATTATCGATGTTTCTGAGGTTAAAATCAGAAACCTCGATGGCAGTGATGCGTTACGATTATCTGAAGACGTGACCTTTATGATTCTACAACGCGAATGGCAAAAGGTTTGGTATAAGGCGAAATATTCTTAAAGACTGTGATTTTATAAAAGATAAAAGACCGTTGTGCTGCTAGAATCTAGAATAAAGACTAAAATTATAGCTTAACAGAAAAAGAAAATTGAATTTATTGTTCATTTGTTATACTTCATAATTACTATAAGAATAAGGTGTATTAACTTTAAAGCTATGAAGAGCTAATTGATCCCAATCTTTAAACGAATACCTAATATTTTAATCAGTTATTAATATCTGAAATAATTTATATAGGATAAATTTGTCTTATTTAAAAAACAATTGTATTTTTGTGTTATAAAACAATATAAAAGATGTTTTCTAAAGCTTGTGAATACGGAATAAAAGCCGCAATTTTTATTGCTGTTAATTCTTCAGAACATAGACGTGTAAGTCCAAAGGAAATTTCAGAAGAGATTGATTCTCCTCAGGCGTTTACTGCTAAAATTTTACAAGCCTTAGTTAGAAATGACATTGTGCAATCTGTTAGAGGTGCTCATGGTGGTTTTGAAATTGAAAAAGATAAAATTGCCACAACCAAACTCTCTCAAATTGTTTTTGCTATTGATGGTGATAATATCTATAAAGGCTGTGGATTAGGTTTGCATACCTGCGATGAAAATCATCCTTGCCCTGTACATGATAAATTTAAAGTCGTTAGAGAAGAACTAAGAGAAATGCTAGAAAACACAACTTTAGAGCAATTAGCTTTAGATATCAAATCTGGAGTCTCATTTTTAAAGATCTAAAAAAAATTTGAATATAAATAGGATAAATTTATCCGAAATAAAAATATAATATGGAAACACTTCGAGAAAATACCCAAAAAGAAATAGGACAATATGTTGCTGACGATTTTAGAACAGCTGCGATTTTTTCTAAATACAAAATAGATTTTTGTTGCAATGGTAATAGAACAGTAGAAGAGGCTTGCGATAAAAAAGGCATTGATAGCAATCAGCTAATGGATGAAATTAATCAGGTTTTAAATTCTAAAGGAGCTGAAACTATAGATTACAAATCTTGGCCTTTAGATTTATTGGCTGAGTATATTGAAAAGAAACACCACAGATATGTAGAAGAAAAAATCCCCGTGCTACGTCAGTTTTTAGATAAATTGTGCCGTGTGCATGGAGAGCGTCATCCAGAATTGTTTAAAATCAATGAATTATTTACAGCTTCTGCAGGCGAATTAACATCGCATATGAAGAAAGAAGAACTCATACTTTTTCCTTTTGTAAAAAGAATGGTGAATGCTAGACTAAAAAGTGAAGCCATTCAATCACCACAATTCGGTACAGTAGAAAACCCAATTGCGATGATGATGGAAGAGCATGATACCGAAGGTGAGCGTTTTAGAGAAATTGATGAACTTACTAATAATTACACTCCACCTGCAGATGCTTGTAACACCTATAAAGTTACGTTTGCGATGTTAGATGAATTTGAAAAAGATCTGCATTTACACATTCATTTAGAGAATAATATTTTATTTCCTGAAGCTATAAAATTAGAACAACAGTTGAGTTAATAGTCATCCCTAATACGTTTTTAAACTAGAAAAATCCTAAGATGTTATTCCCTTGCATTTTGGGATTTTCTTCTTATTAATCTGTATCTTACTAAATCGTAATCTTAACAATGCCAAAAAAATTAGTCGTCATATGTTTAATTAATTTTCTAATTGCTGCGGTAATGGGTTTGGCATTACGCTTTTCATTTTTAGAGTCCATTGGATTAAATTATAGATTTTTAACGCATGCACATTCTCATGTAGCCATGTTGGGTTGGGTTTACTTAATGTTATTCACGCTATGTGTTCATTATTTTATTCCTAATGAGCCAAAGATTTTTAATCGCTTATTTTGGCTCACAGAATTTGCTGTTGTTGGTATGATGGTTAGTTTTCCGATACAAGGTTATGCAGCAATGTCTATAGCATTTTCAACATTACACATATTTTGTAGTTATTACTTTGTGTATCTCATTTGGAAACACCTTAAAACAGATTCTACCGTAACCGAAAAGTTATTAAAATCGTCTCTCCTATTTATGATGATTTCTACCATTGGTGTTTGGTGTTTAGGACCAGCAGTTTCTATCCTTGGGACAACTTCGGCATTTTATCAAATTGCTATTCAGTTCTTTTTGCATTTTCAGTTTAATGGCTGGTTTTTAATTGCTGTTATTACGGTCTTTTTTCATCTATTAAAAGTTGAAAACTCTAAATTATTCCGGCAGTTTTTTAAGTTATTAATAGCGTCTACAGTACTAACATTTGCATTGCCAATTCAATGGTTTGCGCCTCATATTAGTTTGCCTTGGATTAATGGTGTAGGTGTGGTACTTCAAGTTGTTGCGCTTTATAAATTCCTTCAACTTATAAAACTGAATCAACATTTAGTGTTTAAGCAAGAATATAAACTTGTAGTTTACATGTATAGTTTTGCGTTGGTTTGTTTTATCTTAAAAGTATTATTTCAAGCAGTATCCATTTTACCAGAGTTCTCTACAGTAGTTTACAATCATCGTAATTTTGTCATCGGGTTTATTCACTTACTCATGTTGGGTGTGGTTTCTGGCTTTTTATTTGCCTTTATTTTGAAAAGCAACTTACTAATTGATTCTAAAACTTTAAATTTTGGTATTTATAGTTTCCTATTGGGTTTTGTATTAACTGAAGTACTGCTGTTAAGTCAAGGTATTATGTTTTATTTCGGAACCGGAATTCTTCCTCATTATTATCTATTACTATTCTTATTTAGTATTCTTTTACCATTAGGTATCAGTGTGCTATTATTCACTATTATTAAACACAAAAATTATGCAACCAAAACCGCAAAAACGACATAAAGCACTTCAACCTTTAAGCAGAGAGCATCATCATGGTTTATTATTGTCTTGGAAAATTAGAGCCGGATTTAGTAAGAAAATCGACCCTAAACGCATTAGAGCCTATGCAGATTGGTTTTTTGAAAACCACTTAATTCCACATTTTGAAATAGAAGAAACCCACATTTTTTCCATTTTAAATACTGAAAACGAATTGGTAAAACGTGCATTAACCGAACACAGGCGTTTAAAGCGCTTGTTTGAAGATCGTGAAGACGACTTAAAAACTTTGAGTAAAATTGAAGAAGAATTAGAGCAACACATCCGATTTGAAGAACGCGTGTTGTTTCCCGAGATTCAGAAAGTAGCAACTGAAGCACAACTACGTCAAATTGAAATTATCCATCAACCTGAAAAATTTGAAGACAACGAAAGTGATGTGTTTTGGAAGTCGTAAATTCAATATATGATTTATGTCATTGCAGCTCTTAATAAGTTTCCGTAACTTTAAGTATAAGATTATGATCATGAAAAAGATACTCTTACTTACGGATTTCTCTAAGAATGCTACAAATGCTATTCGGTATGCAATGCAGTTTTTTGAGTCTGAAAAATGTACATTTTACATTTTGTATGTGCATAAAATAAGTGGTTATGTATCGGACGACTTATTAATGTCGCCAAAAGATTCTATTCACGATTCTATCACTAAAAAACCAAAGGAGAAACTCAATGCCTTAATCGAAAAACTGAAAAATGAGACTAAAACAAATGACTATCAGTTTGAGATATTAATAGATTTTGATGTATTTACCGATGCGATTAATCAAGTCGTTAAAAAATTTTCTATCGATTTTGTAATCATGGGGAGTAATGGCGTTTCTAATGTAAAAGAGGTTGTTTTTGGTAGTAATACGATTAATGTCATTGAGAAAGTAAATTGCAAAACTATAGTGATACCAAGTAATTATAGTTTTTCGCCCGTTAAACAATTTTTGGTGTCCCTAAATACAGAAGATAATTTAAATAATAGCTTACTAGAGCATATTATAGATTTTGTAAAAGATTTTAAATTAAAGCTTCACATCCTCAGAATTACTTCAGAAAATGATGCGTCTCACATTTCATTACAAGATAAGGAAAGAATTGCATTGTTAGATTCTAAATATCATTTAGTGGAAGGTGTGCCAATAGACCATGCTGTTTCAAGCTATCTTCAAACCAATACTATAGATATGACCGCTTTTATTACTCAGGATAAATCGTTTTTAAAACGCTTATTTAGTGCCTCTCCAGGCAAAGAATTAAAATCGAGAATGAAATTACCATTATTAGTACTACACAGTCATTAGGCAAGTGTTTAAAATAGATAAATTTAAAATTTAACGTTATGATTAAGTCCTTAAAAAAAGAAGAGTGTCAATTAATTTTGAGCCAAAATTACATAGGGCATTTAGCATATATTTATCAAAATAAACCTTTTGTAGTGCCTATTACATATTTTTATTCAGACAATAGAATTATTTGTTACTCAGGTGATGGACATAAAATTAATGCCATGCGTCAACATAATAAAGTAGCCATAGAAGTTGATGAAATAACTTCAATTACCAATTGGAGATCTGTTGTAGCTCATGGTCAATTTATAGAACTTGAACGCAGTAGTGCAAAAGCCATGTTACATGAGTTTTCCTTAGGAGTAAAAGATGTTATAATGCGAAAAGAGTTACGCGATTTAGATTTTATCAGCGAGTTTTCTGCCAAAATAGATTCTGAAGAAATTCCTACAATCTTTATTATAAATATAGAAGAACTTACAGGGAAATTAAGACATGACTAAATAAGATTTCTGAATCTTTGATACTTACATGGTGTAGTTTTAATAGGTTGTAAAATGTTTGAAATACGCTGCCGTTAACTTCTGTAGTTCTATTACGCTTTTGTTATGATCAGTAACATTTTGTGCTTCTTTTAAATTTGAAACTTCCTCTAATATTGGCAGCAATACGACATGAAGTTGGTCGTGAGCTTTACCTTTCATATCACAGCTTTTAATAATGTAGCTCGTTTGTTGCGATAGGGCATTTGCTATATCTAGACTATTACTCTCCACAATTACATTGTGCGTTTTTAAAATGGAATCTATTTTCTTCATTCCGTTGTCAGTCTCAATATTGGCCATCCATTTTTTACCATTATTTAGATGTAGTTTGTCAGTATCAGTTGTAGAAACCGTTTCAGTTTCTATAGTAGCTTCAGCAGGTTTTTTATGTTCTGATTTACAGCTTAGAATTAAAACAAAAAGTAGAAATGTGAGTGTTGTTTTCATGATAAAATAGCGCTTTAATTATTAAGTGTTGTTTTAAATAAACTTGGCCTAACCGTAATCATTAACCAAGCCCAATTGTTAGTGTTATCTTTGTTTCCTGCTTTTAAAACTTCCATCGTTTCTGTGGCAAATAACTGCGAATAACCCAAATTAAAACTGATATCTTTTGTCCATTTATAACCCAATACCAAATCTAATTCAGTGCCTAAAGCGTTGCTCATTTTTTTACCTGTTAGGTCTACAACAGTCGCTGCAGATGTAAACATATGAGGAGTTAGTTTTGCTGAAAACCGTTCTTTTTGATAATCTAATGAAGCATTAAGGTCTAATAATCCAACAGAATTAGAATGGTTGCCCACATAAAAATAATCCATTAGTCCATTAAATTTATGATTAGTGCCAAACCAAGGATTAAATGATTTTAATTTGTTTTCTGACGTGTTCATATCAGTTCCTGAAAGATATTCGGCGCCTATCCCAGTTTTAAATTCAGTGTTGATTTTATAATATGCATTAACCGCAATATTTAAAGCACTCAAATCTGTGTCTGCAATTTTTCCGATTTGAAAATAGATGGAAGCATCTGTATGCCATTTGTTTTTTTCAAAAGTAAACCGAGAACCTATAGTTTGGTTATAATCTACTTTCTGCTCGTCGTTTTCATTTATGTATGTTAAGCCGTTATTCAATAGTAAAACACTTAAGCCAACTTCTTTTAAGTTGGTATGATACCAGATATATTGAAAGGCTTTGTAATTATTAACGTAGTAATCTGTATCAAATACGGTTTCTTCATTTGCATTTAGAGCCAAACCAAAATCTAAGCGATTAGTTGTATTTGGTTGGTAGGTAGTAACTAAGGCATCATGGCTTCTGGCTTGTTGTGCCCAGCCTACATTTCCGAAAATCCTGTGGTCGTCGTAGCTGATTTCTTGTCGTCCTAATTTTATGGTTAATTTTGGATTGAATACTAATTCTGCCCAAGCTTCATGCAATGCAATTCCATTTTTATCTTCTAAAGACGTAGTACCAACATCTCCCCAAACTCTCACATTTTGAAACGACACAAAAGCATTTAATTTTTCACTTTCGTAGTTGAAATTTAATCGTGTACGTTGCGATATAAATGTTGCAGCATCTGTGTCATTTGGAATAAGCGTTTTATAACCCTGTCTGTATTCAAATCGTGGTCTTAATTCTGCCGAAATTTCAAATTCTTGAGCATAGGACGTCATTACAACTCCTAAGCAAAGAATTGTTAGTAGTGTTTTCATCTTTAATTTTTATTGGGTTAACTGAAGAATAGCGTCAATAGTTTCTTTATTATCAACACCTAAACCTTCTTGTTGGTGTTTTAACTCTCCTCCAGAATTAAACACACTAATAATATTAGAATGAGAAAAGTCTATAGGCGAAATCTCTTTATATTTTACAGATAGTACATTGGCAAATTCGCGAACTCCACCATCTGTACCTTGCAAGAATGTCCACTGTTCGCCGTCCATTTCATTTTCTATGGCGAATGCTTTTAGACGTTCGGGAGTATCAGTCTCAGGATCAATTGAGATGAGTGCAAATTGTACATTCTTAACATTTTTAGCAGGAATTTGAGCTTCAATATGTCGCATATCAGCTACCAATCTTGGACAAGCTGCTTTACAAGAGGTGTAAATCATTACCATGACCAAAGTTTTTCCTTTAAGGTCTTCAAGTTGAATTTCTTTACCTTCTTCAGTATGCCATTTACTCGTTAGGTTGAAAATAGATTCTTCTGAAATTTCGCCACTTTCAAGGTTTTTTGAAGCTGTTTCTACGTGTTTTAAATCCATTTTACAAATAGGACAACTACCAGCTTCATCATATGTTTTATCTTCTTCACATTGCATTGGGCATTGATACATAGCTAATGCAGTTTCAGATGTTTTTGCTGTATCCGATTTGCATGATGTTGCGACTATTAGCAATACGAATGCTGCGACTATTAATTTTAAATAGTTACTCACGGTATTTATATGGATTCCGTGTTCGTGATTTTTCTTTGAAAAGTTCATTTGTTTTCTTTTTTAATATCCTGTACACATCTAAAACCCAAATTTTTCATAGAGTATTTAGCTTTTAAACTTCCTCTAATGGCATAGCGCATAAATGCGGCATAGTTCATTAAATCTGTTGCGTTGATTGCTGCACTTCCACAGAATAGATTACTATCCTTATCTACATCTTTTCTTGATTCTCCGGTGATTAATACCGAATTAAAATCTAGAGTCCACTCCCAAACTAAACCGTGTAAATCGTAAACTCCCCAAGCATTTTTTGGTGTTTCGCCAATACGATTTTCTTTTGTTCTAGGGGCTTCATACCAGGCTAAAATTTGTGCGTTATAAGATGGTTTTACACGCGCATCTTTTGTGGTTTCGTCTGCCATGGCAGCATATTCCCATTCATCAATTGTGGGTAAACGCTTATTTTGACAATCGCAATAGGCTTTTGCTGCAAACCAGGATACATAATTAACCGGACTGTTAAGATCAATAGAATCTTTAGGTTCTAAATCAGTTTTCCAATTAGTTAAATAACTTTTATCTGCAAATAACGCTACGACTTTAGATTTTCTCCATTTTGGATTGTCTTTTAAAAACTGCTTATAATCTTCTGTAGATACAGGATAGATATCCATATTAAAATCGCTGACTTCAACTACTGTAGAATCTCTTCCGTATAAAGGAATATAGCGACTCCCTTCTATAAGAACCATGTCTTTAGTTTGCCCAAACATTAAAGATTGAACCACTAAACACACTATGAACACACTAAAGACTTTGGTTTTCATAATATTATTTCTTTTTAACGTCGTCAACCATTTTTTCGGTCACCACTTTTTTAGAATTTCCCCAACTGTTATAAACATAGGTTAATACGTTAGCCACATCATCTGAAGAAATCATCTGTTTGGTCATTACACTATTGTATTTGTTTCCGTTTACAGTAATCTCTCCACTTAATCCGTTTACGACAACTCCAATGGCACGATCTACATCTGCATTTAAATAATCTGATTTTGCTAATGGAGGAAATGCATTAGGAATACCTTGTCCTTCACTTTGGTGACAAGCAAAGCAGTTTTGCATATAGATTTGTTTTCCAAACTCCATTTGTTCTTCGAAAGATTTTGCAGGAATTTCAGATTCTACAATTTCATTAGTTGTCGGCATGTTTTGTATTCCTGGCCCTTCAGGTAAATAAATACCTTCTCTGATTTCACCAGAATAGATTTTCTTTTGTTCTTCACCTTCAACTTTAAGCATGCCTAAAGCGCCTTTATTAAAAGCTCTAAAAATAGAATGATCTACTAAAATAAATGTTCCAGGAACATCAACTCTAAACTCCACTATAGCTGCACCTCCTGCCGGAATTAGTGTGGTTTGTACGTTTTCGTTTATTAGGTCTCCACCTTCAACGTGTACTTTATCAAATATTTCACCGATCACATGAAAAGAAGAGACGAGGTTGGGACCACCATTACCAACATATAGTCTAACTGTTTCGCCTACTTTAGCTGTTAACGCATTGTCGCCTGTTAATGCTCCAACACTTCCGTTAAACACAACGTAATCAGCATTTTCGTCAACTGCTTTTTGCATATCAAAGGGTTGTAAGCCACGTTCACCATTTTTACCTTTGGTGTAAAAATCACCTTGCATAATGTAGTATTCTTTATCTACTTGTGGTAATCCTCCTTCTGGTTCAACAAGAATAAGACCATACATTCCGTTAGCAATATGCATTCCAACAGGTGCTGTTGCACAGTGGTAAACAAAGAGTCCTGGATTTAATGTTTTAAACGAAAATGTTTTTTCATGTCCTGGTGCTACAAAAGAAGACTCTGCTCCACCTCCTGGACCTGTAACGGCATGTAAATCTATATTGTGTGGTAATTTATTATCGGGATGATTGGATAACGTAAATTCGACTTCATCACCAACTCGTGTTCTAATAAAACTCCCAGGAACTGAACCACCGAAGGTCCAATAAACGTATTTTACTCCATCTGTTAATTCTCCTTCCTCTTCAAGGATCTCCATATTAACGATAAGTTTTTTTGGCTTTTCGTCTTCCAATGGGGGTTGGTACATTTGGTGGAGACGTAAGCTCTGCCATCATTTCTCTACTGACGGGAATTTCTGCAGTAGATGAATTTTGCTCTTTTTTTTCTGAGTTTCCACAGCTAAACATTAATAATGTTAGGCTAAAGATAATTGGTTTTAGCATTGTTTTCATTGGTTTGATTTTTAACAAAAATAGAAGAGAATTCTAAGGGAAAATATGATAAATATCATATTTAGGACAAAATTATCCTATTTAAAGTCGTGAATCAATAAGGTAATGTATTAATAGTTAGGAAAAGTGTGTAAGTTAAATTAAATCAGAGCTTTAAAATATAAACCGTACAAAGGGCATCCAAGCTTCGGTGTAAATACTTTTATCCTTGTCGTAAAGGACATCGTATCTAATACCAATCGTCACATTTCCATTGGTGTATCCTGCACCTAAAAATAATGCTGGATACCAATAGTTTTCATCAAGATTTGTTACATAACGGTCATCAAATTTACGACTAACATGTAATTGTTCAAATTCAGTTGAAATCTGAATTTCTCTATAAGGATTAAATAAGCCTATAAGACTACCTCCTAAAACGGTAGATTTAAAGACATCCTTTTGACTGCTATAAGAGAAGTTAGCACCAATTCCGGTAGCGACGTAAGGGTTAAATCGATAGAGGGCATTAGGTGCTAAAGACCCACTAAAAAACCCATTTCCAAAATTTAAACCAATCCCTCCTCCATATTCTACTTGGCTCCAAAAGTTGCTTTTATAAGTAGTAGATTTTTGAGCGAATGAAAATAATGTAAAAAAACACACCAAAAAAGTACACAATACTATTTTAGGCTTGTGAAAATGCTTCAAATTTGTCATAGTTTAATTTGTTCTATTCAATATGTTATAAATATAATAAATCCTTATCTATATTTACCAAAAGTTGTATTTTTGAATAAATTATGTTGAAACGACAACGTCTCAAAAAGTAAAATGGATAAATATTCCTTTCTCAACGCGGCACATACAGCATATTTTGCTGATTTATACGACCAATACCTCAAAAACCCTGATTCTGTAGAGCCAAGTTGGCGTGCCTTTTTTCAAGGTTACGACTTCGGATCTGAAAACTATGGATTAGATGGTGAAATTGTAGAAGGTGTTTCTACTCAAATACCGGAACAACTTCAAAAAGAATTTCAGGCTCTAAAACTTATCGATGGCTACAGAAGTAGAGGTCACTTATTTACTAAAACCAATCCTGTACGCGCAAGACGTAAGTATGCTCCTACATTAGAAATTGAAAATTTCGGATTGTCTAAAAACGATTTACAGACTGTTTTTTCAGCTGGTGATGTTTTAGGTTTAGGATCTGTGACACTTCAAGTTATTATCGATCACTTAGAAAAAGTGTATTGTGAATCTATTGGTGTAGAATATATGTACATCAGAAAACCTGAAGAAATTCAGTGGATTCAGCAAAAGCTCAATGTTAATGATAATCACCCGCAGTTTTCTCCAGATCAGAAGAAAACAATTTTAAGAAAACTGAATGAAGCTGTTTCTTTCGAAAACTTTTTACATACTAAATATGTAGGTCAAAAACGTTTTTCTTTAGAAGGAGGTGAAGCATTAATACCAGCATTAGATGCTTTAATAGAGCACGCTTCTGGTTATGATGTAAAAGAATTTGTAATGGGAATGGCACATCGTGGTCGTTTGAGTACATTAACAAATATTTTCGGTAAATCTGCAAAAGATATTTTTAGCGAGTTTGATGGTAAAGATTACGAGCAAGAAGTCTTTGATGGTGATGTAAAGTACCATTTAGGCTGGACAAGCGATCGTGTTAGTGATGCAGGTAAAAAAATTAATTTAAATATAGCACCAAATCCTTCGCATTTAGAAACGGTTGGAGCTGTTGTAGAAGGTATCGTTAGAGCAAAGCAAGACGACAAATATGCAGATAACCCATCTCAAGTATTACCAATTATTGTTCATGGTGATGCTGCAATTGCAGGTCAAGGTATAGTATATGAGTTGATTCAAATGGCACAACTCGATGGTTACAAAACCAACGGAACAATACATATAGTAGTCAATAACCAAATTGGGTTTACAACTAACTATTTAGATGCACGTTCTAGTACCTATTGTACAGATGTTGGTAAAGTCACACTTTCACCAGTATTACATGTTAATGCGGATGACGTTGAGGCTGTTGTACATGCGACATTATTTGCTTTACATTTTAGAATGAAATTTAAGCGCGATGTATTTATTGATATGTTGGGTTATAGAAAATATGGGCATAACGAAGGTGATGAACCTAAGTTTACACAACCATTATTATATAAAGCGATTGCAAAGCATAAGAATCCAAGAGATATCTATGCAGAACGCTTATTAGCAGAAGGAGTTATTAATAACGATTTTGTTGCTAAAATAGAAAAAGAGTACAAAGATAAGCTTGAAGAAAAGCTTGAAGATTCTCGTAAGGTTAAGAAAACAGAGATTACTCCATTTATGCAAAATGAGTGGGTTAATTTTAGTTCGGCACAAGAGGATAAGATGATGGTGACTGTAGATACTACATATCCTAAAGAAGCGCTTGAGAAGATTACTAAGGTTATATCGAATTTACCAGAGGATAAAAAATTCATAAGAAAAATTCAACGTTTAATAGAATCGAGACAAACTATGTTTGATGAAGATCGATTAGATTGGGCAATGGCAGAACATTTGGCTTATGGTTCTATATTATTAGAAGGTAATGATATCCGTATTTCTGGGCAAGATGTAGAGCGTGGTACGTTTTCTCACCGTCATGCGGTTGTAAAAGTTGAAGACAGTGAAGAAGAGATTGTTCTCCATAATAAGTTAAGTGATAAACAAGGAAGATTTTTTATATATAACTCATTATTGTCAGAATATGGTGTCGTAGGTTTTGATTATGGTTATGCCATGGCAAGTCCAGAAACATTAACTATTTGGGAAGCACAGTTTGGTGATTTCAGTAATGGAGCACAAATAATGCTCGATCAATATATTTCTGCTGCAGAAGATAAATGGAAGCTACAGAATGGATTAGTAATGTTATTGCCTCATGGTTATGAGGGTCAGGGAGCAGAGCATTCATCTGGTCGCATGGAACGTTATTTACAATTATGTGCTAAAGACAATATGTTTGTTGCCGATTGTACAACACCAGCAAACATGTTCCATTTATTACGTAGACAAATAAAAGCAAATTATAGAAAGCCGTTAATTGTATTTACTCCAAAAAGTTTATTACGTCATCCAAAAGTAGTTTCTACTGTTGATGAATTTGCAAATGGAAGTTTCCAGGTGTTAATTGATGATGCTAATGCTAAAGCCGACAAAGTAAAAACGCTAGTTTTTGTTACAGGTAAGTTTTATTATGATTTATTAGAGGAACAAGAAAATCTAGAACGAGATGATGTCGCTTTAGTTAGAATAGAGCAATTATTTCCTTTGCCATCTCAAGATATGAGAGCGATACTTAAAAAATATAAAAAATGCAGATGATGTTGTTTGGGCTCAAGAAGAACCAAGAAACATGGGAGCTTATAGTCATTTACTAATGCATTTTGATGAAGCTAGACAGTTTAGATCAGCAAGTAGAAGACCTTATGGTGCACCAGCAGCAGGAAGTTCTGTGCGTTCTAAGAAAAGGCATAAAGAAGTTATTGATTTTGTTTTTGATAAAACCAAAACAACCAGAGATAATAAAATTAAGGTATCAAAATATTGATATCTTCAAACAAAAACAACGTAAGACCATAGGTTATAAATAAAACAATATGATTTTAGAAATGAAAGTGCCTTCACCAGGCGAATCAATTACTGAGGTGGAAATTGCAGAATGGTTAGTGCAAGATGGAGATTATGTAGAAAAGGACCAAGCTATTGCTGAGGTAGATAGTGATAAGGCAACTTTAGAGTTACCAGCAGAAGCCAGTGGAATTATTACTCTTAAAGCAGAGGAAGGTGATGCTGTTGCTGTAGGTGCCGTTGTTTGTTTAATCGATACAAGTGCAGCGAAACCAGAAGGTGGAGGAGATGCTCCTGAAACTTACAAAGGTGGTGATGAAGGTGGTGGTGACAAAAATGTTGCTGACGAATTAAAGAAGGAACAAGAGCAAACTCCAAATACAGGGAAAAAAGCTTCAAATCCTGCTAAAAACACTTATGCTTCTGGAGTTGCAAGTCCGGCAGCTAAGAAAGTATTGGCTGAAAAAGGAATAAGTGCTAGCGCCGTTTCAGGAACTGGGAAAGATGGTAGGATTACTCAAGATGATGCTGTAAAAGCGGTGCCATCGATGGGAACTCCAACTGGGGGCAATAGAGGAACATCTCATAGCAAAATGTCTATGTTACGTCGTAAAGTTGCTGAACGTTTAGTAGAAGTTAAAAATACAACAGCAATGTTAACCACATTTAATGAGGTTAATATGACACCAATCTTTGAATTGCGTAAGCAATATAAAGAAGATTTTAAAGCGAAGCACGGAGTAGGTCTTGGGTTTATGAGTTTCTTTTCGCTAGCTGTTGTAAGAGCATTAGAAATGTATCCAGCAGTAAATTCTATGATAGATGGTAAGGAAATGTTGACTTATGATTTTGTAGATATTAGTATAGCCGTTTCAGGTCCTAAAGGATTAATGGTGCCAGTGATTAGAAATGCAGAGAATTTATCATTTAGAGGTATTGAATCTGAAGTTAAACGTTTAGCATTAAGAGCTAGAGACGGTCAAATCACTGTTGATGAAATGACAGGTGGTACATTTACTATTACTAATGGTGGTGTGTTTGGAAGTATGTTATCTACTCCAATAATAAACCCTCCTCAAAGTGGAATTTTAGGAATGCATAACATTATTGAGCGTCCTATTGCCGTAAATGGTAATGTGGAAATTCATCCTATGATGTATGTGGCTTTATCTTACGATCATAGAATTATTGATGGTAAAGAGTCAGTTGGATTCTTAGTTGCAATAAAAGAAGCATTAGAAAGTCCTGAAGAATTATTAATGGATAATAATATTAAGAAGGCCTTAGAATTATAGGACTTAAATTTATAAATAAAAAAAGCGCAATTTCATTGAGATTGCGCTTTTTTGCTCCTAACAAAGAGCACCTAACTAAACTAATTAAAATTAACTAAAGAAATTAACTGCAATATTTGCCGATATCACAATTATTGAACTAACAATTAATAAGATAATAAATACCTTGTCATTTTTTGAGGTTGATTCATTTTTCATTGTTTCCATGGACTTATTGTATTTTTAAAAACTTCGAACTATAATACAATTCAAAGTTAATAAGGTTTGTATTTGAGGTTTAAATTAATAGCTGATGTAAAGTTGCAAATAATTATAACACAATACTATACGTGACTTTACGTATTTTTTGGTTTTATTTCATAAAAAAGGCCTCGAACAAAAGTTCAAGGCCTAATAATCCCTAAGAATTAATCAATCCTGTTTTTTTTAGAATTAACTAATAGCAAAATTTTATGTTACAACCCCTACATTTGTAACATGAAGTAAAGGTCATAAAAAAAACAACACTAAACTATACGTAACTTTACGTAGTTTTTGTTTTTTTTAGATTTAAGTATCAAAAAAAGCTGAATTTTCTTTAGCCCAAATTAATAAACTGTTTTGTTTTCGCTCTAATTTTAGTTTTTTTATGATATTGCTTTTATGTTTTTCAACTGTCCGAGGTGAAATTAAAAGCAAGTCTGCAATCTCTACTCCAGTTTTGTTTTGAGATATTAACTTAACAATGCCTCTTTCGTGATTAGTTAACAAATCAAAATTTTCAGGTAATTCATGTAATTCTAAAAACTTCAGCAATTCAGGGCTAAAATAAGACTTGTCTTTTATGACGGATGAGATACAGTTTTCAATTTCTACTAATGCAAACTCTTTTAAAACATAGCCGTAAATGCCTATTGCTTTGGCATCATAATATGTTTTTTCATCCTTTTCAAAAGTGATTAGTACAATCTTAGTGGCTAGTTTATCAATTTTACATTGCTCAGCAATCTGTAAGCCTGTTAAAAATGGCATTTTTATATCTAAAATGGCAATATCTGGAGTGTGCGCTTTTATAAGCGCTAATGCTTCTTTACCATTTTTAGCGCTCGCAAGTACATTAAACTTTTTCTCTATTAAAAAATCGTGCAGACCTTTGAGGACCAATGGATGGTCATCTGCAATAATGATTGTGGGGTTCATTCTTTGCTATTAAGAATTTTAAAGGTAGTAAGAAACTTCAGCATATAAAATTTCTGAAACCATTTTAATACTTAAAGAGCCGTTATAACTTTAAATACAAGTATTTTTTTTCGTAGTCTATAACAGCTTTTCCTTTTTTTAATACATCAGCACCAATAATACCATCCACAGGATTGGCATTGTGATTTATTAAGCCATTATTTACATGAGATAAATTAAAAAGAATTAGAGCCACACGATTTTTTTTCCATTTTCCCACTTTTATCGCATTGGACGTAGAGATTTGCGTCAACATGTCAGATGCGCCTGCACCAACGGCTTTAATTTCAGAATCTTTTACTTTAAGATTAAAGCGCTCAATAGCTTCAAAACCAACACAGCTGTTTGAAGCTCCTGTATCCAAAATAAATCGTCCTTTAACACCATTAATACTGGCTTTTATTTCGAAGTGATTCGTTTTAGTAAATTTTAATTTTATTTTAGAATAACCTTTATTTAAGAGGAAGTCTTTTAACGTTTCCATGTCTTTTGTTTAAATATTAATAACCAACATAAGAATGCAACTATCAAGCCTAAGATGAAATAGACATACAAATTATAGTCGTTTGAAGACTTTGATACCGTTAAGTCGCCAAAATAAATAAAAGCACTCCAATAATATGGTGACTTCTTAATATTGGAAATTTCAGGATTACTTAAATACGCTAATTTAGAATTTTGATTGGCGGCAAAAGCAGATTCCGTTTTTCTGAGATCGCTATAAAAACTAGACATCAGCTGTGAGGTAGATAAGTCATTGATTTTCCATAGTGAAACTACTAAGTTAGAAATTCCGGCATATTTAAAACCACGAGTCAAACTCATGCTACCTTCTCCTTTGTGAAGCATTCCAATTCCTGTTTCGCAAGCACTTAAAATGACTAAGTCATTTGTTAGATCGAGATTGTACAACTCTTGCAAATACAATTTTGAGTCTATAAAATCGATATTAGCTGGAGTTGTAAAATCACCACTATTAGCATGTGTAGAAAGATGCAGAATACTATATTTATTTATCTGATCTAAAACATCTTTTTTGGTTGCTGCATTGTACATTAAAAACTCAGTTTTAATCTCATCGTTTATACGTTCTGCTTCATCTAAAGAATAGGTGAGTTTTAAATTGCTATTATCAAAAACTGGAAAAACACCCAAAGCAGAATTTCTGAATTGATAGGGTTTTGTATTCGTATAAAATAAAGCACTTGTATGATAAGCTAAACGATGTTTTTTTACCAAAAACGGCATTTTAGAATAATTAGAAGTTGCCGTTTGTGCTGTTACTAAACTTTCAAAAGGAATAAAATTTAAAAAACCATCTGCAATAATCACTACATTTTCATAAGTGCTAATTTCATTCAATTTTAAAAATTCATAAAGTTGAAATGCATCATCAGTAAACTGAGAGATGTTATTGTTAATGACTGAACCATTTTCAAAATAATCTATAAATGTTGAAATGTTCTGTTTGTTAGATTCTGATAAATCTATTTGTTGAAAAGCAATGTGATTTGGTGTGAATACAAATTGATACAAGCTATTTTTTCCATAAAAGTATTCTATTAAACAAGCTTTGTCGATTCCTAGTTTCGATTGTAGATTGGCAATATTTATACTTTTCGAATAGTTTGATGGATACGCGTTATTGATAGAATTTTGTAATTGCTTCAGTTTAGTAGTTGTGGTAATGAGTTGTAATTGTAAGCTATCGCGTTCTGATAATTGTAGTTTCGGTCTATTTATAGGTCTATTAAGTAATCTGTTGGATAATTGTTGTTGCTGTTTTAATAAATAGTGTTCTTTTAAAAGAAGGCTATCTGTAGGGTGTTTTTCTAAAAGTGTTCTTTTATTAGTATACCATTTTAAGGCTAAGGCTTTAGTGTATTCGGCATAGTTAAAAGCGCGTTTGGCATAGTCGCTCTCTCCTTTTACCTGAAACATATCGTATAGTATGGCTATGCATTTTTCACTACGGTCTTTATTGATGCTTGCATTAAGTATATAGCTTTCTTGGCTGGTATTTTCTTGAGCGAGTAAGTCCGAAACATAAAAACTTAAATCGTAATAATGTAATGCGTTTTCGGGTTCAATTTCTAATTCTGCCCATAAATCGAAAACATCAATAAAGGTGTTTTCGGGATATAAATCAGTTGTTTTTGGTAATTGAGTGTCATCAAAATTTGGTAATAAAATCGCTAAGCAATTTTTTAATTCAGCAATGGCCTTGTCATTTAGGTTTCGTTTAAAATCTAATTGTGCTTCTTGAAAACTAAATTGTGCTTTACTTCGTGCTGAAGTAAGATCATTAATTGTTAGAGGTCTTAAACGATTTAAATAGGAAAAGGCTAACTCATAATCTTTATTTTTTAAAGCCGTTTCATAGTTGAGTTGAAGTTCTTCAATATTGCCAACATCACGCCTCAGAAAAATGACGTCATTTTCCAAAAACAATTGCTTCTGATTACTATTTAAAAGTTGGTCACTTTTTCTTTTTATATAATTAAGGTTCTTTGCTTGCTGTTTTTTTATGCCTTCAATTTTAAAACCTTCATTCGCAATATCTATAACTTGCTGATGTTTATGTAACGATTGGTAGAGCTTTGCCAAATTAATGAGTCCAGAAATTTGTTGTTGCTTATTATTCTGTTTTTCGGCAAGTTGAAGGTAATAGGAGGTAATCTGTTCTGCTTTTATATAGGCATTCGTTTTATGATAAAGAATACCTAAAGGAATCAAACAATACTCTACAATATCATAAGATGAAATGTTGTGGTCATTATAAATCTGATGTGCTTTTTCGTAGCTGTTAATCGCTTCCTTTTTTCTATTGGTTTTATCGAGATAATACCCTTTGTTAACTAATAGATTTATAAAAGCATAGTACTCATCTTTTGTATTAATCTGTGTTTCAAATTGAAGACTATTTTTATTTAGGACCTCCAAGCCTTCATCTGTTTGATGTTGACTAAACGTTTCCGTAGCCACATAAATGGCTTCTTCCAAATCTTGAGCAAAACAAGTTCCGAAGACCAACATAAAAATTAAAATGAATCCTTTTTTCATTTATAATGGCACCGTTTTTAAACTAGAATTTCCAAATAGCATAAAGTTGCAAATAATTATAATCGTCTTCTAAATTAAATACATAACGCGCACCAAGACTTGGGCCAATACGAGCAAAACCAGCTGTGGCTTCTACTAAAAATCCTTTTCTGAAATTAGTGAAGGACTCTGTGACTTCTTCATTAGTAGTGCGACTATCAAAAAGAAATAAATCGGCACCTTGCCCTTCAAATTGTTCAGTTAAAACAGATTGTTCTTGTTTTTCGTTTACCGATATAGTACCAATAATTCCGGCACCTAAACCGATATAATTATTCACATTATACCGAACTAATACTGGGATTTCCCAATCTATATTGCTGTAACTTCTGCTTGTTGTTGTGCGTTGGGTGTATGGAATACCGACGGCGGCATCATCTATAAATTCTTCTCTTATTTCTGTATTAGTGTCATATTTATGAATACTGTTTAATAATTCAACTTGCCAATACCAACGATGGGATTTATAAGGTGAAATAGTAGCTCCTAAAAAGTAACTCTCTGAATTTTTTAAATCCGAAAATGAGTTGTAACCGGCTTTTACACCTATAGAAATACCTGGTAAAAAGCGTGTTGTAGAATAATTGGTGATTATCGGTTCATTTTTATCAAAGATTATGGCTGTTCGCGATTTGGTTTTCTTTTTATGAAAATCATCTGAGAACTTTAATCTGTATTTTACAAAGCCTTTTGTTGAATCGTATGCTTTTACATTTTTCTGTTCGCTTCCGGGTAGATAGATGTTTTTGAATGTGAAAATCGCTTGTTTAGCAGTATAAGTCGTGTCGAGACAACTGTATTTGACATCGTATTTCGGACAAATTTTTACTTTAGGATACATGTCTAAAACTTCAATACTCGATTTATCAAACATGTCTGGGATATCCGTTTCTAAACGAATCGTTGTAGCCGGACCTTCACCATTATTCTGAAATCTAATTTTAAATTTTGGACGTTTATATCGTACTAACCTATAATTTAGAAATGAGGCATTAGAGGACATTTTATTAGGGTCGTGAGATGTTACAATTTCCATTTCCATATCTTTTACATGGTGATTGTCATAACTGTTATCTGGTACATAGACACCTCTAACAGAAATAATCGCAGAAGTGTCTTTTAGCATTTCCTTGGTAGTCTTTAAGCTGTAAAACACATGGCGTTCTTCGTTAGGTTCCATATTGTCAAAACGAAGTTGACTTGAGTTTCTATACGCGAATTTAGCATCGTCTAAAGTTTGAGGTAGATTTTTCTGTACCGTTGTGTCTTGAGGTTTCGCTTTTAGAGATAGTAGATTATCCTCAGCAGAGGCATAATACACATCAGAATCAAATTTTGAGGCATACACAATAGCATCATTTATTTCTTTTTCATCGTGATATGGTCTGGTTTCAATAAGGTCGAAGTTGTCTGCTTTGTATTTCGCTTCATTGTAAAACAAAAAGAACTTTCCATTGGTAGTATATGATTTTGTGTTTTTATAACTTAAAACAATGACGATATCCTCATCTGGCATGGGTTCTCTATTCCGTTGAAGGTTTAGAGCATTATCCATTGAAGCTTCGTCTTTGTAGTCATCAGTTGCATTATCAACGGTTATTTTTTTAGGGCGTGTTAATGGCGGTTTTCCGGTATCGTAATTATTGGTTGCCCATAACCTAACGGTGTAGTCTCCATTTCTTTTATAGGTTTTTTTAAGTTCTTTTTCTTTGCTAAATGTACCATCTCCAAACTCCCAGAAATTGGTGTAAAAAGCTTTTGGTGCACCTGCAATTTGATTCAGTTCTGGTGCGTTTGCCTTAAAATCAATTTGGTTGCCAAGTTTTTTGTATTCAATATTTGCCGTTCTTCGCGTCGTATCTTTTGCAATGTCTTGCTGTGCAAAACTAAAAACTGAAAAGCTAAAAACGAAATAAAATAGAGTTATAGGTTTCATGGAGGTGAATTTATTGTGATTAAATTTAACAATTAATAACTAATAGGGTTCTAATTATCAAGTAAAAAGAATTTATGGTTGTTTATAGATAGCAGAAAAAGTCAGAAAAATTAATTTCTGACTTTTATTAACTAAGTAGGTAACAATGATTTATGGTAAATCATTTATCAAAGCTGTTAATGAAGCTTCTGTTCTTACTGTAGTTTCCCCTAAATAAAACGTTATAATTTCATTTGCAACTATAGTTACTGGTTTTATAGAATACCTCCATTCACCATCGGATTCAGAAACGAAAATGACATGACATTCTAAACCAATTGGTATTTGTCCGTAATGCTCACTAAAAAGATTCAGAGTTTCATCATAAGTATCTAATTGTGCTAAGGCTGGTAGTTCACCGTCGTAAGACAAGTAAATTGCGCTGTTTTGATTGTTGTAACCCGCTGGTGGTTGTACTTGAAGTGTTGTTTTAGGTCTTGGATCATTGTAGAATTTATCTACATTGGTCCAGCCAAATCCTTCTAAAATGCCATAATAATTTTCCCCTTCTAAGAATAGGCCTCCATCTCCATTGGTGTTATCTTCAACTTCATCCCAAGCTAAGTTGCCATCAGCATCCATTTCTCCAGTCCAAAGACTCATATCTGGATCAGAACCTCCTGTTAGGCTTGTAGGAATAACTAATTGCAAGCCACAGTTTGTATCTAATATGGTACCATTCTGAGTTACTTCTATAAAGAATTCACCTCCTGTAATTATTAAGGCTTTATCACCATTTGGTAATTTTCCCATAGTAGGTTTGTTGGTCGTTAACATGCTGCCTTTTTCAAAAATTTCAATGTATTCTAAAGTTATGTCTCCAGAAACGGGGTTGCCATTGTCGGTAAGGCAATTTGCATTTAAATTAATTTGAACGCCATTTTCTGAGATTAATGAAATGTAAACATCCTCTGTATTAAAATTAAATAGTTGAGTATGGTTATTTAGTGCAATATCTCTAATGTTTTTAAATTCTTGAGCTGTAGGCGGCTCTTCATTTTGTGATCCGCTATCGGAATCGTCAGTAGGATCGCAGCTAGTAGCAAGTATTGAGGTCATTAATAATAGGGCAAAAAGGCTGAATAAATTTTTACTTAAAATTCGTTTTGTATGCGTTCTGATGTGAATGTTTTTAATTGTTTTCATAATAGTTGAATTTATGGTTATCTGCTTTTATATAAACTGAAAACTATTTTTGTTACCCCTTCTTATGAGGTTTTTTAATAATAAGCTACTTTAGGACTGAAGTAGCTTATTAATTAGTAGTTTACATCGGATAATTATTTTTTAATTATTTTCTTTTGATAGGGTTTTCCATCAATTATAACTGTAGTAATATAGATGCCAGTAGGCCATTGTTTTACAGAAATCGTCTCCTTTTCTAATGTCGTTTTCTTAGAAAAAACCGCTATGCCTTGTATGTTTTTAATACTTACAACTTTTGTTGCTTCTGTATCGAAGTTGCTAAAATCTAGAGTCAAAATTTCTTTGGCAGGATTAGGAAACGTTGAAAAGTTAACAGCTTCTTCATCTTTAATATCTGTATGGTCTTCTCCAAAAGTTAAGCTGTATTTATAAGCTTTATCTACCTCTGAAGGATTACCAACCACAACGATGTCGCGTTTACAACAAGTGACTTCAAAAAATATTTCTGTAGAATCCCAAGGTGAACCTACAGCTAATTTAAATCTGTAAATTTTACCAGGTCTTAAATGATAACCAGGTGGTAAGAAATCGACAATATTAATATTATTAGGAGCTTGAATTAATGGCGTTACCCAGTCTGAATGTAATACTAATGTATTCGTCCAGCTTACAGGGTTAAACTCACTTAATTCAACATAGTAGCTATTTTCACAACTACTCAGAGATCCATCGACTAGTAAATTGTCAACTAAACACAATTCAGTAACATCTAAAGGACCATACTTAGAAGGGTATTGATTGACTGCATTTGGAAATCTAAATTTTGCGACTGCAGTGGCTCCCATTTTTGGTCTACAATCTTGGCAGTTAAATAATTGATGAAAACTTTGGTAGGTGTGTAGTAACGGATTGGCACCTAGCTTTCTGTCAATTCCAGTAATTACAAATTCGCAATCATATATAGCTATACTTTCTAAATGATTCTTAATTTTATTACTGATAGCAAATTCATGTATTAAACTGTTACTTGTGTCAAACAGTTGTACTTTATAATCTGGGTAATTAATACTTCCGTAGTTTTTACTAATTAATAATCTGTCATTTATATCTACATCGACAAAACCATTTGAATACTGAAACATATTACTACCTCCAGAATGTAAATGTTTAACTCTAAAATCTGTAAACGGGTATGATGTAGATGTATTTACGTTATAAAACACTTCCCAATTAGAGCGTAATGCAATTTGATTATTGGTTCTTTCAAAACGACTACCCGATTCTGAATAATGAGAATATTGAGAAGACGAATTGATGTTAAAGAATGCACTAAAGCTTGGGCTGTAGGTAAAACGCTTAAGGTGTAATTGTGAGGACGTTATGCTACCCATCGAATATCCAACTACAAATTTAGAGTCTTTCATATCCATCTGTATAGAAAATGGACTACTGTTCGTAATTGCAGGGATATTACTTATTGGTAAAAACCCTTTATAAACCATGTTTCTAAAAACTTTAACCTTGGCTAAATTACTTTCAACACATCCAATAAGAACGTCACCGTTAGGAGCCACTTCAATATCTGTAGCATTAGTATTATTAGCGACTTCAATTCGAGATCCAATTAATGTACCAGCAGTATTATACTTTTTTAGATAGGTTCTAAATGTAGTACTTCCGGGAGCAGTTCGGTCTACGTATAGCACGTAAACATTATTGTTTTGATCCAATCGTACCCTTGTAAATCCGTGGTAACTAGAGATGAGGACTTGTGGAGATGTAGAAGCAAACGTGGTGCCATCGTAGATTTTTAAATAATTTCCACAATCTTCACCACTTACCCAATAGGCAGAGGCATAAAACTCTTTGTTTTTGTCAGAGGTTGAGCTTACCCAACTGCTTATAGATGCAGTTATGGAGCTCGTTTGTACTCCGGGAGTTAACTCTCCCTGAGCATGTGCAAGTCCGTAAAAGGACAGCAGCAGTAGCATAATGATTTTTTGAATAGAATTTTTCATATTAAAAATTTTAGTGATTAGTAAATGGATTCTCTATCCATCTACTAATACATCAAAAGCTTTTGAAATTTGTTACCTCAATATTTCAAAGTTTTCTTTAAATTCGTTGAAAATAAAGGGTTCATGAGCGATAAAAAATTACACGAAGACCAAAAGTATATTGATGGATTAGCCGAAAACAATGCCTTTATTATTCAGGCGATCTATGATAAGTTTGCTCCCAAGGTGATTAATTATATCAAGCAGAATAGTGGAGATGCATATGATGCACAAGATGTTATTCAAGAAACTATTATAACCATATATAACCAAGCGAAACAAAAGAAGCTACAATTAACATGTCCGTTTGATGCTTATTTTTTCTTGCTCTGTAAACGAAAGTGGTTAAATCAATTAAAGAAAAGTAAGGGGAAAGAGGTAACAATTAATGAAGAGGTGTTATCTAAGGATGATGATGCACAAGTATTGTCTTTTGAAACTTCAATTTTCGAAAATAAACAAGCCCTGTTTAATGAGATGTTTCAACAATTAGGAGATGCTTGTAAAGATTTGCTGAAAGCGACTTTTAAAATAAAATCTATGGAAGAAGTTGCTAAAAGTCTCGACATCACTTATGCTTATGCACGAAAGAAAAAATCGTTATGCATAGGACAATTAACAAAACTTGTGAAAGCATCCCCTAAATTTAACCGACTTAATTATTAATATTATGGAAGAACAAGATTATATACAGTTTGAAGCTTACCTTGTTGGAGATTTGTCTGAGGAGGATTTATTAGCATTTAATATGCGATTAGAATCAGATCCTGAATTTAATAAGTCTTTTGAGATTTATAAAGACCTCACTTCAAATCTAGAACATCAAATTGCAAACGAACGCGAGATTTTCGATTTTAAAGCCAATTTAGATGTTATATCTAGTCAACATTTTAATGCCATTCACGATGAGGACCTCATAATTAAACCATCTCCGACATCTAATTTCTATAAGTATGCTGTTGCGGCTTCTGTGGTCATTCTTCTAGGTTTCTTTGTTTTTAATCAATTTGGAAGTCCTAGTTATGATGATTATAATAATTTCGACGCTATTAGTTTAACGGTTAGAAGTGCTGAAGATGATAGCTTTAGCAAAGCAGAGCAAAATTTTAATTCTCAAAATTACGATGACGCCATTGTGGTATTCAATACGATTTTAGAAGCCGATTTTTCTAATTTAGAAATACAATTATATAAGAGTATCGCTTTGGTTGAAACGAATCAGTTTGAAGAAGCAGAGGTGTTACTTAACAAATTATCTAATGGGAATTCCGCTTATAAAAACAAAGCAAAATGGATTTTAGCTTTAAATTATTTAAAACAAAATAAAGAGTCAGAATGTATTAATGTTCTTAAAACCATCCCTCAAGATGCAGAAGATTACAAAACGGCTCAAGAATTAATGAAGAAATTAGACTAAGCTATAAACTCTTAGTGATATAGCGCAATATTCTTTAAAATAAATACTAAAACGAAAGTCATCAAATCCAAGATGACTTTTTTACTTTTGCAAAATGATTATTACAGATACACATACCCATTTGTACAGTGATGCTTTTGATGAAGATAGAGCGGAAATGATAGAACGAGCCATAGAGGCTAATGTTACACGGTTTTTTATTCCTGCAATAGATTCCTCTTATACAGAAGCGATGCTTCAACTAGAAAAAGATTTCCCTGAACATGTCTTTTTAATGATGGGTTTACATCCTACGTCTGTAAAAGATAATTATAAAGAAGAATTGCGTCTTGTTGACGATTTATTAGCAAAACGAAAATTTTTTGCTATTGGAGAAATCGGAATCGATTTATATTGGGATAAATCTACTTTAGATATCCAAATTGAAGCCTTCAGGCATCAAATAAATCTTGCAAAACAATATAAGCTACCAATAGTTATTCATTGTAGGGACGCTTTCGATGAAATTTTTGAAGTTTTAGAACAAGAGAAGTCCGATGATTTATACGGAATTTTCCATTGTTTTACAGGGAATTTGGAACAGGCTCAGAAAGCAATTTCTTATAACATGAAATTAGGAATAGGAGGAGTTGTCACCTTCAAGAATGGTAAAATTGATCAATTCATTAATCAAATAGACCTCAAGCACATTGTTTTAGAAACAGATTCACCGTATTTAGCGCCTAAGCCGTTCAGAGGAAAACGAAATGAAAGTGCTCATATTAATAAGGTATTAGAAAAATTGTCGGAACTTTATGAAATAAGCGAAGAAGAAATCGCTACCATTACTACAGAAAATTCAAAAGCTATATTCGGAATTTAAATGACAAAACAACCACATATTCTATTAATATATACAGGTGGCACCATTGGTATGATTAAAGATGTTGAGACTGGTGCGCTAAAAGCATTCGATTTCAACAGTCTGCTTGTTAAGATTCCAGAATTACGATTATTAGATTGTACAATTGATACCATTTCTTTTGAAGAACCTATAGATTCATCCAATATGAATCCTAAATATTGGGGAGATATTGCGACTATTATAGGAGAGAATTATTTAATGTACGATGGTTTTGTGGTTTTACACGGTAGTGATACGATGAGCTACTCGGCATCTGCGCTTAGTTTTATGTTAGAAAACTTAGCAAAGCCCGTAATATTTACAGGCTCGCAATTGCCAATTGGAGATTTACGTACAGATGCAAAGGAAAACCTAATTACATCGATACAAATGGCATCTTTAAATATTGAAGGATTGCCAGTAATTAGAGAGGTAGGTTTATATTTTGAATACAAATTATATAGAGGAAATAGAACCACTAAGTTAAATGCCGAACATTTTGAAGCCTTTGAGTCGCTTAATTATCCGCATTTAGCAGAATCTGGAGTGCATTTAAATGTTAATTCAGAGCATTTATGGAGACCAAAACCAAATACTGATTTAGTTTTGCGTACAGCTATGGATACCAATATAGGAGTGCTAAAATTATTTCCTGGTATTTCTAGACCAATTTGTGAAGCCATTCTTACAAGCAAATTAATTAAGGGACTTATTATAGAAACTTATGGTTCTGGGAATGCTACAACCGAAGATTGGTTTTTAAAATTATTAAAAAATGCAGTTGCAAGAGGACTTCATATCGTTAATGTAACCCAATGTGCAGGAGGAAGTGTAAATATGGGCCAATATGAAACCAGTTCACAGTTGAAATTAATAGGTATTATCTCAGGAAAAGATATAACTACAGAAGCAGCAGTTGCCAAATTAATGTACCTTTTGGGAGCTAAAATTGAAGGAAAAGAATTCAAAACTATTTTCGAAACGTCCTTAAGAGGCGAAATGTCCTAAAAATAACAGAAAATAACACTATAAATTTTAGTGTTTGAAGATTTTTTCGTTATTTGGCACAATGTAATTTTAAATAAATTTAGAGAGAGGTGGCCGAGTGGTCGAAGGCGCACGCCTGGAAAGTGTGTATACCTCAAAAGGGTATCGAGGGTTCGAATCCCTTCCTCTCTGCTGATATTTATCGTTAGAATTACATAATTTTTTTTATCTTTAACACTTTAACTAATAAAATTAAGATTCAGAACAATGAAAAGATTATTTTCTATCCTTGCCATAACATGTTTAATGGCTATCGGAACTGTTAATGCCAATGCAACAACAGCCTTTGCAAGTGCAACAGCAACTGTAACAAGTGTAACTCAAAGTGATGATGCTGCGGCAGAAGAAGATTTGAGTTTCCATCAAGTATTAAAAAAGCGTTTTATTGAAGGGGGTGCAGGCTTTATGGGTATTGTACTATTATGTTTAATTCTTGGTTTGGCAATTGCTATTGAGAGAATTATCTTTTTAAATCTTTCGACTACAAACACTAAAAAATTAACTCAAAATGTAGAAGATGCACTAAATTCTGGTGGTATCGAAGCAGCAAAGGAAGTTTGTAGAAATACAAAAGGACCTGTTGCCTCTATATTCTATCAAGGTTTAGACAGAGCCGATGAAGATATCGATGCTGCTGAAAAAGCTGTTGTAGCTTATGGTGGTGTACAAATGGGACAATTAGAAAAGAATGTGTCTTGGATTTCATTATTTATCGCTTTGGCACCAATGCTTGGTTTCATGGGTACGGTAATTGGTATGATTTCTGCATTTGATAAGATTGAAGCTGCAGGTGATATGAACCCATCATTAGTAGCAGGTGGTATTAAAGTAGCACTGTTAACAACGGTATTTGGTCTTATTGTAGCGATTATACTCCAAATCTTTTATAATTACATCATTGCGAAAATAGACAGTATTGTAAATGATATGGAAGATGCATCAATTACTTTGATGGATTTATTAGTAAGACACAAAAAATAAAAATTAATTATGCACAAAATATTTAAAATTATTGCCGCTGTTCTTAGTTTGTTTGGTATCATTTCTCTTGTGAGAATTATTGCTGCTGGTGACGAAGCTATGGAAACAGGAGGTGAAGCAGGTTTGTTTGAGCCTATGGCCTACAGTGCTTACGTGATATTAGGATTAGTTGTTGCATTTGTATTGTTTTTGTTTTACAAAATCTAATTACAAATACAGCTTCTCTTAAAAGTACTTTAATTGGTGTTGGTGCGTTTGTAGCTGTATTAGCTATTTCTTATGCGTTATCTGGTGGAGATCCAACAGTATACAAAAGTGGAGATGATTTAGCAACAGAAGGGCAGTCTCACATGGTTGGTGCCGGTTTAATTGCATTCTATGTATTATTAGCAATTGCTGCAATAACTATGGTTTTCTCAGGAGTTAAAAAAGTAATTAGTAAATAATATAACATGGCAAAAAGAGCAGCACCCGAAGTAAATGCAGGATCAATGGCTGACATTGCCTTCTTATTACTTATCTTTTTCTTAGTAACAACTACTATTGAAAAGGACAAAGGATTATTAAGAAGTTTGCCACCTATTGATGACACTGAAGTTGAACCACCAATTATTAGACAAAAAAATCTATTTACTGTTAATATTAACCGTAATAACCAACTCTTAGTAGAAGAGAAGGAAATTCCGATTAGTGAATTAAGACAAGCAGCTATTGATTTTTTAGATAATGGTGGCGGAACTAACCCAGAAGGTGAGTCTTGTGATTATTGTAAAGGAAAGCGTTTAGAGGATTCCTCAGACCATCCTGATAAAGCAATTATCTCAATGAAGCACGATAGAGAAACCACTTATGAAAAGTACATCGATGTACAAAATGAGTTGGTTGCAGCTTATAACTTCTTAAGAGAGCGAGAAGCAGAAAGACTATACAAAAAGTATTATCCAAATGCTGACAAGGTGTTTACCGCTATGCTCGAAGAGAAAGAGAAGAATCAATTTAGTAAGGATGAAGTACTTAATGAGCGAATTGAGACCGTTAAGTTATTATTCCCAATGAAATTGTCTGAAGCAGAACCTGAAAAATAATAAAAAGTAACAATTATGTCTAAGTTTAGAAAAAAAGATAAAGGTGGATTGCCCGCAATTTCAACGGCATCACTTCCAGATATTGTATTTATGTTGCTTTTCTTTTTTATGGTTGCAACTGTAATGAGAGACAGTACTTTGATGATTGAAAACAGATTGCCTAGTGCTGATCAGGTTGAAAAACTTAAAAAAGACAGAACAATCTTTATTTATGCAGGGAAACCAAGCGATTTGTACAAGCAATTTGGTAAAGAACCAAGAATTCAATTTAATGACGCTTATATTACGGTAGAGGATGTGCAATCATCAGTTATTCAGGGTATAAACGATTTAAATGAAGACTTACAAAGTAGAGTCGTAATTGGACTTAAAATCGATAAAGAAACCAATGCAGGTTTAGTATCAGATATTAAGCAAGAATTGCGTAAGGCTAATGCGTTAAAAGTAATGTATATAGCTAATACAAAAACTGATAAGTTATAATAAATTCTTAATTTTATAAATAAAACGTCCTGAGAAACAATCTCAGGACGTTTTTTGTTTAAATGATATTAAAGATTTTGTAGCTTTATCAATATTTATCAAGCATGTTAAATATGTTGTCTCTAAAATAAAAGAGTATAGTGATAACATATCACCGTCTAAAAAGTATATGCATCAACATATGAAAAGTTATTTTTTACTCTTAATTGTATTAATAGGTTTTGTGGGGTTTTCACAAAACGATTATACTGATGCATCCAAACTGTATAAAGATTACAGAGAGGATCAATTCTATGCGTCAGTAACTTATAATATACTTAATGAAAAGCCGAGTGGAGTTTCTCAATCTGGTTTTTCATCAGGGTTTCATTTTGGTTTTATCCGAGATATGCCAATTAACGAAAAACGTAATGTTGCCATAGGCTTAGGTTTGGGAATTTCTACAAATTCATATAATCAAAAAAACGTATTAATTGAAGAAATTAATAAGACTATATCCTTTAGTAAAATCGACGAAAGTGACTATAATGTATCTAAGAATAAGTTTGCTACGTACCTCGTAGAAGTTCCTTTGGAATTTAGATGGAGAACGTCTAATCCAGAGGATTATAATTTTTGGCGTATTTACACTGGATTTAAAATAGGGTATTTACTCTATAATACAACAACTTTTAGGAGTGAAGTGGCTAATGAGAAACTCACTAATATAGATAGCTTTAATAAAATTCAATATGGTTTAACCTTGAGTGCTGGTTACAGTACTTGGAATTTTCATGTATATTATGGTTTAAATTCAATTTTTGATAATAACATACAGTTCGAAGGTGAAAGTATAGATATGAAATCCTTAAAAATAGGATTGATGTTTTATGTTTTATAACCAATAATTTAGAAGGATAAACTGTGGAAGTAATCCTGTAAAAATACCTATTATCAATTCTTGAGGGGTGTGCGCTTTTAGATGTAAACGCGATGTGGCAATGGCACCTAGAATAATCATCATTAGTGCAATTGTACCAATAATATTTATATGATAGTGCAAACTTAATGCAACAGCGAACATAAAAAAGCCAGAAGCAGCTATCATGTGAATACTTGCTTTTATTCTAAAAACAGCCAAAATAAAACATGTTAAAGTAGAAAATAGAATACCTAAAAAGAAGTAGTATAATTCTATAATTTCATCTGGTGTTAATACACGTATTAGAATCAACACAATAATAATACAATTGATAAATAGTGGTATTAAGCGATCTTTGGTGCTTTTTAGGTAGATAGAATTAACCTTATTGATTGTTTTTAGTAGAAAGAATAAAAGAATCGGTAAAATGATCGTAAGGATTACAATCGAAAATATTTTAGCATTTCTTACAGGTTCTGGAATGTAACGTGGAGTTTTAGAAAAGTAAAATAATATACCCAATAATGGCATTATTAATGGGTGAAAAACAAACGATATACCTTTTAAAATAAATTCTTTCATGTGTAATAACAAATGTAAAGTTTTATCTTCAAAATAATCATGCTATACTTTATAAGTAGATTATATATTTTTATTTTATAAAAAACCATCGAATGATTAAAAAATACATCACTCTAAGTTTACTCATTTTACTAAGTGTAAATTATGCTTTGGCTCAAGGTAATTACAGAATTATTTTTCCCAAATCAGAATCTGAAAGAAATCAAGCATGTAGGAATTGTTTTTCGGCATTTCAACAAAAACCCAAAGAAGTAAATTTTACCATTAAAAATGACAATGGTAACTTGTATTTTCATACTAATGATAAAACGTGGTTTAATAGTTTATTTGCAAATGATACTGATGGTATAGCTATTGATTTGGTTTCTAAGGATATTTATGATTGCGCAATAGAAAACATAAAAACGGATCAGATTAGAGGTGAATTATTAAGACCTGTATATGCATCCCGACTTAAAAGTGGCTTAAAATCTATTGGTGAAAATTCTTATCGTGTATTAGTAGGTAAATTACCTGAAAATCTTAAAAATAAAGATGTAGAATACAATATGCTTTTCGTAGGTAATAAAACGTTGTGTCGTTATCAAATCATCTATGACATTGAAGCCTATAAGTGGGACTTGCTAGATATGGGAATGTATTTAGATTCCATAAGTTTTAAAAATGTAAAA
This sequence comes from Winogradskyella psychrotolerans RS-3, assembly GCF_000427335.1. Lineage (GTDB taxonomy): Bacteria > Bacteroidota > Bacteroidia > Flavobacteriales > Flavobacteriaceae > Winogradskyella > Winogradskyella psychrotolerans. The sequence continues at coordinate 101,870 of NZ_ATMR01000098.1, read as the reverse complement.
GTTGGAGATACTGAAGATGAATCCTTTCAGATAAAATATAAAACACTTCGATTTAAAATACCATTTGAGAAGAATAAGACACAATACTCATCAGAGGATATAAAACCGGTTTACGATTCATTAAACTTAACAAATTTCAATATAAAGACGATAAACATCAAAGCGTATTCATCTATTGAGGGGAGTTTAGAACGTAATATTGAATTGCAACAAGATAGAGCGAATAGTATCGCCAAGGCCATTCAATCGTATCAAAAACCTAATATCAAAACAAGTATTTCGTCTTCCGAAAATTGGGTTGAATTTTTAAATGATATTGAAGGTACAAAACACGAGAACTTAAAGGCTTTAAGTAAAAGTGAGTTAAAATCTAAGCTTGTAGGTTCTTTTTCTCAAGACATGGAGCCTTACTTAAAAAATCATAGAAAAGCAGTGATTACATTAGAATTAGAACGAAAAGATATTTATAAAGTGAAATCTGCGACAGAACTCGTAGGTCTCTTTAATTCGTCTATGAAGGATGGTAATTTAGATGAAGCAGCTCAAATTCAGAATTCTATTTTTGAAAAACTAAAGAATAAAGAAGTATCACCAGATATTTTAAAAAATATGGAAATTCCTTTGCAGTTGAAATTCATTAATTTCTTAAATAACAATAGTGCGATTAAATATCAATTAGATCAAAAGCAAATGATCATCGTTAGGAATGAACTAGAAAATCTTAAAAAACTAGAACCCAAGAATCCTAGAGTACGTTATAATTTAGTAGCCCTAAAATTTTTAATTTGGCGTCATAATATTGAATCTGTAAATGACATTAAGTTTAAATCAGAAATTTATGCTCTAAAAAGTTTTGGCATTGACAAGCAGCTTATCGATAGGATGATGATAAATTATCACATTATTAAAAGTGAAAAGTATATGCGTGAGCGCGATTATAAAAACAAAGATAAGTCGGTAAATTATATTACTAACGCCTACAAGAAAGTGTCACTTTCAGATTTTGACTATTTTAGTTTAGCACAATATTTAGTGTATTATGCAAATACGGATAAAGCGGCTGAATTATTAACAAAAAAGGCACGTTCAATAGATGTTGATGAGGATTTACTGTTTTACTATTTAAACCTAACTCTTACCGATAACGAGCTTACTAAGACAGATGATTATAGAGCAATTATGCTAAATGCCATAAACCTTAATAGTAGCAGATATTGCAAGATATTTAATGCTGTTGAAGATGGCGGAGTAACGTTTCAGCTATTAGCAAACAATGATTTGCGCCAAAGTTATTGCGAAAGTTGTACTAATTAAACGCTTAAAGTTCCTTTCTTAATCGCGCCACAGGAATATCTAATTGCTCTCTATATTTAGCAACAGTACGTCGCGCAATAGGGTAGCCTTTTTCTTTTAAGATTTTAGAAAGCGCTTCATCAGTTAAAGGCTTCTTTTTACTTTCTTCTTCGATAACTGTTTCTAGAATCTTTTTAATTTCTCTTGTTGAAACTTCTTCACCTTGATCATTAGTCATAGATTCTGAAAAGAATTCCTTAATTAATTTGGTTCCATAGGGAGTGTCAACATACTTACTATTAGCAACACGAGATATGGTTGAAACATCCATTTCAATTTCGTCTGCAATATCTTTTAAAATCATAGGGCGCAAATTGCGCTCATCACCAGATAAGAAGTATTCTTTTTGGTAATGCATAATCGAACTCATAGTAACAAATAAAGTTTGCTGACGTTGTCTTACCGCTTCAATAAACCATTTAGCAGCATCTAATTTTTGCTTTATAAACATTACCGCATCCTTTTGGGCTCTAGATTTTTCTTTAGTCTCCTTATAACCTTTAAGCATGTTATTGTATTCTCTTGAGACATGCAATTCTGGTGCATTTCTACCATTTAGGGTAAGTTCCAATTCGCCATCTACAATCTTTATAGCAAAATCGGGTACAATATGTTCTACAATTTTGTTATTACCAGCATAAGAACCACCAGGTTTAGGATTCAGTCTTTCAACTTCTTCTATAGCGTCTTTAAGTTGTGCTTCGTCAATGTTAAATTTTTGCATTAACTTCTTATAGTGCTTTTTAGTGAATTGCTCAAAGCCTTTATCTATAATAGTTGTTGCCAATTCAACATCTGGATGCTGTTCTTTTCTATGTAATTGAATGCTTAAACATTCTTGAAGATTACGAGCTCCAACACCTGCAGGATCTAATAGATGCACAATATTTAGAACCTTTTCAACTTCGTCTTCAGTCGTATATACATTTTGTGTAAAAGCTAAGTCGTCTGTAATATCAGCTAGTGAGCGACGTATGTAGCCACTTTCATCAACGCTACCTACCAGGAAATAGGCTATTTCTTCCTCTTGTTCTGTTAATCTAAAGGTGTTTAACTGATTTATTAAATGTTGCGTAAATGAAGTTCCAGCAGCATAAGGCATCGTCTTATCTTCATCATCAGCACTGTAATTATTGGCTTGTGTACGGTATTCCGGAATTTCGTCGTCGCTTAGATATTCGTCGATATTAATATCATCAGCTTCAATAGTTTCATTGTCATCATAGTCCGTTTCAGAATTATCAAATTCGTCAAACTCATCTTCAGACGTCTCTGATTCTTTTCCAGTATCTAAGGCAGGGTTTTCTTCTAACTCTTGTTTTAAGCGTTGCTCAAAGGCTTGTGTAGGCAATTGAATCAACTTCATAAGTTGAATCTGCTGTGGAGACAACTTTTGAGAGAGTTTAAACTGTAAAAACTGCTTTAAAGACATAAATTCTAATTGATTATATAAATAATAAAAAACCCGTCAGGTTTTAAAACCTAACAGGTTTAAATATAGTGATTAAAATTCTGCATTTTGAGGTGTTCTAGGAAAAGGAATAACATCTCTAATATTTCCCATTCCAGTAGCAAACATTACCAAACGTTCAAATCCTAATCCGAAACCAGAATGTACTGCCGAACCATATTTACGTAAGTCTAAGTACCACCATAGCTCTTCTTCAGAAATATCTAAAGCTTTCATTTTTTCTTTTAAAACATCTAAGCGCTCTTCACGTTGCGATCCTCCGACCATTTCACCAATACCTGGAAATAAAATATCCATAGCTCTTACTGTTTCTCTTCCTTCACTATCTGGCTCATTTAAACGCATGTAAAATGCTTTAATGTTTGCTGGGTAATCAAATAAAATTACAGGACATTTAAAGTGCTTTTCAACCAAGAAACGCTCGTGCTCAGATTGTAGATCTGCACCCCACTCTTCAATGATATAGTTGAATTTCTTTTTTTGTTTGGCTTAGAATTTCTTAGAATATCAATAGCTTCGGTATAGCTTACACGCTTAAAGTTGTTATCTACGACAAACTTAATTTTTTCAATTAAGCTCATATCACTTCGTTCTGCTTGAGGTTTTGTTTTTCTTCATCTAAAAGGCGCTTATCTAAAAACTCTAAATCTTCTTTATTGTTTTCTAAAACATAGCTTAATACAGATTTCATGAAATCTTCAGCTAAATCCATATTCCCCGCTAAATCCATAAAAGCAACTTCAGGTTCAATCATCCAGAATTCTGCTAAGTGGCGCGACGTATTAGAGTTTTCTGCTCTAAATGTTGGTCCAAACGTATAAACTTTGCCTAAAGACATTGCATAGGTTTCAGCTTCAAGCTGACCAGAAACCGTTAAATTAGTTTCTTTTCCGAAGAAATCTTCTTTATAATTTACAGAACCATCGTCATTTAACGGTGGATTTTTCGAATCTAAGTTGGAAACTTTAAACATTTCACCTGCACCTTCTGCATCACTACCCGTAATAATAGGTGTGTGCATATAGTTAAAGCCATTTTCGTTAAAGTATTTATGAACAGCAAAAGATAATGAAGATCTTAAACGCATTACAGCACTAAACGTATTTGTTCTTGTACGTAAATGAGCGTTTTCTCTTAAAAATTCAAACGAGTGTTTTTTAGGTTGAATAGGGTAGGTTTCCGGGTCAGAATCACCTAGAATCTCTAATGTTTTTACAACAATTTCAACCGATTGACCTTTTCCTTGACTCTCTACTAACTCTCCTGTGATATGAATCGCAGCACCTGTAGTGACACGCTTTAAAAGGGCTTCGTCAAAATTTTCAAAATCAACAACACATTGAATATTATTTATAGTAGAACCATCATTCAAAGCTATAAATCGATTGGCTCTAAAAGTTCTTACCCACCCTTTGATGGTAACATCTTGTAAGGTGACATCTTGTGATAATAATTGTGCTACAGTTTTTGAAGTCATTTTTTAAATAATTTTTTAAGGCTAAAATATAGTGATATTCTTAGTTTAATTTGTCGTCTTCGTTATCATCTTCCAAAGCAATAACATTGATGGAAGGTTTTCTTAAGACTTCTTTATTGGCAATATTGCGCTCTAAAGATAGTAATAACGAAGGTAATAACAGTAAGTTAGACAGCATGGCAAATAGTAAGGTTATAGAAACTAAAGCTCCTAAAGCTACGGTGCCACCAAAGCTAGAAATGGTAAATACCGAGAACCCAAAGAATAATACAATTGAAGTATAAATCATACTAACGCCAGTTTCTCTAAGTGCTGCATAAACAGATTTTTTAATTTTCCAATTGTTGGCTTGTAACTCTTGTCTGTATTTTGCTAAAAAGTGAATAGTATCATCTACCGAAATACCAAAAGCGATACTAAACACTAAAATAGTTGAAGGCTTTATTGGTACACCAATGTAACCCATGATACCTGCGGTCACTAAAAGTGGTAGTAAATTAGGAATTAATGATACAATTATCATTTTAAAAGAACGGAACAAATACGCCATAAATAACGCAATAAGTACTATGGCAAGTGTGAGCGAAATCGCTAAATTTTTAACCAGATATTTAGTTCCTTTTTGGAAAACTAAGGCTTTACCTGTAATGATTACATTATAACGTTCTTTAGGAAATAACTTGTCGATTTCAGCTTGAAGGTCTTCTTGAATACGCTCCATTTTATCAGTACCAATATCCTTCATAAACGTAGTAATACGGGCGTATTGGCCTGTGCTATCTACAAAATTGTTAAGCATGTCAACATTTGAGGTCGAGTTTTTAGCATAGGATAAGATGAAACTATTTTCTTGACTCGTAGGTAATTGGTAATATTTAGGATTACCGTTGTAATAGGCTTGTTTACTATATTTCACTAAGCTTACCACTGAAATTGGTCGAGATAATTCGGGAATATCCGTAATTAATTCTTCAAGCTCATCCATACGTTTTAAAGTCGCTAATTTCATAACTCCTTTTTTACGTTTGGTATCTATCATAATTTCTAATGGCATAATACCATTAAATTCAGACTCAAAAAACCGAATATCCTTAAAGAACTCTGTGTTTTGAGGCATATCTTCAATGAGACTACCAGAAATTTTAATTTGGTGAATACCAATAATACTAACAACAATTAGAATAAGCGTTGTAATATAAATTGTTATTTTTTGTTCTTCACCATGGATTCCATCCAATTTACAAAGGCACCAATCCAACGTTTATTTAAATGTTCTAAATGGCGTTCTTTAGGATAAGGCAAGAACGTGTACATTATAGGAATAATGAGTAAACACAATGTGAAAATTGCAAGAATGCTCAATGAAGCTACAATACCAAACTCTTTAAGTAATGTACTTTCTGTAAGTATAAATGTAGCAAAACCAGAAGCCGTTGTGACATTAGTCATTAAAGTAGCGTTACCAACTTTAGTAATGACACGTTGTAATGATTTTACTTTATTTCCATGAGATTTTACTTCATGTTGAAATTTATTGATTAAAAAAATACAATTTGGGATTCCAATAACGATGATTAAAGGAGGAATTAAAGCCGTTAATACTGTAATTTCATAGCCTAGTATACCTAAGATTCCAAAGGTCCACATTACCCCAATACAAACTACCACAAGCGAAATAAAAGTCGCTCTAAATGATCTAAAGAATAGGAAGAAAATTAAAGAGGTTACAAATAGTGCTCCTCCAATAAAAATAGGAATTTCATCTATAATACTCTGCGAACTTAAAGTTCGGATATAAGGCATTCCCGAAACTCTAACATCAAGTCCGGTTTGGGCTTCAAACGCATCAACTTTTTCCTGAAGGTTATTTAAAATAAATGCTTTCCTAGCAGGTGTGTTAATAATATCTTTCTTTAAGTAGAGTGCCGTTCTAATGGTTTTGGTCTCTGCATTAAATAAGAAATTATCGTAAAAAGGGTATTGATTAAAAAGTTCATCTTGAAGTTTGTTAACCTCTTCAATACTGCTTATGGAATCCTTTATAAAAGGTTCTAATTCAAACTGTACTTTTTCAGTGTTTTTAACTAGTTTTTTAAGATCTTTTATAGATAGAACAGCTTCAACTTCATCATAGCCTTTAAAGGAATCTGCGAGTTTATTCCAAGCATTCAATTGTTTTACAGAGAATAGTGTAGAATCTTTAACACCAAGTACAACAAGGTTGCCTTCTTCACCAAAAATCTCTAAAAATTCGTTATAAACAAGGTTTACTGCGTGGTCATCTGGTAATAAATTCGCTTCTGTAGATGAAAAACGCATGTGTTTCCATTGAGAGCTAAAAAATATAGTTGCTAAGATAATAGCAATAAGAATAAAGATTTTATTACGAAGAATAAGTCTTGCAATAGCTTCCCAAAATCCTGTGGTAAAAAGTTTAAACATGCTGTAGTAAAACTGCCTTAGAGCAAGCTCATAAGATATTGATTGAAATAAACATTATTGTTTTGATGAAACCATCACTATACATAAATCTCGTCTAGCGAGAGAAATGAGCGGCAAAGGTAGAAAAAACCTAAGGATTTGTAGGTTAATTAACAGTAATATAATTTAGACTAAAGTGAAATATTGAAGGTAAACTTAAAGGCAATGTTATCCTCAAAATTAGGTAAGTGATAACCACCATATCTATAGGCAAAACTGAGTCCGAAGCCGAAGAGCAATTTGTTAATTTCAAAACCAGATTCTGAGTAGAGTTTGTCGAGAGTATTGAACTGTATGCCTTGGTGTCTACTAATATTAGACATATTTCCGACAGCATAGCGCGATATTAAAACCAGTTGTGGTTTAAAACGATCTGAAACATTAAAACGATTAAAAGTGTGCTTTAGTTGTAATGTTGAAAACCGATCGCTAAAAAACTCATTGAAATACATGGTCTCAAAACTATTTAAACCAGCAACAGAAAAACGCTGTAATATGGTTTCTTTTTTAATGTTATTTGGATAAGCGTGATACAAATGTGTTATTGGAGTGTTGCCTTCTGCAATACCTGCAACAAGTGTAATACTTGTAATAGCATCATTTTTATGTTTGAATTGTTGTACGGTTCTAAAATCGATTTTAGAAAAATTAAAATCACTACCTAAAATAGATTTGAAGGCTTTTGTATACTGAAGCGTAAATTTTGGAAAACCATCCTTGGTCTCTTTCAATTTATCATTTTCGGTGGTATAAGTGCTAAAGGGACTCCATTGTAAACTCGCTTTAACAGTACTTAAATCAAAAGTAGAGTAGGTTTTGTTATTTATTAAAAAATTGTAATAATAGGTTGGGTCTATTTTTGAAGTCGCCAATTGCGTTTCCGAAAGTAAATGATTAGATATTTTGTGTTGTATTGAAACCGATTTTGTAATGTGTTTATGAAACAGATCAATGTTTAGTAAACGTGGTTCAAAAAAGGTAAAAAAGCGCTTATCGGTTAAAAATTTTGAACTTCCTGTTTCTTGTAAATCATCAACATAAGCAAGGTTGATCCACGTGTCTGTTGCTTCATTAACTCTGAATCCTCCACCAACTTTGTATTTAATTTCTTTATCCTTAAACCCATAAACCAAATAGCCATCGATACGATAACGTTTAGAAAATCGGTTATTGGTAACGCCACCTAATCCACTTCTTACACCTTCGTATTGATTGAACTTAATAAGATATTTTAAATCTAAATTGAAATAATTAAAAGGAAGAAATCCATTGCCAATATGTTTTAAGAATTCTGTTTTCTTAATCGAATCTTGCGCAATTTTAGTAGAATCTGTTTTATTTACAAGTGGTTGCTGCGCATTACAAAACGATGTAAGCGTTAGAAGTAAAACGACAAACAGGAGCTTTCGCATTTAGAATGTTTCAATTGTGATTTTAAAAAAACATCCCAAGCGTGTTGGGATGTTATATGTTTTGAACGTTGAAATTATACAGTCATAATTTCTTTTTCCTTAACTTCTAAGGTGTCGTCTATTTTCTTAACGTAGATATCGGTTAGTTTTTGAATATCTACCTCAGCATTTTTTTGTAAATCTTCAGATACATCTGAATCCTTAATATCATGGTTAGCTTCCTTACGTGCACTTCTAATACCAATTTTGGCATCTTCAGCTTCAGATTTCGCTTGCTTTGCTAAATCGCGTCTGCGTTCTTCTGTTAATGGTGGAACATTAATAATAATAGTGTCCCCATTGTTCATTGGATTAAAACCTAGATTAGCAATCATAATACTTCGTTCTATTTCTTGAAGCATTGATTTTTCCCAAGGCTGAACAGTAATCGTTCTACCATCAGGAGTATTCACATTGGCCACTTGACTCAATGGCGTTTGAGACCCATAATAATCGACCATAACGCTACCTAACATTGCAGGACTAGCCTTACCAGCTCTAATATTTACAAACTGCTTTTCTAAATGCTTCATTGCAGAATCCATAGATTCTTTAGCTGAGTCTATTATAAATTTAATGTCTTCGTTCATAGTATTAACGTTTTAAATGCGTGAGATCAAAGTTTAAGCCAAAGTTTAAACGTTTACCTCAGTTCCTATATTTTCTCCAGAAACTACTTTTAATAAATTTCCTTTTTTATTCATATCAAAAACTATAATTGGCAATTCATTTTCTTGACTAAGCGTGAATGCCGTTGTATCCATAACTTTTAAGCCTTTAAGTAGAACATCTTTAAAAGATATTTGATCAAACTTAACAGCTGTGCTATCTTTTTCTGGATCGGCTGAATAAATACCATCAACACGAGTTCCTTTTAATATCACATCTGCTTCAATTTCTATGGCACGTAATACGGCTGCAGAATCTGTAGTGAAATAAGGATTTCCTGTTCCACCACCAAAAATTACAACACGACCTTTATTAAGATGACTCATTGCTTTTCGTCTTATAAACGGTTCAGCAACTTCATTAATCTTAATAGCTGTCTGTAAACGTGTTTTGATACCTGTATCTTCTAGTGCGTTTTGTAATGCTAAACCATTGATTACTGTTGCGAGCATACCCATATGGTCACCTTGAACACGATCCATACCTTGCATAGCACCTGCAACGCCTCTAAAAATGTTTCCACCACCTATAACTATAGCTACTTGTACACCTAATTCAGTTATTTCTTTAATATCTTTAGCATATTCTGAAAGTCGTTCTGGATCTATACCATATTGACGATTTCCCATTAAGGCTTCTCCAGATAATTTTAGTAATATTCTTTTATATTTCATTAGATAGTTTCTGTTGCTATTTTTAGTCTGTATGAAATATGCCATGTAACAACTATTTTGAAATTAGTATCATCATGGCTTATTTCAATAGATGATTTAAAAGTTGAGCAAAGCTACGTAATTATTAGCATCTGTAAAAGTGAAAAAAAAGGCAAAACCATATTTTATTAAAAAATGATACTTCACGGCAAAACATTAGTAAACACTAACTCTAGAAATCAAAAAACCACTATTCAGTAAAGAATAGTGGTTTTTAATTATTTTAATTTGCTATTAAAGCATCTTTATTATCCTACTGTAGCACGTTTAAAACTAGTAACAGCAACGTCACCATAAGTTGCAACGTAATCAGCAACAGTTTGCTTTTCGTCTTTAATAAACTTCTGGTCTAATAAACATTGTTCTTGATCTAAAGTGGTGTTATCAGAAATGAAACGCTCCATTTTACCAGGTAAGATTCTATCCCAGATTTGTTCTGGCTTACCTTCAGCTTTTAATTCTGCTTTTGCAGTTTCTTCAGCTTCAGCAATAACTTCAGGAGTTAATTGAGCCATAGAGATGTAACTTGGTACATTCTTTAAGGTTTTACCTAAACGTCCTAATTCGATATTGTCTTTTTCAATTACAGCGATACGCGCTTCAGTTTCAGAAGCTATAAAAGCTGGATCAAAATCTTTGTAAGATAATGATGACGCTCCCATAGAAGCAACTTGCATTGCAACATCTTTAACTAAAGTTTCAACGTTATCAACTTTAGCAGATAAACCTACTAAAGCAGCAATTTTGTTGATGTGTACATATTGTCCAACATACGGAGCATCTAATTTTTCGAAAGCCGTGATGTCTAATTTCTCGCCGATAACTCCAGTTTGCTCTACTAATTTTTCTGCAACGGTCATACCACCAAAATCCGCAGCTAAAAATGCTTCTTTTGTGTCATGGTTTAATGCGATATCAGCTAATTCGTTAGCTAATGCTACAAAAGTTTCGTTTTTACCAACGAAATCAGTTTCACAACCTAAAACGATAGCAACTCCAGATGTATTATCTGCATTTATTTTAGCAACAGCAGCACCTTCAGAAGAATCTCTGTCAGCTCTTTTTTCTGCAACTTTTTGTCCTTTTTTACGTAAAACGTCGATGGCTTTATCAAAATCACCACCAGCTTCAACTAAAGCTTTTTTACAATCCATCATCCCAGCACCAGTTGCTTGTCTTAGCTTGTTTACCTCTGCTGCTGTAATTTTTACAGTATTTTCCATAGTTTTTAAATTTAAAAAGTCATTTAATTAATTTTCAAAAAGAAAAGAACCAAATGACTTTTAGTAGTGTATAAATGTTATTTATTCTTCTTCTTCAGATACAGCTGCTTTTTCTGCTTTTGCAGCAGGCTTAGCTTTAGCTTCTCCTTTTTGAGCTTTACCTTCTTTATCTGAACGTTCAGCTTTTCTTTCGTTTAAACCGTCTGCTATTGCAGAAGTTACGATAGATAAGATTTTGTCTATAGATTTAGAAGCATCATCATTTGAAGGGATTAAATAATCTACTTCACGTGGATCAGAGTTTGTATCTACCATTGCAAAAATTGGAATATTCAATTTTTGAGCTTCTTTAATTGCAATATGCTCACGCATAATATCTACAACAAATAAAGCACCTGGTAAACGTGTCATGTCAGAAATAGAACCTAAATTCTTTTCTAATTTTGCACGTAAACGATCTACTTGTAAACGCTCTTTTTTAGATAAAGAGTTGAATGTACCATCTTTCTTCATTCTATCAATGGTAGCCATTTTTTTAACGGCTTTTCTGATTGTAACAAAGTTAGTTAGCATTCCACCAGGCCAACGCTCAGTAATGTAAGGTTGGTTAACTGCACCAGCTTTTTCAGCAACGATGTCCTTAGCTTGTTTTTTTGTAGCAACGAATAAGATTTTCTTTCCTGATGCTGCTATTTTAGCTAATGCTTCAGAAGTTTCTTCAATTTTTGCTGCTGTTTTGTATAGGTTGATAATATGGATACCGTTACGTTCCATATAAATGTAAGGAGCCATGTTTGGGTTCCACTTACGTGTAAGGTGACCGAAGTGTACACCTGCTTCAAGTAATTCTGTTACTTCTACTTTTTCCATTTTGTAATAGTTTACGTTCTGTTAAATTAGCAATGTTCCGTAGGTTTTTTAGCTATTAGCTATTAGCTATTAGCTATTGCCTGTTGGCTTCATTTAGATGCTAAACTTTAATCCTGAACTAGTTTCAGGATTTTTTTAATTTCAATAAAAAATAATAATCCAGAATCTGCCGAAGCAGATTCTGAATAAAAAATAATTGTTGGATATTAACGTTTCGAGAATTGGAATTTCTTTCGAGCTTTCTTTTGTCCGAATTTCTTTCTTTCTACCATTCTTGGATCTCTCGTTAATAGACCTTCTGGCTTTAATACTAATCTGTTTTCAGGATCTAACTCGCACATAACGCGAGAAAGGCCTAAACGTATTGCTTCTGCCTGGCCGGTGATACCACCTCCATATACGTTAACAGTAATATCAAAGTTGCCATCATTGTTAGTCAAGGCTAAAGGTTGGTTTACTTTATACTGCAACGTTGCAGTAGTAAAATAATCCGCCATGTCTTTTTTGTTCACTGTGATTTTGCCACTACCTTCGGCAACGTACACACGAGCAACAGCCGTCTTTCTACGGCCAATTTTGTGAATTACTTCCATTTAGTTAATTTCGTTTAATGTCATTGTTTTAGGTTTTTGAGCTGCGTGAGCATGCTTTGTACCTGAAACAACAGTTAAGTTTCTAAAAAGGGCTGCTCCTAATTTGTTTTTAGGCAACATTCCTTTCACTGACTTTTCTACTAATCTGCTTGGGTCTTTCTCAAACAATTCAGTAGCCGTCAGACTTTTTTGTCCACCTGGATAACCTGTGTGACGGATGTAACTTTTTTCCGTCCATTTGTTTCCAGTTAAGTTGATTTTTTCGGCATTAACAACAACTACGTTGTCACCGCAATCAACGTGTGGCGTGAAATTAGGCTTGTGCTTACCTCTTAAAAGTATTGCTACTCTCGAAGCTAAGCGACCTAAAGTTTGTCCTTCAGCGTCAACTAAAACCCACTCCTTATTAACGGTAGCTTTGTTTGCTGAAACTGTTTTGTAGCTTAATGTATCCACACTAATTTGATTTATAATTGTGTCTTAAATGACACAATAGATTAAACATTTCTCTTTAAAAAAGAGTTTGCAAATTTACGATAAAGTATTGATTTACCAAACCTTGATTGAAATATTTTTGTGATGAAAATCAGCGTGTTTAAAAAATGTCTTTTTAGTTTAGTGTTTTGTGGCTCTAGTGAGTCGGTCGTTTATAGATTTTCCTAAGCCGTAATCTGGGAATTCTTCAGCAATAATAATATCAAGATGCATCTTATCTAACTGATGAAGCACATCATATAAATTTGAAGCCGATTCAACTAAATCACCAGATGTTGAAAGTGCTATTTGAACCTCAATATTAGGATGCTCAATTTCATACTGAAACGTTAATAGTCCAATACGTTTGTTTTTATGAAGATTTACTGCTTCTAAAATATTATTTGTTAAGACGGTTTTTGTTTTTGGTGCGTAGTGACGTTCTAACATGCCTGGTGCATCCGGAATAGCTTCCGTTTGACTTTTAACCGAATTTTTAATTTCAATCGTTCCAACTATGGCTTCAATATCTTCTAGTGATTTTGAACCTAGTCTATATATAATAGGTTCGTCATTTTCGAAACCAATAATAGTAGATTCAATACCACTTGTGCACGCTCCACCATCTAAAACCATTTTAATATCATCTTTAAAATACGTTTCTACATGTTGCGCTGTAGTTGGGCTAATACTACTAAAAGGATTGGCACTTGGTGCTGCTAATGGAAAGTCTAAGCGGTGTAATAATTCTAACGTTGTTGGGTGATTAGGCACACGCACGGCAACGGTATCTTTTCCTCCTGTTATTAAATCTGGAATAATCGCTTTCTTTTTTAAAACCAACGTTATTGGTCCTGGCCAAAAGGCTTCGGCTAGGAGTTGTGCTTTTGCTGGGATGTACTCCACAATACTAGAAAGCTCATCTATAGAAGGAATATGAACAATAAGCGGATTAAAAAACGGACGCTTCTTCGTTTCAAAAATAGCTGTTATCGCTTTTTCGCTATAAATATTTCCTGCTAATCCATAAACTGTTTCAGTTGGAATAGCAACAATATCCTCAGCTGTTAAGAGTTGAATCGCTTTTGATATGTCTTTTGAAATAATACTCATAATCTTAAAAATCCGACTACAAAATTACTTCAAAAACTCATACGACTAAGATTTAAGACGCTTATTTTTCTTTTCCTGATTTTGTTGGTAAAGTGCATAGCCTAATACGGCCATCTCTAGACCTAAAATTGCAATTTTGGCTTTTTTACTTCTAGTGAGTGCGCTTGTTAATCCTAATACTTTGGTGATAATCATATGGGTTTATTTATTGTTAGTGTAAAATCTTTTATAAAATTAAATGATTGTGAGTTGTGTACTTGACGTAATCACTATTAGAATTAACTGAAAAGCCTATTCATATTATTTTATGCACAATTAAAAATATTGACTTTCCATTTAGTAGTTTTGCAGCTTCAAAATTTTGATTATGATTTCAGTAGATAATTTGGCGGTAGAATTTAGTGGACACACCCTTTTTAGCGATGTGTCGTTTACTATTAATGCCAACGATAAGATTGCCTTAATGGGCAAAAATGGAGCAGGAAAATCTACCATGATGAAAATTATTGCAGGTGTTCAGAGTGGAACGCGTGGTAATGTGAGGTGTCCTAAAGATGCTGTGATCGCTTATTTACCACAGCATTTGTTAACCGAAGATGATACCACTGTTTTTGATGAAGCGTCTAAAGCATTTAAGCATGTGTACGAAATGCGTGACGAAATGGAAGCACTCAACAAACAATTGGAAACTAGAACCGATTACGAATCTGATGAGTACATGAAAATTATTGAGCGTGTGTCTGATTTAGGGGAGAAATACTACGCTTTAGAAGATGTGAATTATGATGCTGAAGTAGAAAAAGCATTAAAAGGTTTAGGGTTTAAACAGGAGGATTTTACAAGACTTACCAATGAATTTTCTGGTGGTTTCCGTATGCGAATTGAATTGGCTAAGATTTTATTGCAAAAGCCTGATTTAATTTTACTGGATGAGCCAACTAACCATATTGATATAGAATCGGTGATTTGGTTAGAGGATTTTTTATTGAATAAAGCGAATGCCGTTGTGGTTATTTCTCACGATCGCGCGTTTGTAGATAATATTACCAATCGGACTATTGAAGTGACGATGGGTCGTATTTACGATTATAAAGCAAATTATACGCACTATTTACAATTACGAGAAGATCGACGTGTGCATCAGGTAAAGGCTTACCAAGAACAGCAGAAGTTTATTGCAGATAATATGCAGTTTATTGAACGTTTTAAAGGCACATATTCTAAAACAAATCAAGTGACGTCTCGAGAGCGTATGCTTGAGAAATTACAGATCATTGAGATTGATGATGTAGACACGTCGGCCTTAAAATTACGTTTTCCTGCAACACAACGTTCTGGTGATTATCCGGTGACGGTTAAAGACGTTTCTAAATCTTATGATGATCATGTGGTGTTTAACAATGCTAACATGTCTATCGCTAGAGGAGAGAAGGTTTGCTTTGTAGGTCGAAATGGAGAAGGGAAGTCCACTATGATTAAAGCGATTTTAGGTGAGATTGATGTAGAGGGGACTTGTAGTTTAGGTCACAATGTGAAGGTTGGCTATTTTGCGCAGAACCAAGCGGCTTTGTTGGATGAAAGTTTAACAATTTTTCAAACGGTTGATGAAGTAGCACAAGGTGACGTAAGAACTCAAATTAAAAGTATTTTGGGTGGTTTTATGTTTAGAGGCGATGATATTGATAAAAAAGTCAGTGTGTTGTCTGGTGGTGAAAAAACCAGATTAGCTATGGTGAAGTTATTATTAGAACCTGTGAACTTATTAATTCTCGATGAACCTACAAATCACTTAGATTTAAAATCTAAAGATGTTTTAAAGGAAGCGCTTCAGAATTTTGATGGTACTCTGATTTTAGTGTCTCACGATCGTGATTTCTTACAAGGCTTGTCTAAGAAAGTCTTTGAGTTTAAAGAAAAACGCGTGATTGAGCATTTTGAAACCATTGATGATTTCTTAATTAGAAACCGTGTAGAGAGCTTAAAAGGTTTAGATTTATAAGTAAACTATAGCTTTATACTTAGGCGCGAACGCGAGCAAATACGCCCGCGTTAGTGATTGAGGCCTTTGTTGAAGCTCTTTTTGTGTTGTTGCGTATATGCAACAACACAAAAAGCGACTGCCGAAAGCACGACCCTTGGGTAACGCCCAAATTATACACCTTAACTTTTTGTACTGCCTAAGCGGCAATATTTTAACTACTTTTGCAACGTGAAGAACGAATTACAACTTTCAGATTGGTTACCTACCACAAACAAAGAGGTGAAGATTCGCGGATGGGAAGCACTCGATGTGATCCTGTTTAGCGGAGATGCTTATGTAGATCATCCAACGTTTGGTCCTGCAGTAATAGGACGTATGTTAGAAAGTTTTGGGTTACGCGTCGCTATCGTGCCGCAACCTAATGTGAATGATAATCTTCAGGATTTTGTGAAACTTGGTGCCCCAAAAATGTTTTTTGGTGTAACAGGTGGCTGTATGGATCCTATGATTAGCAATTATAATGCGAATAAAAAACGTCGTGATAAGGATGCGTATACACCCAATGGAGATATTGGGTTTAGACCAGATTATGCGACTACTGTTTATACTAATATTCTAAAAGAAAAATGGCCAAATACCCCGGTTTTAATCGGTGGTATTGAAGCATCATTGCGTCGTGTAACGCACTACGATTTTTGGAGTGATAAGTTAATGCCGTCTATTTTAGAAACCTCTAAAGCCGATATGTTGGTTTATGGTATGGGTGAGCAGCCTTTGCGTGAAGTGGTGCGTTTGTTGGAAAAAGGAGTGCCTTTTAATAGCATCAATACGGTTTTACAAACGGCAGTTCTTTTAAATAAAGATGAAAAGATTCCGAAGAATAGTAATTGGGAAGATATTGAGATTTCTTCGCATGAAGTTTGTTTAAAAGACAAGAAGAAGTATGCTTCTAATTTTAAGGTCATTGAGCAAGAATCTAATAAGCTAGCAGCACGACGTATTTTTCAGAAAATAGGGGACAAGACCTTGATGATTAATCCGCCGTACCCAACCATGACGGAAGCCGAAATTGATGCGTCTTTCGATTATCCTTATACCCGATTACCACATCCAAAGTATAATAAGCGAGGCCCAATTCCTGCGTTTGAAATGATTAAGTTTTCCATTAATATTCACCGTGGGTGTTTTGGTGGTTGTAGCTTTTGTACCATTTCTGCGCACCAAGGGAAATTTATTGCGTCTCGTAGTCAAGAATCTATTTTGAAAGAAGTAGACACGGTGGCTAATATGCCAGATTTTAAAGGTTATTTATCTGATATTGGTGGGCCAAGTGCCAACATGTATCAAATGAAAGGAAAAGTACAATCTATTTGCGACAAGTGTATTTCGCCGAGTTGTATTTCGCCCGTGATTTGTAGTAATTTAGATACGTCTCACAAACCATTAACCGAATTATACCAGGCAGTTGATAACCATCCAAAGGTTAAGAAATCATTTATTGGTTCGGGAATTAGACATGATATGTTGGTGCCAGAATTTAATAAAAATGCCGATCCTAAAGAACTAGATGCTTATACCGAAGAAGTGATGACGAAGCACGTTTCTGGCCGTTTGAAAGTAGCTCCAGAACATACCAGTGATCCTGTATTAAAATTGATGCGTAAGCCGTCGTTTAAATACTTCCATAAGTTTAAAGAACGTTTTGATAAGATAAATATTAAGAAAGGGTTGAAGCTTCAATTGATACCTTATTTTATATCGAATCACCCAGCTTGTGAAGTGGAAGATATGGCTAATCTTGCTGCTGAAACTAAAGATATGGGTTTCCAGTTAGAGCAAGTACAAGGTTTTACACCAACACCAATGACCGTTGCTACCGTAATTTATTATAGTGGTTACCATCCTTACACCTTAAAGAAGGTAAATACTCCTATTACTAAAAAGGAAAAGGACGAGCAACATCGTTTTTTCTTTTGGTACAAGGATGAAAACAAAGCGTGGATTAAGAAGACCTTAAATAAATTAGGTCGTGAAGATTTACTAAGCGTTTTATTGCCTGAGAAAACTGAAAAGTGGCGTAAAAACAAACCTACAGGTGATGCTAAAAACACCTTTAATGATGCAGTGCCTTTTAATCAACGTACGGCTGAGGATAAGGTGCGATTTAATGGTAAGAAGCGTCATAAGAAGAAGCGACGTTCGTCTTAGGTAATTTACTTCAATCTCATTAGTTTATTGTATTGTTTAGGTCTAGAGTTACATCTTAGGTTCAGTTGATGTATATCCGAGGATTGCACGACTTAGAAACGGAGTAGATACGGCTTACATACGGAGTAGTGACTGGTGAACCTTTATGATGACTCGTTCAAAAATAGCTATTAATCCATCCTTAACTACTGTTAAAACGCATTAGCGTTCTTACTTTCTTAAATGCTCAAAAACGATAGATATCAGTAACTCAATTGACTACTGAATAGGCGCTTTTTCAAGTGTTAATTATTTCGTTTTATCGTTTGTGTTATATTAATTTTATTGCCCTAAACAATAAATAAAAATGATAAAAAATTACACAATTGCCCTCATGTTGCTACTTACAGGTGGCGTATTTAGTCAGGAAACAATTTCCTTTGAAACCAGTGAATCTTACACTTTAGGAACACTAAACAACCAAAATGTTTGGGAAGTTTCGGTAGATAGCGAAGGTGTCTTTCTTCAAAATCAAGTGGTGTCAGATGAAGAAGCTACTGATGGAATTTATGCCTTTAAAAATTCTTATGAGTCGAGTTTTAATCCTCAATTTTACTCAATTTTTGGTGCTGCAAAAAACTTTAACGCTCCAAAATCATTTGAAGATTTTACATTTTCGTATGACGTTATGATAACAGAAAGTGATGGATCTGATTTTGAAATGACGCTTTTTGGTATTGATGCCAATGATGATTTTGTTCCTGTTGCAGGCGTTATTATGGAATATGGAGAATCTATTTATGTCATAGATGATATAAATTATG
The DNA here is from genome assembly GCF_000427335.1 of Winogradskyella psychrotolerans RS-3. Classification (GTDB taxonomy): domain Bacteria; phylum Bacteroidota; class Bacteroidia; order Flavobacteriales; family Flavobacteriaceae; genus Winogradskyella; species Winogradskyella psychrotolerans. The sequence goes on along the minus strand of NZ_ATMR01000098.1, from coordinate 82,990 downwards.
GAACTGTTGATCTTGAAGGTGCCGATTGGACTCCAAATACCTGGTTACATGTTAAAATTGAAGTCACTGCCACAGAATTAAAGTATTACTTAAATGATGTTTTGGTACATACACGTAGCAATTTTACGTCTGTAGATATTGTAGGTTTTAATATGCTACATAACAATTATGGTGGTGATGCTTTTTACGATAATTTTAGTTTTGAAAGCGGCACCTTAGGTACTGAAGACTTTGCGGATGCATCAGTGTTGCGTATTTATCCAAATCCGGTTGCTGATGAATTAAAAATTACAGGCATTCAGAACGAACAGATTGCACTGGTGTCTATTTATAACTTAAATGGACAACAATTAATGGAACGTACTTCTGTAGATGCATTAGATGTTAGTAGTCTTTCTGGCGGCGTTTATATGTTGAATATTGTAACAGCAGATGGTAAAACACATACAGATAAGCTTTTGAAAAAATAGAGTTAAGCATTAACTTTAATAAATGGCCTTGATTATTATATAGTTGAGGCTTTTTTTTGTTTGATGTTTTTGCTAATTTAGTGTGTTGTTTATTCTTGAAGAGAATGTTAGGGGATTGGTTGGATAACCCCCTTAAAGAGTTATGCTCGGTATTTTTGATAAAAGAATTCTTTCACCTTAATAATCCTCAAGGGGAAATTTGTTTAAGGAAAACATGTTATTCATAAAATTGTATATTATGAATGGTATCAATAAAAACTAATTTTTATATAAAAGTTTCTTGGTCTAGATTGTCCCCTAGAGGGGACTTTAGGGGTGTAAAAAGAAGAGTGATAAATTAGTAAAATGAAAAACAAAATCATTCCATACAATCCAGAACTAAAGCAACTCGCCAGACAACTAAGAAAAAATAGCACTTTACCTGAAGTATTACTTTGGCAACATATAAAACAACGTGCTTACGATGTTCAGTTTCATAGGCAAGTGCCAATGCTAAATTATATCGCAGATTTTTATTGTCATGAAATAGGTTTGGTTATTGAAATTGATGGAGATAGTCACGACCATAGTTTTTTATACGATACAAAACGGCAAGGTGAACTAGAGGCTTATGGTGTTACCTTTTTGAGGTTTTCTAACGACGAGGTTAAAAAGAATATGTTTAGTGTGTTGTTGGTTATTGAAGAGACGGTTGGGGAATTGCGTGATTAACTAGGGAGAACATCTCAAAATATTCCTAAACACCCCTAAGGTCCCCTCAAGGGGACATTTGATAAAGGAAAAAACAATACTCATAGGATTTTTAGATTTTATATTGGGTACACAAAATTCATTTTTTATATTTATGTTTCTCGGTTAGGGTTGTCCCCTTGAGGGGACTTTAGGGGTGTGGTATACAATTGACATTTAAACACCTTTGATTATACTATGTCTTTTAATAAACGTAAGTTTAATGAAAAGGTGAGTTTTAGAATCAGAAGATAAGTTGTTAGGATTTTTTAGAACATCCTATAGGGAAAAACTATTTAAGGTAGAAAGATTTAAATTGGAAAACGTACTTAAAACGTAAAGTAAAATTTAGTTTAATATAAACTTATCCCTCTTGTTTTTAGAGTAAAATACATATAATTTGGTATTTTTGAATTTAAACTTCTATACATTATCTCTTGAAAATAAAAAATACAAATAGTATTAAAGCTGTAGATTTCTTTTGTGGCGGTGGAGGAATGAGTTTTGGTATGCAAAAGGCTGGTATTCAGGTTTTAGCAGGAGTTGATTATGAAGAGAACTGCAGAGCAACTTATAATGCAAACATCGGTAAGGACAAATTCGTTAAAGCAGATGTTTTTGAATTGAAAGAAGAAGAGTTAGAAAAAACTCTGAAACTAAAGCGTAATGATGACGAATTATTGCTAATTGGTTGTAGTCCATGTCAATTTTGGAGTATTATAAATACTGACAAAAATAAATCTCAAAAATCAAAAAATTTACTAGTCGAATTCGAACGGTTTGTTAAGTATTTTAATCCTGGTTATGTGGTTGTTGAAAATGTTCCAGGAGTACTTCGTAAAAAAGGAGAAAGTGGTTTAGAAAAATTCATCAATTGGCTTGAATCAAATAAATATACTGTGCATTTTAAAGTCCATAATACTTCCGATTATGGTGTGCCACAAAATAGAAAACGTTTTACTTTAATTGCCAATAGAATCACCGATAATAAATTAGAACCTATTAAAGCAAATAAAAAATTAACTGTAAGAGATGTTCTTGGAGAAGAAAATGGCTTTTCAAAAATTAAAGCTGGACATAAAGATTATTCAGATTTTAATCATACGGCAGCAGGGATTACCGATATTACATTAAGAAGAATAAAAAAGTAAAAAGTGATGGAGGAAATAGGTTGATTTTCGCAAATGACCCTGAATTACAATTAAACTGCTTTATAGGAAGAGATTCTTCTCATAAAGATACATTTGGAAGATTATGGTGGGATAAACCATCACCAACAATTACCACTAAATTTTTTAGTGTTTCTAATGGACGTTTTGTTCATCCAGAAGAAAATAGAGCGTTATCAATTAGGGAGGGTGCAACTTTACAGTCTTTTCCCAAAGATTATAAATTTATAGGAACAAGCCATGCTTCAATAGCTAGACTAATTGGAAATGCTGTCCCACCTGAGTATGCTAAGCGAATAGGATTAGCAATAACTAAAAACCATATAAATGGCTAAATTCAGAGCAAAAGCGAGAGCGATTGAATTATTAGGGAAAGGACAAATAGCAGATTTACCAACTGCAATTTCAGAATTATGGAAAAATGGCTATGATGCATATGCTGAAAACTTAGAGTGTAAATTATTTCTAGACACATATAAGGATAATAGTAAGCCAGTTTTTTTACTATCAGATGATGGTTTTGGTATGTCTGAAGATGATATATTAAATAAGTGGTTTGTACTAGGTACGGACTCTAAAGCAAGAGGGGGGAAAATAAATCCGCAGTTTGATCTTAACCGGAGGATTCCAATGGGAGAAAAAGGAATAGGTCGCCTTTCGGTTTCCTATTTAGGGTCTCAAATGTTAATGATTTCCAAGCAAAAGGGAGAAAAAGCAAATGCTTTTTTAATAGATTGGCGTGTTCTAGATAATTATGATTTTTTCCTTGAAGATTTAAATATTCCTTTGTTTTCCTTTGATAGTGTTGATTTATTTAAAGAGTATATTGAATCAGCGAAAACAGAATTTCAATCTAACCTTGACGAGAAAAAATGGGGAGAACAATCTCAACTTCGAAATGCTATACATAACGATTTAGCGTCGTTAAAAATTCCTAATTTTATAAAAGAAGAAGTAATTGAAAAATATTGTGAAGAAGATTCCCATGGTACATCATTTATAATTTTCACACCACATGATCAATTATTAGAATTATCTGATAAGGATCGAATAGCTCTTAAAAAAGATGATTCATTAACTTATTTAAGGACATCACTAAGTGGCTTACACAATGATTTAAAGACAACTAGAAAAGATTTTGAAACTAGATTCTTTATATATGATGCGTCTGGTAAATATAACTTAATAGATGATTTTTTTACTCAAGATGAGATGCGTAATGCAGATCATTGGTTAAAGGGAGAATTTGATGAAAACGGATTTTTCTCTGGGGAAATCAAAGTTTTTGATAAAAGGGAGAAGTACACTTTCAAACCTAATCGACCACCTGGAAAAACAGGATATGGACCTTTTGTAATTGAATGGGGAGCGTTTGAAGGAGAACAGAAAAGCTCAACTTTAAATAAAGAAGAGTATAATAATATAAATTCTAAATTAGAATCGTTTGGGGGTTTATATATATATAGAGATGATTTTAGAGTATTACCATACGGCAGAACTGAGTATGACTTTTTAGAGTTTGAAAAGAGAAGATCATTGAGTGCAGGACAGTATTTTTTTAGTCACAGAAGATTTATTGGATATATAGATTTATCTCGAGAAAGGAATACTAGTCTTATAGATAAAGCTGGGCGTGAAGGATTTATTCAAAACAAAGCATTTAGAGAATTTAAAGATGATTTAGTTGAGTTTTTTGTTGATATCGCTAAGCGATATATGCGTTATTCTAAAGATGAAGGTAAGTATGATACATTTAGAGGAACTCAATTAAAAGAAATCCAAGCTAAATATGACAGGCAGCTTACAGCTGCAAAGCGTAAAAATTCAAAAACAAAAAGGCTTTTTTAGAAAACTTAAAAGAAAGTAAGTTATTGATAGATGGATTAAGTACTGAAATTAATCTTTTAGAAGTAGAATTAAAAAAAGAGGCTGATCAAATCGAAATCAATTATAATGACTATAATAAACTTTTAGATAAATTAGATTTCAAAAAAAGTAAGTTAAGAGAAATAAGAATACAAAAGCCTCAGGCAGTACGTATTACAAAAAAACAAGAAGAAGAATATACAAGTTATCAAAAAAAGTATTTTGCGGCTGATTCAAAAGTCCGTGATATAGTTGCCTTAGTTGATAAAACTAGAGAGCGAATAAATTTAGAAAACCTCAAACTCGAATTTAATGATAAATTTAGATCTCACATTAAATATATAGAGAAACAGTTTTCTGATTTCCAATCAGTCTCAAAAACTTCATTTAATAGAATAAATGATCTATTAGGAGAAGAAAAAGAAACTCAAACTGATTCTTTCATAAATCAATCGGAACCACATAAGGTTACAGAATCCGATTCTAAAAAAGACATATCTTCAAAAATCATTGGTCTTTCTAGCTTAATAGAAGAGCATAAAAAAGAAATAGAGAATTCTTTTGAAGGTTTTATTAAGCATATATCAAATTTGCAAATTGATGTTGACGATGATTTTCTAAGAGGATGGTATCAAGAACAGAATGAAAATTTAGAGAAAAGACTTGGTGATTACGAGGAATTAGCTCAATTAGGAATGGCTATTGAAATAATTGATCATCAATTTAATGTGATGTATTCTCAAATGAACGATGCAGTAAATGAAATTAAAACATATTCTCGACAGAATCCAGGAATAGAATTTAGTTTTAAGCAATTAGAAAATGCTTTTCAGCATCTTGAAGGAAATTATAAGTTATTAAAACCCTTATATAGAACAAGTAGAAGAACTAGAGAAGTAATAACAGGTTATCAAATAGAAAAATACATTCGAGAATTTTTTGAAAACGAATTCAAAAGATATAAAATAGAATTTATTGTAAATGATCCTTTTAGAGAGTATGAATTTTTCTCATTTGATTCCATTGTAAAACCAGTTTTTTAAATTTAATCAATAATGCCAATTATTGGCTAATACCAGCCTCCGATAGAAAATTAAAATTGAACTTATTAATCATGAAATAAGAATAATGAATTCTGGTGAGCGTATTGATGACTCTCAATTAGATGATATATTCACATTGTTTTATACAAGAAAAAGAGATGGAAGAGGCATTGGGTTATACCTAGCTAAGAAGAACCTGAATGCTATAGGTTATGACATTTATGCAACAAATGAAAAAGAATATAATAAGTTGGCAGGAGCGTGCTTCGTTATTTCTAAGCTCAAGTAAAATGGAAGATTTGGAAAAAGAAAATAAAGTTTCAGTTAAAACTGTAGAAATACTTGAAGGAACAGATGATGTTGCTAAAGGAATAATTCAGAGTTCTATTAGAAGTGCTATTTGTATTGATGATGCATATGCTGCACCTTATTCTCTTGCTACTGAAGGTTTAAATTTTGATGATCCTAAAGAACTTTTCTATTCTTTTAGAAAGGATGGTCATTGTGATTTAGATATTTACCAATTTACTGATAATGTAGAATGGGAAAAACATAAGTATTTGTTACATAATAAAGATTTATTAATTCAAGATTGGGAGTTAAATTCCAAACCTGGAGCTGGTGAAACGAAATATGATTATACTCTAACTATTATAAAAGATATATTTGAGAATAATATAGTTCCATTTATTGTTATTTATACAAATAGAGAAGATTTATCTGATGTATCTAAGGTTCTGTTAAATAATTTCAACGCACATAATTCTGAGGACTTTGAAATAATGATTGAGGAGTTTAAAGCGAAATTTTCGCGTATGTCTACTAATTGTGAAGAAATATATAATTATTTTGAAGATGATACACAAATTAATAGATTTCATGAATATATATTATTTCCATCGAGAAGAAATGACATTAGAAAAGAGATTTTAGATTCATTCTATTCTTTTTTAGAAATTGAAACTAAACACCTTGAAAAATTTCCAAAGAAAATTATTTCTGGGATGAAATATTTTAATAATGTCGAATCGATAGAAGATGCAGTATTATTGTTGAGTAATATTTGTTTATCAAAAGATAGGAGAAGCAAATTAATTTTTAAAAATGAAAGAATAAATATCGAACGTTTATGTTATTCTATAAACGGTACAGTAGTGCTTATTCTTCATAAAGAAGATAGAACTGGCGGAGTAAAACCAGATAAACTATTTGATGTGTTTAGTCAAAGTATCACTAATAATCCTCATAGTATTATTAATTTAATAAGTATTGAGTTAAAAGATAAATTTAGAGAAGATTTCTCTAAAATTGGCACTAAATTCAATACTATCGAAAAAAATGCATTTTTGCATCATGGGAAAAATTACTATAAGAAAGACGCAGAGGATGGTGTTGAAGTATTTCAAAAGACATCTTTCAAGAATTTTGTTGTACGATCTTGGATTCACGAGTTACTTCAAAAAAATTTAGACCTTAATTTAGATTCTTTTAAACTAATTGAAAAAGAGCTTTCTATATATATACCAAAAGAAGGTAGTGAACTTGAGATTTCACTTGCTAAATACGCATCTATGGTTTCTTGTGTTCATTTAGCGAATAAGACCAATAAAAAGTTAGGATTTGGAGATGTTTTTAAATCTGGTAATGAATATTTTTTATGTATAACACCACATTGCGACTGTTTTACACCAAGTAAAATCAATAATGAGTTTAGTTTTATAAAAAAAACTGATTCTATAACAAAGCTAGCTGTAGCTTTAAAAAATGCTGAACAAGGTTTTTATACTTTCATCTCAAATGGTAAAAAAACAGAAGCAATAGAATGGGCGTGCAAACCTTTTACTTCACATATTCCTAATAAAATGAATGAATCTAATGATAAATCAATTTCATATTCGGGTATAACATATGATCTTGAGTTTGTATGTAGTTTAAAAGAGAATTATGCTCAGCGAATTTCAAATAATTCCTTTGGCCAAGGTTACAGAGTCGGAATTGATCTTCCTCATTTATCATAATTAGAAACCTATATTTTGATTATTAAAGAACTTATATTCAAATCTTGGCTTACAAAAAACCACACACAAATATCTGCTCCGGATAAGTATGTTAAAGTAATAACAACGCTCAGTAATCATTTAAAGAAAAACGATATAAGTCAAACAGATCTGTTTTTAATAGACAGTCCTAGTGAATCAAGAAAACTTAAAGAGTTATATTTTGAAAACTCAAAATTATTACAAAAGAATATCAAGGGTAATAACATGTATAGTCGGGCTTTTGATTTATATATTGAGTTTTTAAATGATACCTATAAATCTGAGTCTATTACAGATGACATTATAAACATTTATAATCAGTCGCAAGATTCAGAAACTGAAAAACAAAATTTAATTTTAAGTAGAATTGGACAAGGAAAATATCGTAAAAGACTGATTGAATATTGGAGATGTTGTTCGGTTACTAAATATCCAGAAGTTCCACTTCTTATAGCTTCGCATATAAAACCATGGAGAAAATCTAATAACTTTGAAAAATTAGATGTATTCAATGGGCTGCTTCTGATCCCAAACATTGACAAAGTATTTGATAACGGTTTAATTACATTTAAAAGTGATGGAACAATTATTACGTCTACTTTGTTTAACAACCCATTGGATCTAGGAATAAATTCAGATATGAAAATTGAACTTAATGAAGAGCATAAGCCTTATTTAGAATACCATAGAGACTGTGTTTTTAGAAAATAGGCATAGCTTAAAAAGATGTTAATAAATTTACTTAAAGAGAGTCTTTTTGTAACTTACTCCCACTAACATCATTTTGTTCATCCTAATGCGCCTCCAACCAATTCAAACCTGTATCCACCTCAACATCTAAAGGCACATCCATAATAAATGCACTTTCCATTTCGGTTTTAATTAAGGTAGTGAGTTCTTCGAGTTCTGGCTTGTAGATGTCAAAGACCAATTCATCATGTACTTGTAAGAGCATCTTCGATTTATAGTGTCCGGCTTCTAGCTTGTTATAAATATTAATCATCGCAATTTTAATAATATCGGCAGCGCTTCCTTGTATGGGTGCGTTAACAGCATTTCGTTCTGCAGCACCTCTCACCACAGCGTTACGCGAGTTGATGTCTTTTAAATAACGACGACGGCCCAAAACGGTTTGCACATAGCCATGATCTCTTGCAAAATCGACTTGCTTACTCATGTAGGCTTTTAATTTTGGATAGGTTTCGTAATAGGTGTCAATAAGTTCTTTGGCTTCACCACGTGATAAATCGGTTTGGTTACTTAATCCGAAGGCAGACACCCCATAGATGATTCCGAAATTAACGGTTTTAGCATTGCTACGTTGTTCTCTGGTGACTTCAGTCAATGGCACGTTAAATACTTTGGATGCGGTTGAAGCATGAATATCTTCGCCATTTTTAAAGGCTTCAATCATGGTTTCTTCTTCACTTAATGCGGCAATGATTCGTAATTCTATTTGCGAATAATCGGCAGCCAGTAAGGTGTAGTCTTCGTTTCTTGGTACAAAGGCTTTTCGTACTTGACGACCACGTTCGGTACGAATTGGAATATTTTGTAAATTAGGATTGTTACTACTTAAACGCCCAGTTGCTGCAACGGTTTGCATATAATCAGTATGCACACGACCTGTGGATGATTCTACTTGTAAAGGCAAGGCATCTACATAGGTGCTCTTTAATTTTGAAAGGCCTCTAAAATCTAATATTTTCTGAATGATATCATGGTCTTTTGCTAAATAGGATAAGATATCTTCGCCAGTTGCATATTGACCTGTTTTGGTTTTCTTTGGTTTATCGACCAATTTCATGTTTTCGAACAACACAATACCTAACTGTTTTGGAGAGGCAATGTTGAATTCCTCGCCTGCTGTGGCATAAATTTCTTGTTCGAGTGTTGCGATGTCGTTATTCAAATCTTCAGATAAAGAGTATAGAAAGTCTTTATCGAGATTAATACCTTCTAATTCCATAGCTGCTAACACACGTAGTAACGGAATTTCAATCTCATCGAATAATTTTTGGGTATTAGCTTCTCCTAATTCGGTTGTGAAATGTTCTTTTAATTGTAAGGTAATATCAGCATCTTCAACGGCGTATTCGGTGAGCTTTTCTAAGGGCACATCGCGCATAGATAATTGATTCTTTCCTTTTTTACCAATGAGTTCTGTGATAGAAATTGGGGTGTAGTTTAAATAGGTTTCAGCTAAGACATCCATATTGTGACGCATGTCTGCATTGATCAAATAATGCGCTAACATGGTATCGAAAAGTTTGCCTTTTACCTCAATATTGTATTTGGCTAAAACCTTGATGTCGTATTTTAAATTCTGACCGATTTTTTCGATGTTCTCGTCTTCAAAAAAAGGTCTAAAGGTTTCTATAAGTTCTTGTGCTTCTGTTTTATCTTCTGGAAATGGCACATAGAATCCTTTGCCGACTTCCCATGAAAAGGCGATGCCAACGAGTTCTGCGGTTAATGGATTTAGTCCAGTCGTTTCCGTATCAAAACACACTGAGGTTTGGCTCATTAGATTTTTGACAAACAATTTGGTTGCCATACCAGGTGCGACGCTTTGATAAAAATGTGAATAAGTGGCTGAGGTTTTTCTAGTATTTTGTGAAATAGTTTCAGTGGTTGATGGTTCACCACCTCCAAATAAAGAGAATTGACCAGCTCCTGCTGATTTTTCTTCCGTAGGAGTGGTTTTCGGTGCTTCCTTTTTATCTGAAGTTGGAGTAGAAGTTCCGGCAGACTGCATGGCTTCAGCAGTAAAGGTTTTATTAAAATTATCAATTAAACGTCTAAATTCTAACTCTTGGAAAATTTCAGTCACTTTTGGAATATCGGGTTCTGACATTTCAAAATCTTCAGCATTAAACTCTACAGGCACGTCGAGCATAATGGTCGCCAATTGCTTTGATAACAAACCGAGTTCTTGATTGGCTTCAATTTTCTCCTTCATTTTCCCTTTTAGCTCATGCGAATTCGCAAAAAGGTTTTCCATACTGCCGTAAGCCGCTAAAAATTTCTTAGCTGTTTTTTCACCAACACCAGGCAATCCAGGAATATTATCAGAGGCATCTCCCATCATCCCTAAAAAGTCAATGACTTGTAATGGATCTGTAACTTCAAATTTCTTTTGGACTTCTGGGATTCCCCAAGTTTCGTAACCACCACCAAAAACTGGTCGGTACATAAATATGTTTTCAGAAACGAGTTGTGCAAAATCCTTATCTGGAGTCACCATAAAGGTTTTATAACCTTCTTTTTCAGCTTTTTTAGCTAAGGTACCAATGACATCATCAGCCTCGTATCCTTCTTTTACCATAATTGGAATGTGCATGGCTTCAAGAATATTACAAATATGAGGAATGGCCGTTTTAATGCCTTCTGGTGTTGCGTCTCTGTTGGCTTTGTAAGCTTCGAACATTTCCACACGGTCTGCGCTACCTCCTTTATCAAAACAAACGGCTAAATGATCTGGTCGTTCGCGTTTAATCACATCTAAAAGGGAATTCATAAAGCCCATAATGGCAGAAGTATCTTCCCCTTTTGAATTGATTCTTGGGTTTTTTATAAAAGCGTAATACCCACGAAAAATAAGGGCGTAAGCATCAACGAGAAATAGGCGTTTTTGGTCTGACATTGGATTGTTTTTGTAAGGAGATCAAAGCTACGAAAAAGTTATCATATCGAATATGTCTTTTGGGTGCTTCACTTCCATTAATTTGGAAAAGGGATTTGCATAATTATATCAAGATTTATTCAATAACCTGTATAGTTATTTTAGAACGGGTCATTAATAGATATGCCTTTATGGATACTTCAGAGATACTCCGTATTTGTTTTTTTAAGTACATTTCAATGTTTTAAAACCTTAAAAGGTCTCTGTTTTTATGATTCTAGATGTATCTTTGAAACACATAATTTAGACAAATGAAAACATTTTCAATCGCCATTCACGGAGGGGCAGGTACTTTAGTAAAAGGGATGATGACTCCAGAGTTAGAAGCCCAATATAAATTAGCATTACAAAATGCTTTAGATGCTGGTTATGCGCTTTTAGAAGATGGTAAAACGGCTGTTGATGCGGTTGAAGAAGCGGTGAGCGTCTTAGAAGATTCACCTTTATTTAATGCCGGAAAAGGAGCTGTATTTACGGCTACAGAAACACATGAAATGGATGCCTCTATTATGGATGGCAAAACGTTAAATGCCGGTGCGGTGAGTTTAATTACAGGTATAAAAAACCCGGTGAAGCTTTCGAGAGACGTGATGGAAAAAAGTGAACATGTGTTTTTAGCGGGAGACGGAGCGATGCAGTTTGCGAAAGAACTCAATTATAAGTTGAAAGATGCGTCTTATTTTTATGATGAATTCAGGCATAAACAATGGTTAGACATTAAGGATACCGATAGTTTTCAGTTAGATCATGCATCAGATAAAAATGAAAAATCGGTGGCTGAGCGTAGTCGAAGTCAGAAAGATTCTAAATTCGGAACCGTTGGCGCGGTAGCCTGCGACCAAGATGGCAATATTGCTGCAGCAACATCTACTGGTGGTATGACCAATAAAAAATGGGGGCGTGTTGGTGATTCGCCAATGATAGGAGCTGGGAATTATGCCAACAATAAAACTTGCGCCATCAGTTGCACCGGAAGCGGTGAGTTTTTTATTAGAGGAGTTGTGGCTTATGATGTGGCTTGTTTAATGGAGCACAAAGGCATGTCGGTAAAAGACGCTTCAAGTGAAGTCATTCATAAACGTATTCTAGACATTGGTGGAGATGGTGGCTTAATTGCTGTGGATACTAACGGAAACATTGCGATGCCATTTAATACTGAAGGAATGTACAGAGGGCAGAAATCTTCGAATGGGATTGATGATGTTTCTATTTATGGATAGGTTTGTGAGGTTTTAAAGTCTCAAGGTTTCAAAGTCTCAAAGTTTCAAAGTTTCAAAGTTTCAGAGTTGAAAACGATTAAGATATTGCTTCCAATGGGTATTTGGGTAAGTTAATGATATCTGTATGGTTTTCTCGCAAAGACGCAAAGACGCAAAGACGCAAAGGAGGAAAGTTTGGTTGTTCAACAGGTTTTTGAAAATTGATATTTAGTTATTTGTTAATTTGTTTTTGTTGAGGTCTTTCTCTCTGCGTATCTCTGTGAAACCTCTGTTTATCTCTGTGTTATATTCTCGCAAAGGAGCTAAGGCGCAAAGTGTGATTGTCTAAAAGGTTTGTGAAGTTTGTTTTATGTTGAGATCTTTCTCTTTGTGTATCTCTGTGAAATCTCTGTTTATCTCTGTGAAATGTTCTCGCAAAGACGCTAAGACGCAAAGTATAATTATGCAAAACGTTTTTACAACTCAGTAAGATCTAGTATATAGTAATGAGATCCCTTTTTTCAAAGGGATGTGTGTGTGTTAGATAAAAGGAGCTTCAATAGGCAACACTTTTACTTTTCGAGTTTTAATACTGTACTCATCACCATTCGATAATACATGAATGGTAAGGTTTGCCATAGTCATCGGCGTCCCTTCTTCTAATATTTTTTCATTATTATGTGTTAACGTGCTTCCGTCAAAAACAATGACCATTCCAGAGCCGATTACAGTACAATCATTTCCGTTTTTAATAATCATGCCTGTATCTTCAGCGAGTCCAAACCCAATAAGATTCGGGAATTTTGCAACAGCTTCCGATTGTCTTCCAAAGCGACCACGACGAATAAAATGGGTGTCTATAATCAATTCAGGGATCAAGCCTAAACCTTTATACATATTCACAGCACCTTTAATAAACGATTCCGAAGCACTTCCGCCAGCAATCATTTCATTAGCCATTGCCATGGCGCCAGCACTTGTGCCCGCAATAACAAAACCAGCTTCATTAACGAAGCGTTCCGCCAGAATGGTGTGTATTATAGTCCCGCCAATTTTATCGGTAATCTTAGATTGATCACCACCAGAAAACATAACGCAGTTCGCACTTTTTATAAGTTCAATAGCATGTTCCGTTTCAGAATCTTCTTTAGAACGAATGTCTAAAACGGTAACGTTTTTACAACCTAAAGTCGTAAATGCGGTTAAATAATTTTCGCCAACTTCAACAGGAATACTAGATGCTGTTGGTATCACCACAATTTTGGCGTCAACCCCTCCAGCTTCTTTAACAACGTGGTACAAAATACCTTCGTCAATAAACTCTAGTGTATAGATTTCGCTTTCTTCAATCCCTTTATCTTCATTTCCTCCAATAGGTATTAAAGTTCCCTTTATCTTCTGCATAATTTGTATCTAAAAATATTGGGCAAAAATAAGCCAATTTTTTTAGTGAAAAATACTATATTTAGAATCTTTCAATAACTAAAACAAACCAACGAACATGAAAATACGCGAAATTAATGCGATGAGAGGACCTAATTACTGGTCTGTAAGACGACATAAATTAATTGTAATGGTTCTCGATCTTGAAGAGATGGAAGAATTACCTTCTAATAAAATTGAAGGTTTCCCGGAGCGATTAAAAACTATGTTTCCTACAATGTATTCGCACCGCTGTTCTGAAGGTTGCGAAGGTGGTTTTTTTATGCGTGTTGATGAAGGCACCTGGATGGGTCATATTATAGAGCATATTGCTTTAGAGATTCAGACCCTTGCAGGAATGGATACGGGCTTTGGAAGAACTAGAGGTTACGGAGAGCATGGCGTTTATAGTGTGGTTTTTTCTTATATGGAAGAATCTGTTGGACGGTTTGCTGCGAAGTCCGCCGTAAGAATTTGTGAAGCTTTAATCGCTGGAGAGGATTACGATATGACTGATGATATTCAGGAAATGAGAGAATTGCGTGAAGCCGATCGTTTAGGACCAAGTACAGGGTCTATTGTTGAAGAAGCGGAAGCGCGAGGTATTCCTTGGATACGACTAAATAAATATTCGCTTTGTCAGTTGGGTTACGGTGCGAATCAGAAACGAATTCAAGCAACGGTTACTTCTGAAACGAGTAGTATAGGTGTAGAATTGGCCTGTGATAAAGAAGATACTAAATTTTTATTAGAGCAAGCTGAGGTTGAAGTGCCACGTGGAGATATTATTCGTCGTGAACGCAGTTTACAAGAGGCTTGTGATTATGTTGGTTATCCTTTGGTAATTAAGCCCATTGATGGTAATCATGGTCGTGGGATTACTGTTGATATTCAAAATTATGAGGATGCACTAGCGGCTTTTTACCATGCAAAAGAAAGTTCTAAAAGTGGAGCGATTATCGTTGAAAAGTTTATTGTCGGTCAAGATTATAGATTATTAGTTATTAATAATAGATTGGTCGCTGGGGCGATTAGGACTCCTGCACATGTGATTGGAGATGGAAAATCTACAGTTCAAGAATTAATAGATAAAGTGAATAGCGATCCACGTCGTGGATTTGGTCATGAAAATGTATTGACAAAAATCACTACGAACGAATTAACACTAACCATTATAAAAGATGCTGGTTATACTTTAGAATCTATTATTGCAGAAGGTGAACGTTTAATATTAAAAGACACCGCCAATTTAAGTACAGGAGGAACCGCTGAAGATATTACGGATATTATACATCCTGCAAACGTGAGTATGGCAGAGCGCATTTCTAAAATTATTGATTTAGATATCTGTGGAATTGATATTATGACCACTGATATTTCACAGCCTTTATCCGAAACAGGTGGAGCGGTGTTAGAAGTAAATGCTGGTCCTGGATTTAGAATGCACTTAGCACCAACATCCGGATTGCCAAGAAATGTAGCCGCTCCAGTAATTGATAAATTATTTCCAAACAAGGGAGACACAGGTCGTATTCCTATTATTGCCATTACAGGAACTAACGGAAAAACAACGACGTCTAGATTAATGGCTCATATTGCCAAAATGAATGGCTATCGCGTGGGTTATACCACTAGTGATGGTGTTTATATTCAGAATCGCTTATTAATGACGGGTGATTGTACAGGTCCTGCAAGTGCAGAATTTGTGTTGAAAGATCCTACAGTGAATTTTGCCGTTTTAGAATGTGCACGCGGTGGTTTGCTTAGGGCAGGTTTGGGCTTTAAAAAATGTGATGTCGCTATTGTAACTAATGTGGCTGCAGATCATTTAGGTTTAAAAGGAATTCACACTATTGAGCAATTAGCAAAAGTAAAAGGAGTAGTGCCAGAAACGGTTTTACCAGATGGCTATGCGATTTTAAATGCTGATGACGATTTGGTTTACGATATGCGACGTAGTTTAGATTGTAATGTCGCTTTATTTTCTATGGATGAGAATAATCCTCATATTAAAGCTTTACAGCGCTTAAATGGTATTACTGCAGTTTATGAAAATGGCTATGTTACTATTTGTAGAGGAGAATGGAAAATGCGCTTAATGAAGGCTGAAAATATTCCGTTGACTTATGGTGGGAAAGCAAAATTCATGATTCAGAACGTGCTAGCAGCAGTTTTAGGGGCACATGTACAAGGTATTAGTATTGAAGATATGAAAGCTGGCTTGGAAACGTTTATTCCTTCGGCTTCACAAACACCTGGACGCTTAAATTTATTTGAATTTAAAGATTTTACTATTCTTTTAGATTACGCGCACAATCCTGCAGGAATGAGAGCCTTGCAAGCGTTTACAAATGAACTAGAAGCCACCGTAAAAGTTGGCATCATTGCAGGTATTGGAGACAGACGTGTAGAAGATAATAATGAAATGGGAGCGATTGCAGCCGACATGTTTGATGAAATTATTATTAGACAAGATAAACGTTTAAGAGGTAAAACAGAGCAAGAATTAATTAAGATGCTAGATGATGGGATTAAGCAACGAGATCCTAATAAGAAAACGACTATAATTCCATCAGAAAAAGAAGCGATTAAATTTGCCGTTAGAAACGCAGTCAAAGGTTCATTGATTATATTATGTAGTGATGTGATACCTGATGCTTTAGAATTGGTAAAGAAATTTAAAGAGCAAGAAGCGAATGGTGAATTAAACTATGCAGATTAATTCATTAGTAATGATATAAACATAAAAAAGCCGAAACGTGAGTCTCGGCTTTTTTAATATGGTTAATAGCGTTTTTTGTTATGTATTAACAAAGCTTTACAGTCTTTACTCTAATTTGAAGACTTTTTCTGAAAGCTTTGATACTGATGATTTCGTTATTCTTTTTACGATTCATTTTTAAAACCTTAGCTTTAATTTCAGGAGAAATAGCAGCTTCATTAGTTTCAGGCTTTTCAGTTTTAGTAGTTTCAACAATTGTAGTTTCGTTATTAGCTTTTACATCTTGTTGTGCAAAACTTGTTAGAGACATTGTTAAAAATAATATGATGAATAAACCTTTTTTCATAATCGTAGGAAGCTATATTTGTTTTAACTTCGAGTCAAAGAAACGCAACATATTTAGTGTGATTGAAATTTTTAGATGAAATAGGTCGATAAACTGTTAAGTGGAAAACGCTCGTAAAAAATATCGATGAAATACACTATGTGCGCTTGTGTCCCTTTAAATGCGTTGCGTTTTAAGTTAAACGATGTGATTTGTTAGATGAAAAACACTTCTAGCTAAAAAAGATCGATGAAGTGCTTAAAATGAGCTTGAAGCACCTATAAATAGACAATTAATTATGAATGATTTTAGTAGTAGTCCATATTATGAATTGTTTTCGAAACAAAGCATAAATCAGTATGCCGTAGGTAATCGTACTTATAAAGAACGACTCAAAATTTTAAATAAACTTCAGCAAGCAATTGAGGTTACTTATAGAACTCAAATTCAGGTGGCCTTGCAAAAAGATTTAGGAAAGCCAGTTGTAGAAACAGAGCTCACAGAAATTTATGCTATTATTGGAGATATAAAATTTGCTAAGCAGAATTTGCACAAATGGATACGAAAACAAACGGTAGACACACCAATAGCGATGTTGGGTTCTAGTTCTTATATAAAATACGAACCTAAAGGAGTGTGTTTAATTATTTCGCCATGGAATTTCCCTTTCAATCTCACCTTTGGACCATTAGTTTCGGCTATTGCAGCAGGAAATACCGTTATTATTAAGCCTTCTGAGATGACGCCTAATGCGTCAGAACTCATGGCTAAAATTATTGCGGATCTATTTTCTGAAGATGAAGTTGCAGTAATACAAGGTGAAGTTGAAGTCTCTACCCAATTATTAAAATTACCTTTTAATCATATCTTTTTTACAGGCTCTCCAAATGTTGGTAAGGTTGTAATGAAAGCCGCATCCGAACATTTGGCTTCTGTAACCTTAGAATTGGGAGGTAAGTCGCCAACCCTAATTGATAAAACAGCAAATATTGACAAAGCCGCAAAGAAAATCATGTGGGCTAAGTTTTTAAACTGTGGTCAAATTTGCGTGTCACCAGATTATGTGTTGATTGATGAAAGCGTAAAAACTCAATTTATAGACGCTTGTAAAAAATGGCTCCAAACGTTTTACAACGATAATCCAAAAGCATCAGATTCTTATGGTAGAATAGTTACTGATAAACATTTTGAGCGTTTAAGTTCTCATCTCGAAAATGCAAAAAAATTAGATGCTAAATTTGAAGTGGGTGGAGAAACTGATAGTGATTCAAAATATATAGAACCGACTATAATTTCAGATTTAAAACCAGAAGCGCAATTGCTGGAGGATGAAATATTCGGACCTATTTTGCCGATTGTAACTTATGAAAGTTTAGATATGGCAATTGCTTATGTTAACTCAAAACCAAGACCATTAGCGCTGTATATCTATAGTAAAAATAAGGCCAATATTAATAAGATTTTAAATAACTCTAGAGCAGGAGGAACCTGTATTAATAATAGTGTACTGCATTATACCAACCACAATCTACCTTTTGGAGGGGTTAATAATAGTGGTATTGGTAAAAGCCATGGATTCTATGGATTTCAAGCGTTTAGTAATGCACGATCTGTAATGAAACAACATACGTTTGGAGTTACGGAGTTGTTGTTTCCGCCTTATACTGGGTTTAAGGAGAAGTTGGCGCAACTGACTATAAAGTGGTTTTAGGCTTTATTAAAATAATCCGATTGAATTTGCTCGTTTTTTCCATCTTGAAATTTGGTGATGCTAAACCACTGGTGAATTGAGTAGCATCCCGTTTCGCCTTTTTTATTAACGGCAACATAACCCACTTGGAAGTCCTTAAAATTACTATTAGGTTTATTTACAATTCTGCCAATCGCTTCTTCACAAGCTTGTTGAGGTGATTTGCCTTGTCGCATTAATTCCACAACTAAAAAGCTGCCAACAGTTTTTACAACCTCTTCTCCTAATCCTGTGGCTACGCAACCTCCAATGTCATTATCTATAAATAATCCGGAGCCAATAATAGCAGAATCACCAACTCGTCCTTCGAGCTTATAGGCTAAACCACTAGTTGTACAAGCACCAGAAATATCTCCATTTTTATCCATGGCAAGCATTCCTATAGTATCGTGGTTTTCTATGTTAATTATGGGTTTGTATTTGGCTTCAATTTTCCATTTTTCCCACGCTTTTTTTGAAGCTTCCGTTAATAAGTCTTCGGGTTCAAAACCTTTTGAAATGGCAAATTGTTTGGCTCCTTCACCCGCAAGCATGACGTGTGGAGTGTCTTCCATCACCTTTCTCGCAACTGAAACGGCATGTGTAATATTTTGAAGGTACACCACCGAGCCACAATTACCATGCTTATCCATTATAGAGGCATCTAAAGTAACGTTACCATCTCTATCGGGTAAGCCACCTTTGGCAACGGTTTGATTTTTTTCATTGGCTTCTTCAGCTCTGCAACCTTGTTCTACAGCATCTAGAGCGTTTCCTCCGCCTTGGAGAATTTCCATTGCTTTGGCAGTAGCAGCTTTAACATGCCATGTAGCAACGACCAGTGGTAGTCCTTTTACATCAGTAATAACAACTTTGTTTAGTTCTGTTGATTCTTTAGAAATTGCTTCGTTACAACTCATCAATGAACCTCCTACAGCTAAACCAACACTAGTTATAGACGCTGTTTTTATAAACTTTCTACGCTTCATATTTTAATCTTTTAGAATTCCTGTTACCATACCAAAAGTTATAACTATAGCAAACTATTACAAAAATAAAAGCATATAAAAAGGCGTTTAGTTTAAAGTTCATCAAAAAAAATCTTATTTCAATACATCTAATATAGTAAAATACAGGCCAAGAACGTTCTTACAATATTCCTTTTTGCATTATAGATCTTGTTAGTGTAAATTTAAAATAGCAAAGTTTAGATGAGTTTAAAGTCCTTAAAGAAAAACCTTTAACACTTTCATAAGATAAGTCGCTCGTCATATCTATTAAATTTGTAAACTCAAAAAATACAAAATGATTCGTTGGCTACTATTTGCTATTTTATTTGTCATACTTACTCTTTATGGTTTTCAAGCTGTAAGGACTGTAACTAAACAAACTTGGGTTTATTATCTGTTCTTTGGTATTGCAATTCTTGTTGTTGGTAATTTTATTTACCAGTTTGCAATGGCTAGTGAAGGTCGTGTATTAACAACAGGTAAAAGTTTTGCCTTCGGATTTTTATTGGCGTTTATGGCTTTTAATATGGTGCTGTTGCCGTTTTTAATAGGTGAAGATTTTATTAGAGGCATCATTGGTTTATATGATAAGTTTGTTACTAAAAACGATACATTTTATGTGCCGTCACGTCGAAAATTTGTGAGTCAAGTTGCCTTAGGTTTAGCGGCAATTCCGTTTTCATCCCTACTTTATGGTATGTTCCAAGGTAAATATAACTTTAGAGTCCTTAAGTATACATTGTATTATGAAGACTTGCCAAAAGCTTTTGATGGTTATAGAATAACTCAAATTAGTGATATTCATTCTGGTAGTTTTGATAATCGTGAAAAGGTTGAATATGCTGTAGATTTAATCAATGAACAAAACTCTGATGTGTTATTATTTACAGGTGATATGGTGAATAATAAAGCCTCTGAAATGTTGCCTTGGTTGGAGACCTTCGGAAGATTGAAAGCTAAGGATGGTAAATTTTCTGTTTTAGGAAATCATGATTATGGAGATTATGTCGATTGGAATTCACCTGAAGAAAAAGCACAAAATCTTAAAGATTTAAAAGTGATTCAAAAAGATATAGGATTCGATTTATTATTAAATGAAAGTCGCTACATTGAAAAGAATGGCGAACGCATAGCATTAGTTGGAGTAGAGAATTGGGGAAAGGGAGGTTTTATAAAAGTAGGAGACTTAGGTAAAGCCGCATCTCAAATTCAGGCAGATGATTTTAAAATATTAATGACACACGATCCTAGTCATTGGGAAGCAAAGGTACTAAAGGACCCTTATCACTATCATTTAACATTGAGTGGACACACACATGGTATGCAATTTGGGATTGAAATTCCGGGTTGGATAAAATGGAGTCCTGCAAAATGGCGTTATAAGCAATGGGCCGGAATCTATACAGAGTTAGGTCAGCACATCAATGTAAATAGAGGTTTTGGCTATTTAGGATATCCTGGACGCGTTGGTATTTGGCCAGAAATTACAGTGATTGAACTCAAAAAGGGGTCGAAAAGTGCGTAATTGTAAAGAATTGCTTATTTTTATGATATGAGTATCTTACTTGCAGTGGATACGGATTAAACGAAGGCAAGTTTGAAGTACTTATATATTTGACTAAAACTAAAACATATGTCAAAATTTGGGGAATTAATAGATGTTGAAATTCCAGTACTTCTGGATTTTTACACCGACCGAGAAGATCAATCTATAGCTATGCATCCTATACTTAGAGATGTTGCGGCTGCATTAGGCGATAAAGCTAAAGTGATTAAGATTGATGTAGAGAAAAACAAAGAACTCGCAGAAGCATTACGCGTTAAAGGTTTGCCAACCTTAATTATCTATAAAAATGGGGAAATGAAATGGCGTCATAGCGGAGAGCAAGATGCTAATACTTTGATTAATATTATTCAAGAGTATATCTAAGTGCTTCTTTGTATTTTTAATTAGAATCTAATAGATGTTAATTTATACTTTTAAATTCAAAACCTCTCTTACTGTAATATTCTAAAACTTTAGGGAGCACATATTTTAAGTTTCGGGCGGCTTTTATGCTATCATGAAATACAATAATACTTCCTTCCTCAGCAGTAGAAGTTACATTGTTAAGACACGTACCTTCAGTTACTGAATTATCCCAATCATAGGGTAAAACATCCCATAAAACAATCTTATAACCTAATTCTTGAAGTTGTTTGCTTTGCTTAGATTTAAACTTGCCGTAGGGAGGACGGAATAATTTCAAACTAGAATTGTTATCACAGGCACTTTGACTGCGCTCGGTGTGATATTTTTGGAATTTGGAATTTATAAGATCTTGTGTTTTTTCAACATCATCGAGATAATCCTTGGCTTTATATTTCCAGCCTTTTAAATGATTGTAAGTATGATTACCGATAGCATGGCCTTCATTAATAATAGTTTGAAAGATCTCAGGATATTTTTCAATATTATTACCAATGCAAAAAAAAGTAGCTTTTGCGTTGTAATCATTTAACGTTGAAAGTACCCAATCCGTAACCTCAGGAGTTGGGCCGTCATCAAAGGTTAAATAGAGTTCTTTACTTTTGGTATTGATATTCCAGATAAAATTAGGGAACACTGTTTTTACAAAGTCTGGCGTTTTAGCTGGAATAATCTGCATACCTTATTAATTCTCTGGTGCTATTCGGTCTATAGTATCCTTAATAGCTTCATTAAAATCTAAATCAGTTGGTATTTCTGGTAACTCATCTTGACTATAACGATTCATAAGTTCATCAAACAAGCTCAAATAACTATTAAATGTTTTTGTTTCTTGTAAAGCAAATTCTTCATCGTTGTAGATGACTAAAAGATCAATCAATGCTCTGTAACGCTGTATATCTAAGTAAATATCCTCACCAACCATACGATCTTGATTCTCTATTGAAAGGCTACTATAGTACACTAAATTTTCTTGGTACTTCTTCGCAACATCTTTGTATAGGGCACGGCCTTTTTCAACGTTTCCTATTTCGTAATACGCACTAACATACGGTTCCAATAACGAGTAAAAACCAAATTTATCTACTGGCATTTTCGCCATAGCGATATCTGCTATTTCTTCAGCTTTATCTAGTTTTTTATCATTGATAAGTTGCTCTATTAAACGTGCTAAATTACCTCTATAAGTAATCCCATTTCTTCTGGTTTCAATATCGTAGTACATGTCTTCTCCACTGCCTCCCCATTCCCAGTTCTTAACCATATCGTACATAAGATCTGGATCAACACGTCCCATATCATAAGGATTTGCCTTATTTACGGCTGTTTTAATTGGTACTAATTTGTAGCACATGCCATCGAGCTGTAAATAATCTTTTAGCCAAATGTAGTCTTCCGATCCAAATGCTCCTCCGGTAAAATAAATAGGACGCTCCCAATTATTGTTAGCAATGATATCTAACATTAAAAGACGGTTTTTATAGATATAACTACCTTCAATTTGAGTGTAGAGGTTATCTTCTATTTTATCGGCATCTTTTTGCTTTACAACTCCATTTTTTAGAACCATTTCCTTATTCACAGGAATACTGATACTGCGTGTAGGGAAATAATTAGAATTCAATAAATGCTTTGGGTACTGACTAGAATCTTCACCTTGTTTTTCTGCTACATACTTAAATTTGGTGTCAGGTCTTTCACTGGAAACGAAATCCATAAAATCCTTAATAGGTAACGTATCTTTAGTGATTTCTCTTCTAATAATAACATCTCTCGTACCACCTCTATATTGATTGTGTGTAAGCTGTGAAGGAATCGGATCACTTTCGTAAGCTTTACGTTTCATTTGGTCAATGTACCAATCTGTTTGAAACAAACTAGTATTAACAACACGCACGTCTGTACGCACACCTTCTATCTCTTGCAAATACCACAAAGGGAAGGTATCGTTGTCTCCAATGGTAAATAGAATAGCGTTTGGTGCGCAAGACTCTAAATATTTACGAGCCATAGAGTTTGTGGTGTACTTACCAGAACGATCATGATCGTCCCAATTGTTTGCTGCTAAAACGCCAGGGACAATTATAAGACAAGCTAATGTTACTACAGGAGCTAAAAGTTTTGTTTTTATGCGCGATTGTAAGAGATCATAAATAGCGTACACTCCAAAACCAATCCAGATAGCAAAAACATAAAACGAGCCTACAACAGAATAATCACGTTCTCTAGGTTCAAAAGGTCTTACATTAGTGTAAAACTGAATGGCTAAACCTGTCAGCAAAAAGAATACTAATAGTACCCAAAAACGCTTTAAATCCGAATACATTAAGAAAAGAAACCTGCTAATCCTAATAATAAGGGTAAGAAGTAATAGGTGTTTCTGGCTTTATTGTCTAAAACATCAGTTGGTAAATTATCTTGAGATACACCTAAGTGCATTGAGTCTATAAGGTTAATTCCTGAAATCCAATTTCCGTTTTTATGAGTGTATCTTCCTTGGATGTCATCTTGTCGTCCCGTAAAATTCCACATAAAATAACGCCAGTACATATAACCAAATTGGTATTGGAACATGTACATAATATTGTCCATAAAGGTAGGTTTCTCTATAATCAGATACTGTTGGCCATAACGCTTTAAAAATTGATTATAACCGTTATAGTCTACTTCTCCATTAGCAACACTTCTTCTAAATTCGTTGACTAGTTGGTCAAATTGTTGCTTTTCACCAAGGGCATATTGTGCAGATTGCTCTTCTGTTAAACCTGCATTAAGTGCTTCATTGTATGCGCGTGTTTGTAAACTTGGATCAACTTTAAAGTCTATTAATCCGGTAAACATCATGTAGTTTTCAGCATGCTCTGAGCTCCACATACGTGGCAATACAGACGCATGTTCATGATTGTAATTCTGCTTGCTTTTCTCCCAATCGTTTATAATAACGTATTTGCCAGCTTCATCATCGCGTTCATAATTCTTTTTATCATCAATAAATGGTTCATCTTTATCTGCACCAGAATATACTTCTGTAAAAAATGGGCCATAGAATAAATGCGTTTCAGGATATTGTTCTAAGTTGTAATACGCTAAAAGTTCTCTAGCATCCGAAGGGTTATTTTCATTAATAACAACCTGGGCATTCGCACGAATAGGAAGCATCATCCAAGATGAGAAACCTATAAAAATAAACATTAGACATAACACTAATGTGTTGGTATGCTTCATGCCTTTTTTACGCGTGTAATTCAGACCAAAATAAAATAAGGCGATAACCATTAAACCGGTAATAATAGTTCCGGAATTAAACGGTAATCCTATAGAATTTACAAAAAACACTTCTAAATAACCAAAAAGCTTTAGGGTTGAAGGCAATAGTAATTTAAATATAAAAAGTAGAATTGCGGCTGAGGCAATATTTGCAATAATGAAATTCTTAACCGTAATAGTTTTATAATTCTTAAAATAATAAAGCAGACCAATTGCAGGAATAGTTAATAATCCCATAAAATGAACTCCAAAGGATAAACCAATAACAAAAGCAATTAGGATTAACCAACGGTTACCTCGTGGCTCATTCATGTCTTGTTCCCAGCGTAATCCTAAATAGAATAAAACTGCCATTATTAAGGTTGCCATAGCATACACTTCTGTTTCTACAGCATTAAACCAAAACGAATCGGTAAAGGTAAAAGCTAAACTGCCTACTAAAGCACTTCCTAAAATAGCATAAGCTTTGCTCGTGTTTTTGTCTTCGTTGTATTTGGTAAGTTTTACAAGCAATAGAGTAATTGTCCAAAACATAAAAAGAATGGTAAATGCACTTGCAACACCACTCATCATGTTCATTATGGCTCCAATCTGCGAAGGTTCTAGAGCAAACATGGAGAAAAAAGCTCCAAACATTTGAAATAATGGTGCTCCTGGTGGATGTCCTACTTGTAATTTAGATGAGGTTAAAATATACTCCCCTGCATCCCAAAAACTAACGGTTGGTTCTATAGTAAGTCCGTAAACTACAACTGCTATGGTAAAAACAGACCATCCTAAGATGTTATTCCACTTTTTAAAGTTAAAATCTTTCATGAAATCTTTGCTTATTAATGCTGGCGAATTTACTAATTATTACCTAAACGTGCTCATTTTTAAGGTAACGTTAAGTATTTTTAAAAATTTTCTTGTTTTTTTTGCTAAAGTAAAACTTTGTATTAAATTTGCACCCTCAAAATGAGAGATTGGCCTATGGTGTAACTGGCTAACACATCTGTTTTTGGTACAGAAGAGTCTAGGTTCGAAACCTAGTAGGCCAACCAAAGTTTAAATCCTAATTCGTTTTCGAATTAGGATTTTTTTTATTTAAATCCTAATTTAACACGTTTATAAGTAGGTGTTTAGTGTAGTCTAAGCAAAGCCTAATAAGTAACCAAAACAAAAAAAACCTAATCAATACTGATTAGGTTTTTTTGTTTTTAGAATAGTAACTGAAGCTAAATGTGTTTTTTTGTTCAGTTTGTTAGATTGTAGCATTCCACGTTTGTTTATATCTTAAAAGTAATAACAGGTCGCTTTGCATGGTTTACCAAATCTTCACTAATACTGCCATTAAAAAAATGTGCGATACCTTGTCTGCCATGTGTGCTAATACCAATAAGGTCTGCATTTAAATCTTTAGAAACATTTAGGATGCCTTGCTCAACTGTATTATCATTGTGTATGGTAATGGTATAATTGTCAAATGCTTGTCCCGAAATAAAATCATTAATTCTAGATTTTGCTTCATAGGATGTCATAAAATTGCTAGAGGTAATAACCAATAATAAATGAATTTTTGATCCGAAAGCTTGCGCAAATTTAACGGCTTGCTTATAAGTTTCTTTATTATCATTTTTAAAATCTGACGCAAATACAAAATCAGATACATTAAAATTTTTGTGTTCGTTTTTTATGACCAATACAGGTACATCAGAAGAACGAACTACTTTTTCGGCATTAGAACCTACAAACATTTCTTTCATTCCTGTAGCTCCATGAGATCCCATAACAATTAGATCAATATTATATTCTTTACAAGAATTTTTAATTTCATTAAAAGTGATATCTGCTTTTACGGTTTCGTGAACAGGAATATTTTCTAAATAATCTTGTGCCATTAGATTTTCAAATCTTTTTCGTGCTAACTTCATAAAAAATAAAGTTTCAGGAATATCACTTTGAGCATGACCGGGATCAGTTTGTTGCATAGGAATCTCCATCATATGTAATAAATAGATCTCTGCATTGTGAGCTTTAGCAAGCATAGCCGCTACTTTTAGTGCATTTTCTGCTTGCTCAGAGAAATCTGTTGGAACGAGTATTCTATTCATATTTATTGGTTTCTGTTAGTCTTTCTAAATTTAAGGAAATAAATCCATATAACATAGCTTGGGTGATTTAATATAAAATGCGTATATTTGCACCGTTATTTACTAAAAATGAATAAGCGAGAGGACGAAAAGTCCTCTCTTTTTATATCAACAAATGTTTAAGAAAATAGTAGAAGACTTATTACAAAACGCATTAGAAGAAAGACAAGATCTGTTCTTAATAGATTTTTATTTGTCTGGAGATAATGCTGTCAAAATCGTAATAGATGGTGATAATGGAGTGTTAGTAGAAGACTGTATGTTTATAAGTCGGGCAATTGAACACGACATAGATAGAGAAGAACACGATTTTTCTTTAGAAGTTTTGTCATCTGGTGCAGCAACTCCATTAATTTTGCCAAGACAGTACAGCAAACACATTGGCCGAAATTTAGAAGTAAAGACTTTAGATCATCAAGATTTAGAAGGTGAACTCACAGAAGTGAACGAAGATGGGGTGGTTTTAAGCTGGAAAGCGAGAGAGCCTAAGCCAGTAGGGAAAGGGAAAGTAACAGTCGCTAAAACAGCAGCTATTGCTTTTGATAATATTAAAGAAGCGAAAGTTAAAATAAAATTTTAATTCATATCAATATATGGAAAATATAGCATTAATTGAGTCATTTTCAGAATTTAAAGACGACAAATTAATAGATAGAGTTACGCTAATGGCAATTCTTGAAGATGTATTACGTAATGCATTGAAGAAGAAATATGGTGATGACGATAACTTTGATATCATTATAAACCCAGATAAAGGTGATTTAGAAATTTGGAGAAACCGTATCGTCGTTGCAGATGGTGAGGTAGAAGAACCAAATCAAGAAATCGAATTATCAGAAGCTCAGAAAATAGAGCCTGATTTCGAAGTAGGTGAAGATGTTGCAGAGGAAGTGAAGTTAATTGATCTTGGAAGACGTTCGATTTTAGCTTTAAGACAAAATTTAATTTCTAAGATTCACGAACACGATAATACAAACATCTACAAGCACTTTAAAGAGCTAGAAGGTGAAATTTACACAGCAGAGGTACATCACATTCGTCACAGAGCAATTATCTTGTTAGATGACGATGGTAATGAAATTATACTTCCAAAGGACAAACAAATTCCTTCAGATTTCTTTAGAAAAGGAGAAAATGTAAGAGGAATTATTGAAAGCGTTGAATTAAAGGGAAGTAAACCGGCAATTGTAATGTCTAGAACATCTCCAATGTTTCTTGAGAAATTATTTGAACAAGAAATACCAGAAGTTTTTGATGGTTTAATTACAGTTAAAAAGGTGGTACGTATTCCTGGTGAAAAAGCGAAAGTTGCAGTAGATTCTTATGATGATAGAATTGACCCAGTTGGTGCTTGTGTTGGTATGAAAGGTTCTAGAATTCACGGTATTGTACGTGAGTTAGGAAACGAGAATATTGACGTTATTAACTACACTAATAACATTCAACTTTTTGTAACAAGAGCATTAAGCCCAGCAAGAGTAACATCGTTGAAATTAAACGAAGAAACTATGCGAGCTGAGGTTTTATTAAAACCAGAAGAAGTTTCAAAAGCAATTGGTAGAGGTGGTCACAACATTCGTTTGGCAGGTCAATTAACTGGTTATGAAATTGACGTATTTAGAGAAGGTGCAGAAGAAGATGTAGAATTAAAAGAATTCTCTGACGAAATTGAAGGTTGGGTAATTTCAGAATTTAGCAAAGCTGGCTTAGATACTGCAAAAAGTATTTTAGAGCAAGATATTGTTGATTTAGTGAAGCGTACAGATTTAGAAGAAGAAACAATCTTAGATGTCATTAGAATTCTAAGAGAGGAATTTGAAGAATAATATCCATTTACTTTGTAATGAATTTTGTAATTCATTTTGAAGTTGAATTGGTATAACATATATTTAAGTATTTTACAGGCAATTTATGGCTCAAACAACAAGATTAAATAAAGTATTAAGGGAATTGAATATTTCAATAGATCGTGCTGTGGATTTTTTAGAATCCAAAGGTGTGGAAATTGAGAAAAGCCCTAATACTAAAATTTCGGCAGAGGTTTACAAAACGCTTTCAGATGGATTTCAGACAGATGCATCTAAGCGTGAAAAAGCTCAAGAGGTAAGTGAAGCAAAACTCAAAGAAAAAGAGGAGCTTCGCGAACAGAG
This sequence comes from Winogradskyella psychrotolerans RS-3, assembly GCF_000427335.1. Taxonomy (GTDB): domain Bacteria; phylum Bacteroidota; class Bacteroidia; order Flavobacteriales; family Flavobacteriaceae; genus Winogradskyella; species Winogradskyella psychrotolerans. The sequence continues at coordinate 54,064 of NZ_ATMR01000098.1, read as the reverse complement.
AGAACGCGAAATTGAAGAGAAGCAAAAGCAAAAAGCAGAACGAGAATCTGTAGTTAAGGCTAAAGCTGAGTTAAGTGGCCCAAAACAAGTCGGTAAAATTGACTTAGATAAAAAGCCTAAAACCGAAAAGAAGGTAGAACCTAAAGCTCCAGAAGTTAAGGAAGAACCTAAAGCAGAAAAACCTGAGGTGAAGTCTGAAACACCTAAGGAAGAACCAAAAGTAGCTGAGAAACCGAAAGAAGCTGAGAAACCAAAAGAGACTGAAAAAGTTGAAAAGGTGGAGAAAGTTGAAAAGGTTCAAAAGGTAGCGGAGGTAAGCAAAATTGAAAAAGAGGTTGAAGCTAATAAGCCAAAACCTAAAGTAGATCCTAAAAAGGAGGAAGCTCAAACGACTCCAAGTGCTCCGGTAGAAGAGACACTAAAGACACAATATAAAAAACTTACCGGTCCAGTTACTACAGGTAAAAAGATTGATTTATCTCAATTTAATAAGCCAAAGAAGAAAAAAGTAGAAACGGCTAAGCCTGGTGATGCTAACAAACGTAAGAGACGTAGAATTAGCAAAACGGGTACTGATACACCTGGTAAACCAAACTTTGATAATAAAAGAGGTGCACCAAGAGGTCGCGGAGGTAATGCTGCAAGACCAAAAGTGGTTAAGGAAGAGCCAACTGAAGAAGATGTTCAAAAACAAATCCGTGAAACTTTAGAAAAGCTTCAAGGAAAGTCTAATAAAGGTAAAGGAGCTAAATATCGTAGAGATAAGAGAGATCAACACCGTCAACAATCGGAAATAGACCAAGAAATTGCAGCAGCAGAAAGTAAAACTATTAAGGTTACTGAGTTTGTTACTGTAAGTGAAATGGCTACGATGATGGAAGTTGGAGTAACACAGGTTATTTCAGCATGTATGTCTTTAGGTATGATGGTTACCATGAACCAAAGATTAGATGCAGAAACATTAACTATTGTTGCAGAAGAGTTTGGTTTTGATGTAGAATTTATCAAAGCAGATATTGAAGAATCAATTGTAGTTGTTGAAGACGATCCAAAAGATTTAGTTGAAAGAGCGCCAATCGTTACTGTAATGGGTCACGTTGATCATGGTAAAACTTCATTATTAGATTATATACGTAAAGAGAATGTAATTGCTGGTGAATCTGGTGGTATAACACAGCACATTGGTGCTTATGGTGTACAATTAGAAAATGGACAAAAAATAGCATTCTTAGATACACCAGGTCACGAAGCCTTTACAGCGATGCGTGCTCGTGGTGCTCAAGTTACAGATATAGCTATTATTGTTGTCGCTGCGGATGATGCTATAATGCCTCAAACAAAAGAAGCGATTTCTCATGCACAAGCTGCAGGAGTTCCAATCGTATTTGCGATTAACAAAATTGATAAACCAGATGCAAATCCTGAAAAAGTAAAAGAAGGTTTAGCACAAATGAATCTTTTAGTAGAAGATTGGGGAGGGAAAATTCAATCTCATGATATCTCTGCTAAGGTAGGAACTGGTGTAAAAGAATTATTAGAAAAAGTATTACTAGAAGCGGAGCTTTTAGAATTAAAAGCGAACCCTAATAAAGCGGCAAGTGGAACAGTAGTAGAAGCTTATTTAGATAAAGGTAGAGGTTATGTATCAACAATTTTAGTACAAGCAGGTACATTAAAAGTTGGAGATTACGTTTTAGCTGGTAAGAATAGTGGTAAAGTAAAAGCCATGCAAGATGAGCGAGGACAAGATGTTAAAGTAGCTGGTCCTGCAACTCCTGTATCTATATTAGGTTTAGACGGTGCACCACAAGCAGGTGACAAATTTAATGTCTTCTCTGATGAGCGTGAAGCGAAACAAATTGCAACGAAACGTGCGCAGTTACAACGTGAACAATCCGTTAGAACGCAACGTCATATTACACTTGATGAAATTGGAAGACGTATTGCTCTTGGTGATTTCCAAGAATTAAATATTATCCTTAAAGGTGATGTGGATGGTTCTGTTGAAGCATTAACAGATTCTTTCCAGAAATTATCTACTGAAGAAATTCAAGTCAATATTATACATAAAGGTGTTGGTGCCATTACAGAAAGTGATGTCTTATTAGCAACAGCGTCTGATGCTATTATTGTCGGATTTAATGTACGTCCTGTTGGAAATGCAAGAATGATTGCAGACAAAGAAGAAATTGATATCAGAACGTACTCAATTATCTATGCAGCCATTAATGATCTTAAAGATGCTATGGAAGGTATGCTATCTCCAGAAGTTAAAGAAGAAGTTACAGGTACTGCTGAAATTAGAGAAATATTTAAAGTATCTAAAATTGGAAATATTGCCGGTTGTATGGTAATGAATGGTAAAATCTTTAGAAATTCTGGAATCAGAATCATTAGAGATGGAGTTGTTGTTCATACGGGTACATTAGAAGCTCTAAGACGTTTCAAAGATGATGTTAGGGAAGTATCTAAAGGTTATGACTGTGGTATGCAAATTAAAGGCTATAACGACATCACAGAAGGTGATGTTATTGAAGCATTCCAAGAAGTAGAAGTAAAGAAAAAGTTGAAATAATAACTTCTTAAGTTATAGAAACAAAAAAACCGACAAGTGATTGTCGGTTTTTTTATGCAGTTAAATGAAATCTTATTAGTCAGTTTTAGGCTGAAAAATAATAGCATTCATATATTCCTTTTAATTTTTGCCCAAGCACGATCGGCTTCTAAACGGTTGGCGAAGTTACCTACCCAAACTTTATAATTTGGAGTGTTCCAAACAATTTCTGCTGGCCATTCATCAAATAAGTTTAGGAAATTTTGTTTCTCGCGCTGCGCCATATCAATATCTACATTTTGGTATACCTGAATTCTAAATACCTTAGAAGTTTTAATGTCCTTTTTGTATTCTAGTAGTTTATCAATGTCACTATCTTGACTTACATTAACCACTCCTTCTTGTGCAGGCAATGCAAGAGTTAGGCTAAAGCCTAAGATTATAAGAGCAAAAGTTTTATTTTTTAATTTCATAAGTTAAATTTATTAGGCAAAGGTAGAATTTTCAAGTTAACCGATGCAAATTTTTTTATTGTCATTTTAATTGTAATCAATTGCGATTCAAGCTGTCGATATTTATGGAACGAATAATCACACATAAAATTTCAAAATAGTTTATTTAGAATAAGTATAAATTATCTATTAACACTTCTCTAAGATTTTCAAAATCGACTTTAAATGTTACTTTTGCGTGAGTTTTTTACAAACATCTTTTTTCGCTTTTTTAATGAAAAAATCGTACCAAAGTTTAGAAGATAATCCAACTTATAATATGAAACAGGTGATTTACTGTAGTTTAACCTCGAAGATTTTTAGTCTTTGTCTTGTTCTATTGCTTTCTTTTTCAACCTCCCTTATAGCTCAAGAAGGTGATCCGGTGAACGGAAAATCGCTCTTTAATTCTAATTGTGCAGCATGTCATAAATTAGATAAGCCTATGACTGGTCCGGCTTTACGTAATGTTGAAGCTAGATTGGCTGATGAGCAAGGGTTAGATAGAGCATGGATTAGTGCATGGATTAGAAATAGTTCGTCACTAATTAAAAGTGGTGATGCATACGCTGTAAAGATTTACAACGAATACAACCAAACAGCAATGACTGCTTTTCCTCAGTTAAGCGATCAGGATATTTCTGATATGTTAGCTTATACTGCTGCACCTGTGCCAGAGCCTGTTGTTGCGCCTGTGCCTGTTGGTGGGGCTGTGCAAGAGGGTGGTGTGTCAAACGATTTAATTCTTGGGGCGTTAGCATTGTTATTTGCATTATTAGCAATAGCTTTAGTTTTAGTAAATCGTACATTAAATCGTTTTGCGGAAGCTAAAGACATTAAAGTTGTTGCTGAGCAAGAAAAAAGAACGCCGTTATGGAAAGCTTTTGCTCAAAATCAATTTTTAGTATTGGTTACTGCTATTGTCTTTTTACTAGCTAGTGGTTATTTTGTGTATGGTTACTTTATGCAGGTAGGTGTAGATCAAGGTTACGAGCCTGTTCAGCCTATTCATTATTCGCATAGAATTCACGCTGGAGATAATGGTATCGATTGTAAGTACTGTCACTCTTCTGCTAGAGTGAGTAAAACTTCTGGTATTCCTTCATTAAATGTTTGTATGAATTGTCATAAGTCAATATCAGAAGTAGCGCCAGAAACGTTAGCTGAGGGTATGGATGAATATAGTGTAGATTATAATGGTGAAATCCAAAAGTTATATGATGCTGTTGGATGGGATGGAACTGGTTATACTGGTGAATCTAAACCAGTGAAGTGGATACGTATCCACAACTTACCAGACTTTGCTTATTTTAATCATTCACAACACGTAGAAGTTGGTGGTATAGAATGTCAGACATGTCATGGTCCAGTTGAAGAAATGGAAATTATGTATCAGCACGCTCCATTAACTATGGGATGGTGTATTAACTGTCACAGAGAAACTAACGTAAAAGTTAAGGATAACGACTATTATACTAAAATTCACGAAGAACTATCTAAAAAATATGGTGTTGATCAGTTAACTGTAGCACAAATGGGTGGTTTAGAATGTGGTAAGTGCCATTACTAAAACTCGTTTTATGTGATTTCTGAAAAATTAGAAGTCATAATTAGGAGAGAAAAAAATAAAATTAAAAGAGTTAAATATTTAGATTGAATTGATTGAAGTTTTTAAAAGCTTAAATCTTAAATTCGCAAATCGAAAATTATAAATAAACACTATGTCATCAAACAAGAAATACTGGAAAAGTGTTGAAGAGCTAAACGAGAATAGCTCTATTGTTGAGGCGCTTCAACAGAATGAATTTGTAGAAGAGATTCCTACAGATGAATTTTTGGGAGATAAAGATTCGTTAGAATCTTCATCAACATCGCGTCGTGATTTCTTAAAATACGTTGGTTTCAGTACTGCAGCAGCTTCTTTAGCCGCTTGTGAAGGACCAGTGATTAAGTCAATTCCTTATATAGTGCAACCAAAGGAAATTATTCCTGGTGTTGCTAACTATTATGCAACAACAATTGCAGATGGTTTTGATTTTGCCAGTGTTTTAGTTAAGACAAGAGAGGGAAGACCTATTAAGATTGAAAATAATACGGATGCATCATCTAACGGTATAGCAAATGCTAGAGTTAATGCATCAGTTTTAGGATTGTATGATAACCTTAGGGTGAAGTCGCCAATGAAAGGTGAGTCTGCAATATCTTGGGATACTTTTTTATCTGAAACAACTTCGAAATTAAAAGGACTTAATGGTAAACAAATAGTATTGTTAACACAATCTATGCCTAGTCCATCAACAAATAAATTAATTGCAGCTTTTAAAACTAAATATGGTAACGTTGATCACGTTGCTTATGATGCGGTTTCAGAATCTGCAACTTTAGATGCATATCAAGCAAAGTATGGCTCTAGAGGAATGGCTAACTACGATTTCTCAAAAGCTATGACGATTGTTGCTGTTGGTGCTGATTTCTTAGGAGATTGGCAAGGTGGTGGTTTTGAGTCTGCTTATGCTAAAAAGCGTATTCCTGCTAATGGTAAAATGTCTAGACATATTCAATTTGAATCTAACATGTCTTTATCAGGTGCTAATGCAGATAAACGTGTACCATTAACACCAAGTCAACAAAAATTAGCACTTGCTAAATTGTATAGTTATGTAACTGGTGTTGCATTGCCAGGATCTTTACCAGAAGTTTTAGATAAAGCGGTAAAAGATGCAGCAAAAGAACTAAGTCAAGCTGGTAGTAATGGTGTTGTTGTTTCTGGGATTCAAGATGTGAATGCTCAAACAACGGTTTTAGAAATTAATGAGCATTTAAGAAGTAAAGCTTTTGATCCTAAAACAACTATTAAAACAAGATTAGGAAGTAATAAAGCAGTTACACAATTAGTAGCTGATATGAAGGCAGGTAAAGTTGGTGCCATCATCATGAATGGTGTTAATCCAATGTATACATTACCAAATGCTTCAGATTTTACTGAAGGATTAGCAAAGACAGAATTATCGGTTGCGTTTTCAATGAAACAAGACGAAACATCAACAAACTGTCAATATATTGCAGCTACTCCTCACAACCTAGAGTCTTGGGGTGATTTCGAATTTAAATCTGGTCATTATTCAATGATGCAGCCAACAATTCGTCCTTTATTTGATACGAAACAATTTCAAGAAGTATTAATGAGCTGGACAGAGACGTCTGGGTCTTATAGAGATTATTTAAAATCTGTTTGGACAGAGAGTGTGTTAAATGGATCATCATTTAATAAAGCTGTTCAAGATGGTGTTTTTATTTCAGGTTCAACAGGTATCGGTTCTGCTGGATCAATAACGACTACATCAACAGAATTAGAAGATGAAAAGGACAGAACGTTTTTAGGCGGAGTTATTCATGACGTTGCAGTAGGTGTTGGGATAAAAGAAGAGGATGAGGATGAATATAAAACGACTACAACTTCAAACAATGGTAATAATGTTGGTGCTGCTTCTGTTTTAACAGGTGGTACAGCTGCTAGAGCTTTAGCAAATTCTGCTAAGGACGGTAATTTAGAATTATCCCTTTATACCAAAGTAGGTATGGGAGACGGTCAGCAAGCTAACAATCCATGGTTACAAGAATTTCCAGATCCTATCACAAGAACGTCTTGGGATAATTATATTACAGTATCACAAGCTGATGCTAAGGCTTATGGTTTAATTAACGAGAATGTCGCTAATGGTGGTCTTAACGGAAGCTATGTAGATGTTACCGTAAATGGTGTTACTGTTCCTAAGGTGCCAGTATTAATTCAGCCAGGTCAAGCTAAAGGATCTGTAGGTATGGCATTTGGTTTTGGAAGAACTTCTAAAGCACTTAAAGATGAAATGAAGACAGGTGTTAATGCTTACCCATTATACCAAGGCTTTAATTCAGTTCAAGAAGTAACAATTAGTAAAGTAGGTGGTGAGCACGAATTTGCTTGTGTACAGTTGCATAACACTTTAATGGGGCGTGGTGATATCATCAAAGAAACCACATTAGAGATATTTAATACAAAAGATAAGAAACATTGGAATGCTATTCCTCAGGTTTCACTTAATCATATAGAAACTCCTGTAACATCTCCTGATGTTGATTTATGGGATGAATTTGATCGTTCTATTGGACATCACTTTAATTTATCAATTGACCTAAATGCTTGTACAGGTTGTGGATCATGTGTTATTGCATGTCACGCTGAAAACAATGTACCAGTAGTTGGTAAATCTGAAATGAGACGTAGTAGAGATATGCACTGGTTGCGTATTGACCGTTATTACTCTTCTGAAGATACTTTCAAAGACGATTTAGATAAGAAAAATAATATTTCAGGATTAAGTAGTTCATTAAGTGAATTTGGTGAATTAGAAAATCCAGCAGATAGTCCTCAGGTTGTATTTCAACCTGTAATGTGTCAGCATTGTAATCATGCACCTTGTGAAACTGTTTGTCCTGTTGCTGCAACAGCTCACGGTCGTCAGGGTCAAAATCACATGGCTTATAACCGTTGTGTAGGTACTAGATATTGTGCAAACAACTGTCCTTATAAGGTACGTCGTTTCAACTGGTTCTTATACAACAAGAATGATGAGTTTGATTACTATATGAACGATGATTTAGGTCGTATGGTATTAAACCCAGATGTCGTAGTAAGATCTCGTGGAGTTATGGAGAAATGTTCTATGTGTATTCAAAAAACACAGAAAACTATTCTTGATGCTAAGCGTGATGGACGCCTTGTGAACGATGGTGAATTCCAAACAGCTTGTTCAGCAGCCTGTGGAAATGGAGCCATGATGTTCGGAGATATTAATGACAAGGAGAGTAAAATTACAGCATTAAAAGAAGACGATCGTATGTATCATTTATTAGAGTATGTGGGGACAAAACCTAACGTAATCTATCAGACAAAGGTGAGAAATACATCAAAAGCGTAAATTAAATTAAGAAACAAGTATATAATTATGGCGTCTCATTACGAAGCACCTATTAGAAGACCTTTAGTAACTGGAGAAAAATCGTATCACGATGTTACAGTTGATGTCGCAAGACCTGTTGAAGGCAAAGCCAACCGTGCATGGTGGATTGTTTTCAGTATAGCTTTGGTCGCATTCCTTTGGGGAATAGGTTGTATTATTTATACAGTATCTACGGGTATTGGAGTTTGGGGTCTTAACAAGACAGTAAACTGGGCTTGGGATATTACTAACTTCGTTTGGTGGGTTGGTATTGGTCACGCAGGAACATTGATTTCCGCGGTACTATTACTATTCCGTCAAAAATGGAGAATGGCAATTAACCGTTCTGCGGAAGCTATGACAATCTTCGCGGTTTTTCAAGCAGGTTTGTTTCCAATTATACACATGGGTCGTCCATGGTTAGCGTATTGGGTATTACCAATTCCAAACCAATTTGGGTCATTATGGGTAAACTTTAACTCACCGTTACTTTGGGATGTATTTGCTATTTCAACTTATCTATCGGTATCATTAGTATTTTGGTGGACAGGTTTACTTCCAGATTTCGCAATGTTGAGAGATAGGGCTGTTCGCCCTTTCCAAAAGAAAATCTACTCTTTAGTAAGTTTCGGTTGGTCTGGTCGCGCAAAAGATTGGCAACGTTTTGAAGAAGTATCTTTAGTACTTGCTGGTTTAGCAACACCTTTAGTACTTTCGGTACACACCATTGTATCTTTTGATTTCGCCACATCGATTGTTCCAGGATGGCATACTACCATTTTCCCTCCTTACTTCGTTGCAGGGGCAATCTTCTCAGGATTCGCAATGGTAAACACACTTCTTATTATCATGAGAAAAGTGTGTAACCTTGAAGATTATATTACAGTACAACACATCGAGTTAATGAACATTGTAATTATGCTTACAGGTTCTATTGTTGGTGTGGCATATATTACAGAATTATTTATTGCTTGGTACTCTGGCGTAGAGTATGAACAGTTCGCATTCTTAAACAGAGCAACTGGTCCTTACTGGTGGGCATACTGGTGTATGATGAGTTTTAACGTTTTCTCACCACAATTTATGTGGTTCAAGAAACTTAGAACAAGTATTATGTTCTCGTTCTTTATCTCTATTGTCGTAAACATAGGTATGTGGTTTGAACGTTTTGTAATTATAGTAACATCATTACATAGAGATTACTTACCATCATCTTGGACAATGTTCTCACCAACATTCGTAGATATTGGAATTTTCATTGGAACTATTGGATTCTTCTTTGTACTGTTCTTATTATACGCACGTACATTCCCTGTAATTGCACAGGCTGAGATTAAAACAATATTAAAGTCTTCAGGTGAGCGTTATAAGCGTATAAGAGAGAGTGGTGAAACACTTTCTGGTACTGGTGCTGATTCTAGAACGTCTAATTTTAAGATTCCAGAAGAAACAACGGCTTCAAAACCACTTCAAGATAATACTGAGAAATTAGGTAATTTATTGGAAGGTGTTGGTAGATTCGACGCTTCAATACAAACGGCTGATGATTTAAAAGTTATTAGTGGAATTGGTCCAAAAATGGAAGATGTACTTAATAACATTGGTATCTTTACTTATGCGCAAGTAAGTAAAATGACAAAAAGAGAATATGACTTGTTAGATGAAATTACTGGTTCTTTCCCAGGAAGAGCAGAACGTGATGATTGGTCAGGACAAGCTAAAAACTTAATAAACAACTAATATAGTCTATGGAAGCTTCGAAAGTAATTCATGCTATTTATACCGATGATGATATTTTAATGTCAGCCGTTAAAACGGTTAAGGCAGAAAGATATCACATTGAAGAGATATACACACCTTTTCCAGTTCATGGACTAGATAAGGCAATGGGATTAGCACCAACGCGTTTAGCTATTACAGCATTTCTATATGGTGCTGTTGGTTTAGCAGTTGCCACGGTAATGATGAACTATATAATGATTCAAGATTGGCCTCAAGATATTGGTGGTAAACCAAGTTTTAGTTTTTTAGAAAACATGCCAGCATTTGTTCCTATTATGTTTGAACTTACAGTGTTCTTTTCGGCGCATTTAATGGTAATTACGTTTTATATGAGAAGTAAAATATGGCCATTTAAGAAAGCTGAAAATCCAGATCCAAGAACTACTGATGACCATTTCTTAATGGAAATAGCAGTTCATAATAACGAAGAATCATTAACTAATCTGTTGAAAGATACAGGTGCAGTTGAGATAAACATTGTTAACAAAGATGAAGATGCACATTAATATGAAGAAAGCCACAAAATATATCGTTGTATTAGCAGTGTTGGTTAGCTTTATGTCTTGCCAAGAGAACTCTAGACCAAACTACCAGTATATGCCTAACATGTACGAGTCAATTGGTTATGAAGCCTATCAAGAATCTGATGCATTCGCAAATGGAGTTGAAGCACAATTACCAGCTGAAGGCTCTATTCCAAGAGGAGATTTTATGCCTTTTGAGATTGAAAACACAAATGAAGGTTATGCTTTTGCAAAAGCAAACTTAACTAGTCCATTAGATTCTACTCAAATTGATTATGATAAAGCAGGTCCATTATATGGTATTTACTGTGGAATTTGCCACGGTAATAAAGGTGATGGAAAAGGTAAATTGGTACAACGCGAAAAGATTTTAGGTGTACCTAGTTATGCAGATATAGGAAGAGCAATTACTGAGGGTAGTATTTATCATACGCTTTATTATGGTAAAAATACAATGGGTTCTTATGCTAACCAATTGAACGAGGAAGAACGTTGGCAAGTTGTTGCTTATGTTCAGAAGCTTAAGGCAGATTTAGAAAAGTAAGATTTAGATAAAGATTATATAAATGGAATATAAAATTTCAAATCGATTAAGAACAGGAGCAATCATTTTAATGATCTTGGGAGTATTAGGTGTTGGTTATGGCTTTATGGATGCGTACAGTGTTAATGAAGACAATATAACTGAATTTCTAGCAAACGAGGATCATCATGGTGATGAACATGCTACCGAATCACATGGTGAAGAGCACAATGTATCGGCAGCACATGCTGAAGAAGGTCATGCAGATGATGCACATGGAGCAGAAGCTGAGGCTGAAGGTCATGAAATGACTCATGAAGAACATGTTTTACATCAGTTACATAACAGACCTTATGCAGCACTATATGTTGCGGCATTCTTTTTCTTTATGATCTCATTAGGTGTTTTAGCATTTTATGCGATTCAATATGCTGCACAAGCAGGATGGTCACCAGTACTATTTAGAGTCATGGAAGGTATTACATCTTATGTTTTACCTGGTGGTGTATTGGTATTACTAATTGCATTTTTCGCAGATAGTCACATATTTATTTGGATGGATGAAAATGTGGTAGCACATGATGCCATAATTCAAAATAAGTCAGGTTGGTTAGATAAAACTTGGTTTATGATTAGAGGATTAATCTTCTTAGGGGGTTGGTCAGCGTACCGTCATTTTTCAAGAAAATTTTCTGTAGCACAAGATCTTGCTGATGTTAATGATAATAGCAACTTTAAAAAGAACTTCAGAATATCTGCTGCATTCTTAGTATTCTATATCTATACAGAGTCAATTATGTCTTGGGATTGGATTATGAGTGTAGATCCACACTGGTTTAGTACATTGTTTGGATGGTATGTATTTGCAAGTATGTTTGTAAGTGGTATTACAGTTATTGCTTTAATTACTATTTTCTTAAAATCTAAAGGATTACTACCATTTGTGAATGATAGTCATATTCATGACCTAGCTAAATTTATGTTTGGTATCAGTATTTTCTGGACATACTTATGGTTCTCTCAATTTATGTTGATATGGTATGCGAATATCCCGGAAGAAGTTACTTATTTTGTAACACGTATTGAGGATTATAATTTACCGTTCTTTGGTATGGTAGCATTAAACTTCTTATTCCCATTATTACTGTTAATGAATAGCGATTATAAGCGTATTCCTTGGTTTGTAGTGATGACAGGTGTTGTAATACTGTTTGGACATTATCTTGATATTTTCAATATGATTATGCCTGCAACTGTTGGAGATAGATGGTTTATCGGTATTCCAGAGATAGGATCAGTATTGTTTTTCGGTGGGTTATTTATGCTTATCGTATTTACATCACTTGGTAAATATCCATTATTAGCAAAAGGGAATCCTTTTATGAAGGAAAGTGAACATTTCCATTATTAATATTAAATAAGAAAAGAAACGATAATGACGGCTTTATTAACGATAATAATTGTAATTTTTGTAGCGGTTGCCATATGGCAAATGGTAAAGATTTTTGATCTAGCTCAAGTAGGTACAACAAATACACAAGTTGCAGACGATCAAGATAACAAGATCAACGGTTACCTAATGATGGGGTTTTTAGTATTCATCTATGTGATTACTATACTTTGTTTTTGGTATATTGGAGATTTACCTTTAATGTCTAATGCGGCATCAGAGCATGGTTCTGAAGTTGATAATCTTATGATTATCTCTATGGTTGTTATTTTTGTAGTACAAACCATAACGCAGTTTTTATTACACTATTTTGCTTTTAAATATAAAGGTGAAAAAGGTAAGAAAGCATTTTTCTATGCGGATAACAATACATTAGAGTTTATATGGACAATCATTCCTGTTATTGTATTGGCTGGATTAATTATCTACGGTTTATTCACTTGGAACGATATTATGAATGTCGATGAAGATGAAGATCCAATGGTTATTGAGTTGTATGCGCAACAGTTTAGTTGGAAAGCTAGATACAGTGGTGGTGACAATGTTTTAGGTAAAGCTAACGTAAGATTAATCGATATAGATCGTGCTAACGTTTTAGGAGTAGATGAAGAGGATCCTAATGCTCAGGATGATGTTATTGTATCAGAACTTCATTTACCAGTTGGTCAGCCAGTGGTATTCAAAATGCGTTCGCAAGATGTTTTACACTCAGCTTATATGCCTCATTTTAGAGCGCAAATGAACTGTGTTCCTGGTATGGTAACGCAATTCGCTTTTACTCCAACAGTGACTACGGAAGATATGCGCCAAAATCCAGACATTGTTAAGAAAGTTAAAAACATCAATGACCTTAGGCAAGAGAGAAAAGCAGAGATTGAAGAATCTGGTCAAGAATTATTATACGAATTTGATTACCTTTTACTATGTAATAAAATTTGTGGAACATCGCACTACAATATGCAAATGAAGATTATTGTAGAAACTCAAGAAGAATTTGATGCATGGATGAAAGAGCAAACTACATTCCCAAATTCGTTAAATTAACTAAGGTTTTAAGAAAAAGATAAACAGATTATGTCAGCAATATTAGATACACACGGTCACGACGATCACGACGTACATCACCACAAAGAAACATTTGTAACCAAGTACATCTTTAGTCAAGATCATAAAATGATTGCTAAGCAGTACTTAGTCACTGGTACTCTAATGGGTGTTATTGGTGTTTTAATGTCTATAATGTTTCGTATGCAAATTGCATGGCCAGAAGAGCCAAATGTATTGTTTGAAGCGTTATTAGGTAAATGGGCCCCTGATGGAGTTATGGATGCTGATGTTTACTTAGCATTAGTAACCATTCATGGTACTATCATGGTATTCTTCGTGCTTACGGCAGGATTGAGTGGTACATTTAGTAACCTCTTAATTCCATTGCAAATTGGCGCACGAGATATGGCCTCGGGATTCCTTAACATGGTATCTTACTGGTTATTCTTCATATCATGTGTTATAATGATTAGTTCTTTATTTGTAGAAGCTGGTCCTGCTGCTGCAGGTTGGACAATCTATCCACCACTATCTGCGTTGCCAATGGCTTCAGGTGGTTCTGGTTTAGGTATGACGTTATGGTTAGTATCTATGGCTATCTTTATCGCCTCATCTTTATTAGGTTCATTAAATTACATTGTTACTGTAATTAACTTAAGAACTAAGGGGATGTCTATGACAAGATTACCACTTACAATTTGGGCATTCTTTGTAACGGCTGTTATTGGTGTGGTTTCATTCCCAGTATTATTATCTGCTGCATTATTATTAATAATGGATAGAAGTTTCGGAACATCATTCTTCTTATCAGATATATTTATACAAGGTGAAGTATTACACTATCAAGGTGGATCACCAGTATTATTCGAACACTTATTTTGGTTCTTAGGTCACCCAGAAGTTTATATCGTTATTTTACCAGCAATGGGATTAGTATCTGAAATTATGGCGTCAAGTTCGCGTAAGCCAATTTTTGGTTACCGTGCGATGATTGCTTCAATTTTGGCAATTGCATTCTTATCAACTATTGTTTGGGGTCACCATATGTTTATTTCAGGTATGAATCCTTTCTTAGGATCTGTATTTACATTTACAACATTATTGATTGCGATACCTTCAGCTGTAAAAGCCTTTAACTGGATAACAACACTCTGGAAGGGGAATCTACAGATGAATCCGGCGATGCTGTTTTCTATTGGTTTCGTTTCTACATTTATTACAGGTGGTTTAACAGGAATTATTTTAGGTGATAGTGCTTTAGATATTAATGTTCACGATACATATTTCGTAATTGCTCACTTCCACTTAGTAATGGGTATTTCTGCTCTTTATGGAATGTTTGCAGGTATTTACCATTGGTATCCAAAAATGTTTGGTCGTATGCTAAACAAAAACTTAGGATATTTACATTTCTGGATCACGGCAATTTGTGCTTATGGTGTATTCTTTCCAATGCACTTTATCGGAATGGCTGGTTTACCAAGACGTTATTATACAAATTCAAACTTCCCATTATTTGATGATTTAGCAAACACTAATGTTATCATTACTATATTTGCTATCATCGGTGGTTTAGCACAAATCATATATTTATATAACTTCTTTGTTAGTATGTTCTATGGTAAGAAAGCGGTTCAAAACCCATGGCGATCTACAACTTTAGAGTGGACCACACCAGTTGAGCACATACACGGTAATTGGCCAGGAGCTATACCACACGTATACCGCTGGTCTTATGATTATAGTAAGCCAGGACACGAGGAAGATTTTGTGCCTCAGAATGTTCCTTTAATGGAAGGTGAAGAAGAATTACAACACTAAACAAATTTCTGCGAAGGCAGGAATCCCATAATAGATTAGAAAAGACCTTTGGATAGCTATCCAAAGGTCTTTTTCTTTATATTTGTTTTGACTTTGTTGTCATTCAGAGCGAAGCGAAGAACCTATATTTCTAAGCTCAGTGTAACTTAATAAGATTCTCGTTTTCACGGGAAGTACTATGAACGAAAACCTAAATCCAAACAGCGATAATTTCAGTCCAGAAGAACTAGATGTCGAAAAGAAATTAAGACCCTTAACGTTTGAGGACTTTACAGGTCAGGATCAGGTGCTCGAAAATTTACTAGTTTTTGTTCAAGCAGCAAACCTTAGAGAAGAAGCTTTAGATCACACCTTGTTTCATGGACCTCCAGGTCTTGGAAAAACAACCTTAGCTCACATTTTGGCCAATGAGTTAGATGTTGGTATTAAAGTTACTTCAGGTCCTGTTTTAGATAAACCAGGTGACTTAGCAGGTTTGTTAACGAACCTCGATGAACGCGATGTGCTTTTTATTGATGAAATCCATCGATTAAGTCCAATTGTAGAAGAGTATTTATATTCTGCAATGGAAGATTACAAAATTGATATTATGATTGAGTCTGGCCCAAATGCCAGAACTGTTCAATTAAGTTTAAATCCATTTACGTTAATCGGTGCAACGACACGTTCAGGATTACTTACAGCACCTATGCGTGCTAGGTTCGGAATTCAAAGTCGTTTACAATATTATAATACCGAATTACTAACCACAATTGTTCAGCGTAGTGCTACAATATTAAACATGCCAATTTCTATGGAAGCTGCTATTGAAATAGCTGGTAGAAGTAGAGGTACACCTCGTATTGCCAATGCTTTATTGAGACGTGTTAGAGATTTCGCGCAAATAAAAGGGAATGGTAAAATCGATATCGCAATTGCCAAATTCGCATTAAAAGCATTAAATGTAGATGCCTATGGATTGGATGAAATGGATAATAAGATATTAACCACTATCATAGAAAAATTTAAAGGCGGACCAGTTGGTATTAGCACCATAGCTACAGCTGTGAGTGAAAGTACCGAAACCATAGAAGAAGTCTATGAACCTTTTTTAATTCAACAAGGTTTTATAATGCGAACACCACGTGGACGTGAAGTTACAGAACAAGCTTATAAACATTTGGGCAAGGTAAAAGGTCCAACACAAGGAGGTCTATTTTAAAAGCGTATAGATTTTGAATGTGCTACCTGTTTTAACTTAATTTAAATACCATTAGTTATATATTGAAATCAGAAAGCAACATACCTACAGTTCCTTTAAGTCGATTCTTTAAACATTCTTTAGAGATTTTAAAAAACCCGCTACCATTTCATCATCAAAATTTTGAAGCGCAAGGCGATGTTTTCAGATTAAAGATCGGATTTAAAAACAGTGTGGTTTTTGTTAGAGATGCTGCCTTTGCAGAATATGTACTTCAAAAGAATCAGAAAAACTATACCAAATCTAAAATCCAAACCGAAGATTTAGTAAAATATGTTGGTACTGGGTTATTAACCGCAGAAGGAGACCACTGGAAAAAACAACGCAAACTCATTCAGCCCGCTTTTCATAAAAAGCAATTAGCAAACCTTTTAGGCAGTATCAAAAATGCCATTCTTTCGGAGTATAGCAAAATTACACCGAATAAGGTGATTGATATATTTCCCATCTTAAATGATTTGGCTTTTCAAGCTGTAGTAAAATCTTTGTTTAGTAGTGCGGCCAACCAAGAAGACATTAAAAGGCTTCAATATATTACAGAAGCTGCACAAAAAATGTTGGTAAAAGAGTTACGTCAACCGTATTTGGGCTGGTGGTTTAATGTTAGTGGCGAAATTAAAAAGCATGTTGATTTAACAGGTGAAGCTAGACAAATATTAAAACGTATTGTCAACGAACGGAGAACATCAGGAGTAACGGAGAATGATTTATTAGACATGTTGTTAGATGCCAGATATGATGATGGCAACCCAATGGAAGAAGAGCAACTCATTGATGAAATCTTAATTTTGTTTACTGCAGGTCATGAAACGACTTCTAATGCACTCACATTTATAACACAACTTTTAGCGTTGCATCCAGAATGGCAAGAAAAAATCTTAAACGAGCGAAATATAATTCTTGCTGAAAGTGATGATTTAATGGGTTTGGTGACCCAATCTAAAATTTGTCAGCAAGTTATAGAAGAAGGTATGCGATTATATCCACCAGTTTATTTTATTGATCGCGTGAATAAAGAAGCAGATACCTTTAATGGTTTGCACATAGAAGCTGGATGCAATCTCTTATTTTCGGTTTATGAAATGCATCGTCATCCTAAATTATGGGAACAACCTGATGCGTTTTTACCCGAACGTTTTAATGAAGGTGGACGTAAATTTTCATCACACTATTTTCCTTTTGGAGCTGGTCCGAGAAAATGTATCGGAAATAACTTCGCGATGTTTGAAATGATTATTGCCGTTTCAGAATTGGTTTCTAGTTTTAAAATAACTCCAGATTTTGACGCTATTGATATCACACCATTAATTACGCTAAAGCCTAAAAATGCTTTTTTAAAGTTTGAAAAACGATAGTAGTGTTAAACCATAAAGCTAAATACAGTGAGATGATTAAAGCCGAAGCCAAACGCCTCGGTTTTTTGTCTTGTGGTATAAGTAAAGCAGAATTCTTAGAAACCGAAGCTCCTCGACTTGAAGCTTGGCTAAAGAAGAACATGAATGGTGAAATGCATTATATGGAAAACCATTTCGATAAGCGTTTAGATCCAACATTGCTTGTTGAAGGTTCAAAAAGTGTAATTTCTTTATTGTTGAATTATTATCCTTCAGAAACTCAAACGGATGATTCTTATAAGCTATCCAAATACGCCTATGGTAACGACTATCATCACGTTATAAAGCACAAGCTAAAATCACTGTTGTATTTTATTCAAGATGAAATAGGAGAAGTGGGTGGACGTGCCTTTGTAGATTCGGCACCCGTTTTAGATAAAGCTTGGGCTGCAAAATCAGGATTAGGTTGGATTGGGAAACATTCAAACTTATTAACGCAACAAGTAGGCTCGTTTTATTTTATTGCTGAATTAATAATTGATTTAGAGTTAGAATATGACCACGCCACAACTGATCATTGTGGTACGTGTACGGCCTGTATAGATGCCTGCCCAACCGAAGCCATTACAGAACCTTATGTGGTTGATGGCAGTAAATGTATATCGTACTTCACCATAGAACTTAAAGAAAATCTACCCTCAGAATTTAAAGGCAAATTTGACGATTGGATGTTTGGTTGCGATGTCTGCCAAGATGTTTGTCCTTGGAATAAATTTAGTAAGCCACACAACGAACCTTTATTTAATCCACATCCTGAATTATTGGATATGACCAAAAAGGATTGGGAAGAAATTACAGAAGATACCTTTAAAAAAGTGTTTCAGAAATCGGCTGTAAAACGGACTAAGTTTTCTGGATTAGAGCGGAATATTAAATTTTTGAAGGATTAATATACCCAAAATATCAAATCATTAATTTCGTTATATTTGTATAAGAACATAATATACTATGGATATTCAATTAGAAAAATATAAGTTAATGGAATGGTTGGTTGGTTTAAATGACGAAACCATTATTTCTAAATTAAAAGAGATTAAATCAAATTTATCTAATACTTCGGATTGGAATGAGGGTATTTCAGATACGGAAAAACTGCTAATTGAAGCTGGACTTAAAGATATTGAAACAGGAAATACAAAGACTCATAACCAAGTAATGGAAGAAATTAAGGCTGCTTATGATATTTAATCATGGAAATAATTTGGTCCAAACTTGCAATTGTTACTTATAAAGAGATTTTAGAATACCTTAAAATACAATGGACAAAAAAGTAGTTAATAGCTTTTAAGGAATTGACTAACGATGTTTTGTTCAAAATTCAAAAAAGGCAAATTGTATTCTCTATTGTCAATAAAGCATTAGGAATTAGAAAAATTGTTCTTCACAAAAACGTCTCCTTATTTTACAAGGAAGATAAAAACAACATTTACTTAATTACTTTTTTTAATAATAAAATGAATCCAGAGCGACTGAGCGATCTATTGAAGCAATAACTATACTAGATTGAATTTTACATTATAGATATTATAAAAATCAGATTTGAAATGGACTTAGTTTTTAAAAGATTAAATAGTATTACTTAAACGTAAAGCCCATAGAGTATTTAAAGGCAAAATTATCACTCGATTTGTCAAGATTGTGATACCCATAACGATAGAAAGCTCCAATACCAATACCCAAGTAACCAATATTTAAATACGGAATTTTAATAATATTCTGAAGTTCTAGTCCTGTTTCTAAAAATAACTCCTCTTTGGTTTTAAATTCGATATTCTGATGATATGACGCATTTTCTAAACTGCCTATTCCGAAATTATTATAGAGCAGAACATCCGGTTGAAATTGGCCTTTGTTATTAAATAGCCGTCCGAAGTTATGTGTTATGAACAAATTAGCATAGCGATCAGATAAAAACTCATAAGGTGTTACCGTTTGAAAATAATTCTTCACCACGAAAGGAATTTTCTTATCTAAAGTACCTTCGCCTGTAAATAGTAATCCATAAGGTAGCGCACTATCTATATAACCCAAGTCTAAGCGATATGTTGTTTTTCCAAGTCCTTTAGTTATAAAGCTATGATCTAATGTAAATCGTAATTTATTATAACTGAAATCACTATCAAAAGGGCCTTTTAATCCTCTCGAATACATAAGCTTAAAAACGGGTGCATCGCTAGGTAGTCTTGTTGTTATTCCGAAGGTTCTTACTAGTTGTTCATTAACATGATAGCCAATACCGACATTGATTTCAGAATTGGTGTAATTTGTCATTGGTAATCCATTATTCATAAATTGATAATCGTAAAGCGGAGTCACATCAGCAGTGTTAAAACCTAAATTCCAATTCATATTCCTCCAAAGTTTCATCTCTGTATGAATACTAAAGGATTCTATAGCATCCATTCGACTTGCAATCCAGTTGCGTTGCACAAACGGATTATCAGTAGTATTTCCAGAATAGGTTCCTGTTTCTCGTAAATCATTCTTGTATTTTACGCTTACTGAAATATCTTTTTCTCC
The DNA here is from genome assembly GCF_000427335.1 of Winogradskyella psychrotolerans RS-3. Lineage (GTDB taxonomy): Bacteria > Bacteroidota > Bacteroidia > Flavobacteriales > Flavobacteriaceae > Winogradskyella > Winogradskyella psychrotolerans. Next base: position 33,739 of record NZ_ATMR01000098.1, on the reverse strand, counting down.
AGGAACATCGACTAAAACCTCTCCTCCATATTTCCAGGTATGGTCTTTAAACCCATAGGCACCATAGCCACCAATAGACACGTGTTTAAAAATATCATCATTTGTATATAATCCAAGTCCTAATCTTGTGCCTTCGTATTTATTGTATCGAATTAGATGTTTTAGGTCTAGATCAACATATTTTAATGGAATTCTCCATTTAGCCAAACTAGGAGCCCACTTTATAAACGTGTCTAATTTCAATTCCTCTCCAATACTATCCATTAACACATAAGTGCGCAGTTCTTTTACATCTAAAGTATCCTTTCTGTACTGATCCCAATATTGAGAATGTCTACCTTCAACGTCATCAGGTAAGGTGAGCGAAACTAATGGGAAGTCTTTCTTTTTTAGTGGAGTCTTTAGGTTAATTTCAGATAAATAACTTTTACCGACATACTTAAAACTGCCAAAGCCTTCACCTAGAATAATAACGAAATTTAACTGTTCTGGAAACCAATGCTCGTTGTCTATAAATTTATATTTCTGCTGAATGGTAAAATCTATTTTTCCAGAATTATAAGTTGATGCATCAACACTCTCAACAGCATATTGGTTAGAATTGATGTAAATTAAACCTTCCAAACCTTCAAAATTTCGATTCGCTTTAGGTTCAAAAGAAATGACAAAGACAGTGTCTTGCCCTTTTACATATTCATCCTTCAATCTAAATTTATATTTATTGGTACTACCTTTAGAAATAGGATTGAGATGGTTCGTCTCAAAAAGAGAAATGTGGTCGTCGTAAAAAGAAAAGGGTTGAAAACTATTAGCTAAGACGGCAAAATTTGGGTTTTTAAAACCAGATGTTCTTGTTGCAATAACACTATCTTCAGTAAATCTTGGTTTTAAATATTTATGCTTAGCAATGGTTTCCGTGATAAAAAAATAAGAATCTTTAAAAATCGAACTAACATCAGAAAGTGAATCATTTAAGGATTGGTCTTCATTAATATCCACAAAAACTTTGTCATAAGTTTTATAGGTGAAAGAATTTAGGTTTTCAGGATTATTACGTTCTTTATTGGTAATAGCTAATCTAATAATGCGATGCGCAGGGTTTTCTCTATCAATAACAACTTCATCTAATTCACTTATAACTTGTTTAAGTGTTATCGTTTTACTGTCTATGTTGGCGACCTCTAAGATTTTCGTTTCATAGCCAACATAACTTATGGTAATTTTTTTAATATCAGAGTTAACAAAAAAGACGCCATCAATATCAGTTGTAGTGCCTTTATAAGCTGTATCATTGAATAGAATATTAGCAAATGGAATGACTTCATTGCTAAATTCATCTATAAGTTTGAGTTTTTTTAAGGATTGACTATAGCTACTAAAGCTTAAAAAAATAAAAAGTAATGCTAATGCTTTTTTCATTTTACAACATTTAGGTTCAACAATGTAATAAAATATCTACGAAACTATTAAGCAGTAGTCTTTATTTTTTAAAATATAGAAATCTAAGACAAGCATTCATTTTGTTATATTTGCAGCTTATAGTAAATACGTTATTTTTTAATAGCAATCGATTTAAATTATGAGCAAACAAAGCAAACGTTTAGAAGCCTTAGTGTACCACGCCAAACCAACTCCTGGTAAAATTAAAGTTGTACCAACTAAAAAATATGCAACACAGCGAGATTTGTCGTTAGCCTATTCGCCTGGTGTCGCTGAGCCCTGTTTAGAGATTGCTAAAGATGTAGAAAATGTCTATAAATATACAGCGAAGGGTAATCTAGTTGCCGTAATTTCTAATGGAACCGCAGTTTTAGGTTTGGGAAATATTGGACCAGAAGCTTCTAAGCCAGTAATGGAAGGTAAAGGATTGCTTTTTAAAATATTTGCAGATATAGATGTGTTTGATATCGAGGTTGATACCGAGGATATTGAAGCTTTTATTGCTACTGTAAAAAATATAGCACCAACATTTGGAGGTATTAACTTAGAAGATATTAAAGCTCCTGAAGCGTTTGAAATTGAACGCCGTTTAAAGGAAGAACTAGATATACCTGTCATGCACGATGATCAGCATGGTACAGCTATTATTTCTGCTGCAGCATTATTAAATGCCTTAGAAATTGCTGAAAAGAAAATAGATGAAGTTAAAATTGTAGTTAGTGGAGCAGGAGCAGCTGCTATTTCTTGCACACGTTTATACCAAGCATTTGGAGCAAAGCGTGAAAACATTGTAATGTTAGATAGTAAAGGCGTTATCAGAGATGATAGAACAAGTTTAACTTCTGAAAAAGCTGAATTTGCAACCCATCGTAAAATAGATACTTTAGATGAGGCGATGCTAAATGCAGATGTGTTTGTTGGTCTGTCTCAGCCAGATATTGTAACACCAAATATGTTGTTGTCAATGGCTGCAAATCCTATTGTGTTTGCGATGGCAAATCCGAATCCTGAAATACAGTACCAATTAGCCGTAGATACTAGAGACGATATTATTATGGCAACTGGTCGTAGTGACCATCCTAACCAAGTGAATAATGTTTTAGGATTTCCTTTTATTTTTAGAGGCGCTTTAGATGTTAGAGCAACAAAGATTAACGAAGCTATGAAAATGGCAGCTGTTAAAGCGTTGTCAGATTTGGCAAAAGAATCTGTTCCAGAACAGGTGAATATCGCTTATGCAGAAACTAAATTAACGTTTGGTAAAGATTATATCATTCCAAAACCATTTGATCCAAGATTAATCGCAGTAGTGCCACCAGCAGTAGCTAAAGCAGCAATGGAAAGTGGAGTTGCTAAAGAGCCTATTGAAGATTGGGATCGTTATAAAAATTCATTATTAGAACGTTTAGGTTCAGATAATAAATTAGTTCGTATGTTGATGGGTAGAGCAAAAACGAACCCAAAACGTGTTGTTTTTGCAGAAGCAGATCAGTTAGATGTTTTAAAAGCAGCTCAAATTGCATATGACGAAGGCATTGCACATCCAATCCTTTTAGGTAGAAAAAAAGTCATTTTAGAATTGATGGCAGAGATTGAATTTATTGCTGATGATGTTGCCATAATAGATCCAAAATCAGATAAAGAGACCAAACGTAAAAATCGATATGCAAAAGCCTATTGGGAAAAGCGAAAACGTCAAGGAGTTACAATTTATTCTGCGGAAAAAGTTATGCGAGAGCGTAATTATTTTGCAGCTATGATGGTCAATGTTGGTGATGCAGATGCATTAATTACAGGGTATTCTCGTAATTATCCATCAGTTGTTAGACCTATGTTAGAGTTAATAGGGATGGCAGACGGAGTTACAAGGGTAGCAACGACTAACGTAATGATGACCCAACGCGGTCCAATGTTTTTAAGCGACACCTCTATAAATATTGATCCTTCAGCTAAAGACTTAGCTAAAATTGCGCGCATGACATCTCGAGTTTCAAAAATGTTTGGAATAGAGCCCGTAACCGCTATGATTTCGTATTCTAACTTTGGGTCTTCAGAAAATCCAAGAGCAGAAAAAGTAAGAGAAGCCGTAGCTTATTTACATAAAGCGCATCCAGAAATGATAGTTGATGGTGAATTGCAAACGGATTTTGCACTTAATCAGAAAATGCTTCAAGATATTTTTCCGTTTTCAAAATTAGCAGGTCGAAAAGTAAATACTCTAATTTTTCCAAATTTAGATTCAGCAAATATTACTTATAAATTATTAAAGGAACTTAATAACGCAGAATCTATTGGGCCAATTATGATGGGAATGCGCAAACCTGTTCATATTTTACAATTAGGTGCAAGTGTAGATGAAATTGTAAATATGACTGCAATTGCAGTTATTGATGCACAAGAGCGAGAAAAGAGGATGCCTAAATTGGCATAAGTTTTTTTTAAAACATAGATTCAAATGTGACTAAACTCTTGAAAACAAGATGGAATTGCATCTAACTTTCATACTAGGATTCTAAGCGTTCTAATGAAAATAATTTTATTACATTTGGTTTTTCAACATTTCGTTATAAATGATTACACATATAGAGGGTAAACTTGTAGAAAAAAATCCGACAGACGTTGTTATAGATTGCAATGGTGTCGGCTATTTTATTAATATATCATTACATACGTATTCTCAAATTCCAGATAAAGAACATTTAAGACTTTACACGTATCTTCAAGTTCGTGAGGACTCTCATAGTTTATATGGGTTTTCGTCTAATGTTGAACGCGAAATTTTCAAATTATTAATTTCTGTTAGTGGTATTGGTACCAATACAGCGCGTACCATGTTGTCTTCGTTGTCACCAGATCAAGTAAAAGAAGGTATTGCAGGTGGGGATGTGGCTTTGATTCAGAGCGTAAAAGGCATTGGGGTAAAAACAGCACAACGTGTTATTATTGATTTAAAGGATAAAGTGTTAAAAGTCTATGGTATAGACGAACTTTCTTCGATACCAAACAATACACACAAAGATGAAGCGTTATCAGCATTAGATGTTTTAGGATTTAATAAAAAGCAATCCGAAAAAATTGTCGATAAAATTTTACTAGCCCAACCAGATGCCCAAGTGGAGCAAATTATAAAAGAAGCTCTAAAAAACTTATAATGCAATTGAATAGAACTCTACATAAGCAGCGCTTCTCCTATAGATATTTATGCATATTAGCTTTTACAATGCTAATTGGTAATTCCCTTGTAGCTCAAGAAACAGAAACAGAACAAGACTCTACAAAGACGACGTTTGCATTTGGAAAATTAAATATGCCAAATCCAAATAGTATTGTTTCAAAATACACTTATGATCCTATTTTAGACCGGTATGTTTATTCTAAAAAAATTGGAAATTTCAATATTAATTATCCTTTAATACTAACACCAGAGGAATTCCAGAAACTGGTATTAGAAGAGAAATTAAAAGACTATTATAAGAAAATGGCTGATGCTAAAGCTGGACAAAAAGAAGGTTCAGAAGAAGATCAGAAAAATTTATTGCCCGAATTTTATGTGAATTCTGGTTTATTTGAAACCATATTTGGTGGCAATACCATAAATGTTATACCACAAGGTTCTGTGGAGGTCGATTTGGGAATATTATTCTCAAAACAAGATAATCCTTCCTTTTCCCCAAGAAACAGAACAAATTTCACCTTCGATTTTGATCAGAGAATTAGTCTAAGTTTATTGGGTAAAGTAGGAACGCGCCTTCAAGTAACGGCTAATTATGATACTGAAGCCACCTTCGATTTTCAACAAGTTGTAAAACTAGAATACACTCCAACCGAAGACGATATTATCCGTAAAATTGAAGTAGGTAACGTTAGTATGCCTCTCAATAGTTCATTAATTACAGGAGCGCAAAGTCTTTTTGGTGTTAAAACCGAATTGCAATTTGGTAAAACTAGAGTTACAGCAGTCTTTTCAGAGCAGCAGTCGCAATCAAAATCAGTAGTAGCTGAAGGAGGCGGAACTGTTGAAGAATTCGAATTTTTCGCACAAGACTACGATGAAAATAGACACTTCTTTTTAGCGCAGCATTTTAGTGAAACATATGATAAATCGTTATTGCAATATCCTTTTATAGATAACCAAGGACTTCAAATTACAAGAGTAGAGGTTTGGGTGACGAATAGAAATAACCAAACCGAGAATGTAAGAAATATTGTGGCGTTTCAGGATTTAGGAGAATCAAACAATTCACCAGATAAAACAGGCTTACCTTTTGATAACTTGGGCAACCCAATTCCAGGTTTTCCAGCTGCAACATTTTTTAACGTCCCAGCAAATTCATTTCCAAACAATAAAAATAATGATTTAGATCCAACAGCAATTGGAACGACATCTATATTGAATCAAAATGTAAGAGATATCACTAATGTAGAAGCTGGTATTTCTGTTAGTGCAAACGAAGGTTTCGATTATGGAAAATTAGAATCTGCGCGAAAGTTAGTTGAAGGACAGGAATATGTTTTAAATGAAAAATTAGGATATATTTCTTTAAACCAACGTCTACTAAATGATGAAGTTTTAGCTGTTGCGTTTCAATATACTATTGGAGGTGAAGTATTTCAAGTAGGTGAATTTGCCAATGATGGTGTCGATGCAACTACAGTAGATGATACCTCTGGTACGCAGGTTGTAAATAATCAAAGTTTAGTTCTAAAAATGTTAAAGAGTGCGGTCACTTCAGTAGACCAACCTATTTGGGATTTAATGATGAAGAATATTTATGATACGGGTTCTTATCAATTAGATCAAGAAGATTTTACATTAAATATCTTTTATACAGAGTCCTCTGCATTAAACTATATAACACCAGTTGTAGTTGGTGGAGTGGAGGTCCCATTTCCAACCTTTGATAATAACACCGTTAATACCAGTGATGATACTGAAATAAGTGAAACACCATTAATTCGACTTTTCCATTTAGATAAATTGAATTACAATGGTGATCCGCAAGAGCAAGGGGATGGTTTCTTTGATTATGTAGAAGGAGTTACGGTATTGTCGCAAAACGGTAAAATCATCTTTACCAAAGCACAGCCTTTTGGTCGTTATTTATTCGATGTTTTAGATGATGATGGTAATCCAAATAATAACGATTTGGATTATGAAGATATAGCAGATACCCAAAGTGGTTATAATGAGAATCAAAAGAAATACGTTTACGATATTCTTTATAAATCTACCAAAACAGCAGCTTTAGATGAGGCGGAGAAGAATAAATTTCAAATAAAAGGACGTTATAAAAGTAGTGGTGGAGATAGTGGAATTCCGTTAAATGCTTTTAACGTACCAAGAGGTTCCGTAACAGTAACGGCAGGTGGGCGTACACTTGTAGAAGGGGTAGATTACACGGTTAACTATGCGTTAGGACGTGTAGAAATTTTAGATGAAGCTTTAAAAGCCTCTAATACTCCAATTAATGTTTCTGTAGAAAATAACGCCGTTTTCGGTCAGCAAACAAAACGATTTACAGGGATTAATGTAGAACATCAATTCAATGATAATTTTGTTTTAGGGACTACATTATTAAACCTTAATGAACGCCCAATTACGCAAAAGGCCAACTATAACTCTGAGCCTATTAATAATACAATTTTTGGTTTTAATGGGAATTACTCAACTGAAGTGCCATTCTTAACAAGGTTAGTTAATAAATTACCAAACATTGATACTGATGTACCTTCAAATCTTTCTGTAAGAGGAGAGTTTGCTTACTTATTGCCTGGAGCTTCAAGTGGTGCTGATTTTAATGGTGAAGCGACAGCTTATATTGATGATTTTGAAGGCACACAAGGTTCTATTAATTTATTAAGTCCGTTGTCATGGACTTTATCTAGTAGGCCAGTAGATTTACCAAATACAATTCCTGGTAGTGATGCCAACGGTATTGAAAATGGTTATGGTAGAGCACTTTTAAATTGGTACACTATCGATCCTATTTTTTATAGTAACCAACGTCCTGATGGAATCACAGATAATGACGTTTCAGATTTGTACACACGTCGTATTTTTATTGAAGAAATTTTTAATCAAGATATTGTTCAAGGACAAACGTCAGTCATAAACACTTTAGATCTAGCATACTATCCTACAGAGCGTGGTCCATATAATTTTGATCCCTCTGCGGCTAATGATAATGCATTAGACCCTACAAGAAGTTGGGCTGGTATTACAAGACAAATCACCTCTACTGATTTTGAACAAGCCAATGTTGAATATATAGAGTTTTGGGTTCAAGATCCATTTTTAGATAACCCATCAAATACAGGAGGTAAATTATATGTTAACCTAGGTAACATTTCAGAAGATATTTTGAAGGATGGTAAAAAACAATTTGAAAACGGCTTACCAGAAAATGGTGATGTATCAACTTTAACACGAACTGATTTTGGTGGTGTTGTACCACAAAACCAATCACTTATTTATACGTTTGGGACTACAGGTGCAGAACGTACTAATCAGGATGTAGGTTTTGATGGCTTTAATGATGCAGAAGAGTTATCTGAATTTGGAGCACAGTTTGGAGAGGATCCATCAAATGATAATTACCAGTATTATTTGAATAGAGATGGTGATATTTTTAATCGTTATAAAAAATATAACGGTACTGAAGGTAACACACCAGAAACCTTTACAGATACCAATAGAGGATCTACAACACAACCAGATGTAGAGGATATCAATAGGGATAATACCATGAATACTATTGATAGCTATTTTCAGTATGAGGTAAATATTACTCCTTCAAGTTTAAATATGGACAATCCTTATATCAATGATGTTAAGGAAAATGTTCAGGTGACTTTACCTAATGGTGACGTTAGGAATGATGTAAAATGGTATCAATTTAGAATTCCTATTGCGGAAAGTGACATTCGTGAAGCTGTTGGTGGAATTTCGGATATTCGTTCTATAAGATTTGCACGTTTATTTGTATCCGATTTTACCCAAAATACAGTATTGCGTTTTGCAACTTTAGATTTAGTGCGTAGTGATTGGAGACGTTATACTTTGGATTTAGATAATGATGACACTAACGAAAGTCCTAACGCAGAATTTAATGTTGGTGTTGTTGGTGTGCAAGATAATGCAGGCTATGAAAGACCTCCAGGAGTTGATCAAGAAGAGCTTAATAATAATAATACAATTGTAAGACAGAACGAACAATCGTTAGTACTTCAGGCTTGTGATTTAAGACCTACTGATTCTCGTGGAGTGTATAAAAACATTAATGTAGACATGCGTCAGTATAAGAAACTACGAATGTTTACACACGCAGAAGCTCAAGAAGGATCTATGCTAGAGGCAGGTGAAATGATCGCGTTTATAAGAATGGGTAATGATTTTACTCAGAATTACTATCAAATAGAAGTGCCATTATTACCATCATCAGATGCGGAAGGAAGTGTTAGAGAACGTATTTGGCCAGAGCAAAACGAAATAAATATTCCTTTAGAATTTTTACAAAAAATTAAAGCACTCGGAATTTCTTCTGGGACTTTAAGTAATGATGATGCTACATTCTATAATGTGGTAGATGGTGTGCTTAATGAAACACCTTTGGCAACTTTAAACCCTCCGTATAATGATATTGTTGGCACACAAAAACAACAACGTATTGCTATTAAAGGAAATCCGAATTTTGGCGATATTAGAGTGTTAATGGTTGGTGTTAAGAGTTCTGGTTCAACAGGCATGAATTCATGTGGGGAATTTTGGTTTAATGAATTACGTATGTCCGACATGGAAAATGAAGGAGGTTGGGCAGCCGTTTTAAGTATGGATACTAAAATTGCCGATTTTGCGAGTATAAGTGCTACAGGAAGACGAAGTACTATTGGTTTTGGTGGTGTTGAGCAAGGTCCAAACGAGAGAAGTTTAGAAGATGTTGCACAATACGATGTGGTTACTAATGTACAGTTAGGACAATTATTACCAAAAAAATGGGGAGTTCAGGTGCCATTTAATTACGCTCAAAGTGAGGAGATGGTAACACCTAAATTCGATCAATTATATAATGACCTTACCTTAGATTCAAGATTAGAAGCAGCGAATTCTAGTGAAGAAGAAGATATAATTAGAGCGCAATCTGAAGATTACACAAAACGAAAAAGTATTAATTTTATTGGAGTAAGAAAGCAAAAAACGGGAGATTCTAAAAACCGTTTTTATGATGTAGAAAATCTAACTCTTAATTATTCTTATAATAAGGTAGAGCATCGCGATTTTGAAATCGAAAATGCCTTAGACCAAACAGTAAGAGCAGGTGCTAATTATAATTTTGCTTTCGAGCCTATAAAATACGAACCTTTTAAAAAGAACGATTCTCTATTCACAGGCAAAAATTGGAAAATCTTAAAGGATTTCAATGTTAACTTATTACCATCTAGTTTCTCCGTGGCTACTGATGTTAACAGACAGTTTAATAGGCAGAAATTTAGAGAGGTTGATTTAGTAGAAGGTAATATTGGTATCGAAGAGTTGTATCGAAGAAATTATACCTTCGATTTTCAATACACCATAAATTATAATCTTACTGATGCCTTAAGTTTAAACTTTACGGCAGCCAATACTAATATTGTTCGTAATTATTTTATTGATGATCGCATCAACGGATTGCAAGATCCAGAACTCGATGTTTGGGATGGTTTCTTTGATTTTGGAGATCCTAATTATCAGACACAACAACTTCAAGTGAATTATGAATTACCATTATACAAAATTCCAGTTTTAAGTTTCTTAAGAACAACATATGCCTATAATGGTGCATTTCAATGGCAAAAAGGATCGGATTTAAATACCGGATTGGAAGTTGAAGATCCTGATAACCCTGGGTTTTACAATACCGTTAATTTAGGGAATTCAATTCAGAACTCAAACACGCATAATATTAACACGAGCCTTAATATGGAAACCTTGTATAAAACTTTAGGGTTGGTTAAAGCAGGGAATCAAAAAGGTAGAGGAAGAACCAGAAGTCCGGCAGCAGCTAGACGTTCTGCAACACCAGATGATGCTAATAAAGATGCAAAAGCTGATGATCCTAATAAATTAAGTACAGGGAAACAAGCATACAATACGTTTGTAGATGTCGTTACTATGGTTAAACGTATTCAGTTTAACTATTCTGAAAACAATGGTACGTACTTGCCAGGTTATTTGCCAACGCCAGGTTTTATAGGAACTTTAAAACCGACTTTAGGATATACTTTTGGTAGTCAGAGAGACATAAGAGAGTTGTCAGCAAGAAATGGATGGTTAACTACTTTTGGGGATTTTAACGAACAATATACGGAGGTAGAAAATAAGACGCTCGATTACTCTATTAATGTAGAACCAATGCGAGATTTAAAAATAGATTTAACGGGTAACAGGACCTATGCTAATAATATTTCAGAAAGCTTTATAACAATAGATAATGATTTAGATGGTTTTAGTGATACCTATCAAGATTTAATTACTAACTCCTTTGGGAATTTCATGATTTCTACCGCATTAATTAAAACGGCGTTTAGTAAGAGTGATGAAAATGAATCGGCTGCTTTTAATGATTTTAGAGCGAACCGTTTAGTTATTGCCAACCGATTAGCTAGAGATTTTTATGGTGCAACACCATTTGGAACGGATGCGGAAGGGTATCCAGAAGGGTTTGGTAAAAATAGCCAACGCGTATTGTTACCAGCATTTTTATCAGCTTACCAAGGATCTGATCCAGAGAAAGTAAGTACCAGTGCGTTTAGAGATATTCCAATTCCAAACTGGACATTAAAATATACTGGTTTAATGAAATTGCCTTGGTTTAAAAGAACCTTTAAGCGTTTTTCAGTTCAACATGGTTATAGATCACGCTATACTATAAATCAGTTTAGGACTAATTTAGATTATGTGGAGTACGATAAAGATTTAGGCTTTATAGCACCTGGAAATGCTGATGCATTAGACCAAGCAGGGAATTTTAAAAATGAAACGTTATACAGTAACATTAACTTAGAAGAACAGTTTAGTCCATTAGTGCGTTTAGATTTTGAAATGAAAAATTCAGTTAAGGTCTTAGCAGAGGTTAAAACAGACAGAACATTGTCTCTTAGCTTTGATAACAATTTAATGACCGAAATTCAAGGTAAAGAATACACACTAGGATTAGGGTATCGCTTTAAAGATTTAAGAATTAGATCACAGTTAGCGGGACCACAACAAATTATTGTCGCAGATTTAAATATGAGTTTAGATGTTACCGTAAGAGATAACAAAACCATTATTAGATATCTAGATTTAGAAAATAATCAAATTACGGCGGGTCAAACCATTTGGGGACTTAAGTACAATGCTGATTATGCGTTTAGTAAAAACTTAACTGCTATTTTCTACTTTGATTATTCGTTCTCGGAATTTGCAATTTCAACGTCATTCCCGCAAACATCTATAAGATCAGGGATTACATTACGTTATAATTTTGGTAATTAAGTTTGAATTGAAGCTATTAAAAAATTACATTTGCTTTATAAATAATATATCAAATTAAAGATGAATACACCATCAGAATTAAAGTACACTAAAGACCACGAATGGATCAAAATTGAAGGAGATATCGCTACAATTGGTATTACCGATTTCGCTCAAAGCGAATTAGGTGATATTGTTTATGTAGAAGTAGATACTTTAGATGAAACATTAGAAGTTGAAGAGGTATTTGGTACCGTGGAAGCTGTTAAAACAGTTTCAGATTTATTCTTGCCACTATCAGGAGAGATTATTGAATTTAATGAAGGTTTAGAAGATGAGCCTGAAAAAGTGAATTCGGATCCTTATGGTGACGGTTGGATGATTAAATTAAAATTTTCAGATGCATCTCAAATAGATGATTTGTTATCTGTAGAAGATTATAAAGCACTTATCAGTGGTTAAAAAAATGCTTTTACTTGTGTCAATAGCTTACTCATTGACATTGGTTATTGCGAGTTTAATTACATTGAATGGTGTGCCAAATTTAGGCTCTTCATTCGATGATAAGATATATCACATTGTTGCTTACTTAGGTTTAACATTATTATGGGGACTTTATGTTAAACATTTTAAAAAAAACCGATTACTTTATATCGTTTGTTTCGCTGCTATTTTTCTAGGCTTTATGCTAGAATTGTTGCAGTACTTCGTGAATCCTAATAGAACTTACGATACTTATGATTTAATAGCAAATAGTATTGGTGCTATATTTGGTACGTTAATTGTAAGTAAAATGATTAGATATAAATTAAATTAACCTAAAGCCTTGTTTATTTTACTATTATTTAGTTAAATTAGCGATGTTGTTTTTAAAAAATTATATTATGGAACCTAAAAAGAATCACAAATCAGATGTAAGTAGAAACAGTTCACTGTTTTTTGCTGTAGGTCTTGCCTTAATGATGGGTATAACTTACATGGCTATCAATTATAAAACTTACGATAAAGTTGATGTTATTGCTGACTCGTTAAATTTAGATGATGAATTAGACGAAGAAGTGCCAATTACAGAACAAATTGTAACTCCACCACCACCACCACCACCACCACCTGCAGCTCCAGAAATTATTGAAGTTGTTGAAGATGAAGTAGAGATAGAGGAAACTGTGATAGAGTCAACTGAAACTGAAATGGAAACAGAAATTGTGGAAGTTGAAGAAGTTGAAGTAGCAGAAGTGGAAGAAGATTTAGAAGTACCGTTCTCAGTTATTGAAAATGTTGCTGTTTTTCCTGGTTGTGAAAAGGAAAAAGGAAATGCAGCCAAAAAGGACTGTATGAACGATAAAGTCAATAAATTCATTGGTAAAAAGTTTAATACAGATTTAGCTGGTGATTTAGGTTTGCCTCCTGGTAAAAAAAGAATCTTTGTTCAGTTTAAAGTTGATAAATCTGGTAACATTACGAGTATTGTTGCTCGTGGTCCACACCCAGGTTTAGAGAAAGAAGCAAAACGTGTTATAGGTCAATTACCTAAAATGCAACCAGGTAAACAAAGAGGAAAAGCGGTGGTAATGCCATTCTCAATTCCTATTGTTTTCCAAGTACAAGACTAAGACGTAAATAGAATTATTTCTTATATAAAAATCCCGTTCAAACTTAATTGAGCGGGATTTTCGTTTTGGTACGCTTATTGTGACTTTGACATAATATTAACATTTAAATCACAAATATTATGAAAAATTCTAAAAAAGACTTCGGTGTTGCTGGTCAGAGCGCCACTGAAGCAAAGAAGCCACAAAAGCATGATGCAAATTTACAAAAAAACTCAAGCCTTTATTTTCAAATCGGGCTGATTCTTTGCCTATTGGGTACTTATGCGCTTTTTGAAATGCAGTTTCAAGAAAAAGTAATTAGTATTGACACTTTAGGAGACAATGAATTAGCGGTTATTGATGTTATGCCTTCTGTAGTGCCTGAGATTATTCAACCTGAAAAAACAGAACCAGTAGTTGACAAGAGTTCAAAGCTAATTGATGAGTATAAAGAGGTTGATAATGATAAAGACGTCGCTGAGAGCAAAATTGTAACACCAGAAAAAATAAAACCTAAAACTAAACCATTTGTGCCTAGTAGTCTTCCAGATACTGAGGATCCTGAAGATGACGATATCTTTGTGCCATTTACCTTAATTGAAAAGGTGCCTGTATATCCTGGTTGTGAGAAATACACTAATAATAACGACCGAAAAAAATGCATGTCGGACAAAATTACCAAATTAATTGGAAATAAATTTGATGTTGGTGTCGGTTCGCAATATGGTATTTCGGGAAGACAAAAAATATTGACGCAATTTACAATTGATAAATTTGGGAATGTTACTGATATTAAAATTAGAGGGCCACATCCTGCTTTAGAAAAAGAAGCAAACAGAGTTCTTACTAAAATTCCTAAAATGGAACCGGGCTTACAACGTCAAGTTCCTGTAGGTGTAATTTATACATTGCCTATCATTTTTGATTCTAGAAACTATTAGAACAAGAAGTTTGTAAAATCCCAAACCGCTATTTTCAGAATAGCGGTTTTTTTATACAACAATAGGTTTATAGGTTACTAAAAAATTTAAGTATCTTTCGCACATTAAAATTAAGTCCTTTATGAAGCGCATTGTGCTATTTGCTATTCTGTTAACGACCACTTTTGGTTATACTCAAACCTTATTAACTTACGAAAAGTCTCCTGTTTTTCAGCAATGTGATTCTGTTGCTGTAGATCAGTTGAAATCGTGTTTCAACTTTGCATTAAATACCTTTATTTACGAAAATTTTGAAATACCTCAAATCGTATCAGATGAGTCTTATGTAGGTGACGTTAAGATATTGTTTGAAGTTAATAAAGAAGGAGAGTTTAAAGCGATCTATACAGATGCTATTTATGAAGAATTAAAAACAGAAAGCAAACGCGTTTTCAATTTACTTCCAAAAATACAACCTGCAACCTATAATGGTAATCCTACATTTGTTCAATATAGCATTAGTATTTCCATTCCATTAACTCAACCTGTAGAGGAAGTTTTAAAGCCTACGGACAAAATTAAGCTTACAGAAAAAGACAGCCTTAATGCTATCTTATCTAATGAATTTGATGACGTTGATAAGGCAATAACGAATTACGAAAAATTAGAGTACAGTAGTGAGTTAAATGTACCTTTTACACATTCGTATTACGCGCGTTTTGATGATGAAATGAATGCTATTGGCACCAATAGTCATACTGCTGCTAAACCTTTTGTGTATAGTGACGTAGCAAGATATTACGATATTAAAGCAGAAAAGGAAAGCTTATCAAAAGAAACTGATACATGGATAGGTAGAAAAGTATTCAATGAGCATTTAGTAGAAATACAAAGTGAAAATTATTGGTTTACAATAGATCCTATTTTAGATTTACAAGTAGGTAAGGATACCGAAGCCGATTTTAATTCGACTTGGAATAATACACGTGGTGTTAATATACAAGCCGGTTTAGGAAAGCGTTTTAATTTAACAGCTTCCGTGTATGAGAGCCAAGGTCGTTTTGCAGATTATTTTAATCAATATGCAGAAAGCTTAAAAGCTTTTGGTCCAGACCCGGCAATTATTCCAGGTAGAGGAATTGGAAAACGTTTTAAAGAGGATTCTTATGATTATCCAGTAGCTGAGGCTTATATGTCTTATACTCCCGCCGATTTTTTAAATGTTCAATTTGGTCACGGAAAAAACTTTATAGGAGATGGTTATCGTTCTTTGTTGCAGAGTGATGTTTCAAGTCCTTATCCGTTCTTAAAATTGAATGCTACGTTCTGGAAAATAAAATACACAAGTACTTGGATGTGGTTAAAAGATGTTAGGGATGACGTTATCGTAGACAAAGCATTTTTGACTAAATATATGGCAAATCATTACTTAAGCTGGAATGTTTCTAAACGCTTAAACATTGGATTGTTTGAATCCGTAGTTTGGTCAGATACTAACGGAAGAGGTTTTGATGTTAATTATTTAAATCCAATTATATTCTTTAGGGCTATTGAATTTCAAACGGGTCAAGGAGCCGGAAATGCGATCCTTGGTCTGTCTTCTAAATATAAATGGAACAATAAAGTGAATCTTTACGGTCAATTTATTTTAGATGAATTTTCATTAAGCGAGGTTAAAGGAGGGGAAAAGAGTTGGAAAAATAAATTCGGATTTCAGTTAGGGGCAAAGTATTTTAATGCCTTTAAGGTTGATAATTTATTGCTTCAAGCAGAATATAATCGTGTACGGCCATATACGTATTCGCATAACACTCAAGTTCTCAACTATGCAAATTTTAATCAGCCGATGGCACACCTTTGGGGGGCAAATTTTAGAGAATTAGTATTAATTGGTCGTTATAATTATAAGCGTTGGTTTGGTGATGCTAAATTTATAATTGGACAACGTGGTTTTGATTTTAACACCGATGAAGATAGTTTTTCTTACGGAGGTGATATTTATAGGGATTATAATGATCGTAATGCTGATACCGGAATAAAAATTGGACAAGGAAATAAAACCAATAGCTTTATGACCGAGATACAAGCGGGCTATTTATTAAATCCTGCGACCAACTTAAAACTATTTACTAATGTTATTTATAGAGATTTTAATCCAGATGCAGTAACAGCATCAACAAAAGATTCTAATACACTTTGGTTTAGTATTGGGATACGTACGGACTTATTTAACTGGTATAATGATATATAAAAATAGATGCTCTACAAGCTCTACGATGATATAACTTGTTTTAATTTCCTATTAGTAATACTGCTTTTAGCTAAGCGTTATACACACTAAGTTTACATATTAATAAAACTAAAGTTTAACGTTGGTCAGAATCAATTTTCAAACTATCTTTGCTGTCGCTTTTAAAAGAAACAAAATCGTATAGTTTGAGTTATACAAAATCTTCGATATCAACAGCTTCTGTGATAACAGATTTCAAGGAAATTACCAAGATGGGTTTGTCCCTAAGCGTAGTTTTTTCCTCTATTGCTGGCTATTTTCTTGGAGCAGAAACAATAAGTTTTACTACAATTGCTTTATTGGCTTTTGGTGGCTACTTTATGGTTGGTGCATCTAATGCATATAACCAAATCATTGAGCGCGACTTAGATGCGCTAATGGATAGAACCAAAAATAGGCCAATTCCTGCAGGTAGAATGTCGGTAAATACGGCTTTTATTATCGCAACTACATTTACAATTTTAGGCTTAATTACATTATATATTATTAATCCTAAAACAGCCATGTATGGTGCTATTTCCATCTTTTTATATACTAGTGTCTACACACCTTTAAAAACAAAAACGTCTTTGGCTGTGTTTGTGGGTGCTTTGCCTGGCGCAATTCCATTTATGTTAGGTTGGGTTGCTGCTCGTAATAGTTTTGGTATTGAAGCTGGAACTTTATTCGCGATTCAGTTTTTTTGGCAATTTCCACATTTTTGGTCTATAGGTTGGTTTTTACACGAAGATTATAAAAAAGGAGGGTTCCATATGTTACCAACCGGAAACCCAGATAAAGGAACTGCTGTGCAAATTATAATGTATAGTGTTTGGACGGTTATTGTCTCTGTAATTCCTGTTTTAGGATTTACAGGCGATTTAAAATTATCAATTATAGGGGCTATTCTGGTTTTTATACTTGGTTTAGTAATGTTGGTTTATGCGATTAGATTATTTAAAGAACGTTCCATAAAAGCAGCAAAACAACTCATGCTATCTAGTGTGTTTTATATTACGTTATTGCAAATTATATATGTTGCAGATAAATTTTTAAGATAAATGGATTTAACACAAGGCACACAGCAGGTTAAGAAGGCACGATCTAAAAAGATGATGCTATGGTTTGGTATTGGTTCTTTAATTATGTCATTTGCTGGCTTAATTAGTGCTTTTATTGTGAGTAGTAAACAACGACTTAATGAAGATTGGTTAATTGATTTTCAATTACCGAATGCCTTTTTTGTGAGTTTAGTACTTATTTTATTAAGTAGCTTAACTTTTATTTTAGGGAAGCGTGCATTAGAACAAAATAAAATGCAAATGGTAACGGTCTGGTTATTTGTTACCCTAGGATTAGGTATTGCATTCGTTTACAGTCAGTTTGCTGGTTTTGGTGAAATTATAATGTCGGGTTACTATTTTACAGGACCAACGAGTAATATCACAATGTCTTACATTTATGTAATAGCAATATTGCATATAGCGCACGTCATTGCTGGTCTAATATGTCTGATTGTTGTAATTTATAATCATTTTAAACAAAAGTATAACTCCAACAATATGTTGGGTTTTGAACTAGCTGCCAATTTTTGGCATTTCGTAGATATGCTTTGGCTTGTGCTCTTTTTGTTTTTATATTTTTTTAGATATATAATTTGATTATTTTTGTCCAATCTTAAAAATTTAAATAAATTCTATGGATTCTACAGTAGCTAGTACTGGTACAGAAGAAAAAACTTGGGGTGGTGGCAATAAGCCGCTCAAAGCAAGTTACGGAAAAATGATGATGTGGTTTTTCATTGTATCTGATGCATTAACATTTTCAGGTTTCTTGGCCGCTTATGGTTTTTCGAGATTTAAGTTTATAAACGAATGGCCAATTGCGGATGAAGTGTTTACACACGTACCGTTTTTACATGGTCAAGAATTGCCAATGATATATGTGGCATTTATGACGTTTATACTTATTATGTCGTCGGTAACTATGGTATTAGCAGTAGATGCTGGTCATCATATGAATAAAGCCAAAGTAACGATTTATATGTTCTTAACCATTATTGGTGGAGCTATATTCGTAGGTTCTCAAGCATGGGAATGGGCAACATTTATTCAAGGAGATTATGGTGCTGTTCAAACTAAAGGTGGAAACATTTTGCAGTTTGGTGAGTATGTAACCGTTGATGGTGAGGAGAAATTTAAACGTGTCTCAATCGAAGATTTAGCAATAGCGCAAGCAAGTGATCGTGTTGATCATGAGCGTAAAAATGGACTATGGTTTGTTGACGAAGGTACTTTACCACTTTATACTGTTAATGAAATATATGCAGGTTTAGAGGCTAACGAGAATGTTCTTGTTAGAAACCAATTTTTAGATGAGAATGGTCATAAAACGGTGTTATCTAGAGCTGAATCGCTTAAGCAAATAAAAGAAAATGGTAAGCTAGTAGTTAAAGGTGCTAACCTTCAAGTTAATGAATACGGTACTACATTGTTTGCCGACTTCTTTTTCTTCATTACAGGTTTTCACGGTTTCCACGTATTATCTGGGGTAATAATAAATATTATTATATTCTTCAATGTAATTCTTGGGACTTACGAGCGACGCGGAAGTTATGAAATGGTCGAAAAAGTAGGTCTGTATTGGCACTTTGTCGATTTAGTATGGGTATTTGTATTCACATTCTTCTATTTAGTATAAAAAGAAACGAGCATATAAAAAGTTTTATCGCTCAATAAAATAGTTAATAGCGAACAGCATGTGTCTTTTATTACGTAATAAAAGACACATGAAAATAAGATTAAATTATGGCACACGAACATAAATTAGAAATATTTAGAGGACGTTGGAAATTTAAATCTAACACAGAAAAGATATGGGGAGTTTTAGCTTTTCTAACTTTTATAACCGTAGTAGAGGTTGTGTTAGGGATATACAAACCAGATGTTTTTATGCATACTTGGATGGATCCATTAGAGGGTGGGTTCTTTGCAACTATAGGTAATATTATTTTATCTCCTATTGTTTACATGAAGCCATTAAACCTAATCTTTATCGTATTAACAATCATCAAAGCTTATTATATCGCATGGGATTTTATGCACTTAAGAGATGAAACTGGTAGTATGAGAAAAATGATCGTTTGGACAGCTGTTTTTCTAATATGCTATTTAATGTTTATCTTACTTCAAGAAGGTGGTTATGTCTTTAATGTTTACAATGGAGAAGACGCCTTAATTAAGCATAATTTTTAAATAAAATACATACATTTACACGGCGTTAACGCAAAGTGTTAAATACAATTAAAAGGTGGTTTTTCTAAACCACCTTTTCTATTTTTGTATATCAGTAATTTAAGATAAATTGTTGGTAATTAATCCCATTAAATTAAGGATTTTAGTTCTCGTAAAATGAAAACAGACAAAGTAAAACGTTATGTAGTTCTTGGTATATTATTCTTTTTACCTGTTGCATTTTTATTAATGCTTTATCCTGCAAAGCATAATTACGATCCCTTAAATATTGTAAATAATAATGTCTCGGATATAGAAGGTTTTACTTCTGATAGAACCGATAGTATTGCCTTAGAAGGTCATATTACAGTATTAGGTTTTTTAGGGAAAAGACCTTTAGATAAAATGATTGCGGCCTCTAATCTTAAGGAATTGGTTTATGATAAATTTAAAGGCTTCAAGAACTTTCAAATTGTAATTGTAGTACCAAAAGGTACAGAAGAGGATATAAAAGCATTAAAAAAAGAGATTAATACCTACGAAGATTTAAAATACTGGCACTACGCTTTTGCTACCGAAGGTGAAATAAAAATGCTTTACAATACTTTAAAGTCTGAAGACAATTTAGGTGAAGATTTATCCGTCAGTGATGTGTTTATTATAGATAAAGATTTAAGCCAACGTGGCAGATTGGATGGACGAGATGAAAAGGAAGTAGAAGATAAAAAGCCAGTCTTTAGTGTGTATTCTTATAACAGCATAGAAGTAGCAGAAATAAAAAATATGATGAGTGATGATGTTCGTATTCTATTTACAGAATACCGTCAAAAGAGAGAAGGGAAATTTGAGAATTCTGACACAAGAAGAAACAGAGAATTAAAACAAGATAATGAGTAAAAAATCAAATTATTCGTATGTTGGAATTGCATTTATAATTCTAGTATTTGGTATTATATTTATTCCTAAAATCATAGATCGTGTTAGCGAAGGTGATATTATAAGAGACGAAAGCCGCAGTAAAGATGTTTCAACTTCTCATTCTAATGAAAAGGATGCGAAACAGAATAAAAGTGATTTAGTCTATTTAGAAATTAATGGAGAACTTAAAAAAGTACCGGCATTTAGTTTCACAAATCAAGATGGTATTACAATTACAAATGAAGATTATATCGGCAAGGTTTATGTTGTCGAGTTTTTCTTTACGACTTGCCCAACAATTTGCCCAATAATGAATAGGAATTTGGTTGGGGTTCAAAATCAATTTGATGGATTAGAGAATTTCGGAATCGCTTCATTTACGATTTCTCCCGAAATAGATACACCCGAGGTTTTAAAGGCCTATGCAGAAAAGTATAACGTAACGAACCCTAATTGGAATTTTCTAACAGGTGATGAGACTGAAATCTATAAATTAGCTAATGAAGGGTTTAATTTATATACAGCTAAAGACGATAGCGTAGAAGGTGGTTTTGAACACTCAGGAAACTTTGCCTTAATAGATAAAGAAGGTTATATAAGATCTAGAAAAGATGATTTTGGAAACCCTAAGATTTTTTATAATGGATTAATTTCTGAAGTTGAAGGTGTTGATGAAGATGGAATTTCTCAAGAAATAACGATTTTAAAAGAAGATATTTCTAAATTATTAAGGGAATAGGTATGGATAATGTCGATCATGTAAAAGCTAAGAAGTATAATAAATGGATTATTGTTTTATCAATAATTATTCCGGTTGTCGTAGCTATTTTATCTCGAGTTAAATTACAAGATTTAGGTTTTGATGTTCAACCTTTAACTTTTTTGCCTCCAATTTATGCTACAATAAATGGATTTACCGCTATACTTTTGGTACTTGCGTTTATGGCAATTAAGAAAAAAACATTGTACTTCATGAAAATCTAATGACAACATCTGTGTGGACTTCTGTTATGTTTCTTGTGATGTATGTCGCTTATCATATGACTTCTGATTCTACAGAATTTGGAGGTGAAGGAGCGATTAAATATATCTATTATTTTATTCTTATTACGCACATTGTGTTATCTATTGTTATTATTCCTTTTGTATTAATTACTTACGTAAGAGGAATCACTAATGATATAGAACGTCATAGAAAAATAGCTAAAATTACTTTTCCGATGTGGTTATACGTTGCCGTAACTGGCGTTGTAGTTTACCTTATGATTTCACCTTATTATATTTAATTATGGTACGTAAGATTTTATTGTCTATTATCGCTCTATTTTTCTTTCTAAAAACAAATGCACAATGCGCTATGTGTAGAGCTGTTTTAGAAAGTGGTGAAGATCAAAATATGGCAGAAGGTATTAATGATGGTATCGTTTTCTTAATGGCTGTACCTTATATTTTGGTTGGTGCTATTGGTTTTATTATTTACAGAAAATTCAGTAAACCAGATAAAACAGAAAGTACAAATCAAAATTTGTAACATTTCTTTCAATTTGTAGTCTTATGAATATAGTAACGGTAAAGTCAATTAATCGATTGGATTTAGGGGTTTCACCAAACTATTAAACAAGGCCAAAAATCAAATAATAAGCATATTCATATATGCTAATCAAAATTTTTTTTAAATTTAGTGTAACACTTCATGTATTACATAGACCAATAAGCATCATGAAAAAACCAATCATAATAGTATTGCTTCTTTTTGGGGTTTTAGTACAAGGGCAAAATAAAAAATGGACGCTAAAAGAGTGTTTAGAATATGCCTTAGAAAACAATATTTCTGTTAAACAAAGTGAGTTAGATTTAGAGCTCGCAGATGTTGATAAACTTACCGCTAAGGGCAATTTTTTACCATCGCTAAGTGCTAGTAGTGGAGTCTCAGAAAACACAGGTTTAAGTTTTAACCCTGTAACAAATAATGCACAAACCACCACCTTTTTATCTGCTACGGGTAGAATTAATGTAGGTTATACATTATTTGATGGACTTAGAAATTTTAGACAATTACAGCGCGCAGATATATCTAAAATAGCAAGTCAATATCGTTTGGATAAAATGAAAGACGATATTTCACTTTTTGTAGCTAATAACTATTTACAAGTGATATTAAATAAGGCTAATCTCGAGGTTTTTAGGTCTCAGAATGAAGTAACCAAAGCACAGATTCAAAGAACTCAAGAATTAGTTGACGCCGGATCTTTACCAAGAGGCGACCTTTTAGAGATTAAAGCAACAGATGCTAGTGAGCAACAATCTATTATAAATGCAGAAAATAGTATTCAGATTTCATTAATCAGTCTAGCACAATTATTGTTAATCAAGGATTACGAAAATTTTGATATTGAAGATGAAGGCTACGATATAGTAGACGATGGTATTTCGGGAAAAAATGTATCAGAAATAGTATCAGAAGCTAAAGAAACACGATCTGAAATTAAAATTGCAGAGCAAAATGTAGAATTAGCTAAAAAAGATTTACAGATTTCTAAAAGTGCTAATTACCCAACGCTATCGGCTTTCTTTGGTTATGATACAAGATATACAGATGCGACGTCATTTATTCAACAATTAGATAGTGATAATCCAATAATTACACAACAAATTGGTACGGTTGAAGGTACAGGTCAAGCTGTCGTTGGTCAGGTTCCTAATACAAATACAGTAGTGCTTGGTGCGGATCCTTTTGTAGATCAATTGTATCAAAATGATGGTATTTCTTATGGCTTGCAATTAAATATTCCTATTTTAAATGGATTTACAACTAAAGGAAATATTCAAAGAAGTAAAATTAACTTAAAGCGCTCTAAGTTTCAATTAGAGCAAGCGGAATTAGATTTAGAGTCTACAGTATACCAAGCTTATGTAGATGCTAAAGGGGCTTTAAAATCTTATGAAGCAGCAAAATTAGCTGTAGAGTCTCAAGAATTAGCTTACGATTATGCTAAAGAACGTTATGATGTTGGTTTAACTAATGCTTTCGATTTTAGCCAATCTAAGCTTAGATTTGACAATGCTAATATCGAGTTAAATCGTGCTAAATACGATTACATATTTAAGTTAAAGGTTCTCGAATTGTACTTCGGGATTCCAGCAACTGAACTAAAGTTTTAATTATGAGCAAAACAGTAAAAATTATCATCGGACTTTTCATTTTAGGACTACTAATCGTAGTTGCAGGATCTAAAATGGGATGGTTTGGTGAAAAAGGTGATTTTAAAGAAGTCACTATTAAAGAGGTAACTTTAAGAGATATTGTTGAAACCGTATCTGCCACAGGAAAAATTCAGCCAGAAGTAGAAGTGAAAATATCTTCAGAAGTATCTGGTGAAATTTTAGAGTTACCATTTAAAGAAGGTCAAGAAGTTAAAAAAGGTGATTTGTTAGTTCGTGTAAATCCAGATTTAATTCAGTCTGCGGTAAGTAGAACTCAGGCATCTTATCAAAACGTAAGAGCTGGTTTAGAACAAGCAGAAGCCAATTTAAAACAAGCTAAAGCCGATTATGAGAGAAACCAAACCCTTTTTAATAAAGGTGTTATTTCTAAATCAGAATGGGATCGTTCTATTGCGGCTTACGAAACTGCAGTGGCAGGTAAAAGTTCTGCATATTACAGTGTGCAGAGTGCTGCGGCAACAGTAAATGAAGCTAAGGACAATTTAAGTAGAACAACGATTTATTCTCCAATGACAGGGACAATTTCACTTTTAAGCGTTGAGCTAGGTGAGCGTGTGGTTGGTACGCAACAAATGGCAGGTACTCCAATTTTGAGTGTAGCTAACCTAAAAAACATGGAAGTTGAAGTGGATGTCAATGAAAATGATATTGTAAAAGTGAGCATTGGAGATTCTACAATTGTTGAAGTTGATGCTTACTTAAAGAAAAGTTTAAAGGGGTTGTTACAGCTATTGCTAATTCTGCTGCTGGTACTTTAGCTGCAGATCAGGTGACTAATTTTAAAGTTAAAGTTAGAATAATAGAAGAGTCTTATAAAGATTTAACAGAAGGAAAGCCTGAAACGTATTCACCTTTTAGACCCGGAATGACTGCTACTGTAGATATCATTACTAAAACTAGAAAAGATGCCATTTCGGTACCTATTAGTGCTATTGTGATTAGAACAGATACAAGTTCAACTAAAAAAACATATGAAAAAACAACAACGATAGACACCGGAGATTATGATGCGGAAGAGCAAAAGTTTGAATGTGTGTTTGTAAACGAGAATGGTAAAGCCAAATTGAGAGTGGTTAAGACAGGTATTCAAGATGATACAAACATTGAAATAGTTTCAGGGTTAACCAAGGATGATGAAATCATTACAGGACCATATATTATGGTTTCTAAAAATCTTAGTCCAGGAGATTTAATTCAAGTAAAAATAAAAGTTCCTTAGACGCTTCTAACGCTAAAAGCGAGGAATAAAAAACACCAATTAGCCAATGGCATTAGTGCTAAATATAGAAACAGCAACTACAAATTGTTCAGTCTCTCTATCTAAGGATGGAGAGACTTTAGTTTTAAAAGAAGATAATAGTTTAGGATTTTCGCATGCCGAAACATTGCATATTTTTATTGATGAAATTTTTAAGATTTCAAAAATAAAACCTTCTGAAATAGATGCTGTAGCAGTGAGTAAAGGTCCTGGCTCATACACAGGCTTACGTATTGGTGTGTCTTCTGCAAAAGGGTTATGTTTCGCGTTGAATAAACCATTAATTGCGATTTCAACCTTAGAAAGTTTAGCGCATCAAGTGACCATTGAAGATGGATTCATTGTCCCGATGTTAGATGCCAGACGAATGGAGGTGTATTCGGCAATCTATAATGCGAATTTAGAATTACATAGAGAAATAAAAGCAGAAATCCTCACGGAAGAGAGTTTTAGCACACTTCTTAAGGATCATAAAGTTTATTTTGTAGGAAACGGTGTGGAAAAGACTAAAAGCCTAATTCAGCATCCTAATGCTGTATTTATAGACGGGAAATTACCTTCTGCAAATGAGATGGGATTTTTAGCAGAAAATAATCACAAAAAAAGCGACACCGAAGATGTCGCTTATTTTGAACCTTATTATTTAAAGGATTTTGTAGCTTTAAAAAAGAAAGCTTAACCTTCTCTGTGTATTTCTACTTGATGTGGATAAGGTATTTCAATACCAGCCGCATCTAATGCTTCTTTTACACTTTCGGTAACCTCAAAGTAAACAGTCCAGTAATCCGCTGTTTTACACCAAGGTCTTACAACAAAGTTAATTGAGCTATCTGCTAATTCAGATAAAGCAATTGTTGGTGCGGGATCTTTTAAAATTAAAGGATGCGCAGCTAAGACTTTACTGAAAACTTCTTTTGTTGTTTTGATATCTGCATCATAACTTACACCAAATACAAAATCAACTCTTCTTGTGCCTTGAGTCGTATAATTTACTATGTTTCCGTTAGAAAGCGACCCATTAGGAATAATGATTTCCTTGTTAGAAAGACCAATTAATTTAGTCGTGAAGATTTCAATTTCTTTAACCACTCCAATTTCTCCTTGAGCTTCTATTAAATCTCCAATTTTAATGGGCTTAAAAATCATAATTAAAACTCCACCAGCAAAGTTAGCTAACGACCCTTGTAAAGCTAAACCAATGGCTAAACCAGCAGCAGCAATAATAGCAGCAAATGAGGTTGTTTCAACACCTACAGTGCCTAATACAACAATAATGAGAAGAATTTTTAAAATCCAATTAATAAGATTTAATAAGAATTTTTTTAAACTTTCGTCATAATCGCCCTTATTCATTGCTTTAGAAGTGCCTTTTAAGAGCATTTTAATTACCCAGCTACCAATAATCCATATAAGTATAGCTCCAATAACTTTTGGGCCAAACTCAATAATAAAATTGTAACCTGAGTCAATCCATTTTTGTGTATCCATGTTGATTTTTATAATTTTAAATTTTAAATAAAAAAACTCGACTAATTTTTAGATCGAGTTAGGTGTTAGTACTTAGAAAATAGAATGCTCTATTTAACTTCAAAAGTCAATTTTAAATTCACTCTAAATTCAGTGACATCGTCACCATTAACTATAGCGCTCTGTTCATTTACATAAACAGATTTTATGTTTTTTACAGTTTTAGAAGCTTCTTTTACTGCTTTTTTTGTTGCGTCTTCCCAGCTTTTATCCGAATTAGATAAGACTTCAATAACTTTTAATACTGCCATAATATTTTTGTTTTAAGGGTTATACTAATGAGACACTAAAATCTCAATAAGGTCACTCTTAAGGTACAAAATTTTAACCATTGATAGCGTTTACGCTAATAGAATTGTCATTCAGCATATCTTTTAGCATAGTCTCAATACCATTTTTAAGGGTGAAAGTTGATGACGGACAACCGCTGCAAGCTCCTTGTAATAACACTTCAACTTTTTTGGTGGCTTCATCGTAAGATATAAATTCAATATTTCCTCCATCGCTTTCAACAGCTGACTTAATGTATTCTCAAAGAATATTTATAAAACGTACAATAAGGGGAGATTCAAAAATTAAAGATTAAAATCTTTTAAAAATATCTGCAAATTATCTGTTAATGAAAGGGATCTACCGGTAATGTTGTGTATTGGATTTGTTGTTTTAAATAAGAGTATACAATCAAATGGGATATCATTATTCTGAAATAACCTGCAAAACACATTTGTTTGACGTGTATGCAGGTTATTATATCTAAGATGGTACAGAATAAACTTAATTCAGCTTTTAGCTATAGAGATTATAATGTATTCATGTACTCAAATAAAGTAATTAAATCTTCATGATCTTTAAGACTAATTTTGTTTTTCTTTATATAAGTTTTGAGCTTATCTGAATGTGCAGGAAATGATTTTAAAAAATCTTTACGTTTTTGAGGTAATAAGGATACTTTATCATCTTGTTTATAATAATAAACATCATTCGCTCTTTTATATTCCGCAGGTTTGTCTTTAGCATAGCTACTAACTGCTGGCTTTTTTTCGTAGAATTTTACGATTTCTTCTTGTAAAAGAGTTAAAGATTCACTCTCTTTTAATACAACAAGAAAACCTTGTTTTGATATGCCTTCTTTATTTATGTAATTATAGGTTTTATAAGTTTTGCTATCTGAAGTAAATGTTATTGTCATGTCTTCAGAATTATTCAATGCAATGGTGTCGTTTTCGCGTTTAATCTGCATTTCACCTAAATTTGCATTATATCTTGCTTGATAAAGGCGGTCCCCAAATTTATCGAGTTTTACTAGTTCAAATGATTCTTTTATAAAAGGAGAACCTACAGCATTAGATAATTTGTTATTATTAAGTTGTCCAGCAGATTGCATACGGTCTAAATCGCGGGCGCGCATGCTCTCACTAGCGCTTGTATTCTGTGCGTAGCTTATTTCTGTAGCACATAAGCTTAATAAAATTATAGGAATGAGAAGTTTAATACGTGTCATAATTTATTTAAAGGTTTAATTTTTTAATTAATGTTAAATTAAATAATATTCCTATTCAAGGTTATAATGTTTTTTAAAACATAAACCCGTCAAATATTATTATCGCTTTATGAAATGCTTTATTGCAATGTTCCCTAACTTTTATGAGTTTAGAAAAATGTCATTGACTTTATAGATAATGAAAATCTAGTTTTTTTAATATCAAGTTAGCGAAACTAATAAATTTTCATCAGTTATAAAATTTCAAGGTTAGATTTAACATTAGCAATATTTACTGTCGCAAACGGGCTTAAAATTTTTTACCTTAATTTCAATTTGTCTAATGAAACATTACTTTATAAAAAACCTTTATTATTTAGAAATAGAAGATAATTAAGAGACTATTTTCATTTTTTAAGTCTTGGATTTTAATGTATGACTTTAGCTTTATCTCGTTCTTTGGAAAGGAATTTAGAAATTGTTCTTTTATTTATAGAGCAAAACTCGAATACTTTTTTAGAACAAACAAACATCTCAGTGAGCATCTGTATACATTTATTGCCTTTAATATTGCCATCAGCAATATATCCATTACTGAATATTCTATCCTTAGAATTTTCTGATTTTAAAGATAGAAACGTGTCTGTAATGTAAGGGGTGACTTCTGTTAAAGTGGTTTTACTTCAATTTTATAGTGAATTATGCTTTTGTTAAGCATAGGCCGCGGTTTAGTAAAAAGCTATACCACTGCGATATAAACTGTAGTAGAAGACAATTACGTTTAGTTAATGCATGTTATAATTTAATGCTCTAGCTCTGATTTGCAAATTGAGTCATTTATAATATCTAATTTGAGAATAGTCTTCGTTTAACGTTAATGAATTTTAACCATTTATAGCATTTACACTAATCGAATTGTCATTCAGCATATCTTTTAGCATAGTCTCAATACCATTTTTAAGAGTGAAAGTTGATGATGGACATCCACTGCAAGCTCCTTGTAATAATACTTCAACTTTTTTGGTAGCTTCATCGTAAGATATAAATTCAATATTCCCTCCATCGCTTTCAACAGCTGGCTTAATGTACTCTTCAAGAATATTTATAATATTTTTTGAAATATCATCTAAAGCTTCAAATTTTTGCTCAATAGCTTCTTCTGTTTTTTTCAACTGCTTTGGAGCATCATCATTTAAAATAATTTTGCCATCTTCAACATAAGATTTTAAAAACTCTCGCAATTGAAGTGTGATCTCTTCCCATTCTATAATATCAAACTTAGTAATAGAAATGAAATTCTTTTCCATGTAAATATTCTTCACAAATGGAAATTGGAATAAAGCTGTCGCTAAAGGCGATGGCTTAGCGTCTTCAATTGAGGTAAACTCATATAAATTTGGCACTAACACTTTATTACATACAAATTTTAATACACCAGGATTAGGTGTGCTTTCTGCATATACAGTTACCGCAGCCTTAGGTTTTATAGCATCTTCACTTACTACAATATCATTTTTAGATAAATAATCTTCAATTTGTTGCGCAACTTCATTTTCTACATCTTTCCATTCAACGATATTGTAACGTTCTATGGCTATAAAATTTGAAGCGATATATACTTTTTTAACAAATGGAAGATAAAATAATTGCTGAGCCAAAGGAGAATGTTTGGCGTCGTCTATATTATTGAATTCAAAACTGTTATGATTGGTTAAAAATCGATCAGCCTCAAATTTCTTAATGGCGTCGTTAGAAGTAGAGACTATGGAAATCTTAGTTTGTGACATCTTTTTTATTTGCAAAAGTATGAAATATCAAGCTTAAAAGTTCAACCTTTAGATGATGTTTTATAACTATAAATTAAGTCAATTAATATAATTTGACTAAATTTCGTGATCAACCAAATTTACGCGTCATTTTTTGTTTTAACTCATAAGTATAAGCGTAATTGAATTGAAGTATTGAATTATGAAAAAAACCTTATGTTTTCTTGCCTTAATCATCTCTATAATTAGTTTTGCTCAAGATATATCAATGCAAAACGGAACGTTTACACGTTGTGCACCAGATAAGTTTTTTGATTCTGGAGGAGGGTTTGGTAATTATGATACTGATGAAAACCTAGTAACTACTATATGTCCGGAAAACGCGGGTGAGTTTACCATTCTTGATTTTCAATCTTTTTTCACGCAAACCGGGGATGACCAAGATGTGATGAGAATTTATGATGGTGATAATAATACTTCGGCACCATTAATAGGAACTTATGTTGGGCCCGTTGGCGCTTTCAATGTTAGAGCTTCTGAGACTAACACTTCTGGTTGCTTAACCATTGAGTTTATATCCAACGCTAATGGAACTAGTCCAGGTTGGGAAGCCGATATTCTATGTGCTACGGCTTGTCAGGATGTTATAGCCTCTATCGACAATACGACTCCTGCAATTAATAATGCTGGAGTTGTAGGTGTTCTACCCGGAGAATCTATTGATTTTTCTGGAAGTGCAACTTTTTCCTTAGATGATACGGGAGCTACTTATGATTGGGATTTCGGAGAAGGAAATGAAGCTTCAGGGCCTAATGTTACGAATACTTTTGATAATCCGGGTACGTATACAGTTACTTTAACAGTTACGGATGCTAACCCACAAGAATGTTCAGATACAGATATAATCACCGTTTTTGTTTTGGGATCGAATGTTGTGGTAGATCAAGATTTGTTTACTCCAGAGCAATTAATTGAAGATGTTTTAGTAAATAGTCCATGTGCATCAGTATCTAATATTATTGCCTCAACAGGAATTTCTCATAGTACTGATGAGCCAAATGGAATCGGTTATTTTTTAGTAATGGAACTGATTTTCCTTTTGAAGATGGCTTGTTACTAACCAGTGGTGAAGCTAGTGATGCAGGTGGGCCTAATGATACAACCTTAAGCGAAGGAACAGGTGCTTGGCCTGGTGATGATAGTTTAGACTTAGCACTTGGTGTTGATTCTCATAATGCTAGCTCTATTCAATTCGATTTTATTCCTTTAGCGGATAGTATTAGTTTTGACTTTTTAATGGCTTCTGAGGAGTATAATATGGGGAGTTTTGAATGTGATTATTCCGATGCTTTTGCTTTTCTACTAACGGATTCCTCTGGTAATGTTTCTAATTTAGCAGTTTTACCAAATTCTAATGAACCTATTTTAGTAACGAATATACATCCTGATAATGGTGCACCGTGTGGGGGTATCAATGAACGGTATTTTGGTGGTTATACTCCTAATGGTCAGCCCCCAATAGCATTTGATGGCAGAACACGTGTTTTTACGGCGAGGTCTGCAGTTGTTTCTGGAGAAACTTATACAATAAAATTGGTTATTGCCGATGATAGGGATAACGCCTATGATTCGGGTGTTTTTATTAAAGCAGGTAGTTTTAATTTAGGGGGAAGTTTAGGTGATGACATGACTATTGAACGTGGGAATGCTCCATGTGATGGTACAGAGGTTGTTTTAGATACAAGACTTGATAATGCAACGCATGTTTGGTATAAAGATGGTATCGTTATACCAGGTGAAACATCATCGACTATTAGTGTAACTGAGCCTGGAATTTATTATGCTGATTTTGAATTAGAGAGTATTTGTTCGGGTTCTGCGAATTCAATAACAGTAGAGTTTAGAGATAGTCCAATCGCCAATACTGCCATTGATTTAGTTGAGTGTAGCGCTTCTGGAATAGAAGAATTTAATCTAGCAGTAAATGATACTAACATATTAGGAAGTCAAGATCCAACAAGTTTCCCTATAAGTTATCACCTAACAGAACAAGACGCTATAGATAATTTAGGTGCATTACCAAATCTTTATACTAATGTAACCAGTCCTCAAGCTATTTGGGCACGTTTAGCAGATGTTTCACAAACTTGCTTTTCTATAACGTCATTCTCACTAACTGCAGCGTTAAAACCAGCCATCAATCCCGTTGCAGATTTAGAAATATGTGATGATGTCGCTAATGACGGTTTGGGGAGCTTTGATTTAAGCGACCAAACATTAGGTATATTAGGGTCACAATCACCAACAGATTTCAGGGTAACGTATCATTTAAGTTTTGCCGATGCCGACTTAGGGGATAATGCTTTACCATCAGATTACACTAATATTGTTAATGGAGAACCTATTTTTGTTAGAGTATCGAGCGCAGGAGATTCTTCTTGTTACAATGCCTCGGCAACAGCGTTATTTAATTTAGTAGTTAATGCTAGAGCTTTAGCTACAACACCTGATGCCATGGAAGTTTGTGATGACGTTAGTAATGATGGCTTTGGCACTTTCGATTTAAGCAGTCAAGAAGGTGTTATTTTAGACGGACAAGACCCAACGGTTTACAATGTTTCATTTCATACGAGTCAGGATAATGCTAACAATAACACAGGAGCTTTACCAACGAGTTATACCAATAACACAGCAAATTTAGAGACTATATATGTTAGAGTAGAAGATCCTTTACACCCTACTTGTTATAGTACGACGAGTTTTGATCTTATCGTAAATGCGTTGCCAGAAGTCGTTGCGGTGTCTGCATTACAAGTGTGTGATGATGATGAGGATGGGTTTGTAGGATTTCCATTAAACACAAAAGAATCAGAGTTTTTAAACGGACAATCTGGAGTGGTTGTTTCTTTTCATGAAAACTTAGCGGGAGCACAAAACGATAACGCCGAAATATTTGATGGTTATGTGAATACCGCAATGGGTAATCAAACCATATTTGTACGTCTAGAGAATACCACAACGAACTGTTATAGCGTCAACAGCTTAGCGTTAGAGGTTTTAGAAAACCCGATAGCTAATGTCACAACAGCATTAGAAGTTTGTGATGATGACACAGATGGTTTTGCGGTGTTTGATCTTAGTACTAAAGACGCAGAAGTTACTGGCTCACAATCTGGTATGACGGTTCGCTATTATGCTAATCAAGCTGATGCAGAAGTAGGAGGTAGTGCATTACCAACTAATTACACCAATACCCAAGCCGGATCACAAGAAATTATAGCACGTATTGAAAATAGTGCAACGGGTTGTTATGATACCACACCACTTCAATTGATTGTAAATCCAAAACCAACAGTCATAGCAGTAACAAACTATGAGTTGTGTGATGATAATGCGACAGGCGATGACGAAGAAGTCTTTGATTTAGCTACAAAGACTACAGAGATTTTAAATGGTCAGGTGAATGTAGCAGTGAGTTATTATGCGAATGCGGCAAATGCGAGTACAGAAACCAACCCAATTTTAGGGGGATATACAAATACAAGCAGTCCACAACCTATAATAGCAGTACTGACTAATACATTAACAGGTTGTACTTCAGAAGTAACTTTCAATTTAT